>NC_016012.1:600000-1200000 GCF_000283555.1 Candidatus Arthromitus sp. SFB-rat-Yit
ATCATTAGGTAAAGCAATTGATTCCATAAAAGTTTTTGCTAGAGTTACACCAAAACATAAACTTAGGATTGTTCAGGCATTTAAAGCAAAAGGTAATGTTGTTGCAATGACTGGAGATGGTGTTAATGATGCTCCAGCTATAAAAGAGGCTGATATTGGTATTTCCATGGGTATATCGGGTACAGATGTAACAAAAGAAGCGTCTGCCATGATATTAATGGATGATAATTTCAGTACTATAGTTTCTGCGGTTGAAGAAGGAAGAAAAATTTATCTAAATATAAGGAAATTTATAAGGTATTTATTGTCATGTAATATTGGTGAAGTTTTAACAATGTTTTTAGCTTCTATATTCAGCCTTCCAAATCCACTTACTCCTATTCAAATTTTATTTGTAAATTTGGCAACAGATGGACTTCCTGCTCTTGCACTTGGAGTTGATAATTCACATGATGATATAATGAATCAGCCGCCAAGACCACGAAATGAGAGTATTTTTTCAAGAGGACTTTGGGAAAAAATTCTATTTAGGGGGACTTTAATTGGAATTAGCACAATATTTACATTTATTATTGGGCTTTATCTTGGTTTTAGTGTGCGTACTTGTAGAACTATGACTTTAGCAACTCTTGTATTATCACAATTAATACATGTGTTTGAATGTAAATCAGAAACAAGAACATTATTTCAAATTAATTTATTGACAAATAAGTATTTATTAATATCAGTTTTTATTTCAGTGATTATGATTTTAGGAATAATATATATTCCATTTTTCCAATCAATATTTAAGACAAGCGGTATAAATTTAGTGCAATGGGGAATTGTACTATTATTTTCAGGGGTTATATCAGTTTCTAGCAGTTTATTTAATTTGATTAAACGCAAGAAGTAATTTTATTATAAAAAATATAAGGTAAGCAGTTATTAATAATGACAAACTGCTTACCTATTTTTGTTATTTAATATTATTGTTTATAAAGTCAAGGACTACTTGGGTAAATAAAAAACCAACTCCGTCTTTTTCACTACCAGCGTTACATAACCCAATAATTTCATTATTTGAATTTAGTATTGGTGAACCAGATTGTCCAGGTTTTACTGATGAGTTAAACCAAATAAGATTACTTTCAATTAAGTCAATTTGACCTTTGTCATAAGATAATTTTGGTTGTGATTCACCAGGATATCCGGCAAATTCAATTTGAGTTTTATTTTCAACTTTTTTAATTTCGTCAAGTGTAGCTAATTTAAAAGTTTCAAGTCCATCATATAAATTTTTTCCATCTTTAGGTTTAACTTGAATTATTGATAAATCCACATTTGTTTGATTATAATCATAATTTTCTTGTATAAATGTTATTATGTTTTCAATATCAAAATTAATTGTTTCATTACCTTTATTTAATGAAACGTATAATGTATCTTTTGTTTCACCTTCTGTAACGTGCCTATTTGTTAAAAGTGTGTTTGGTCCAATGATAACCCCAGTACCATTAAATATATCATTTGATTTTGAAATTATAGGAACAATTGATTGATATTTACTAGAACTAACTTCTGAGGCATCTATTAAAGTTCCAGTTGATGCAGAATTATTAGTAGTGGATGGTGTTACTATTTGGGTATTATTTTGTTGATTTAGACTTTTATTTGAACATTGCACTAAGCTTACACCTAACACTAGAAAGCATAATATTTTAATAAATTTATTCTTCATTTTTTAATTCTTACTCCTTAATTTTAATATGAACTTTTGTTTAGTAACTATTTTAATTATTGTAGCATAAAAAATTTATATATTTTATTTGCTTTTTGGATTAGGTGTATTATAATCTAAAATAAAGTAATTGTTAATAGGTGAATTAATTGTATGGGGAAAATAGATTATAGCTCTTTAAGTAAATTTGATTTTATAGAAGAGCAAAAGAAAAGAGATATTATTTTTAAAAATATACAAGATAAAATGAATTCAAATAGATATGATGATGAATATATACAAGGTCAGGTATCAGATCTTTTTGATTTTATGAATAAATTTTATGATTGTTCTATTGGAATGTTTAGGGGATTGGCTGAGGTGTATGAATTTAATTCTGATTTTTCTAAAATTTTATCTAAAAATTATGGAGAAGAAATGCCAAAGTATATAGCTAAAGCGATGAATTACTTTTGTGACGTTAAAGAGAAACAATAAGGTATTTAATAATTAAATTTAGAAAATAAAAAGTGTAATTAAGTTTAAAATCTTAATTACACTTTTTATTTAAGCAGATCTTTGTACTTTATCAGAACGTAAACATCTAGTACAGATCTTTATAGTCTTTGTAGAATTGTTAACAACGGCTTTGATTTTTCTTAGATTAGGAGTCCATTTTCTATTGGATCTACGGTGAGAATGGCTGTACTGTCCACCAAAAACTACACCTTTGCCACAAATTTCACATCTTTTAGACATATTATATACACCTCCATACCTAAAACCTATTACATATAAACAACCTTAATGATAACATGGAATAATAAAAGAATCAATATATAATTTAATGTTATATTAATTTAGATAATTTGATATAATTGAAAATAATTATTTGGATTTTGTTTTAATTGAATAATATACTTATTTAATATAAAATAAAAAAGAGGAAGGGAGAACCATTTTATGTTACATGTTAAAACGTCAAGTGGAAATGTTTATTATAGTGAAGAGTTGATTAAAAATATCGTAACATTAGCTACCATGGAATGTAATGCTGTTGTTGGTTTGGCAAATCGCAACTTTAGAGAAGATAACAATAATTTAAGTAGTGGAGTTAAGATAAATTTAACAGAGGATAAATCAAAATTAAATATACATGTTTTTGTAATTATAAAATATGGGATTAAAATCTCCATAATAGCAAATGACATAATTCATTTGATTAAAGATAGTATTGAAAGATTCTTGGAACTTTATATTAATTCTATAGTGGTTAATGTTCGAGGAATTAGATACGAAAATTAGAATTTTGTTTTTGATTTTTATAGAAGGATAAGTATGCTTGAGAAGGATATTATAAGCATTAAAGGTGTAGGAAAAAAATATGCTGATTTATTTTCGAAAAATAATATAAAAACAATTGAAAATTTAATTATGTATTTTCCAAAGTCGTATGAGTTTGTAGGTGATTATTTATCAGATAAATGTATTTTTGAAGGAATTGTCACGGAAATTCTTAGGGATGCAACGATTAGAGCAAAATTGGTTATTACAACTATTAAGCTTAGGAATTACGAAGGTAGGATCGCAAAGTTAATATATTTTAATAAGCCATATATGAAACATAGTTTTATTTTAGGTAATACATATAAAGTTTATGGAACTTGTAAGGAAACAAAAAATTATATAGAAATTGTTAATGCAGAGAAGATTAAAGATTTTTCAAATAATATTATACCGAAATATAAATCTATCAAAGGGATTGGAAATAATCAAATTATAAATATAGTAAGAAATGTTCTTGGACAAATTAATCTTAAAGATAATTTACCAGATATTATTGTTAAGAAGAGAAATTTAATTTCTTTAAATGATGCTTTGATAAATATACATTTGCCAAAAAATAAAGAACTACTTACTAAGGCTATATATAGATTTAAATATCAAGAGCTTATGTATTTTTTTATTAACACAAAACTTTTAAGAGATAAATTGAGTTCAAAAGAGAGTGGAATTAAGTTCAAAATTTTTACTGAAGAATTGATTGAACTTAAAAAAGAGCTTGGATTTCAGTTGACTGGAGATCAAAATAATGCAATAAAGAGAATTTTGATTGAACAAAAAGGTGATTTTTCAATTAATAGGTTGCTTCATGGGGATGTTGGTTCAGGCAAAACTATTGTTGCATTTATTACGGCGTTCAATGTTTTGTTGAACGGATATAAGGTTGCATTAATAGTTCCTACAGAAATTTTGGCTGTTCAACATTATGATGAGGCTATAAAATTATTTAAAAAATTTAATATACAGATTCGTCTTTTGGTTGGAAGTGTTAAAGAAAAGCAAAAAAATGAGATAAAGCAGGAGTTGAATGAAGAAACTCCAATTTTATTAATAGGTACCCATGCTATACTTGAAGATAATGTTGAATTTAAAAATTTAGGGTATATAATTTTTGATGAACAACATAGATTTGGGGTGAGTCAAAGGTCGAAACTTATACAAAAAGGGAAAGATAAAAATTGCGATGTATTGGTTATGACTGCGACTCCAATCCCAAGGACTTTATTTTTGTACATATACAACGGAATGGATATTTCTTCAATTAGAGAGCTTCCATCGAATCGAAAAAAGGTTAACACAATTCATATTAAAAGTGAAGACAAAGAAGCCAAATATAAAATTATGTTAGATGAAATTAATAAAGGTGGACAATGCTATATGGTTTGTCCTCTTATTGAAGAAAATGAAAAAATGGATTTATTTTCTGTTGAGTCGTTGTATGAAGAATTAAAGACATCTATTTTATCTTGTTGTAATATTGGAATTTTGCATGGGAAAATGAAAAATAAAGATAAAAATGAAGTGATGAATTGTTTTAAAGAGGGATTAATTGATATATTGATTTCTACTACTGTAATAGAGGTTGGAATTAGTGTTTCCAATGCAACTGTAATGGTAATTGAAAATGCAGAGCGTTTTGGGATTTCGCAGATACATCAACTCAGAGGACGAATTGGACGTGGTTCTAAAGAGGGTACATGTATTCTTGTTACTAGCAGTATGAATCCTGTTACTATGAAAAGAATTTCTACACTCCTTGAAAGTAATGATGGATTTTATTTATCTGAGCAAGATTTAAAAATAAGAGGTAGTGGAGATGTTTTTGGTTATAAACAGCATGGGAATACGGGATTTGTATTTGCGGATGTTATTAATGATGTAGGTATTTTGAAAAAAGTTAAAGAAGATATTGAGTATATGGATCAATTTGATATAGATGAAATAAGAGATTTTTATGATAGTGTTCAAAAAAAATTGGATAAAATTGATAATACTATTTGTTTTAATTAAGGAGATTTAAATGAGAATAATTACAGGTAAAGCTAAAGGGAAAAAACTTATTTCGCCTGATGGATATGATGTTACTCGTCCAACTCTCGATAGAGTTAAGCAATCTATATTTAATATAATTCAGAATGAATTAAACAGAGATAGTATTGTTCTTGATTTATTTGCTGGAACCGGAAGTCTTGGGCTTGAATCTGCTAGTAGAGGAGCTAAAAAAATTTATTTGTGTGATAAAAACGATGTTACCTTTTCTTATTTGGAACAAAATATTAAAAATACCGGATTATCAGATTGTGCATTTGCAATAAAAGGAGAGTTTGATGTAAATCTTAGGAGTTTTAAGGGAAAAGAGAAATTTGATTTAATATTTATAGATCCACCATATAACTCAGATTATGTTAATAGAAGTATAAATTTGGTTGACGATTTAAATATTCTTAATAAAAATGGGTTAATAATTGTTAAAATATCGAGTTCTGAAAGTAAATTTATAGAGTCTAAAAATATAAACTTAGTTGATTATAGGAAGTACGGAAATACAACTGTATGTTTTTATAGATATAAGGAGAGTTATAATGAATAAAGCGATAATACCTGGAAGTTTTGATCCTATAACGCTTGGACACATTGATATAATAGAGCGTTCCCTTAAAATTTTTGATGAAATAATGGTATGTGTTTTAGTTAATCCTGATAAGAAAACATTGTTTTCTATAGAAGAAAGAAAAAGATTAATTAATAAATCTATATCCAATCTTAACGATAGTGACAAAATAAAAGTGGATAGTTATGAAGGACTGTTAATTGATTATATGAATAAAAAAGATATAAATATTATCATCAAAGGATTGAGAGCTTTTTCGGATTTTGAATATGAGATACAAATGGCGTTTTTAAATAATAAAATGGCACCTAATATAGAAACATTTTTTCTTATGACAACAGAAAATTTATCGTACATAAGCTCTTCGTCTATAAAACAAATAGTAAAATTTGGTGGTAATATATCGGGGTTAGTGCCACCTGTTATTGAACAAGATATTATTCATAAAATTTTGGAGTGATTATATGGATGTTTTACAGTTATTAGACTATTTACAAGAGGTTATTGAGAATGCCACAGAAATTCCTATAACCGGGAAAATAGTTTTAAATAAGAAGGATATATTGGAATTAATAAAGAAGATTTTGCATGATTTACCCGATGAATTAAAAAGGTCTAAGTGGATAATTAGTGAGAGAGATAGAATAATAGGTGAGGCAAAAAAGTTTAGTGAAGAAGCAATGAAAGAATCTAAACTCATGCTTGAAAAGGAAATAGAACAACATGAGATTGTGATTGAGGCTAATAATAAAGCAAACAGCATTATAGAGATTGCAAAAGGTGAGGCAAAAGCTATAAGAGGTGGGGCAAATGATTATGTTCGTGAGGTATTGAGATCTCTTGTTGAAGATATTGAAAATACTAAGAATAATGCTATTGAAACATTGGAATCATTAAACTCAAAGAATATATCGGAAATATCAACTTTTTATGACGATATTTCTTATAGAATAAAAGATGACTTAGATAAAATAAAATAAATAGGTTAGTGAGGGATCGATTTTGTATAAATTGATAGCTATTGATATGGATGGTACTCTTTTAAATAGTAATGGAAAAATTTCTGATGAAAATATTTTTGCTATAAAGAGAGCTCTTGATAAAGGTGTAAAGGTAGTTTTTACAACAGGAAGAGGAATTAAAGCAATTACGAATTTTTTAAAAGAAGTGGGTTTATCAGAAAGAGATGAATATGCAATAACAAACAATGGAGTAGCACTCTATAAAACAAATAATTTGAAATGCTTAAAAGCCAATTTATTGTGTGGAGATGAATTGAAAAAATTAGTTGATTTGGGTATTGCTTTAAATGCAAAAATACTTGTTTATGATTATAAAACTGAAGAAACAATTGTTTTAGAAGAAAATGAGTTTTCAGCATTTGAAAGAGATCATATAGGAATGATTGTTCATATTAAACCGAATTTTCCAAATGAAATAAATAATGAAACAAAAGCATTTAAGATAATTTATACAGAAGAACCATCAAAATTAGATATAATACAAAAAAATATCCCAGATTATATAAGAGAAAATTATACGGTTGTAAGGAGTTTACCTATATGTCTCGAATTATTCCATAAAGCTTCAAATAAAGGAAATGCTATTAGAGATTTATCAAATATTTTTGGAATTTCAAAGGAAGAGGTAATCTGTATTGGTGATCAGCAAAATGATATAGAGATGATAGAATATGCTGGACTTGGTATAGCTATGGGTAATGCGATAGATAAGTTAAAAGAAATTGCAAATTATGTGACCGATACAAATGATAATCACGGAGTTGCTAAAGCTATTAATAAGTTTATATTATAAATTTTTAAAATATAGGTTTTTTAAAACCTATATTTTTTTAAAAATATATTGAAATATAATTTGAAATGTGGTATATTAATACCATAGTAATGATAATCAATATCAAATAAATTCTTTCTTTTTACTAATTTAAGAATTGTTAGATTTAATATTGAAGCTAGATTTTATACCTCCAAAATGTAAAATATTTGATTGAAGTATTAAATTCTAACTTAAAAACCTCTGCACATTGTGCGGAGGTTTTTTTATATTGTAAATGTGCAAATAAGGAATGTTAAGATAAATGCAATTACAGCTTGTACAAATTTTAGAAATATATATCGATTTATTTTAAACACAGTGTTTTTATAAACAAATGAATAGCATTGAAGAATTATACACAATCCACTAAAGCTACAAAAGAAGCTAATAAGTGAAAGTTTTAATTGGATGGATATGTTTGTGTCGCTTAATAATTTTATACCATTTGTTATTTCAAGAATTCCAATAATGATTGATTTTAATATAGGTAGATCTTTTATTAAAATTTGAGTGTAGAAGTTATTTAGAATAATTTCTTTTAGAAGTGAAAATAGTATTATAAATCCTCCAACCATTGCACATGTCTTCAATGAATTTTCTAATGAAGATTTTAAAATGTTGCCAAAATTATTTTTAGGATTATTTTTTTTAATAGGGATGCTAGTAACCAAGGTTTCATTCTTAGGATATAGTATGAAAGACATTAACAAACAAGATATGTAATTTGAAAATAATAATATGTATCCTAAAAATTTATTTTCGAGAATTGATACGCCAACAGTACCAATAATAAATAATGGACTAGCATTTGATGCTATATTAGTCATGCGGATGAATTCATTTTTTTTGATCATTTGTTGGTTGTACATATCATTTAGATACTTTATTCCCAATGGGTATCCACATATAAAACTTATAAGTAGTGGGAAAATAGAATTTTTTGAAATCCTTAGTGGTTTGGATATTATAGGACCAAGTAATTTTCCGAAAATATCTATTCCACCATAGTTTATTAAAATATTTGTTAAAATTAAAAATGGAAATAAAGTTGGAAAGACTGATTTCATAAACAAATCAGTTCCATTTATAATTGAATCAATTGATGATTTTGGGAAAATTATTAAGTAGGTTATGAGTATTGTTATTATGAATGTTGTTATGGCGTTTATTTTAGATTTTTCAGAGATATAAAAAATTGATAATATCATAACCGATAAAATTAAAAATAATAACAATTAATTTATCATCCTTTCTTTCGTCTTTATTAATTTTTATGAAAGAAAAAAAATATTATGATATTATAAAATATGAATAAATTAATATTCCATAACTGGAGGATGTGTAAAGTCATCGTTAGGTAACGTTTTTTTGCTTAAAATAGAATAAGCTCTTGTGCTTAAAATATCTAATGCTGCTATTGATGAAGTCTTTTTGTCAAACTTTGAGATTAAATTTATATCGCAAGATTTTTTGATTATGTTTAACAAAGATTTTCCTTTTGAATCAAACCCGATAATCCTGACATAGTTATGAAGATCCTCAATTTCTTTTATATTATAATTTTCAAATCCTATAAAAAATTTGCAAAGAATTCGACTCAATCTTGAATATGGATATCTTTTTGATTTTACATTTAAGATCAAATTATTTAAAGAGTTTGATTTATTAATTTCTGCGTAAAATTTGTTATCAAGTCCTTCGCTTATTTCATTGATTTTTGATAATTGTTTATTCGTTAAAAGTTTGTATTTTAAATATGGGAACATATCTTCTCTATTTACAAAACATTTTTCAGTGAAAGATTCTTTTAAGATTTTAAAAGTTTCTTTTGGAACATGATCTTTGATGATAGATATATCAGAATTATTGTTCAAAATATTTCTTATTGATGTTGCAGATGAAAAAATTTTATCTAAAGATCTATCATTATAGTTACTTCCGATTCGTTTAATGGGTAGTGCCTTTATCTTACTGTTTAAAATTTTTAAAGATTTGAGATATTCGATTGCTAAAATGTTGTTGGAACTTTTCATTAAATTTGTTAAGTTTTCATTTCTAGATTTTTCAAGCACAATTAACTCTTGTACTTTTGCGAATGAATAACCTTTGTTTAAATATTTGGAATGAATTGTTTTATCTGATTCTATTAAGATATTCGCAATTAAATCTAGGTTTTTTTCATCTGGAATTTCACACCCAAAACAAATGTAATCTACGCATTTTAGAGAATTTAGGATTTTAATTGCACCATATGAAAAATTTTCTGCAGAAGACAAGGAAATGTGTACAGGTATTTCTAAACATAAATTAACACCATTTTTAATAACAGATTCACAACGTTTAAATTTATTTATAATGCTGGGTTCTCCTCTTTGTATGAAATTACCACTCATGATTGAAATAATTATAACATCTTCTGTGTGGAATATTTTTTTGATTTGTTCGATTTGATGGAGATGTCCAAGGTGGAATGGATTATATTCAGATATTATGGCAACAACTTTCACTAAAACAAACTCCTTTTTAAAAATAAATAATAAAAAATATATTATAAATTGTAATATAAAGTAAAATTTTAAACATGTAAACATGTATTGTTTTGATTTTGTGATTATAGATAATGGTTGAAGAGTGTAGGTAAGTAGTTTATAATTGAAGTGAGTTTATATTTTGTTGCTTTGGAAGGAGCTATATATGAGACTATTAGAAAAAATTATAGAGTCAGCTAAAAATGATGTAAAAAAAATAATTTTACCAGAAGGAACTGAAGAGAGAACTATTAAAGCTACTGAAAAAATTATTAAGGAAAAAATAGCGAATATTGTATTAATAGGAAATGAAGATGTAATTAAATCTAAGGCTAACAGTTTAGGAGTTAATATAGAGGGTGCAATTATAGTCGATCCAATTAAGTCAGAAAAATATGATGAATATGTGAATTTATTTTTTGAATTAAGAAAAAATAAGGGTATGACTATTGAAAAAGCTAAGGAAATAGTTAAAGATGAAATATATTTTGGGACTTTAATGCTTAAAAATGGGGATGCTGATGGGATGGTTTCTGGTGCCGTACATACAACAGCAGATCTTTTAAGACCTGGAATGCAAATAATAAAGACTTCCCCGGGAACAAAAATTGTTTCAAGCTTTTTTATAATGGATGTTCCTAATAAAAATTATGGTCATGATGGAATATTATTTTTTGGAGATTCAGCAGTTAATCCGAATCCAACAGCTGAAGAATTGGCATGTATAGCTATATCTACTGCAGATAACGCTAAAGCTTTAAGTGGGGTAGATCCCAAGGTTGCATTATTATCTTTTTCGTCAATGGGTAGTGCAAAGCATGAGTTGGTAGATAAGGTTATTGAAGCACATAGAATTGCAAATGAGTTAAGACCTGATTTAATGATTGAAGGTGAACTTCAATTAGATACTGCGATAGTTGCTGATGTTTGTAAAACTAAAGCACCTAATAGCAGAATTAAAGGAATGGCAAATATTTTAATATTCCCAGATCTTCAATCAGGTAATATTGGGTATAAGCTTGTTGAGAGATTAGCTAATGCAGATGCTATAGGTCCAATATGTCAAGGATTTGCTAAACCTTTAAATGATTTATCAAGAGGGTGTAGTGTGAACGATATTGTAACTATGGTTGCGGTTACAGCAGTTCAGGCTAAAACAAAATAGTTATACACTTTGGAAAAACATAATTATGTTAAGGAGATAGTGGAATGAAAATTTTGGTTATAAATTGTGGAAGCTCTTCTTTGAAGTATCAATTGATTGATATGGATACAGAAAATGCAATTGCTAAAGGTCTAGTTGAGAGAATAGGTATATCAGGCTCTAATTTAGAACAAAAAATTGTTGGATCTGATGAGAAGTATAAAGTGGAAGTTGATCTTAAAGATCATAAAGAAGCTATTGCGTTGGTTTTAGAAACATTATGTGATAAGAGATTTGGATTAATAAAAGACTTAAACGAAATTAATGCTATTGGACATAGGGTAGTACATGGTGGAGAAAAATATTCTAAATCTGTTATCGTAGATGAAAATGTTATAAAAAATATAGAAGAGTGTATTAAGCTTGCACCACTTCATAATCCTGCGAATCTTATAGGAATAAAAGCGTGTAAAGAGTTGATGAAAGATACCCCTATGGTTGTTGTTTTTGATACAGCATTTCATCAAACTATACCAGATAAAGCGTTTATGTATGGATTACCATATGAGTTCTATGAAAAATATTCAATAAGAAAATACGGATTCCATGGAACAAGTCATTTCTTTGTTGCAAATGAATGTGCAAAGGCTATGGGTAAAAATATAGAAAATTTAAAAATAATAACTTGCCATTTAGGTAATGGTGCTAGTGTTAGTGCTATTAATGGCGGGAGAAGTGTTGATACATCAATGGGATTCACGCCATTACAAGGGCTTATGATGGGCACAAGATGTGGAGATATAGACCCTGCAGTTGTAACATTTTTAATAAATGAGCTTAATATGAGTGCAAAAGAAGTAGATGAACTTATGAATAAGAAATCTGGATTTCTTGGGGTTTCAGGGAAAAGCAGTGATTCAAGAGATATTGAGGATTTACAAAAACAAGGCGATAAGAGAGCGGAATTAACTTTAGAAATGTATTGTTATAGAATTAAGTCTTATATTGGAGCTTACATTGCTGCAATGAATGGAGTGGATGCTATTGTATTTACTGCAGGTATAGGTGAAAATTCTCCTATTACAAGATATAATGTTTGTAAAGATATGGAGAATCTTGGAATTATAATTGATGAAAATAAAAATAATGTAAGAGGAAAGTTGACAGAAATTTCTTCAGATAATTCTAAAGTTAAAGTCTATTTAGTTCCAACGAATGAAGAACTTGTTATAGCGAAAGATACTCAAGCATTATTGAAGTAATTTTAAATATTGACAATTTATGTAGTAGAATTATATAATTTATATGATAATTTAATGTTTAGTCACACATTGGACTATTAAGTGAGGTTAAATTAAATCATGCAGATAAATTTGAGAGAATACAAAAAGAATAAGGTTTTAAAGAGGGATGAAGAGTTTTCTATTCCATTACAGGATCTTAATGTTTATGATGGAGAAGATTTTAAATTTGTTGATGATATTAGGGTTAAGGCGAATGTATTAATTTCTGATGATTTGATACAATTTAAATTTGACATTCATACGAAATTTAGTTTTAATTGTTCCAGATGTCTAATTGAATTTATTAAAGATTTTGATTTAAAGTGTGACGATGAGATGTTATTAAATAATTTGGATGAGGATATTATTTTAGATTCCGACCAAAATTTAGATTTTAAAGGTTATATAAAGAATTGTGTAGTTGTTAGTATACCTCAGAAAAAATTATGTAAGGATGGTTGTTTGGGTTTATGTCAAAAGTGTGGCGTAGATTTAAATAATAATAAATGTAGTTGTGAAAAGGAAGAGTTTAGCAATGCATTTTATAAGTTAAAAGAAATTTTTGCAGATTTTAAGGAGGTGGAGTAATGGGAAATCCAGCGCGTAAATTTTCTAATGGGAGAAGAGATAGTAGGAGAGCACAAACTTTTAAGTTATCAGCTCCAAATGTTATGGAGTGTCCACAATGTCATGAAATTAAATTGCCTCACAGAGCATGTAAAAAGTGTGGCTTTTATAATGGTAAGCAAGTTGTGTCAGTTAAAAATTAATGGAACTGCCTAAATTAGTTTTTCTAGTTTAGGTAGTTTGTTTTTTAGGGGTAGAAAAATGATTAGGATAGTACTTGATTGCATGGGGGGAGATAATTCGCCTAAGGCTCATGTAGAGGGTGCGATATTAGCTTCAAAAGAAAATAAGGATTTGTATATAATTTTAGTTGGAAAGAGCAAGGAAATTTTGCGAGAGTTAAGTAAGTATGAGTTTGATAAAAATAAAATTAATATAGTTGATGCAGAGGATATTATTTATAGTTATGATGAACCAGTTAAATCTATAAGGAGTAAAAAAAGATCAAGTTTGGTTGTTGCACTTAATGAATTAATTGATAAGGATTATGATGGGATTGTATCTACAGGTAATAGTGGTGCTTTTTTAGTTGGGTGTTTGTTTACCGTGGGGAAGATTAAAGGAGTTTTTAGACCTGCACTTGCTCCTATAATAGATAGAGAAAATGGAAGATTTATTTTATTGGACTCAGGGGCTAATGTTGATTGTGATGTAAAAAATATTGTACAATTTGCTGATCTTGGTCGGCTTTATTATGAAATATTATTCAAGAAAGATAATCCGACTGTAAAATTATTAAATATTGGAACAGAAAAGAATAAGGGTAATTCTGTTATTAGAAAGGCGTATGATCAATTGATGAATGATCCAAATATTAATTTCAAGGGGAATTTAGAAGCAAGAGATATATTTAAAGATGATACAAATGTTGTTGTGTGCGATGGTTTTATTGGGAATATTGCTTTAAAGATAATGGAAGGAACTAGTAAACATATAATCTCACTTGCTATTAAGGATATTTCAAAAAATTTTTTATATAAGATAGTTGAAAAAATTGTACCGTCTTTTTTGAATAGAGTTAAGGGTAAATATGATTATAAAAAATATGGAGGAGCTGTATTTTTAGGTGTCAAAAAAGTATGTGTAAAATCTCATGGGAATTCGAATGAAATTACTATAAAAAATTCAATTAATACAGCGTTTAAGCTAGTTAATGAGAAAATTATAAGTTCTATAGAAAAACTTTATTTATAAAAAATAAGATATTGACTGTTAAACTTTTATAATTTATTATGTTTATGTGATAAATGGGAGGTGAATGTAGTGTTTGAAAAAGTAAGAGATATAATTTCTGAAAAATTAAATGTTGATCAAGATGAGATTAAATTAGAATCATCTATAGTTGATGATTTAGGAGCTGATTCTATAGATTTGATCGAACTTATAATGAACCTTGAAGAAGAGTATGGTATAAGTATATCTGATGAAGAAGCTGTTAAATTAAAAACAGTTGGAGATGTTGTAGATTTTATAAACTCTCAAGTAGAAAATTAAGTTTATTTACATATTAGTCGTCTTAAACTGTTATTGTGTTTTTGGCGACTTTTAAATTTTGGGGAGAAATATATCGTATGCATGAAACACTTATTGACAAATTTCAAGAGATAATAGGCGTAAAGTTTAAAAATATAGATATATTAAATTTGGCATTAACACATAGTTCTTATGCTAATGAGCGTGGTTTGACAGAATACAATGAAAGACTGGAGTTCCTTGGAGATTCTGTACTCCAATTATGTATAACAGAGTATTTGTATAAAAATTGTAAGGATAACAATGAGGGTGATCTTACTCGTAAGAGAGCATCTATAGTTTGTGAGGCATCGCTTTATAAAGTTGGAGAGAAATGGAAACTTGGAGAATTCATTAAGTTAAGTAAGGGGGAAAAATTAAGCGGTGGTAAAACAAGAATTTCTACTATAGCCGATGCAGTAGAGGCGGTTATTGCAGCGGTTTATTTAGATAGTGGATATGAGTTTGCAAAAAAATTTATACTCAAATTTTTCTCATATATTTTGGATACAGGAGCAATAGTAAATTATTTAGACCATAAAACAAGACTTCAAGAATATATTCAATCTAAAACTACTGATAAGATAAAGTATAGCTTGATTAAGGAGGAAGGTCCTCCACATAATAAAGTATTTTATGTTCAGGTTATTATTGGTGAAAAAATATATGGATCAGGAACCGGTAAGTCTAAAAAAGAGGCTGAACAAAATGCTGCATATAAAACTTTAAAATTATTTGAGTAGTGCATTGAATTAGTAGTTTAATTGTGTGAAACTATTAATTCAATGTAAATGTTTTAATGCGTTAATATAGTTGGAGAAAATTGTAAAAATCTTTTTGAGTAGAAATTTAAAAGGAAAAAAAAGGAAAAAGAGGAAATTGATAGAAGTATATAGGGGACAAATATTTAATAAAACTTAAGAGAATTTTGGGAGGAACACTTATGGAAATTTTAAAAGTATCAGCGCAATCTCAACCTAAAGCAGTTGCAGGAGCTCTAGCAGCAGTATTGAGAGATAAGGCAGTAGCTGAGGTACAAGCAGTTGGGGCTGGGGCAGTAAATCAAGCGATAAAAGCTATTGTAATTACTAGAGGTTTTGTAGCTCCAAATGGTATTGATTTGGTTGTTATACCAGCATTTTCTGAAATATCAATTGATGGTGAAGAAAGAACAGCAATTAAATTTATTGTTGAGCCTAAATAGATTTTTTATATAAAGGGAAAAGGAGTAATATTATTACTCCTTTTGTTTTTTATTTACATACTTTCATAAATATTTTTCATTAGCAATGCATCTTTTTCGAGGATTGGGCTTTCACAAATTATACACCCTTTAATATCATATTTAGCAAAAGCACGAAGACATTCAGTTATATTGAAATCACTTTCTTCAAATGGAAGATGGTTTTTTTCTCCTTTTGCAGTGTATTCAATTCCAGATAAGTGAACATGAAAATCTTTGAGTGCATCTTCACCTAAATGTTCACCGATGTATTCAAATATTTTGGCAAAGTCGTCATATTCTTTTAATATTCCATTATATCTTGCGTGTATGTGTGAGAAGTCCACACAAAGTTTTACGTGATCATGATTTTTTACAAGATTACAAAGCTCTTTTAGATTCCCAAACTGAGTTTCTTTTCCAGTCGTTTCAAGTCTATAATATGATCCTGGTATTACTGGAAGTTTTCCTAATTCTTCATTTACAGAATTGAAAGTATCTTCTTTTGTTGAATCTAAATAAAATCCTGGATGAAATATAATATCAGTTCCACCCACAGATGACAACGCAAGTATTCCTTTCTCTAATCTTTCTATTGACTTTTCTTTTTTTTCAACTTCTTTTGCATTCATATTTATAAAGTATGAGCCATGGGCTGTTATATGAAAATCATATTTTTCACGAGTAGTTTTCACAGCTTCACGATTTTTATCTGTTATGTTTACAGATCGAACAAATGGAAGCTCCATTGCAGAAAGCCCAAGTGAATGTAAGTATTCTATCCCAGTTACATATGTAAATTTTTCTGATCCATTTCCCATAGGTAGACCAGAAATTCCAAAGATAAGCTTATCCATCTTTAATAATTACTCCTTTATAATAATCATTATTTTAATTATATCATAATGGGTTTTATAAATAAAATTTGATAAAATTTTATTTATCTTGAATAATAATTACACCTACTCTATAATTAAAATTAATTTATAAAATGGAAGTAATTGTATTATGAGTTTTTATAAAATTACGGATACAGCTAAAAAATTGTTGTTTGAAAATGTTAAAGTAAAAAATATTTCTGTTGATTTCACTTTGGGTAGAGGTAACGATACTCTTTTTCTTAGTGAAAATTTTAATTATGTTTATTCTTTTGATTTACAAAAAGAGTGTATTAATGATTTTAAATTGAAAAATATCAAAAATGTAGAATTGATTTTAGATAGTCATGAAAATGTTGATAAGTATTTGGAAGAATTCGATTGTGGCATGTATAACTTGGGATATTTGCCAGCTTCAGACAAAAAGATAATAACAAATGTTGAATCCACTCTTATTAGTTTGCGTAAATCTGTAGATATTTTAAATGTTGGAGGTTTTATATCTGTTGTTTTATATGTTGGTCATGATCAGGGAAGGGTTGAAAGTCGGGAGGTTCTGAAATTTTGTTGTGACCTTGACAATAAAAAATTTAATGTTGCTTATCTTAATTTGTTGAATAAAAATAATCCGCCATCTTTGGTATTAATTAATAAAATGAGGTAGTTTTATTTATGAAAAATGTAATAGTTGTTGGATCGGGACCTGCTGGTATGATGGCATCTATAGCAGCTGCTAAATGTGGTCATAAGGTGACGTTGCTTGAAGCAAGCAACAAAATAGCTAAAAAAATGTACATATCGGGCAAAGGTAGATGCAATGTAACAAACAACAAATCTATAGAGAGTTTTTTAGATAATGTATTAACGAATAAAGAGTTTTTATATAGTGCTCTTTATAGTTTTACGAATGAAGACACGATAAAGTTTGTTGAAGATGGAGGAACTAAGCTTAAGGTTGAAAGGGGAGGTAGGGTTTTTCCGCTTTCTAACAAATCGAGTGATATAATTAAGAGTTTTGAAAAACAATTAAATAAAAATAATGTAGAAATTTTACTTGATTCAAAAGTTTCGAAAATAAATGTAAATAACAATATAGTTGAGTCGATTGAATTGTTAAATGATAAAATTATAAAGGGAGATCATTATATTTTTGCGACTGGAGGAGCATCATATCCTTTGACTGGATCTGATGGTAAACTTTTTAATGAATATAAAAGAATAGGTCATACTGTTACGAAATTAAAACCTTCTCTTGTTCCTTTAGAAATAAAGGAGAAATGGACTACGAAACTTCAAGGTGTTAGTATAAAGAATGTTAACATGATTCTTTATAAAAACAATAAAAAGGAAATTTCATTTCAAGGAGATTTTATATTCACTCATTTCGGTGTATCTGGACCGATTGTTTTAAAAATTAGTCGATATATTCTTGGGAATGAAAATTATTCTATAGAAATTGATTTGAAGCCAGCACTTGACGATAAAGAATTTGATTTAAGACTCCAAAAGGATTTTGTGAAATATAGCAATAAAGATTTTAAAAATTCTTTAGATGATTTATTGCCTCAAAAATTTATACCAATTATGGTTGACCTTGTAAAAATTGATCCAAATAAAAAGGTTAATTCTATTACAAAACAAGAGAGAAAACGAATTGTTGAATGTTTTAAACATCTTGTTATTAATGTCAAGGGATTAAGACCAATTAGTGAAGCTATAGTAACAAGTGGAGGAATAGATGTTTATGAAATAAACCCTAGTACTATGAAATCAAAAATTATTAAGAATATTTCTTTTGCGGGAGAGGTTATGGATGTTGATGCTTTTACTGGTGGGTACAATATTCAAATAGCAATATCTACTGGATTTTTAGCAGGAAATAGTATTTGAAGTTTGAGAGGTATGAAAATATGAATATATCGATAGCTATTGATGGTCCAGCTAGTTCTGGGAAAAGTTCGATTGCGAAGTGTATTTCAGATAGATTTAATTTTAAGTTTATAAACACAGGACTTTTATATAGACTTACTACTTATATTTCCATAAAAGAGAATATAGATTTTGATTTGGAGGAAGGTAGATTAATAGAAATTATTAAAAATTCTAAGATTGATGTACATAGTAATTATTTGGTTTATAATGGATTGATTTTGGGAGATGAACTGAGAACTCAAGAAATAGATAGTAAAGTATCCTTGGTATCATCAAAATCCAATATTAGAAGATTAATAAATGAAATTTTGAGATCGTTTAAGTCTGAAAATGGAATTGTTATGGATGGGCGTGATATTGGAACTGAAGTTTTAAAAGATGCCTGTCTTAAATTTTTTATAATAGCTGATCCGGATGTTAGAGCTAAGAGAAGATATGATCAGCTTGTTAAAAGTGGTGTTGATGTAGAATATAATAAAATATTAAATGAAATTGAAAAACGAGATAATATAGACTATAATAAAGAAGAAGGTCCTTTGAAAAAAGCAAATGATGCTAAAGTTATAGACACATCCAACTTAGACTTTCAAGAGTCAGTTGACGAGGTTTCGAGAATAATTGTTGAATATATGATACCTAAGATGGAGTTTAAACAAGTTAGGGTTGCGGAAAATAATGGATTTTGTCACGGAGTTCTTAGAGCAGTAAATGAATTGGATAAGGTAGTTAAGAGTGATAATGATAAAAATATTAGTACTCTTGGGGAGATAATTCATAATAAACAGATTATAAATTATTTTTCTCGACAGAACGTTAAAATAGTTAATAAAGAAAACTTGGATACCTTGAAAGATGATAGGGATATTTTGGTAATAAGAGCACATGGCATTCCTAGAGATGTTGAAGATGTTTTAATAACTAATTTTATAGAATATGTTGATGCTACTTGTGGTAGGGTTAAAGTTATACATAAAAAAGTAAGAGATTATTATGAAAAAGGATATGACATTGTAATAGTTGGAAACAAAAATCATCCAGAAATTATTGGAGCTAATAGCTATTGTGATTATAATGCGAAATTCTTTTTTGAGGACAAACTTGATGGAGAAATTTTATCAGACAAAGTATGTGTTTTGTCACAGACAACAGAAAAGTATGAAAATTTTGAAAACGCAATAAAGTTGGTTAGTGAAAAATGTAAAGATGTTGTTTCCTTAAATACTATTTGTGATGCTACATATCTTAGGCAACGTGATGCAGCACAATTAGCAAAAGATGTAGATTTTATGATAATTGTTGGAGATAAATTAAGTTCTAATTCTAATAAATTATACGAGGTTTCGAAAAAATATTGTGAAAATTCTATAATAATTGAAAGGGCTTCCGATTTAAAAAGTGACATTTTAAATGAGATAATTACTAATTGTTACAAAGTTGGAATAACATCTGGGGCTTCAACGCCAGATTGGATTATGAAGGAGGTAATTTTAATGATAGAAAATAGAACCGAAAACAATATAAAAATAGGAAAGTTGTTAAGAGGAAAAATAGAATCTATAGATGATAAAAATTTAGTTTTAAATGTTGATGAAAATTTAGAAGTAATTTTACCAATTGCAGAAATTAGTTTGGATGAGAGAAATAAATTTGGTGATACATTTAAGGTTGGAGAATACATAGATGGAAAAATTATTTCCCTAAGTAATTCAGATGGAAAAGTTGTATTATCTAGGCTTGAAGTTTTTAGAGAAAAATCCTTAGAAATCCTTAAAGAAAAGTTTAATAATAGTGAGCGACTTTCTGTTATTGTTAAGGAAGATGTAAAAGGCGGAGTAATTGTTGAATTTAATAGTATTAAATTATTCGTGCCTGCTTCACATTTAGATTTTATACATATAGAAAATTTAAATGAGTTTGTTGGTCGTGAATTAGAAGTTAAAGTTATTGAAATGAAAGAGGAAAAGAATCAATTTAAGATTATCGGTTCAAGAAGAGCTGTTTTAGAAGAGGAGAAAAAGATCAGAGAGAATGAAATTTGGAAAAGTTTAGTTCTTGGTGATGTTGTTGATTGTGAAGTAAAAAGAATAAATACATTTGGTGCATTTGTTGATGTAAATGGTGTAGATGGCTTGTTGCATATTTCTGAAATATCTTGGGGTAGAATAGATAAAGTAAGTGATGTTTTAAATATTGGTGATAAGATAAAAGTTAAGATAATTGATCTTGATAGAGAAAACAGAAAATTATCTCTAAGCATGAAAGTGTTGCAAGATGATCCATGGTCAAATGTTGATGAGAAATATCCTATTGGAGCAGTTGTGCTTGGTAAAGTTGTTAGATTTGCTGAGTTTGGAGCTTTTGTTGAGTTGGAGCCAAGCATAGATGGATTGGTTCATATATCACAGATCAGTCATAAAAGAGTTAATGATATATCTGACTTTTTACAAATAGGACAAGAAGTTAAGGCCAAGATCGTTGAGATAAATAAGGAAAATAAGAGAATAGAGTTAAGTATAAAAGTTATAGAGTAAATTAAGACTTAAGGGCTTGATGTCCTTAAGTTTTTTTTATGATAAGGGGTGTATTTTGTTTGGCAAAAAAATTTTATGCAATTAAGAAAGGATATAAGATAGGTATATTTGAAAGCTGGGATGAATGCAAAAAAAATATAGATGGATATTCTGGTGCCGTTTATAAAAGTTTTAAAACGCTTGATGAGGCGGAAAAATTTTTGAATGACAATGAAAAAAGTTTTGATTCAACTAATTTGATTGCTTACGTTGACGGAAGCTACAACTCAGATACGAAAGAATATTCATATGGGATGGTTATAATAAATGGCGATCATGAGGAACATTTTTGTGAGAAGTTTGATGATAAAGAAATGTGTGAAATGAGAAATGTTGCAGGAGAGATTATGGGATCAATGAGTGCGATGAAGTATTGTTTAGAAAATAATTTTCAAAGTATTACAATTTGTTATGACTACGAAGGAATAGAGAAATGGTGTAAGGGATATTGGAAAGCAAATAAGAGTGGAACTCAAAATTATAAGAGATATTACGATAGAGTTAAAGATCAAATACATATTGTTTTTAGAAAGGTTAGGGCTCATTCCGGAGATAAGTATAATGATTTAGCTGATAAATTGGCTAAGAAAGCATTAGACATTTAAAAATTTGATGCAATTGTTTTTTAATCATTGTATAATGGTTGAAATATATAAGCAAAGAAGATAAGGAGTGTGGATTACATGGCGAGAATTATTAAAAATGCATATACTTTTGATGATGTTTTATTGGTACCAAATAGGTCGGAGATTTTGCCAAATCAAGTTAGTTTAAGAACAAATCTTACTCGGAAAATATCTCTTAATATACCTCTAATGAGTGCTAGTATGGATACTGTTACAGAGAGTAAAATGGCTATAGCTATGGCTATGAATGGAGGTATAGGAATACTTCATAAAAATATGTCAATTGAGAAACAAGGTAAACAGTTAGAAATTGTTAAAAATTATGATGGAAAAAAACTAGAGGTATCTTCTTTAGATAGTAAGGGAAGGCTTTTATGCGGTGCATCAATTGGAGTTACTTCAGATATGCTTGATAGAGTTAAAGAACTTGTGAGTAAAGAAGTTGATGTTTTGGTTTTAGACACGGCTCATGGGCATTCAAAAGGTGTAATAGAGGAAGTATCTATCATAAAACAATTGTATCCAGATGTTCAAATAATTGCTGGAAACATAGCTACAAGTGAAGCTGTATATGATTTAGTTCATGCTGGTGCAGATGCTGTTAAAGTGGGGATAGGTCCTGGGTCAATATGTACAACTAGAATAGTTGCAGGAGTTGGAGTCCCACAGCTTACTGCCATAATGGATTGTTCAGAAGAAGCTATTAATCATAATATACCTTTAATTGCGGATGGTGGAATTAAATATTCTGGTGATATTGTTAAAGCATTAGCAGCTGGTGCAAGTGTAGTTATGCTGGGTTCTATTTTTGCTGGGTGTGACGAAGCACCTGGTGAAAAAGTTGTGTTTGGTGAAAGAATATATAAATCATATAGAGGAATGGGATCTCTTGGTGCAATGAATGATGGATCAAGTGATAGATACTTCCAAAATGGAAGTAAAAAATTTGTTCCTGAAGGAATTGAAGGCGTTGTTCCATATAAAGGTGAGGTTAGTGAAATAATTTATCAGTTAATCGGAGGGATAAAATCAGGAATGGGTTATCTTGGATCTGCAGATATTAAAACCTTATTTAATAATTCAAGATTTGTTGTACAAACTTCCTCAGGCATAAAAGAAAGTCATCCACATGATATAAGCTTAATGAAAGACGCTCCAAATTATACAAATTAAAAGATAATAAATAAATTTGAAAGTATTATTATATTTTTATATTGACTTTTTTAACCAATGATTTTAAGATTAAACTATTGGTATTGGATTATCCCGTATAAACTCGATAATATGGTTCGAAAGTCTCTACCTACTTACCTTAAATGAGTAGACTACGGGTCGTAATTAAATTGATAGGTTTAAATTTTGTTTTTATATTGATTTATCATGATAATTAGGGACTTTCAACTTTTTAGCTGATAGTCCCATATTATATTTTTTACTAAATTAATTATTAAATAAAATTAATTGGAGGTATTATTTTCTATGCTGAATAAGTTTTTCAAACTAGAGGAACACAATACAACGGTATTTAAAGAGTTTGTTGGAGGATTGACAACATTTCTCTCTATGGCTTACATAATTTTCGTTAATCCAAATATTTTATCTGTTACTGGTATGGATCGAGGAGCAGTATTTACAGCAACAATTTTAGCCGCAGCAATTGGAACTTTAATTATGGGTTTGCATGCTAATTTCCCTGTAGCTCTTGCTCCTGGAATGGGATTAAATGCATTTTTCGCTTATACAGTTGTATTAATATTAGGTTATACTTGGCAACAAGCTTTAGCAGGAATATTTATATCAGGAATTTTATTTATGATATTATCCTTAACTGGTTTGAGAGAAAAAATAATTAATAGTATTCCTACATCTTTGAAGCATGCAGTTGGAACTGGTATTGGATTTTTTATTGCATTTCTAGGATTTCAAAATTCACAAATTATTGTAAATAATGATTCAACATTAGTTGGATTAGGTAATTTTACAGATTTTAATGTATTGATTGCAATTATTGGATTAATCATAACTCTTGTATTGATGGTTAAAAAAATTCCAGCAGCTATATTTATCGGTATGATTGTTACAGCAATTATTGGAATATTTTTGGGAGTTGTTGATTTGCCACAACAAATTATCGCACCGATACCTTCTATAAGCCAAACTTTTGGCGCACTATTTGAAGCCCTACCTACTATTTTCACAGGAGATATTATATTAGTTATATTTTCATTTTTGTTTATAGATTTTTTCGATACAGCAGGAACGTTAATGGCTGTCGGATTTAGAGCAGGATTTGTAAATGAAAAGGGAGAATTAATGAGAGCTGATAAAGCTTTGTTAGCTGATTCAACAGCAACGGTAATTGGATCAATTTTAGGAACATCTTCTACAACATCTTTTGTTGAGTCTTTGGCAGGTGTTGAAGCCGGTGCTAAAACTGGACTTGCATCTGTATTTACATCGATATTTTTCTTGCTTATGTTGTTTTGTTCGGGACTTTTAACAGTTGTTACACCTGCGATTACTGCTCCAGCACTTATTACAGTTGGTATTTTGATGGCATCATCATTGAGTAATATTGAGTGGAATAAAATCGAGATAGCGATTCCAGCATTTATGACTATTATTATGATGGTACTTGGATATTCTATATCTGAAGGTATTGCATCAGGATTTGTTTTATATCCAATTACAATGTGGGCAGCTGGTAGAAGAAAAGAAGTTCATCCTATAATGTGGCTACTTACCATAATCTTCTTAGTGCATTTTATATTTTTATAATTAAATTAGTAAAGAAATATTTTATTAGGAGTGATCAAATGAAGAGTGATCAAGTGGTAGTTATTGATTTTGGAAGTCAATATAATCAATTAATTTGTCGACGTATTAGGGAACTTGGAGTTTATAGTGAGTTAAAATCTCATAAAATAATGGCACAAGATATTAAGAAATTGACAAATGTTAAAGGTATTATATTAAGCGGTAGTCCAAATACTGTTACGGATAAAGATTCATTTGGTATGGATCCAGAAATACTTAATCTCGGAATACCTGTTATGGGGATTTGTTATGGGATGCAACTTATAACG
The DNA here is from genome assembly GCF_000283555.1 of Candidatus Arthromitus sp. SFB-rat-Yit. Taxonomy (NCBI): domain Bacteria; kingdom Bacillati; phylum Bacillota; class Clostridia; order Eubacteriales; family Clostridiaceae; genus Candidatus Neoarthromitus; species Candidatus Arthromitus sp. SFB-rat-Yit. Next base: position 624,899 of record NC_016012.1, read on the forward strand.
TATATGAATGGTGGAATTGTTGAAAAAGCATCTGAGAGAGAGTATGGAAAAACTGAAATTAAAACTAATAAAGATGGGATTTTTGAAAACCTCCCAGAAGATCAAATTGTTTGGATGAGTCATGGGTATCATGTTAAAACTTTACCTTTAGGTTTTAAAGTTAGTGCTAGCAGTGAATCTTGTCCAATTGCTGGAGCATTCAATGAAGATAAGAATATACATTTAGTTCAATTCCACCCAGAGGTTGAACATTCTGTGTATGGAACTGAAATTTTAAAGAATTTTATATTTAAGATCTGTAAGGCTGAAGCAAATTGGTCAATGAGTAATTTTGTTGAGGATCAAATTGTTAATATAAGAGAGCAGGTTGGAGATAAAAAAGTTTTGTGTGCTCTTAGTGGAGGGGTTGATTCTTCTGTTGTTGCAGCACTCATTTATAAAGCTATTGGTAATCAATTATTATGTATGTTTATTGATAATGGACTTCTTCGTGAAGGGGAGGCTCAGTCAGTTGTTGATACTTTTGATGGAAAATTCAAAATGAATTTTGTTAAAGTTGATGCTCAGGAGAGATTTTTAAATAAATTAAAGGGAGTTTCTGACCCTGAACAAAAACGCAAGATCATAGGTAATGAATTTGTATTTTGTTTTGAAGAAGAAACATCGAAGTTAAACGATTTTGAATTTTTGGCTCAGGGGACTCTCTACACTGATGTTATAGAGTCAGGAACTAGTACAGCACAAACAATAAAATCCCATCATAATGTTGGCGGACTTCCAGAAAACATGAAATTTAAATTGATTGAACCATTAAATACGCTTTTTAAAGATGAGGTTAGGGAACTTGGATTGGAACTTGGATTGCCTGAGAGCATTGTTTATCGCCAGCCATTCCCAGGACCAGGGCTCGGTATAAGGGTCATTGGAGAAGTTACAGAAGAAAAACTTAAAATATTAAAACAAGCAGATAAAATTTTAAGAGATGAAATTGAAAAGGCAGGTCTTAATAGAGAGATATGGCAATATTTTGCTTGTCTGACAAATATGAAGTCCGTTGGTGTTATGGGCGATGAAAGAACTTATAGTTATACAGTTGCTTTGAGAGCTGTTATATCAAGTGATGGAATGACTTCGGATTGGGCGAGAATTCCGTATGAAGTTCTTGATGTTATTTCAAGACGTATAGTTAATGAGGTTAATGATGTGAATAGGATTGTTTATGATATTACTTCAAAACCACCATCAACAATAGAATTTGAATAAAAAATTTGCCGAGTAATGTTATGTTACTCGGCATTATTATTTATTTAACATCGTTTATTATTTCTACTAATGGTTCTATATCTAGAGGATTATTTGTTGTAATGGAAAATGTATGATTTCCACTTGTCCAAGTTGCTACACTAACTTTTCCATTATTTCCTTTTGTTGTTATTTCCAAATTGTTTAAAGAAAGTTTGTTAATTTCTTTATAATTATTGTAATCGCCACTTATGTCTTCAGTCCCAAATGCTTTTCGAATAGATAGGGTATTATCATTTGCGTTAGAGTTTTTGTTGTAATAAATTGTTTGAATTGTTTTTGTACTAATAACTGAATATTTTTTGTCTTCATATCCATCGATTGTGTCAGGTACAGAAAATTCAAAATTGCATGCTTTTACAGCTTCTTCAAGAGTTTCATATTCTACTATTGGATTAGGTAATTGAACATTTTCATTATTTGATATAACGGTGTTGTTATTTGATATGTCTTTATTTTTATTTGAACTGCCACAAGATGCTATAGTAATTGAAATTAATGCACATATGATAGGTAAAGCTAATTTTTTCATATTTGTTTTACTTCCTTGTGTTAAAAAAATATAAACTGTTTACTGGGATGTATTATATATAAAATTTTTTAAAAAGTCTATTGTAAATCTTTCTTAATTTTCCAATAAATAATCTAAAGTCTCGCACATAAGGAAATAAAAATTGGAACAACTTAATTATAAGGAAATGAATTTTTAGAGGTATTAAGATTATGATAATAAATAACAATATTAATGCGATGAATGCACATAGAAATATGGCTAATATAACAGTCACTCAAGGAAAGTCAATGGAAAAATTGAGTTCGGGATTAAGGATAAATAAAGCATCAGATGATTCAGCAGGTCTTGCAATTTCTGAAAATATGAGATCACAAATAAGAGGACTTAATCAGTCGTATAGAAATGCACAAGATGGAATTTCGATGATTCAGATAGCTGAAGGAGCATTATCTGAAACTCATTCAATTGGGCAGAGAATGAGGGAGCTTGCAGTTCAATCAGCAAACGGAAGTTACACAGATGAGGATAGAAAATTGATAAATGAAGAGTTTAAAAATTTAAAATCTGAGATTGATAGAATTTCAGAGGATACAGAATTTAATGGTAATAAGATTATTAATGGAAATATTTCGGGAAAAGAAATTAAGACTTGTGATAATAGTAAAGTTCAGATTACTGGAGATGTTACAGATCCCAACAAAATTAGTCAAGTAATGAAAGAAGTAGATCCAGATGAGCTATCAAAACTTGGAGAGGGAACATTTGACTTAATACTTACTAAAAATAAATTTGATGTAACAATTAGTATAGTGGATAGATCACATTTCAATGGCGGTAAGCCATATGTTATGGATAGTGTATTTATAGAGAATCCTACAAATATTGAAGTTGTAAAATTAGCTGGTATTAATTTGAAGTTTAATAATATACAGGCTACTTCTCCACACCTTACTAGTGGAAAGGAAATGAAAATTTCTTTTTCAAACGATGCTAAAAAAATATCTAATGGGGTTGATTTCCAAATAGGTGCAAATGAAGGTCAAATGGTTGGACTTAATATTGAAAATATGAGAAGCCGTGAACTTGGACTTGGTGGGATTGATGTATCAACAATAGAAAACTCAAAAGAGGCGATTGAAAGGTTAGATATAGCAATTTTTAGAGTATCTGATCAAAGGGCTAATCTAGGGGCTATGCAAAATAGACTTGAACATACTTTGTCATCAGTTGGGAACACTGCAGAGAATTTACAAGCAGCGGAATCAAGAATAAGGGATGTTGATATGGCAAAAGAGATGATGAATTTAACAAAATTAAATATTCTTCAACAAGCATCTCAATCGATGCTTGCACAAGCAAATCAGTTGCCTCAACAAGTTATGTCGATTTTAAAATAATAAAACTATCTCCTTTTTAGATTCTTAAATATTTAATCAGAATGTCATTAGGATAACATAACATAATTCTACATTTTTTTGTAAATTTAATATAGACAATAAAAACAATTTTATATTAAAATGTACATATAACGATTTAATTTTGGCATTTTGATTGAAAAACATAATGATTCTTTACGTTTTTTTAATGTAGTTTTTAATAAATAGTTTTTACAGCTATTTATTTTAAAATATAAACCATTATATAAAAAGGAGATAAATTATGAGAAAGCATGTTACACGTATACTAACTTCTGGTTTTTTGGCATTATCACTTTTAACTGGTTGCGTGGGGTCACCTTCAACTAATGAATCAAATACTTCATCAAGTTCATCCAATACAACAACAAGTGTTAAAAAAATTGACAAATTAAATATTGCATTTGTTCCTTCAAAAGATCCAGAACAAATTATTACAGCAACAGAACCATTAAAAGAAATGCTTAAAGATGAATTAAGCAAGCAAGGTTATTCAATTGGAGAAGTTAATATTTCAGTCGGGACAAACTATGAGGCTGTAGGAGAGGCTTTGGTGTCTGGTACTGTTGATGTTGGATTTATTCCAGGTGGTACATATGTGTTGTATGATGATGGTGCAGAGGTACTGTTAACAGCTACAAGAGATGCGCTTAATCACAGCTCTGAAAACCCAATTGATTGGAATCAATCACCTACAGAATACATACCACAACAAGCTACTTCATATAGATCGCTTCTTATTGCTGGACCTTCTGCTAAAGGTAAAGAGCTTAGTGAGAAGATAAATAATGGACAAGATTTAACATGGGAAGATTTAAATAGTGCAAAGTGGGCTGTAATGAGTCCAACATCGTCTGCAGGATATATTTATCCAACATTATTTTTAAATGATAAATATGGAAAAACTGTAGCAGATTTAACTAATAAAGTTCAATCTGATTCTTATGGAAGTTCTGTTGCGAGATTGGCTGCTGAGCAAGTTGATGTTATAACAGTTTTTGCTGATGCAAGAATTGATTATGCTGAAAAATGGACAAATGAATATGGGCGTACAAGTCAAATTTGGGATGAAACAAATGTTATAGGTGTAGCTGCTCCGATTTATAATGATACGATAAGTGTAAGTAAAAATTCTCCTATTATGACACCTGAATTCAATAATGCATTTGCTACAGCAATGATAAATATAGCAAATACTGATGAAGGTAAAAAGGTTATTTCATTTTATAGTCATAAAGGATATGAACGTGCTCAATCTGCCGATTATGATAATGAAAGAAGGGTTCAGAAGCTTATTCGTGAACTAAAATCTCAGTAATTTTTAAATTTATGGCGGGGACGAGTCCTCGCCTTTTTTATGAATAAAAAATGAGAGGATTAATTTATAATGATAGAATTTAATAACGTTTCCAAAGTATATCCTAATGGTACTAAAGGACTTGATAATGTTAATCTTAAGATAGATAAAGGAGAATTTGTAGCAATCATCGGGTTATCTGGTGCAGGTAAATCAACTTTAATAAGAACAATAAACAGAATGATTGATATTACAGATGGAAATTTAATTGTGAATGGTAAGGATGTAAAATCATTAAAAGGAAAACAGCTTAGAGAATTTAGGCGAAAGATTGGTATGATTTTTCAATCATTTAATTTGGTAACTCGTACGACTGTTATAAAAAATGTTTTAACAGCAAAGGTACCCGAAATTTCATTTATAAGATCAGTATTTGGAATTTTTACAAAAGAGGAAAAGATTCAAGCTTTGGAAGCTTTGGATAAGATGGGAATTGTTGATAAGGCATTTATAAGAGCAGATCAACTTTCAGGAGGACAGCAACAGAGAGTTGCATTATCGAGAACCCTTGCACAAAATCCTGAGATAATTTTAGCTGATGAACCTGTTGCAGCTTTGGATCCGATTACAGCTAGAAAAGTTATGGAAGATTTTAAGAAGATAAATAAAGAGATGGATATTTCAATTTTGATTAATATCCACCATGTTGAACTTGCACTTAATTATGCAGATAGAATTGTGGGAATTAGAGATGGGAAAATAGTTTATGATGGACCTTCATCTGATGTGACAGAAGAAATATTAGAGAATATTTACAAAGGCAAGGTGGAGGTGGTTGCGTGAATATCTACGATAAGATATTTAGACCAAGGGTTATAGAACTTGGAAATGGCAAACAAGTTGTAGAAAAAAGATCTATGGTACCACTTTTAATTTTAATTTTTATTATTGCAGTTATAGTATCTATGGGAATTACTGGATTTAATTTCAATACATTAATTAGGCGTGGTGGAAATTTCTTTGATATTATAAAACAAATGTTCCCGCCAAATTTTGAGTACATAAATAAAATATGGAAACCACTTTTTGATACGATAAAAATGTCTTTTTTGGGATCTATTATAGGTGCTTTGGCTGTCGTACCCTTTTCTGTAGTGGCGTCAAGCAACATAATAAAAAATAAATTCATTGTATCTATAATGAGATTTTTACTGAGCATAATAAGAACGCTTCCAACATTAGTTATAGCACTTATTGCAACATATATTTTTGGTCTTGGGACTTTTGCGGGTACTGTTGCTATTGCTATATTTACTTTTGGATATGTTGGAAAGAAACTTTATGAGCAAATAGAAACTGTTGATATGGGAGCTTATGAGGCAATTCAGGCATTAGGAGCAAGTAAGGTACGAGCATTTTCAAGTGCTATTGTCCCGCAGGTTTTGCCTACGTATATTGCTACAAGTTTATTTTGTTTTGAAGGTAATGTTAGGCATGCGGCTATATTAGGTTATGTCGGTGCTGGAGGAATTGGTTTAATTTTAAATGAGAACTTGGGCTGGAGAGAGTATTCAAGTGTTGGAATGATACTTATATCTTTATTTGTAGCTGTAGTTTTAATTGAATTGCTAAGTCATTATCTTAGGAAGAAATTAACTTAGGAGGAGTAATATCTATGAGTGAAATAGTTTTAAGACAGTACGAGAAAGAACCACGTAAATTTTTATGGAAAATAATTACGGCTTTGGTTTGTGTCTTTTTTATTGTCTTGTCAAGCAGTACTATAAATTTAGATGGTATATCAAAAAATGGTATTCAAATAGCTAAGAATATTTTTCTTGGGATATTTAATCCGGATACCGAATTACTATTTAATTTTGTTGATGGAGTACCTTACCTTTTGCTTGAAACAATGTGTATTGCCTTTCTTGGTACACTTGTTGGTGCAATTCTTGCTATACCAATTTCATTTATGTCAGCAACAAATATTGTTCCTAAGCCAATAAGTGTTATCGGAAGATTTATAATAATGTCAATTCGTACAGTTCCATCAATTGTTTATGCTTTGATGTTCATAAGAGTGACGGGTCCTGGAGCTTTTGCTGGACTTCTTACGATGTCGCTGTCATCTATTGGAATGATATCTAAAATGTATATTGAATCTATAGAAGATTTGGATACGAAGATTTTGGAATCTTTAGATGCTTGTGGATGTAATTTCTTTCAAAAAATACGTTATGGAATACTTCCTCAGCTTTTTCCAGATTTCATTTCAACAGTTATATATCGATTCGATATGAATTTGAGAGATGCAAGTATACTTGGGATAGTAGGAGCGGGAGGAATAGGGGCTCCATTAATATTCTCTATGAATGCTTATAGATGGAGTCAGGTTGGATCAATTATAATAGGACTTATAGTTCTTGTGCTTATTATAGAATTTATTTCGACTAGAATAAGAGTAAAGCTAGCTAGGGGGTAGACAATGAATAAAAATTTGAGAATAATTTTTACATCTGATATTCATGGTTATTTTTTTAATACTGATTATATGGATAGAGAAATTAAACCTCAAGGATTGCTACATTTGGCAACGAGATATAATAAAGATGATGAAACTTTAATTATTGATGGGGGCGATATGCTTCAAGGATCGCCATTTACATATTTTAGCAAATTGAGAAATTCACCTGATAGAATTGCACGCATCATGAACAAAGTTGGATATGATTTTGTAACTATAGGAAATCATGATTTTAATTATGGATATGAATATTTTAAAAAATATTTGGAACATTTAGATGCTGAATGTGTTTGTGAGAATTGTCTTAATGAAGATGGCAATCCTATATATCCGTATAAAATAGTTACAATGAAAAATGGACTCAAGGTTGGGATTGTAGGATGTGTAACTGAATTTGTAAATCTATGGGAAAATCCAAAGAATTTGGGTGGAGTTTCGATTGGGAATATAATTGAAAATTTAAAGAGAGCCTATGAACAAATGAAAGACAAGGTTGATATAACTATCTGTGTATATCACGGCGGATTTGAATGCGATATTGATACGAAAAAAATAATTGAAACAAGTGGAGAAAATGTTGGTTTTAAAATTTGTAATGAATTGAACTTTGATATACTATTGACGGGACATCAACACGTTGGGATTGAGGGAAGATACTTGAATAACACTTACATAGTACAAAATTTATTCAATGCCATGAGCTTTCACGATATAAAAATAACAAGAAATAATGGTGAAAATATTATTAATTCTGAAATGATATTTGCAAAAGATATACCATTTTCTAACGAGATGTTACCATTTAATGAAGAGAATGAAGAAGTTCAAGACCTTATAGATGATTTTGTTGGTGAATTAGATGAAGAACTACTTCCGGATACTCATTTAAATATGGCAATTAATGGAAGTAAACTTGCTGACTTCATAAATAAAATTCAGATAGAATATACAGGGGCTGATATTTCTTCCACAAGTTTTGCAAATAGAATTTCTGGACTTCCAAAGAAGGTTAGAATAAGGGACATTTTGCTCACGTATCCATTTTCAAATACTTTAGTTGTTCTTGAAATAAATGGAAAGAATTTAAAGAAAGTTCTTGAGAGAAGTGCTGAATATTTTGATGTAAAAGATGGGGAAGTTATTATCTCTGAAAAATTTTTAAAACCTAAAATTGAACATTATAATTATGATTACTATATGGGCGTTGATTATAAAATCAATTATGGCGGAGCTATTGGTAATCGAGTTTATGATATCAAAGTAAAAGGTAAAGAAGTGTCGGACAATGATATTTTTACAATTTGTTTGAACAGTTACAGAGCAAAAGGAACTGGTGGATATTTTACATATAATGATTGTAAAGTTGTGAAAAAATATGATGAAGAAATGTTTGAAATATTAATGGAATATATCAAAAATTTTCACGAACATAAAAATAAATAAATTATGATTAAGCTTGATCAATATATCTTGATAAGTAAGTTTATAAAGTGTAATATATAATTGTCTAATATCTAAAGGGAGGTATACTAAATGATAAGTTCTTTGGGAGGTAAACGTAAGCTTAATAATGGAATTGAAATTCCTGCATTCGGTTTGGGTGTTTATAAAGTTCAAGATGATGAATGTGCAGCTCTTGTTAGAGATGCAATTAAAAATGGATATCGTTTGATTGATACAGCATCATTTTATGATAATGAGATTGGTACAGGTAAAGGTATACATGAAGGAATTAAAGAATCCGGATTACAAAGAAAAGATATTTTTGTTACAACGAAAGTTTGGAATGATGGACTTTCTTATGAACAAACTATAGATTCTTTTAACAAAAGTATGGATAAGCTACAACTTGATTATTTGGATTTATATTTAATACATTGGCCAGGCAATCCATATTCTTTCCAAGAACCGTGGAAGGCTTTGGAGGATTTGTATTCTCAGGGAAAAATTAAGTCTATTGGTGTTTGTAATTTTAATAAAGAACATTTTGAGGATCTCATGAAATTTGCTAAGGTTAAACCTGTGCTGAATCAGATTGAAATTCATCCAAAGTTAACTCAAGAAGATTTGAGAAAATATTGCGAAGAACATGATATTTTAGTTCAGGCATGGTCACCTCTTATGAGAGGTAAAATATTTACTGATGATGTGATTGTGGAACTTTCAGAGAAGTATAGAAAAACTCCAGCACAAATAATTCTTCGTTGGCATTTACAACAAGATATTCTAGTTATATTTAAGTCATCGAATATGGAGAGGGTTATAAGTAACGCTGATATTTTTGATTTTGAAATCGCCCCTGAAGATATTCAAAAAATATCTTCATTAAATGAGAATTTAAGGACTGGACCTGACCCAAAAGTTTTTAATTTCGGTAAATAGAGTACGAATAATTTAATGGAAGGATATCCTTATGAAGAGATTGGGAATTTCGATTTATCCTGAAAAAAGTTCGAAAGAAGAAGTGTTAGAGTATATTGATAAGGCAGCTTATTTTGGATTTTCAAGAATGTTTTCTTGTTTACTTTCAGCGGTAGATGATAAGGAAAAGATAAAGAAAGATTTTAAGGATATAAATAGCTTTGCAAAGTCTAAAGGTTTTGAAGTTATAGTGGATGTTTCTCCGAGTGTTTTTTCTAAACTTGGGATTACATATAATGATTTGAGATTTTTTACAGAAATTCAAGCTGATGGTTTTAGATTAGATGAAGGATTTACGGGAAATGAAGAAGCATTAATGACATTTAATGAGCACGATTTGAAAGTTGAAATCAATGCAAGTATAGATGTTCATACGATAGATATTATTATGGACTATTGCCCAAACAGGTATAATTTGTATGGATGTCATAATTTTTATCCTCACGTTTATTCAGGATTAGATTTTGATTATTTCAATAGATGCACAAATCGTTTCAAAAAATATGGATTGAAAACAGCTGCTTTTGTTACGAGCCAAAACCGAAATACATTTGGACCATGGCCTGTAACACAAGGATTAGTTACTCTTGAGATGCATAGAGATTTATCATTGATGACGCAAGTTAAACATTATTTATCTATGGAAAATATTGATGATATTATAATTTCTAACTGTTATCCATCTGATAAAGAGTTAGAGCAATTTAAAGATTTAGATCTTAGATTGGTAACTTTTGGAGTGAATTTAGAAGATGGAGTGCCTGAACTTCAATGTAGAGTGATGTTTGAAGAACTGCATATGAACAGAGGAGATGTTAATTCAAATATGATTCGATCTACCCAGACTAGAGTTAAATATAAAGGAAATAATTTTGAATTATTTAACGCACCAGAGATAATTAAACGTGGAGATGTTGTAATAGAGAGTAGCAAGTATGGTCATTATGCTGGAGAGTTACAAATTGCGAAAAGAGATATGAAAAATACGGGATTTTCAAATGTTGTTGGAAAAGTAACAGAAGAGGAATTATTTATATTAGATTATTTAAAACCTTGGCAAAAATTTAAATTAAAAATGAATGAATAAAGAGAAATGAGTTATAAAGAGCTTAAGATTTTTAATCTTAGGCTCTTTATAGTTTATTTATCAGTCATACGATTTTTTGTTAATGCTCCAAGGATTAAAGCTCCAACAATTGATCCAATAAAAATTGAAATTAAATACATTACCCAATTACCAACAATTGGAAATACAAAGATTCCTCCATGAGGTGCTCTAAGTGTACAGTCAAATATCATTGTTAATGCACCAGTAACTGCAGCACCTATAGCACAAGAAGGTATAACTCTAAGAGGATTAGCTGCTGCAAATGGAATTACTCCTTCTGTTATAAAAGACAATCCCATTATATAGTTAACTTTTCCTGCGTCAACTTCTTCTTTAGTGAAATTGTTTTTAAAGAAAGTTGTAGCAAGAGCTATTACTAAAGGTGGAACCATTCCACCAGCCATAACTGCAGCCATTACATAGAAGTTTCCAGCTTCAATTGATGCGATACCAAATACATATGCCGCTTTGTTAATAGGTCCGCCCATATCTATTGCCATCATAGCAGCAACTATAACTCCTAATAAAATTTTTGAACTAGTTCCGAGATTTGATAAAAATGAAATAAGACTATTGTTTATAAATGTAATAGGTGGATTGAATACAAATACCATTATGATGCTGATTAATAAAGTACCAAATAGCGGATATAATAGTACAGGTTTAATTCCTTCAAGTGAGCTTGGTAAAAATGAGAAAACTTTTTTAAGTAAAATAACTAAATATCCAGCGATAAATCCGGCAATTAATGCTCCTAAAAATCCAGCACCACTATTTTTTGCTAGAATTCCTCCAACAAAACCAATAACCATAGCAGGTCTATCAGAGATACCTACGGCGATAAATCCAGCAAGTACTGGTAATAAAAATTCAAATGCTATATTTCCAGTTGATTTAAGAAATGCCGCGAAAGGTGTATTTGATCCAAAATTTTCTGGATTTATTTCGTAATTATCGAATAAAAAAGCAAGTGCAATTAAAATTCCTCCCGCAACAACAAATGGCAACATATGAGATACGCCATTCATTAAGCTTTTATATATTTTTCTTCCAGAACTTTCTTCAAATTCTGTATCATTACTTTTAGTGTTTTCGGAATGATAAATAGGAGCATCCCCAGAAACGGCACGCTTGATTAATTCCTCTGGTTTATGTATTCCATCAGATACTTTTGTTTGTATAACTCTTTTGCCATTAAATCTTGCCATTTCAATTTTCTTGTCTGCAGCAACTATTATTCCACTACAATTTTCAATTTCTTCTTTTGTTAATGCGTTTTTGATTCCAGAAGATCCATTTGTTTCAACCTTAATGCTAATACCCATTTCACGAGCTTTATTTGTTAAAGATTCAGCAGCCATAAAAGTATGAGCTATACCTGTTGGGCATGCAGTGACAGCAAGAACTTTTGGTAAATTTAAATCACGATTTAACGCATCATCTTTTTCATCAACAAATTTTTCATTCTCCATTTTGTCTATCAGAGATAAAAAATCTCCAGAAGATTTTGCATTTATAAGAGAGTTTCGAAATTTTTCATCCATTAACATAGTAGAAAGTCTAGCAAGCACATCTAAATGAATGTTGTTGCCTCCTTCTGGGGCAGCAATCATAAAAAATAAATGTGCGTTTGAACCATCTAAAGATTCATAATCAATACCATCTTTGCTAACACCGGCAGCAAGACAAGCTTTTTTAACAACTGATGTTTTGGCATGAGGTATCGCAATGCCTTCACCTATTCCTGTTGTGCTCTGATTTTCACGCTTTAAAATTTCATCTTTATATAATTTTTTATCAGATATGTTTCCGCTTTTTTCAATTAAATTGACTAATTCATCAATTACATCTGGTTTATTTTTTGAATTTAGATTTAAATTTATTGAATTTAAATCCAGTAAGTCAATAATTCTCATAATTCCCCCCCAAATTTTATAATTTCGTAATTTGTATTTGATTTATCAAAAGATTTATCAAAGATATTTTAGCTAAGTTTTCTGAAAATGCAGTTGCACTTCCACTAGCTGCTCCAAGTCTTAAAGCTTGAGCATAATCATTTGTTTTTAAATATCCAGCTATGAATCCAGCAACCATTGAATCTCCAGCTCCAACTGAGTTTTTCAAAACACCATTAGGTATATTGCTTGAATAAATTTCATCAAATTCGTTTATCAGAATTGCTCCATCTTTTCCTAAAGATATCAGAACATTTGTAGCACCCATCTTTTTTAACTTTTTTCCACATTCAATTAAATTTTCCATACTAGGATCAGACAAATTAAATATTTCTGCTACTTCGTGATTATTCGGCTTTATTAAAAATGGTTTATACTTAAGTGAATTAAGTAATAAATTTTTTCTGGCATCAACAATCACTTTTATATTTTTGGATTTGAGTCTATCTAGAATATCTTGATAAAAATTGTCTGATAGTGAACTTGGTATACTGCCTGACAATATAACAATATCCCCATCGTTAATTGCATCAATTTTATTATTTAAAAGTTGCACATGAGGATCTGATATTCTGGGACCTAATCCATTAATTTCGGTTTCGCTTTCCCCAATTTTCATTTTAATATTGATGCGTGAAAAATTATTTTCTACGCTTACAAAATCGCTTGTGATATTATTGCTTTTGAGAGATTCTTCAACAAACTTTCCAGTAAAGCCACTAATGAAACCTAATGCTTTACTTTTAATTTCGAATTCACTTAAAATTTTGGATACGTTTATACCTTTTCCACCAACACACACATCATTGGAGTTTACTATATTTACACAATTTTCATTTAATTTATCTAGCTTTATTATGTAATCGATAGAAGGATTTAATGTAAAAGTATAAATCATTTTGTTTCAAATGCCTCCTTTAGATAATTTTATAACTTACTCACTTATCGATTATAGTAGGAAATTTAAAGAAAATAAATATAAACTAATCAATAATTTTATATTTTAATCTCAAGAAGTGCTCTGGTATGATATAATTAACTTGAAAAGTTTTGAAGATTAGGAGAAAGTATTTAAAAAAATTATGAGTGGTTATAGAAGTAAATCAAGAGAATTACTTTTACAAATTTTATTTTGTTCAAATTTTAATCAAATTAACCAAAAGTATAAGAAATTGATAGATGATTTTGAAGAAGAGTTTATGGAAAATGATTGTGATATTAATATGAAGTTTTTAAATAAAGAGTATTGTTTGAATGTTTTAAATGGAATAGATCTTCATAGAGATGAAATTGATAATCTTATACAAAATAATTTAAAAAGATGGAAAATAAATAGAATAGCAAAAATAGATCTATCAATTCTTAGACTAGCCGTTTATGAAATGTGTTTTGATGGATTGCCTCCAAAAATTGCAATAAACGAGGCATTAAATCTTACAAAAACTTATAGTGTAGAGAAATCAAAGGGATATATTAATGGAGTTTTGGATTCTATAAAAAAGTCGAGAGAGGATAGCATTAATGAAACTTAAAAAATTTAGTGTTTCATCTTTGACAAATTATATAAAAGTTAGTCTTGAAAGTGATATTCTTCTTTCAAATGTAAGTGTAAGCGGAGAAGTTTCTAACTATAAAAAACATTCTAATGGCAATGTATATTTTTCTCTTAAGGATAATGAATGTAAAATTAACTGTGTAATGTTTGGGAAATACATGGAAGAAATTGATTTTGTAGATTTTAATGATGGAGAAAAAATTGATATATTAGGGAAAATATCTCTGTATGGCAAAGAGGGAACATATCAACTCATTTGTTATATGGTAGAAAAACAAGGTGTTGGAGATTTACATAAAGAATTTGAAAAGCTTAAGGAAAAACTTAGAGAGAAGGGATATTTTGATGAATCAAACAAGAAACAGATCCCTTCTTTTTCGTTTAATATAGGGATTATAACTTCAAAGACTGGAGCAGTAATACAAGATATTTTAAATGTTGCAAAGAGAAAGAATCCGTTTATCAATATAAAAGTTTTTGATTCACTTGTTCAGGGTCCAGAGGCTTATAAAGATATAATACAAGGTATTAGGTATTTTAATATAGAAAATAATGTTGATGTAATAATAATCGCAAGAGGTGGAGGATCTATAGAAGATCTTTGGGCTTTTAATAATGAAGTTTTAGCTGAAGAGATTTATAAATCAAAGATACCTATAGTAAGTGGAGTTGGTCACGAAACAGATTTTACTATTTGTGATTTTGTTAGTGATTTGAGAGCATCTACTCCTACTGCATCTGCAGATATATGTATACCTGATATGGATTCTATTTTGTTTTTAATTGATAGTGCAAGAGATAGTTTAAATAAAAGTATTGATAGGGCTATTGGAAATTTTAAAAATAGAGTTTATGAGCATAAGATGAGCATAAGTTCCTACTCCCCTAAAAAGATTTTAAATGAGAAGTTGATTAAAATTAACAATGTGTCGCTATCTTTAAATAAGAAAATGAAAGATTCAATTATGAAATTTAAAGATCAGTTTAGTGAATTAAGATTAAAACTTGAGAAAAATGATATAAATCAAATACTTGATAAAGGTTTTGTTTTGGTTTGCGATGAAAATTTAAATATAATTAGAGATCCAAAAAATATAAATCAAGAGAATGATATTTCACTTATGTTTAAAGATGAAATTATAAAAGGAAAATTTATTAAAAAGGAGGTTTAGATTATTGGGTAATATGAAATTTGAGCAAAAGATGGGCTTGCTTGATAAAATTGTAAAAGAACTTGATAAAGGCAATTTATCTATAGAAGAAATTTTTGATAAATACAAAGAAGGAATTGAATTGTGTAATGAACTTAATGGATTTATAAAAGAACTGGAAGGTAAGGTTGAGCATATAGAGTCATCTTTAAAGGGAGATTAATGTTATGAAGTTTGAGTATTTAAAACAAGAAGTTGATTATGAAATAAATAATTTGTTTTTAAATAAAGAGGGTTTAAACAAAATAGTTTATGAATCCATGTCTTATAGTTTATCAATTGGAGGTAAAAGGATTAGGCCGATTTTATTTTTATATACATATTTGCTTTTTAAAGAGAACTACAAAGATGTTATTCCGTTTGCTTGTTATATAGAAATGATTCATACGTACTCGTTGATACATGATGACTTACCTAGTATGGATAATGATATGTTAAGGAGAGGAAATTTAACAAATCATGTGAAATTTAGTGAGGCTGTTGCATTACTTTCTGGTGATGGTCTTTTGACTGAGGCTTTTAAAAATATGATTGAGTTTTCTATAAAGCATGGAATGAAAGCACTTTATGCAACTTTTGTAGTTGCTAAAAGTATTGATTGTGATGGAATGATTGGTGGTCAAGTAGTAGATATTATAACAAAAAATAGAGAACTTAACGAATACACACTAAAGTATATAAACAAGAATAAAACAGGAGCACTTATAAAAGCCTCTGTACTATCTGCTGCATATCTTGGAGATGCGAGTGATGAAGAGGTTAAAAAATTATCTGAATATGCTCATTATATCGGATTAACTTTTCAAATAATTGATGATATTTTGGATAAAATAGGAGATACTCAGACACTTGGAAAAACTTCTAATAGCGATATCCGTAATAAGAAATTTACATATGTTGATTTGTACGGTATTGATTTGTGCAAAAAAATTTGTGAAGATAATACAAACAAGGCTATAAACATACTTAACTCATTGAATAGGGACGTATCTAATTTAATTGATTTTACAAAATACATGTTGAATAGGAAATTTTAATTATTTATGAGTGGAAAGAAACGATTAGATGTTATTTTGGTTGAAAGAGGATTTTTTGATTCGAGGCAAGTAGCTAGGACAAATATAATGTGTGGCAATGTTATTGTTAATGGAATCAAAATAACTAAAGCGGGAGAAAAAATTGATTGTGATTTAAACATTAAGATACTTGATCAAAAAGAAACGATTTATGTTAGTAGGGCTGGAGCAAAACTTAAAAAGGCAATCGATATGTTTGAAATTGATTTGAATGATAAAATATGTTTTGATATTGGGGCGTCGACGGGTGGATTTACTGATTGTATGCTTCGTGAAGGTTCGGTTAAAATTTTCGCTATTGATGTTGGTTATGGACAACTTGATTATAGACTTAGGATGGATGAAAGAGTTGTTGTGTTTGAAAGAATGAATGTGCGTTATGCTGAACCAGAAACTTTTTCACATAAAGGGGATTTTGCATCAATTGATGTTTCATTTATTTCTATAGAAAAAATATTAAATAAGGTTCGAAATTTTTTGAAAAATGATGCACAAATTGTTGCATTAATAAAACCTCAATTTGAAGCTGGTAAAGGTAAAGTAAATAAAAAAGGAATAGTTAAAGATAAGGAAGTACACTTTGAAGTTATAGAGAAGATTGTTAAATTTGCTGAAGCAAATAATTTTAAAGTTCTTAACTTAACATACTCACCTATAAAAGGTGGACATGGCAATATTGAATTTCTTTTACATTTAAGCGTTAAAAATTTATCTGAAAATATTATGATTGATGATGAATTTATTAGGAAAGTTATAGATGAAGCACATATAGAGCAAAACTATAATTAAGGAGAAAATTAAATGATATTTGGAATATCAGTCAATACTTCTAAAAATAATTATGATAAAATTGTTGAGATGATAGAAGATGTACTTAGAGAGAAATTTGACAATTGTGAGGTTAGAATATTTTTAGATGGAATGAATTTAGAAAATGAAAAGAATGAGCTTTCATTTTTGTTTATAGTTGGTGGAGACGGAACAATTCTTCGCTCAGTGAAAATTATAGATGCTTGTGACCTTCCATTAATCGGGGTTAATTATGGAACTTTAGGATTTATGGCAAGTATTGAATTGAGTGACATTGAAAGGGCTATTGATCAAATAAAGAATAATGAATATTACATAGAGAAAAGATTAATGATAGAGGCTTGTATAGAAGGGTTTTGCAATGAAAAGCACATAGCTCTAAATGATATAGTCATAACAAAATTACCAATATCAAGACTGTTGAAATTTAATATATTTATTGATGGTAATTATTATAACTCGTTTTCTGGTGACGGATTGATAATTTCAACCCCAACAGGATCAACAGCATATTCGTTATCTGCTGGAGGTCCAATAGTTTCTCCAGATGTTGAATCAATCATTATAACTCCGATATGTCCACATTCGTTGAATGCTAAAAGTTTAGTAATTAGTCCACAAAGCATTATAAGTTTGGAGATTGATGGAGTAGATGATAATTCTTATGTTATTGTAGATGGACGAAGCCAGAAAATGATTTTAAACAATAAAATTCTTAAAATACAAAAATGTAAAAGATATTGCTCGCTTGTTAGATTTAATTTTTATGATTATTATAATGTTTTACGTGAAAAACTTATTAATAGGATTTAAAATTTAGGGAGATTTGAGAAATGATAAAAAATAAACGCCATGAGAAAATAATAGATATTATAATAAATAAAGATATTGAAACTCAGGAAGAATTAGCAGATGAATTAAGAAGTGCAGGATTTGATGTAACTCAGGCAACAGTATCTAGAGATATAAAGATATTGAAACTTATAAAAATTTCTACAAACTCTGGAACATACAAATATGGTGTTTTGAACAATCAAGAATTTAATGAAGTGACAAAGGTTGAGAGATATAAAACTATAATAGCCAGCAGTATTTTGTCAATGGAACAAATCGATAAGGTTTTGGTTATACGAACACTTCCAGGGGCAGCTTCAGTTGTTGGCGAGGTTATAGATTCGCTAAATTTGGATGATATTGCTGGAAATGTAGCAGGTGATAACACTATCTTTGTTATGGTTAGAAACGAAAATTCTATACCTAACATACAGGAAAAAATAAATAACCTTATAAAAAGTTAGGGGAATTTTAATGTTAAGGAAGATGAGGATAGAAAAATTTGCTTTAATAGATAGCTTGGATTTAGAATTTGAAAAAGGATTCACGGTAATTTCTGGAGAAACGGGTTCAGGAAAATCTATTTTAATTGATGCAATATGTTTTATACTTGGATTTAAATTTAATAAAAGCATTGTTAGAAATGGAGAAGATAAAACATTTGTTGAGGCAATTTTTGATATAGATCATGAAAAAATAAATGAAATTCTTGATGTTAATGGCATTGAAATAGAAGATTATCTATTTATAAGACGTGAAGGTTATGTTAATGGGAAGAGTATTGTTAGAATAAATGGTCGAATTGTTACAAATAACACTTTAAAATTAATTTCCAAATATTTGATGGACATACATACACAGCATCAAAACTATGAACTTTTAAATAATTCTAAACATATTAATTATTTGGATAAATACATAGGAAATAAAATTGATTTTAAAAATTATTTGTGTGTTTTTAAGGAATGGAATGAATTACGAGATAAAATAAACGAGATTAAAAACAATGACCTTAATGAGAGTTATATAGAATATGTAAAGTTTCAAATAAATGAGTTGAACTCTGCAAAACTTATTATAGGTGAAGATTATGAGCTTGAGAAAAAGATAAAGCTTCTTAATAATAGTGAAAAGATTAGCAAAACACTTAATGCATCATTAGATTCATTAATTTATAGGGAGCAATTTGCAATAAATAATGAATTGATGAATATTATTAAGTCGATTAGGATGATTGATTTGAAAGATCTTAATGAAATTTCAAATAAATTGGAAGAAATTTATTATGATTTGGAAAGTATAGGTGAAGATATAAAAGCAATATGTGATCAAACGTATTTTGATATAGATGAATTTGATAGCATAAATGCAAGGATATATAAGATAAATGCTTTGAAAAAGAAGTTTAATAAAATGGATGTTGAGGATTTGATTAAATATAATGAAGAATTACAAGTGTATCTTGACAATGCTCTGAATCAAGAAAATCTTCTCAAAAGTTATGAAGAGCTTGAATGTGAAAAGCGTAATCAACTTAGAGTAGAGGCAGATAAAATAACAGAGATACGAAGGAAGTATGCAAAAATAATTGAAAATGAAATAGTTGATGAATTAAATTATATGGGAATGGAAAACATAATTTTTGAGATTAATATTGAAAAAGATAAAGATTTTACCCCAATAGGTAACGATAATGTTAGCTTTTTTATATCCACAAATAAAGGTGAACCATTAAAAGATTTATCAAAGGTTGTGTCTGGTGGTGAATTGTCAAGAATAATGTTGGCCTTAAAAATTGTATTTTTGGGAAATGAACCTATCTCTGGTATAATTTTTGATGAGATTGATACTGGGGTGAGTGGGAAGATAGCCCAAAAAGTTGGGGAAAAAATGTATTTATTGTCTAAAAGATGCCAGGTTTTTTGCATAACCCATCTTGCTCAAATTGCAAGTTTGTCCGACAATCATTATCTTGTTTCAAAAAAAATAGATAATGATAAAACGTATTCAAATATTAGGATGATAGGCTATGATGAAAAGATAAACGAAATTGCTAAGATGATTGGTGGAGAGAATATCACAGAAGGAGCATATATTAGTGCTAAGGAACTTATTGGGAATAAAAAATTATTAGAATAAAATATTTTCAAAGTGGAACAATAAATCATGGGTGTATATGCTCATGATTTTTTTATGTCTACATGGTTAATGTAAAGGAGGAATGAGTATGCGAATAAAAAAATTTCTAAAAATTTTCGCAGTATTTACTCCTATATTAGTATTATTTTTGTATATTTCCTCTGTTTTATTTAGTATACCAGAGGTTGTGTTTTTAAGGGATGGGAATAATTTAAAATCTAATAAAGGGATAATAAATTATACATTAAATAAAATCTACGACAATATTTCGGAATACAATGCTGAATTTTTGGGATTTAAAATTCGAACGGTTGAAGTTATGGCAATCCCTAAAGAGGTTGAGCTTTATCCTGGAGGTCACATTGTCGGAATTAAATTAAGAACTAATGGACCTCTTATAGTTGGATTTTCTGACATAGAAAATAATTTTAATAAAGCTTATAGCCCTTCAAAAGATGGAGGACTTAATATAGGAGATATAGTTTTATCAATAAATGATATTGAAATTACTTCATCTGAAGTTTTATCAGAAACATTAAGCAACTTGGATGCTGATGAATTAGAGATTAAGGTAGAGCGTGATGAGAAAATTATTGTAAAAAAAATACATCCAATTAAAAGTGTTGATGGCAAAAATAAAATAGGACTTTGGGTTAGAGATTCAACAGCTGGGATTGGAACATTGACATTTGTTGATCCTAATACTGGAGTTTATGGAGCGCTTGGTCATCCTATAACAGATGTTGATACAGGAGATATAATTAAAATTAGTAAAGGAAGTATTGTGAGTTCTTCGATAGTTAATGTTAAGCGTGGAGAAAAGGGAAACCCTGGAGAGCTTAAGGGAGTTTTTATAAATGACAATATAAATTTGGGAAGCGTTGAACAGAATACAAAATTTGGAATATTTGGAAAATATAGCCTAGAAAATTTTTATAATGAAAAGCTAAAGATAGCTCTGAAAGATGAGATTCAAGAAGGACCAGCTCAAATAATTTCAACAGTTGATAGTGGTGAGCCAAGAATGTATGATGTTGTTATTGAAAAACTACTTCAGCAAGATAATCCAAGTTCGAAAAGTATGGTTATTAAAGTGGTTGATGAGGATTTACTTGAGAAGACTGGAGGAATTGTACAAGGAATGAGTGGAAGTCCTATAATACAAAACAATAAAATAATAGGTGCAGTAACCCATGTATTAGTAAACAAACCAGATACTGGTTATGGTATATATATAGAATGGATGCTAAAAGAGAGTAAAATTTTTGATTAAAAACTACATTAATTTAGTTAATGTAGTTTTTTGCTTAGATAAAAAAGATAAAAAATAGAAGGAAATAAATTTTCTTTGTCGAAAATCTTAGAGAAGGTTATAATGAGGCGAATTTTAAAAGGGGCGAAAAAACATTGGAAAATAAAAAGATAAGAATTTTGATTGCTGATGATAATGAGGAGTTTTGTATAATTTTAAAAGATTATTTAAATAATGAAGGTAATTTTGATGTTGTCGGTGTAGCTAAAAATGGTATCGAAGCGTTAAAACTTATATACGAAACTAAGCCCGATCTACTTATACTTGATATAATAATGCCACATTTAGATGGGTTAGGTGTATTGGAAAAATTAAATTTAAATAAAGATTCAGAGTTAGCTCCTAAAATTATTGTATTATCAGCTGTTGGACAAGATAAGATAACACAAAATGCTATTAAGCTTGGTGTAGATTATTATGTTTTAAAGCCTTTTGATATGGATATCTTTATCAGAAGAATAAAGGAAATGTTTAGTATTACATTGGATAACAAATATTTTGTACATAAACAAAACAGTGTAATTAATTCTGGTAATGATGGATCAGATAATTCTTTTAAACAAGTGGAGCATGTTGATCTAGAAAGTGAGATAACAGGTATAATACATGAGATTGGAGTTCCGGCACACATTAAAGGATATTTTTATTTAAGAGAAGCGATTTCAATGGTGGTTAATGACATAGAATTATTGTCAGCTGTTACAAAAGAATTATATCCTTCTATCGCTAGGAAATATAACACAACATCAAGTAGAGTTGAGAGGGCTATACGTCATGCTATTGAAGTTGCATGGAGTAGAGGTCAAATAGATAGTATAAATAAGATTTTTGGATACACCATACATAATGAAAAGGGTAAGCCAACGAATTCTGAGTTTATTGCAATGGTAGCAGATCGGTTAAGACTTAAGAATAAGGTTGGATAATAATAAAAGCAAGAGTTTGTGTTACTCTTGCTTTTTAAAATTATTTTCTAACTCTTTGTATTTTTGTTAAACTTTTAGGTTGAGGTTGATCAACTGGAATTAAATCTTGTTTATTTGAAAGATTTCGTATGTTTAATATTTTCAAAATTTCATGGTTTTTCTTATCCCTTAAAGCTTGAACTATAACCAAATGCCCTTGGTTTAGATTCATGAAAGAAGGTTTTTTAAACCAACGTCTTTTTTTGTAAACACATTTTATAATATTTTTGCTATTTTGTGGTTTTATAACAACTACAGCTGTTAATATGTAAAAAATCCATAAATATCTTTTAACATTAACTTTTACTGAGAGTATATTTCCTTGAGATTGAGTTAACCTGTCACCATATTTTTTTAAATATGATTTTGTGTAATAATCTGTTAATTTATCTCTAAAACCCATTTACAAACTCCTTTTTCCACAAACTATATATTTATATAGTATTATTTTATTTTTTGCAATTCAATATTTTTTTATAAATAATATGTAATTTTTAATTTATGGTAAAATGGTAATGTAATATAAATTTAAAGGAGTTTTAAAGATGTTTAGTAAATATTTTGATCATACTATATTGAAAGCTGATTCAACTAAAGATGAAATTATTAAATTGTGTGATGAGGCGAAGAAATATAATTTCGCTTCAGTATGTGTAAATCCATGTTATGTATCTCTTTGTCATGAGCAACTTAAGGATAGTGATGTTGATGTTTGTACAGTTGTTGGTTTTCCATTAGGAAGCATGACTACAGAGGCAAAATTATTTGAAACAAAAGAGGCGTTGAAAAATAATGCTGATGAAATAGATATGGTTATAAATATCGGTAAGTTAAAAGATGAAGATTATGAATATGTTAAAAATGAAATTAAAGCACTTAAAGATGTTTGTGGAGATAAGGTTTTAAAAGTTATAATAGAAACTTGTCTTTTAACTGATGATGAAAAAATAATGGCTTGTAAATTATCAAAAGAGGCTGGAGCTGATTTCGTTAAAACATCTACGGGAATGTCTAAGGCTGGTGCAACTAAAGAAGATATAGAATTAATGAGAAAAACAGTTGGACATGAATTAGGAGTTAAAGCATCAGGTGGAGTTAGGGATCTTGAAACTGCAAATTGCATGATAAAACATGGTGCTACAAGAATAGGGACTTCTTCAACTGTTAAAATTATTAAAGATCATATTGAATTGAGTAAATAGAATAACCCATGCTATTTAATAATATAATTATATAAGTAAATTTGTATAATTTGTTTGATTGCTAAATGGGGGTTATATCTTAGATATTCAAAATGAATAGAAGGGGAATTTTATTATGAAGAAAAACGAACTTAAAGTTATAACAAGATTAGATGATCAAGACTACAAAGATATAATAAATGAATCTTTAAAAGAAACGTTATAGTAAAATTATATTTAATTAAGTATTATTCTGTAATTTTGCAATAGTATTATTTTATAAGATATTTTGTTTAAGGTGGTTTAATATTGCAAGAATTTAAATATGTTTATTCGGATTTTCAAATTGAAGAATATATGGTAACGTTTTTAAAAAGTGTTATTTCAACTGAATGGGATAAAGATAAAAAGGAAATTGTTTTTTTAGGAGATTCTATAATTAGGGATTATGATTTAGATAGGTTCTTCCCAAAGATAAAAATAAAGTTATTTAATTGTGGTGTTTCAGGAATAACAACGCAAGGTATTCAAAATATTATAAAGCAAGGTGTGATCCGTCACAAACCAAGTACAATTGTTCTTCTTGTAGGAACAAATGATATGAGTGAAGAAAATAGTAAGAGAGATAATGAAATAATTGATAATATATCTAAATTGATAATTGATCTAAAGATTATATTAAAAGGAGTTAATATAGTATTTATATCTATTTTACCATGTGATGAAAATAGATACGGGAAAAATTCTATGTATGGTGGAGGAAGAACAAATGAACGTATACAAAAATTGAACAGCGTATTTAAAGAATTTGAAAATTATTATAAGGATTATATTTTTATAGATGCATTTAAAGATTTATCTGATGAAAATGGAAATTTAATCAAAGAATATACTCATGATGGATTGCATCTTAACGTTGCTGGATATGAAAAATTAACTAAAAAACTTAATCCTATTATTGAAAAATTGATAAATAAGTAAGTCTACTGTTTGATTTATTTACAAGATCTAGGGGTGAGCAAATGAGGAGTAGTAGTAAAAAAATACTTATATCAATTATAACAGTTGTAATTTTATTGATTTTCACGATTAGTATTTTTTTAGGATTATTTATGAATTTTTATTGAGAGATAATTTGAAAATTATCTCTCTTTTTTTGTGTTTAAACCAATAAATTTTGATTTTTATGTGAGGTTCGTATGGTACAATTTTCTTGAAAGAATCTTATTTTTGTGAGATAGTTTTAATGAAATGTATCATATTAAAATTTAATTATTAGAAGGGATTTAAATTTATTATGATTCTTAAATCAATAGAGATAAGGGGATTTAAATCTTTTGCTGACTCAACCGAACTTATATTTAAACATGGTATAACATCAGTAGTAGGTCCAAATGGAAGTGGTAAAAGTAATATATCAGATGCAATAAGATGGTGCTTAGGTGAACAAAGTGTTAAAAATCTTAGAGGAGGTAAAATGGAAGATGTAATTTTTTCTGGAACTCAGTATAGAAAACAATTGTCTTTAGCTCAAGTTTCATTAATTATAGATAATTCCCGAAATGAACTTCCAATAGATTATAGCACTGTTATAATATCTAGAAAATTATATAGATCTGGTGAAAGTGAGTATTTAATAAATAATAAACCATGTAAGCTTAAAGATATAAATAGGCTATTTTTTGATACAGGTATAGGTAAAGAGGGTTATTCTTTAATTGGACAAGGTAAGATAGAAGCTATATTAAATGGAAATTCTAATGATAGGAGAAGTATAATCGAGGAAGCGATAGGTATAACAAAATATAAATTTAAGAGGGAAGAAGCATATAGTAAAATTAATCATGCCAATGAAAATATTATTAGAATTAATGATATGCTCTTTACATATGCGGAATATTTGGAGCCATTGAAAGCTGACAGTGAAAAGGCTAGGAAATTTATAAATCTTTCAAATGAACTCAAGGATTTAGAAATTTTGATTTTTTACAATAATTTATATGATATTTATGAGGAAATACAAAATATAAAAAGAGATATAGTTTATCGTAATTTAAAATTGGATGATTTGATAAATGAAAAGAAAATTGCGGAAAATAAGAGAGAGGTATTTGAAAAAGAATTTGAAAATTTAAAATTAATTGAGAAAAGAGATAAGAAGCGATATTATAAGATTAAAGATATTACGCAAAAAAATATAAATATGGTAAATCTTAAAAATAACGATATAAACATGCTTATTAATTCAAACAAGATATATGAAAGACAGATAAGTGAAAACAAATCTAAGATAAACAACATAACGCTTAGAGAAAATATAATTAATAAAACAAGAGATGAGCTAGAAAATGAATTTAATTCTCTTTTATCTAACTTAGAGAAAAATGAGAAATTAATTCTGGATAACAGTGTAAGATTGCATAACTTGGAAAATCAAATTAATAGCATTTTGTTGGAAAAAAATAAGATCGTTAATGTCAATAATAGCATACAAAATAAAATTGAATTTATAAAGATGAGTTTTTTCAATATAGATAATGACAAAAAGACTTATTTGGATGAAAAGAAGTCCATAGAAGATAGAATTAAAAAAAATGATGAGTACATAGATAGTATAAGATATGCTTTAAAAGATTTACACAGACAAGAAAATGAAATTAAAATTTTATCTGAAAGCTTATTAAATCGTATTGAATCAGAAAGTAAAAAGATAGAGCTACTTGACGATCAATTAGATAATTTAAATAAAGATGTGATAGTAAAACAAGCGAACCTTGATGCATTAAGAAGCCTTGATAATGTTTATGATGGGTTCAATAAATCAAGTAAAACTTTAATGAATGAAATTAATTCGGGATCATTAATTAGGTTCAAGGATAAATGTTTTATTGTGGGGAATGTTTTGGATACAGAAGAGAGGTATGCATATGCGATTGAAACCGTTATTGGAGGACATATTTCGGATATAATAATCGAAGAATATTCTTTTGTAAAAGATCTTATAAATCATCTTAAGGAAAATAATCTTGGACGTGTTACATTTCACCCTCTAAACAGTGTTAATAAATACAATATAAAATTTAACAATGAGGTCAAGTCGTTTAAAGGTTTTATAGATTTTGCTATAAATTTGGTTAAATATGATTCAAAGTTTAATAATATCATTAGCAATATTTTAGGTAATACTATCATCTGTGATAATATTGATAATGCTTTAAATATTGCAAAGAGTATAAATTTTTCTAATAGGATAGTGACCTTAGATTCTCAAATTATAAATTCTGGTGGATCTATTACAGGAGGATCGATTTATTCTAAGAAATTTAATGTTCTTGGGAGACAACGTAAAATTTCGAGCGAGGCTCTTGAAATTGATAAAAAATTATTATATATATCTGAGTTGAAGACTGATTTAAAAAATCTTTATGATGTTAGGAAAAATATACAAGATGAATTTGAAACAAATAATAATTTAATAAAAAATATAGATATAGAAATCTTGAAGAAGAATGAGGAATTAAAGACTTATAATGATTTGAGATTGAGAGATATTGAAGAGTTAGACAAAAAAAATGCTGTATTGAATAATTTGGAAGATATTTATAGTTCAAATGATGAGGAAATTAACAAATTAAATTATGAATTAAGTTTAAATAATGATAATTTTGTTATTTTGGAAGATAATGAGAAAAATGCAAGGATAGAATTTGAAAATTACAAAAAGATAGCTGAGGAGATAGACAATGAAATTACAAATTGTAAAATTAGGAAAGCTAAAATTGAGGAAAACATTTTAAATATTTATGATGAAGGTAAAAGAATTGCATTGGAGAAAAAGGACTTGATTTATTCCAATGGAAAGACAAATGATAATATAAAATCAAATAATATAAATATCGAAAAGATTGAGGAAAGTATAAAAATTCTTAATAAGAGAATAGAAAATTTAAACAATAAATTTAATGAATATAAAATTGATTCATATATAATAGACCAAAATAAAATACAAGAAAAAATAAACAAATTGAAATTAGATATTAGCGAATTGGATTTAAATATACACGATATTGAACGTAATATTAATGATTTGAATATTAAGAGTACCAAGAGAGAAGTAGAGTTTAATATAAATAATGATAATTTGTTTAAAAAATATTCTATTAATTTTGATATAAATGATGCGGAAAAATACATAATAGATAAGAACGAACTTGGTAATTATAATATAAAAATGAAAAAAATAACTAGTGAGATAAGTGAATTGGGAAATATAAATATTAAGTCTATTGAGGAATATGAAGTACTTAGCAAGAAGGTTGAATTTATAACTAAACAGAAGGAAGATTTAGAAAATAGTAAAATGGAGCTTGAAGATTTTATTGAAAGTATAACTTCAGAAATGAGAAATATATTTAATGAAAATTTTAAGCTCATAAATGAAAATTTTAATTCAACTTTTAAGGAATTATTTAAAGGTGGAAGTGCCCAACTTGTATTGGGAGATGGTGATGAGCTAGAGAGTAATATTGAAATAATTGTACAGCCTCCTGGCAAAAAACTTCAAAATATTAATTTATTATCAGGTGGCGAAAAGGGACTTTCTGCAATATCACTTTTATTTGCAATTCTAAGATTAAAGCCCGTACCATTTTGTGTTTTAGATGAAATTGAGGCTGCACTCGACGACAATAATGTTATTAAGTTTTCTACATTTTTAAAGCAATATTCTTCAAATGTACAATTTATAGTTATAACCCATAGAAAACCGACGATGGAAGCGAGTGATGTTATTTATGGTGTTACTATGGAGGAGAAAGGAGTATCTAAGGTAGTATCAATTAACTTAGCTAATTATAATACATAGAAGGAGGAAAATGATAAATGCTAAATAATTTTTTCTCAAAATTAAAAGATAGCTTAACAAAAACTAAGGAGAATTTTACAGACAAATTAAATTCTATATTAGGGTTGGCTATAACTATAGATGACGATTTGTATGAAGAGATTGAGGAAATGTTAATTGTATGTGATATAGGAATAGATGTTTCGTGTAATATCATAGAAAGATTAAAAACTATAGTTCGTGAGCGTAAAATCAAAGATCCAAATATGATTAAACCTATTATAAAGGAAATTATACTCGATATGCTAAACGAATCAGAGGATATAAACCAAGAGAAATTTCCAAAAATAATAATAATGATAGGAATAAATGGAGTTGGAAAAACAACTAGTATAGGTAAAATGGCAAATTACTTTAAAAATAATGATAAGGATGTTATAATTGCTGCGGGTGATACTTTTAGAGCGGCAGCAATTGATCAATTGCAAGTTTGGGCTGAAAGGGTTGATGTTAAAATGATAAGACACAATCAAGGTTCAGATCCATCAGCAGTTGTTTTTGATGCCATAAAATCATTTAGAGCTAGAAATTCGGATGTGTTAATTTGTGATAGTGCGGGAAGACTTCATAATAAGAAAAATTTGATGAATGAATTGAAGAAGATGAATAGAATAATAGAAAATGAATGTAGTGATGTTCAGAGAGAAATATATTTAGTTTTAGATGCGACTACTGGTCAAAATGCTTTGAATCAAGCTATTGAATTTAAAGAAATAGCAAATATTACAGGTATTATTTTGACTAAACTTGATGGAACTGCAAAAGGTGGAATGGTAATTTCAATAAAAGATAAACTCGGAATACCAGTTAAATATATAGGTACTGGTGAGGGAATTGATGATATTCAACCATTTAATGCACAAGAGTTTGTTGATGCCTTAATATAAAAATGTCAAGTTATTTTACTTGACATTTTTTTTTGTATTGATATAATGAAATAGGTAATGGATAAAAAAGATTTAAAAAATAGGAATGAAATTATATTGCTTATAGACATCTATGGAGATTTGTTGACAGAGAAACAGAAAAAAATTCTTGAACTTTATTTTTTTGATGATTTGGCTTTGGTCGAAATAGCTAGTATTAATGAGTCGAGTCGCCAGTCTATACTGTATTCTATTAATAAGAGTATTGAGCAATTGTACGCTTTTGAAAATAAATTAAAAATATTGGAAAGAGATATGGAGCTGAATAGTAAGAAAAAAGAATTAATAGAAAAACTGGAAGAGTTTTTAGATTTTGGTAAAAATCAGGAGTTGTATAATTTTATTCAGAATTTGTAGATTGGGGGTAGGAGATGGCTTTTGATAGTTTAGCTAGTAAACTGCAGGGTGTTTTTAAAAAGCTTAGAGGCAAAGGTAAATTATCAGAACAAGATATAAAACTTGCTATGCGTGAAGTGAAATTAGCTTTGCTTGAATCGGATGTTAACTATAAAGTTGTTAAGACTTTTATAAGTAGAGTTAGTGAAAAATCTTTGGGAAAAGAAGTGCTTGAAAGTTTGACTCCGGCACAACAAGTTATAAAGATTGTAAATGATGAACTTAAGTCTATAATGGGTAATGATCAAAGTAAGTTAAACTACAATAGCAATAGTACTACTGTTATAATGCTTGTTGGACTCCAGGGAGCTGGTAAAACTACTATGGCAGCTAAACTTTCTCTTTATTGCAGGAAGTCGGGAAAGAGTCCACTCATGATTGCATGTGACGTATATAGACCAGCTGCAGTTAAACAATTAGAAGTGTTAGGTAATCAAATTGACATACCAGTATTTTCAATACCAGATAGTAAAGATCCTTTGAATATCGTTAGAAAAGGTCTTGAAAAGGCTGAATCAAATATGAATAATGTGGTAATTATTGATACAGCAGGACGTTTACATATTGATGATAATCTTATGGATGAATTGCGAGAAATCAAAGAAATTTCAAATCCTTCTGAAATATTGATGGTAATTGATTCGATGATTGGGCAGGAGTCTGTGAATATAGCCGAAACATTTAATGAAAAGTTAGATGTTACGGGATTTGTTTTAACGAAATTAGATGGGGATACTCGTGGGGGAGTAGCGTTATCTATAAAAGAAGTTATTGGTAAGAATATTAAATTCATTGGTGTTGGTGAGAAGATCAGTGATTTGGAAGTGTTCCATCCCGATAGAATGGCGTCCAGAATTTTGGGAATGGGTGATGTTTTGTCACTTATTGAAAAAGCTCAGGAATCGATTGATCAAGAGGAAGCTCAGAAACTTAGTGAAAGAATGTTTGCCAATGAGTTTAATTTTGAGGATTTCAAAAGTGCTATGCATCAAATGAAGAAATTAGGTTCTTTTTCAAAGATACTTCAAATGATACCAGGAATTGGAAATGCAATGAAGGAATTGAAAAATATAAATTTGGATGATAGTGAAAAAGAATTATCTAAAATTGAAGCAATTATTAATTCAATGACAGCTAAAGAGAGAAAAAATCCAAAGCTTCTTATAGGTTCAGCATCAAGAAAATCTAGGATAGCAAAAGGTTCTGGAAGTACAACTGCTCAAGTTAATAAACTTATAAAAGATTTTGAAAATATGAGTAAGATGATGAAACAATTTAAAGGTATGACTGGAAAAGGAAAATTTGGCAAAAAAGGATTTTTTCCTAAATTACCGTTTTAGGTTATTGAGGTTAAAATATTTAAGTCTTTATTAGGAGGAATTTTTAAATGGTAAAAATTAGATTAAGAAGAATGGGAAGCAAAAAGAAACCTTTTTATAGAATTGTTGTTGCAGATTCAAGAAGCCCAAGGGATGGTAAATTTATAGCTGAAGTTGGAACATATAATCCTATGAAAAATCCAGTTGAATTTACACTTAAAGAAGAAGAAATTAAAAAGTGGATTTCTAATGGAGCTCAACCTACTGATGCAGTTAATAGATTATTAGTTAAAGCAGGTATAAATTAGTTTAGATGGTGTTTTAAATTATGATAAATGTATTTTCTATTGGTAAAATATCTAAGCCACATGGTATCCGTGGTGAAGTGAATGTTATACCCTTTGATGAGGATTTGAAAATATTTAAAAATTTACAGAGCATTTTTTTAAGTAACAGCGATACATCAGAGGAAGATTTGGTATTAGTTAATGTATCATCTATTAAATTTAAAAATAATAGAGTGGTCATGGGTATCGAAGGTTGTTCAACTTGTAATGAGGCAGAATTGTTAAGGAATAAATTTGTGAGAATAAAGCGTGAAAATATTCCTATAAAAGATGGTGATTATTTTATTGCAGATATAAAAGAATGTACTGTGTATGATGAAAATGGTGTATTTTTGGGTAAAGTATCTGAAGTTATAAAAACTAAAAATAATGATGTCTATTGGATAAAGAAGACAAGTTTGAATGATGAACTGCTTATACCGGTGCTTAAATCTATTGTGATGGATATAAATGTCGATGAAAAGAAAATTGTTATTAAAGAAGTTAAAAGTTGGAGTTTATGAAGATAACTATTTTGAGTTTATTTCCGCAGATGTTTGAGGTTTTTAGTCATAGCATTGTGGGTAAAGCGAGAGCGAATAATTACGTCGATATTGAAGTCATAAATATAAGGGATTTTTCTAATAATAAACACAATAGGGTTGATGATTATCCTTTTGGTGGTGGTGCGGGTATGCTTATGAGCGTTGAGCCAATATATAATTCTATAAATTATGTTAAGCGTAATTTAGATGGGAAGGTTATATATTTAGGTCCAAGAGGAAGTACTTTTAATCAAAATAAGGCACGTGAGTTGTCTGATAATAATCATCTGATATTTTTGTGTGGTCATTATGAGGGAATTGATGAGAGATCTTATAAATTTATTGATGAGGAGATTTCTTTAGGTGATTTTATATTGACTGGTGGGGAAATGGCAGCTATTCCAATTATTGATAGTATTGTTAGGCTTTTATCTGGAGTTATAAATCAAGAAAGTTTGGATAATGAGTCATTTAATAATAATTTGATGGATTTTCCTCAGTATACGAGACCAAGAGAATTCATGGGTATGAGTGTTCCGAATGTTTTGTTATCTGGAAATCATAAAGAGATTGACAAATGGAGAAGAGAGGAATCTTTAAAGATAACGCAAAAATATAAGGGTTATTTATTAAAAGATAGATAAATTTAGGAGGATTTTATATAATGCATGATTTAATTAAATACATAGAGTCACAACAAATGAAAAAAGATGTTCCTTCTTTTAACGTTGGTGATACTGTTAAAGTTAGTCTTCTTATAAAAGAGGGGAACAAAGAAAGAATTCAGATTTATGAAGGAACTGTTATAAAAAGACAAAATGGTGGCGTTAGAGAAACTTTTACAGTTAGGAGAATTGCTTATGGGGTTGGAAGTGAGAAAACATTCCCTTTACATTCACCAAAAGTTTTAAAGATTGAAGTTGTAAGATATGGTAAAGTTAGAAGAGCTAAACTTTATTATTTAAGAGATAGAGTAGGAAAGGCTACTAAAGTTAAAGAAAGAATTGTAAATAAGAATAAATAGAATTGAATCTTATTTTAAATAGTAAATTTCCTTTGCGAAATTTACTATTTTGTTTTTTAGGGAGTATGGAAGAAATGAATATAAATTGGTATCCAGGTCATATGTTTAAGACCAAAAAAGAGCTAAAGAGTATGATAAATTTAGTGGATCTTGTTATAGAAATAAGGGATGCGAGGGCAGTAATTTCTACTACAAATCCTGATATTGAAAGTTTGACTAATGGAAAACCGAAAATAATTGTTTTAAGCAAAGTTGATTTAGCTGATAAAGCTACAACTAGTAGATGGATTGAGCATTATAGGAAACAGGGAATCCCGTGTATAGATGTAGACATTATAAGAAATAAAAATATTAAGCTTATTAAAGATCAAATTAATTATCTTATGAAATCTAAGCTTGATAGGTATAGGAGTAAAGGTGTTAAGAATTACACGTTAAGGGGAATGATTTTGGGTATTCCAAATGTTGGAAAGTCGTCGCTTATAAATAAGATTTCTAATAATAAGGTAGCGAAGGTTGGGAATCGTCCTGGTGTTACAAAATCTAATCAATGGATTAAAACAAAATGGGATATAGATTTGTTAGATACCCCTGGGATTTTATGGCCTAAATTTGAAAGTCCGAATGTTGGATTTAATCTTGTTTACATTGGGTCGATAAGGGATGAGATTTTAGATATTCAAGAGGTTTGTTATAATATGCTTCAATATCTTTTGGAAAATTACAAAATGAATTTGGAAAATACATATAAGGTTGATATGTCGGATGATGTGTCTAAGAGTTTAGATATTTTAGGTAAAAAGCTTGGTTGTTTATCAAAAGGATTTTTGATTGATTATGATAGGCTTTCACATATAATAATTGGAGATTTTAGATCTGGAAAGATTGGTAATATATCTCTTGAAGATCCTAAAGATTTGTTAAAAGAGGTATAGGGATATGGATTTTGGAAGTTTGACAGTTAATCAAATAAAAAGTTTTTTGAATGAAATTGAAATAACAAATGAAAATATTGCTGAAATCATAGATTCACTTTTGATGGATTCGAGGTTATCTGTGAAGAAATTTGCAAAACAAATTGAAAACAGATATGAGATCATCAAGAATAATCAAATGATCAATGAAAAATTTTATGATTTTGATAGGGAATTTGTGCTTAGTAATGATTATGTTATAGCTGGATGTGATGAAGTAGGGCGTGGACCACTTGCTGGTCCTATTGTTTGTGCGTCAGTTGTTCTTGATTTGTGTGATGAATCGAAAATTATAAATGATATTAATGATTCTAAGAAAATAAAGAGCAGAGAGTTTAGGAAAAATATTAGTGATAGGATAATGGAAAAAGCAAAACACTTCAAAATAATAGAGATATCGAATTATGAAATAGATAAGATTGGAATTGGTGAAGCGAATCAAAAAGGTTTTAGAGATTCAATATTAGGTCTTGGAGTAAAAATTGATTTAGTTTTGTCTGATGGGTATCCAGTGAAAAATTTGAATATTAAAAATGTTCATGTGATAAAGGGAGATACTAAGAGTGCGAGTATAATGTGTGCGTCAATTATTGCAAAAGTTTATAGAGATGAAATAATGTTTAAGTATCATGAAGAATTTCCTCAGTATGATTTTTTAAATAACGTTGGTTATGGCACTAAAAAGCATATTGATGCTATTAAAAAATTTGGGATATGTAAATATCATAGGAAGACATTTTTGAGGAGTTATGTTTGATATTGAAATTGTTTTGGAATAAGAATATAATTCTTACATGTAAATTAATAAAGAAATAACAAATGTTATGAAGGTGGATTGAAAAATGAATACAAAATATAATAATTTATTTAAGTCATTTACCTTTAAAAATGGCATTACGCTTAAAAATAGAATTGTTATGGCACCGATGACAACTTGGTCTAGTAACGATGATTGTACAGTTTCGGATGAAGAAGTAGATTATTATAGAGCTAGAGTTAATGGAGTAGGTCTTGTTATAACTGGTTGCACTTATGTGAAATCTAATGGAATAGGATTTTTAAATGAGTTTGCGGGTTATGATGATAAATTTATTCCAAGTTTGCGTAAGTTAGCAAGTGCTGCAAAAAGTGGTGGTGCTGCGGCAGTACTTCAAATTTTTCATGCTGGTAATAAGGCTCTGCCTAATTTAGTTCCAAATGGTGATGTAGTTAGTGCTAGTTCTGTGAAAACTGAAGCAGGACCATTTTCACCAGCAATATTACCTAGAGAACTTTCACATGAGGAAATTTTAGATATAATTGATTCATTTGGAGAAACTACTAGACGTGCAATTGAAGCTGGTTTTGATGGTATTGAGATTCATGGGGCACATGGTTTTTTGGTTCAAAATTTTCTTTCCCCATTATTTAATATACGTAATGATGAGTGGGGTGGTTCTTTAGAAAAAAGGTTAAGTTTTCCGTTAGCAGTTGTAGACAAAATAAAGGATGTAATTAAAAAGTATGCCAAGAATCCTTTTATTTTGGGTTATAGAATTTCTCCTGAAGAGTCTGAAGAAGGAGGATTAAGAATAGGAGATACTTATGAATTAATCAATCGTCTTATTGGGGTAAATGTTGATTATATACATGTTTCATTACCTAGTGCTCTTGATTCTAGACCAATCGATAATGAGAATGAAAAAACATATCTTGAATTAATTAATAAATGTGTAAATGGAAGAGTGCCAATAATGGTGGCTGGGTCTATGTTTACACCAGATAATGCTATGGAAGCATTGAATAAAGGTGCATCTTTGGCAGCAATAGGACATGCTTTAGTTATGAATCCAGATTGGGTGGAAAAGGTTGAAAATGATAAAGAAAATGAGATTAGAATGTCAATTAATGCATCGAAGGTAAATGAACTTGTATTACCACAAAAATTATGGGGTGTACTTAAAAATTCAGTACCATGGTTTAATATTGAAGAATAGTATGTATTTTATAGATAAGATTTAGAATAATAAATTGATATTTAAAAAATATTTTCAATGTAATTATAACTATATCTTTTGTTACCCCAAAATTTTATTTCCATTAAATCAAATTTGTATATGTTGTTGTGAAGATTGTTTATGGTTAAAAAATAATTTGCAGTGCATTTAATTCTAAATATTTTTTTGTTGTTAATTTGCTCTCGGGGTTCCGATATAAAATTATTTTTGAACATACACATACTTTTTACTTCAACAAATGATATAACATTATTTTTTAAACATATGATATCAATCTCTCCTCTTTTTGATTTGAAATTTCTATTTATGACTTTAAAATTTTTGCTGAGTAGTACTTTTACAGCTAAATTTTCTCCAAGGTTTCCAATTTCTTTTGTTGTCATTTAAAAAACGCCTCCTATTATTAAGATTGTTGACATATTTTTAAAAAAATAACAGAAAAGGATACAAGTTTTTTTGTATCCTTTTCTGTTAAAAAGCTATCTCCTGTTTTGTAATCGATTGTTATTTCTGGTTGAACATTATACACAAAAACATTAAACATAACACCTTTTCCATTATCTTCAACAGACTTTGCTTCAATTTGAACCCCATTTGCAATAAGATTATTTTCTTCGAAAATTGGAGTAACTCTATAAAGCACATGGTTATCAGTTTTTTTCACATAATCACTAACCATATCTTCAAAAGGAAGCATTCCATCAACATTAAAATATCTTGTGCCTGTCATTAAATTTTTTTCATTTGCATTTTCAGCAGAAAGTTGAAATCCTATAAGATGACATCTA
This sequence comes from Candidatus Arthromitus sp. SFB-rat-Yit, assembly GCF_000283555.1. Classification (NCBI taxonomy): domain Bacteria; kingdom Bacillati; phylum Bacillota; class Clostridia; order Eubacteriales; family Clostridiaceae; genus Candidatus Neoarthromitus; species Candidatus Arthromitus sp. SFB-rat-Yit. Next base: position 661,716 of record NC_016012.1, read on the forward strand.
TTGTATAGAGATTTACCTTCAACTATATCATACTTTACGCTTTTCCATCCAGTAGGTTTAATATGTGATATATTTTTACGTTTTTCTGTCGGCATAATATCTTGTCCAATATTTGCAAATGCAACACCAACTCGTCCTAAATAATCCAAATCACTATATTTTTCAAATGATTTTGTTGTTAAATCTGATTGTGAAAAGAAGGGTACATTATTATTGATTTCTATGTATGGTTTCCCATTATATTCAGGGATTTCGTTTACATTAAAATTTTGAGTTATTTCATTTGTGTTAGGTGTAGAGGGTTTTAATACCCAATCTGCAAAAATAAAAGATATGAATAAGAACAATACTAAAATTATTGAATATAAAAATTTCATCGATAACTCCCAATTCTATTTTTAAATTTAATAGTTTTATGCTATTATATCAGGTAAATAGGCGTAGGTGTATAGACAAAAAATATTTTGATGTAAATGAGAACTCTAAATTTTAAGGAGATTAGTATGTTTAAAAAAGTTATATTTATTTTTTGCTTTATTATTTTTATTTGTGGTGTAAGCGTTTCTTGTAGCTACGGTGATAAAAAGAATAATGTATTTAAATCGCAGAAGTTGAATCAAGAAGATGAGGTTTCTGATGCATCAATGACAAAAGATGAATTACATGAAGCGATGACTAATCAACCGATAAAAATTTTAAGGACGGAACACTATGTATCAAGTATTTTAAATTCAAAAGGCGTACCACAGAATTATTTAACATCAGTTATTCAAAATAACAGTGGTGTTAGAATAAAAGATGTAGTAATTGGTTTTGTTGCTTGGGATGATAAAAATTTACCTATTAAAATAAAGAGTGACGATATGTTTTATATTCCAAGCTATCTTACAAAAGTAAACTACAATGATATTAATTTGGAAGATGGATACAGCTATGGTCAGAATATAGGTGCAGCAGTAGAAAATGATGAAATTGTAAATTTAAAATCAATAGTTATTTCCTATACAGATTACGAGGGAAATACATGGGAAAATGATTTAATGAAAGACTTTGAAAACTTATATTTAAATAAAAAATTTGTAGAGTAAGGTTTATGAAGGACAAGTTTGGTTGTTAACCAGACCTGTCCTTCGTTTATTATTGTAAATATTTAGCGAAAAATGTATAATTTTTGATATAAAGATTTTAAAATTTTAGAGGTTGAGATGAATTTTAATGAAAAGCTAGCAAGAAGAATAGAAAAATCAGATGGACAAATCAAGTATCAAAAATTAATAGATCATATACATGGGGTTTCTGAATTCTCAGAGGAATTTATAAGTAAATTTTTTTTGGAAAATTCAGGGAAGGTTTTGGCTTTATTACATGATTTAGGAAAATATTCGGATGAATTTCAAGAAAGAATACGTGGTAAAAATATAAAGGTTGATCATTCAACAGCAGGTGCAATAATTTGCGATGATTTGGAAAGTGAATTAAAAGATAAGCATGAAAGCGTAATATATAAAATTTTTAAGTACATAATTATAGGTCATCACTCTGGACTTTTGAATTATGGGACAGACATTGATGATGCGGGAACTATAAGTTCAAGACTTAATAAAAAAGAGGAATTATGTGATTTTTCTGATTGGAAAGATGAAATAAGCATTGATGAGATTAAGCAAATTAATATGAGCAAAGAAGTCTATAGATTTTTTAAAGATAATTTTTCGATACAGATGCTTATAAGATTTTTATTTTCTTCTCTTGTTGATGGAGATAGGCTTGATGCTCAAAGATTTTCTGAAGGTGAAAATTCAATCATTAATTCTAAAAAATTAATGAGTTTGGATGAAATGACAGAGAAATTTAATGATTTTATGGAATTAAAGAAATTAGATGGAACAAATAATCCGATAAATTCAATACGTAATATAATTTTTAATGATTGTGTTAATAAATCAAATGGTAGTAAAGGGTTTTATTCATTATGTGTTCCAACAGGTGGAGGAAAAACGTTATCTTCTTTGGCGTTTGCCTTGAATCATGCAAAACAAAATGGTCATGATAGAATAATTTATTCTCTACCATTCACAAGTATAATAGAGCAGAATGCGAAGGTGTATTCTGACATTTTTGGAGAAGAAAATGTTTTGGAGCATCATTGTAATTTCAATTTTTCAAATGAGATTGGTGAAAATGAATATTCAGAGAAGCAACTCAAGTATAAGCTTGCAACTGAGAATTGGGATATGCCTTTGATTGTAACTACTAATGTTCAATTGTTTGAAAGTATGTATTCTAACAAACCTTCTTCTGTAAGGAAGCTTCATAATATTTATAATAGTATAATAATTTTGGATGAAGCTCAGGTTATACCAAATGAATATTTAAAACCTTGTATAAGAGCCTTAGAGGAACTGGTGAAAAATTATTCATGTACAGTATTATTTTGTACAGCGACTCAGCCAGGATTTAAGAAGAACGGATTGATAGAAAATTTTGACGTAGTCGAAATAATAGATGATACATATAAACTTTTTGAAGATTTGAAAAGGGTTGAAGGGAAATTTATTGGAAAGCAAAGTGTGGAAGAGATATGTAACAAAATGAATTCACACAAACAAGTCTTGACGATCGTTAATACAAAAAAACATGCAAAGGAAATTTTTGAAAGTTTAAGTGAAAGTGAAGGGAACTTTCATCTTTCAACTAACATGTATCCTAATCACAGAAAAGAAATTATTAGGATCATCAAAGAAAGATTAAAAAATGGGGAAGAGTGTAGAGTTATTTCGACTCAGTTAATCGAGGCTGGAGTTGATGTTGATTTTCCTGTTGTATTTCGTTCAGTTAGCGGAATTGATTCAATTGTACAAGCTGCAGGAAGATGCAACAGAGAGGGAAAACGAAAAGAATCAACTGTGTATGTATTTAAACCAGAAGATAGTTTGCATTTAGGAATGGGATATTTAAAGTTAACATCGCAAATTGGAGAAGGAATAATAGAAGACTTTAAAGATTTTCTATCAATAGATGCGATAGATAAATATTTTTCAGAATTATTTATTGATACAGATCACAGACAGGATAAACACAATATTTTGAAAATAATAAATAAACGCAAAAAATTTGAATTAAAGTATGATTTTGAAAAAATTAATGATGAATTTAAGTTTATTGATAATGTAGGAACTCAAATTATTGTACCGATTGGAGAAGGAGAAAAACTTTTAAATGTTCTTAAGTATTCTGAAAAAGGAATTAAGAGTGTTTTAAGAAAATTAAATGGATTTTCTATCAATATAGCAGATAACGTTTTAAAAGAATTAATAGAAGGTGGATGTGCTGAACAATTTTCCGATGATATCTTTGTCTTAAAAAATTTAAGCATGTATGATAGCAAGATAGGTTTTGATAAAGATAATATAGAAAATTATGATTATATTATTTAATTTTTATGGAGGGAATTTATGGGATTTACTTTGAGAGTTTGGGGAGATTATGCTTGTTTCACAAGACCTGAAATGAAGGTAGAAAGAGTTAGCTATGATGTTATAACTCCTTCTTCAGCTCGAGCTATATTTGAGGCGATTCATTGGAAACCAGCTATTAGATGGGTTATAGATGAAATAAATGTAATTAAGCCAATTAAATTTCAAACTATTCTTAGGAATGAAGTAAAAAGTGTTATAAGCGAACAATCGATAAAAAATTCGATGAAGAATATGGAAAAACAAATTTATATTGACGCTAATGAAGAAAGAGCACAAAGAAATTCAATGATACTTAAGGATGTTGAATATGTTATAAAAGCCCATTTTGAAATGACTAAGCACGCTGGAGAAAGTGATGATGAAAAGAAACATTATAATATCTTTTTAAGACGAGCTAGGAAAGGTGAATGCTTTACTCAACCATATTTTGGATGCAGGGAATTTTCATGTAATTTTGAGCTTTTAGAAGATGGAGAAGTTCCAGCTAACATTAATGAAACAAAAGATTTAGGATGGATGCTTTATGATATAGATTTTGTGAAGAAAGGAGATTCATATAAGGGGGTCAAAGAATATAACCCTAAATTTTTTAGGGCTGAAATGATTAAAGGTAAAATATTTATCCCTCAAAATCTTCACAAGGAGGTTAATAAATGATTCTAAAAGAGTTGGTAGATTGTTATGATTTGATGGCGAATTCAGATAAGTTTCAAATTGCTGATAATAATTCGAACAATGAAAATGTGTCTTTTAAAGTTACTATTGATCAAGATGGAATTGTAAGCAGTGTTATTGATTTAAGAGAAGGTTCAGGTTCAAAGAGGAAGCCTGTTTTGATGACTGTTCCATACAAGTTTTCGGGAAGAACGGGAAAATCTATTGTACCTTATTTTCTGTATGATAATGCCAAATACTTATTTGGTTGTGAACTAGATAGTAAGTCTTTAGAATTAAATAGATTTGATGAATATGTTGGTGCATCAAAAAAATTACATATGGAGATATTGGAAGGATCTCAATCCAAGTATCAATTGATTCTTGAAAAGTTTTTTGATAATCGAGATCAAAACATAGAGATTGTTAAGGAAAAAGATACAGAAGCATTGAAGAGTGGGTTTATTGTCTTATGTTTTAAAAATGATACCAAATGCATCCATGAGCAACAAGAAATTAAAAAAGCATTTGCATTATACAGGCAAATTAAATTTAAGGATGTAAAAGATTTAAAAGGAGATTGTCTTATAAGTGGATTTACAAATGTTCCAATTGCTAGAACTCATACTCCAATAAAGGGGGTTTTGGGTTCAAGTGCTTCTGGGGCAATGATTGTAAGTTTTAATGAAAGTGCTTTTGAATCTTATGGGAAAAAACAAAGTTACAATGCGAGTGTTTCTAATGGAAATGAATTTAAATATACAACTGTTTTAAACAAGATTTTATCTGGTAATGAAAACAAAATATATTTATCAGGAAATAGCATTGTATTTTGGAGTAATAAGATCGGATGTAAAGAAGAAAAGATTATACATGCTTTTTTAAGAGATGATGAAGATGATAATGACGAAGAAGGTAATGGTGGAATCAAGTACAACCAGGAGGGAGTTGATAAAATTGAAAGTGTTATAAAACTTATTAAACAAGGTAAGACGGTTAACATTGACAAATTAAAATTAGATGATTCGGTAAATATGTATATTCTAGGTCTTTATGGTACTAAGTCTAGGATATTCATCAGATTTTGGTTTAAAAATTCTTTAATAGATTTTGTGAAATTAACAAACAAACATTTTGAAGATACAAAACTTAAGAGAATTAGAAAGATTAATAAAAAAGATCTTATTCATGAAGAAGTTGGCGTGAAGATGTCACTAATATTAAAAACAATAACTCCTTATGGTAAAAGTCAAAACACTCCAAAAGCATTAATAAATACTCTTTTTAAAAGTATTTTAACAGGGGTTGTTTATCCAATATCTATTTATAATAAAATTCTTGAAAGGATTAAAGCAGAAGCTGGCGAAGATTATGCAGTTAATCATACAAGGGTTTCGTTTATAAAAGGATATTTAAAAAGGTATTATAGATTAAATAATTTTAAAGATAAAGAGGAGGAAATAACTGTGTCATTAAATAAAGAATCTAAAAATGTTGCGTATAATTTGGGCAGAATTTTTGCGATACTTGAAAAAATACAAATGGATTCCAATAATGGTTCAACTAACATTAGAGAAAAATATTTGTCTTCAGCATCTTCAACACCTAAATCTATTTTCCCAAATTTATTAAACTTAGCACAATATCATATAGCCAAAATTAATAAAGAAAATAATAGGATGTTTAATTATTATGACAAAATAATAGGCGAGATATTGTTAAATATTAATGAGTTTCCAGCAGTATTTTCAAGTGATGAGCAAGGAATGTTTATATTGGGATATTATCATCAAAGAGAAGATATATATACGCCAAAAAAAGATAAGGAGGAAAACTAATTATGTCATTAAGTAAAAGATATGAATTTGTAATATTGTTTGATGTTGAGAATGGGAATCCTAATGGAGATCCAGATTCAGGAAATATGCCAAGGATTGATCCAGAAACAGGACATGGTATTGTAACAGATGTTTGTATAAAAAGAAAAATTAGAAATTACATAGAAGTAGTTGAAGGTGAAAGACAAGGGTTTGATATATATGTAAAAAATGGTGTTGTTTTAAATGAACAGCATAGAAAAGCATACGATGCTTTTGAATTAAAATCCGAGAAGAAGAAATTACCAAAAGACGAAAAACTTGCAAAAGAACTTACGGGTTATATGTGCAAGAATTTTTATGACATACGTAGCTTTGGAGCGGTCATGAGCAACGAGGTAAACTGCGGTCAGGTTAGAGGACCTGTTCAATTGAATTTCGGAAGAAGTATAGATCCTATTTTTTCTCAGGATTTAACAATAACTAGATGTGCAGTTACAAATTTAAATGATTTGGAAAAAGGACAAACTATGGGAAGGAAACAAATAGTTCCATATGGTTTATATAGAATGGAAGGATATGTTTCAGCACATTTAGCAGAAAGGGTTACAGGATTTAGTGAGGAAGATTTAAATATTTTGTGGGAAGCTATTATAAATATGTTCGAATACGATCGTTCTGCATCACATGGTAAGATGGCAACAAGGAAACTTTATGTTTTTGAACATGAAACAGCACTTGGAAATGCTCCGTCGCATAAATTGTTTGATTTAATAAAAATTGAAAAGAAGGATAAATCAAGACCTTCTAGGAATTTTAATGATTATGAGATTGTTATTGATGAGGTGCCTAAGGGTGTGAATCTTACAGAGCTTATAGATGGAATTTAATATGGATTATTTGATGATTTCAGGTATTCAACATTTTGTTTTTTGTCCACGTCAATGGGCTCTTATACATATAGAACAGATTTGGAAGGATAATGTCAAAACTTTTAAAGGACATAAATTCCATGAAAAAGTTGATGATCCATATGTTTTTGAGAAAAGGGGAGAGCGTATAATTTCACGCTCCATTCCTTTAATTTCACATGAGTTATCTTTAGTTGGTGTTAGTGATTGTATTGAATTTTATGTTAGGAATGATAATTTAGGAGTTAAAATTAAAGGAAGAGAAGGAAGTTATGATGTAATACCAATTGAGTATAAAGTTGGAGATATTAAAGATGATGAAAGTGATATTTCACAGCTCTGTGTTCAAGCTATTTGTCTTGAAGAAATGTTTGATACAAAAATTAAAAAAGGGTATTTCTATTATGGCAAGCTAAGAAGAAGAGTTGAGGTTGAATTTACAGAGGAGCTTAGAAAAAATGTTAAAGAATTAGCTAAGAAGATGAAATATTATTTTGATAATGGAGTAACCCCAAAAGCTTGTTATAAAAAACATTGCGTGAGTTGTTCTCTTTATGATATTTGTTTACCTAAATTAAATCGTAGTTATACTAAAGTTAAAAATTATATTGATTCTTATTGGATATCAGGGAGCTAGTACAAAACTTATGGCAATGTGTGCAGAAAAAAATATTGGAATGAGTTTTTGTACTCCATATGGTAAATTTCTCTGTAGAGTGCAAGGAAAAGTTTCAGGGAATATTTTACTTAGGAAGAAACAGTATAGAATTTCAGATGATGAATATAAGTCTTGTTTGATTGCTAAAAACTTTATCATTGGGAAACTTATTAATTATAGAAATGTCTTAAATCGTTTCAAGAGAGATTATGCAGATAAATTTAATAAAAATGTAAAAAAATCGATTGAGTATTTATCTGATACTATAAAGAGTGTTTCGAAATGTGAAGATTTGGATAATTTAAGAGGGCTTGAAGGAATTGGAAGTAAATTTTATTTTGAAGTTTTTAATGAATTAATATTGATTAATGATGAGAGTTTTAGGTTTGATTCACGAAATAGAAGACCACCTCTTGATAGAGTTAATGCATTACTTTCTTTTGTGTATGTTCTTCTTTCACATGACATGGCATCATCTCTTGAAAGTGTTGGTCTTGATCCTCAAGCAGGATTTCTTCATAGAGATAGGCCAGGCAGAAATGGTTTAGCTCTGGATATGATGGAGGAATTAAGACCTTATTTATGTGATAGGTTTGTATTAAAATTAATAAACACAAAGGTTATCAAACATAATGATTTTATTGTAAAAGAAAATGGAAGTGTTTTGATGTTAGAAGACGCTCGTAAGAGCGTACTTACAGCTTGGCAAAAAAGGAAAAAAGATATTATAAAACACCCATTTTTAGGTGAAAAAATAGAAATTGGACTTATACCTTATGTTCAGTCTTTATTACTTGCCAGATATTTAAGAGGAGATTTGGAAGAATATCCACCATATTTAATGAAGTGATGAGGTGATACAGTGCTTATTTTGGTTACATATGATGTGAAAATAAATTTTGAAGATGGGGAAAAAAGACTTAGAAAAGTATCTAAAATTTGTGAAAATTATGGAATTAGAGTTCAAAACTCTGTTTTTGAGTGTGTAGTTGATAATATGCAATTTGAAATGTTGAAGTCAGAGATAGGTAAGGTAATGGATAAGGAACAAGATAGTGTTAGATACTATAATTTAGGTAAATCTGGAAGAAATAAGGTGATTCATGTAGGAAGTAAAAATTCTATTGATGTTGAGGATGTTATTATAATTTAATTGCGAAGTATAAGCTTACATAAAATTTCTAGAATGGTTCGCAAGATCTTATTAATACTGAATTAAATAAAATTATTATATGTTGAAATTTATAAAAAATTGTGTAAAATTATATTGTTCGCATAAATAGTGTTTTTATTTATGATTGATACTTATTTTAAAATTTAACGGTCGCACCTCACGCAGGTGCGTGGATTGAAATCCCCAATTATAACACCTGCCGTAATACCTATTACTGTCGCACCTCACGCAGGTGCGTGGATTGAAATTCTAATGTAATTATAAACATCTTTAGTGCTAACTGTCGCACCTCACGCAGGTGCGTGGATTGAAATCATATACGATATCCGGAAGAAAATTGCCTGAATAGGTCGCACCTCACGCAGGTGCGTGGATTGAAATAATAAGTAGTGTTGCATCTAGCATGGGATACTCGTCGCACCTCACGCAGGTGCGTGGATTGAAATTGAAAATAATTTTAAGGAATTGAAAGTAGGGGGAGGTCGCACCTCACGCAGGTGCGTGGATTGAAATCATCTTATAATCTGCTATTTGCTTAGCTACATTGTCGCACCTCACGCAGGTGCGTGGATTGAAATATCATCGTTTATATTTGTTGATATTACCCCACTTGGTCGCACCTCACGCAGGTGCGTGGATTGAAATCCATGCCCTTGTGGTATTAGTTTTAGACTTGAGGTCGCACCTCACGCAGGTGCGTGGATTGAAATAACCTTCACTTTTGTGTTTGTAATAAAACTTATGTCGCACCTCACGCAGGTGCGTGGATTGAAATCGAAATTTACTGTTAAAACAAATGTTGGCAAAAGTCGCACCTCACGCAGGTGCGTGGATTGAAATTACGAGCTTGGCTCTCTAGTTTTTTCTGTTCTTGTCGCACCTCACGCAGGTGCGTGGATTGAAATTATATCAGTTGGTGGAGATGGAGAGTCTGGAGGGTCGCACCTCACGCAGGTGCGTGGATTGAAATTTTTGATAGTTTATTAACTACTTCAAAGTACTTGTCGCACCTCACGCAGGTGCGTGGATTGAAATATGTGGAGGGTTGGAAAGAGGTTTTAGAGTTTATTGTCGCACCTCACGCAGGTGCGTGGATTGAAATTTTCATTTTTTTACTTTTACTTTTAAAATATAAGTCGCACCTCACGCAGGTGCGTGGATTGAAATGTTAGCTCCATATTGGGACATTCCAACACCATGACGTCGCACCTCACGCAGGTGCGTGGATTGAAATACTGGATCTACCTTAGATACAACCACAACCAAAGTCGCACCTCACGCAGGTGCGTGGATTGAAATCTTCATAAAATACACAATCTTCAATATAAATATGTCGCACCTCACGCAGGTGCGTGGATTGAAATTCTAATATCATTTTTAACCTTCCTTTTTTAATTGAGTCGCACCTCACGCAGGTGCGTGGATTGAAATACGTGCATGATGAGATAATACTTGAAACGGATAAGTCGCACCTCACGCAGGTGCGTGGATTGAAATAAAGAGTATGACGGCGTATTAAGTATACGTTTAGTCGCACCTCACGCAGGTGCGTGGATTGAAATCAGAGTGTCCTGGACAAATTTCAATATTTGATCGTCGCACCTCACGCAGGTGCGTGGATTGAAGTTGGATTTTATTATTTCATAGAGAGCAAGAGGGTGAGTGAAAAATATATGATTGGTTGATGGATTATGTATAAGGCGAGAGAGTGTCTTCCGATCCATTCAAGAAATTTGAATTTACTTGGAGTTAAATATCTGAGTAGATTGTGATGCTTAGCTATTTCATATGAAAAATATCCAGTGATATATAAAAATATCCATGGCATCAGTGGAAAGTAGTCTGATGAATAAAAGTTTGGCATAGGAAATCCTAAATATGTAGTTAAAGAATTTTTGTATAAGTTTCTTGGTAAATTTATAAAATTCAAATTTCCAAATCCGATATTGCCTTTATTGATATTTTTTGTTAATAGAAAAAGGATTGCGAAGAGAATTAGCCCAAAAGTTTTTGGGAATTTTCCTAAAAATTTTCTTAAAGGAATCATCAAAATCGTAGATGATCCGATTAATGTTAAAATTCCAAATCTTACTTGGCTTTGTGGAGTTACGATCATTGTAACAATTTCTATTAAAAATCCGAAAAATAAAATCGTAATGCCTCTCTTGAATTTTTTCCTTCCTAATGGCTCACAGAATCCAGAAATAAAAATGAATGTGCAACATATAAATTGCTGCCATATGTATGCAATGTCTGAACTAAACCATTCTATGTTAAATCCTAAGATGTAAACAAGATCCCAAATCAAATGATATATGATCATATTTATTACTGCAAATCCACGTACTCCATCTAAAACAAAATATCTTTTGTTTTTCATTTTGTCTTATCGTCCTTTCAAGATTAAATTCATTAAATGTATTTTATAATATAGGATGGGCAAATTATTTACAATACACCAAATGATATTTTTAATAATGAAAATATAAGGGGAATTTTTATGGGTCCATGGTATTTTGAAGAATCAGAATTTGATGGGGGATTAGCAGAGTTTATAGGAATTAATATATTATCCTTTTTGCTTATTGTTGTGACTTTGGGGATTGGGCTTCCGTGGGTTATGTGTATGAGGGAAAGGTATACAATTAATCATACGATTGTTAATGGACAAAGGTTGAAATTTATTGGCAAAGGTGGAAATTTGTTTTTGCATTGGCTTAGATGGATTTTGTTTACAATAATAACTCTTGGGATTTATGGTTTTCTAATAGGAATACGGTTTCGTCAATGGAAAGCAAAAAATATTGTGTTTGATTGATGTAAATAAAATTAAGTGGTGGTTATTATGGATAACAACCATTTTTTTATAACTAAATAAATTAGTATAGTAGAATTGAGTGTTAATTCATGGTATAATTATCGATATATTTTTTGAATTTATACAATGTGTTTTTATGCAATTTAAATATTAGATAGGCTATAAAGGAAAGGATACGGGGAATAATGGAAGTTGGAATTAGAAACGAACAAGAGAGAGATGAGATTCATCGTGCAATATGGGCGATAGCTGATGAGCTTCGAGGAGCTGTAGATGGTTGGGACTTTAAGAATTACATACTTGGTATGATGTTTTATCGTTATATTTCGGAAAATTTGACAAATTATATTAACGATGGAGAGGTTGAGACAAATGCTAGTTTTAATTTTGCGGAATGTTCAGATGAAGAGGTAGAAGAGTTAAGAGAAGAAATTATTGACGAAAAAGGTTTTTACATTCCTCCTAGTGAGCTTTTTGAAAATATACGGAAGAGAAGTAATTCAGATAGCGAATGGGCTAGGTCAAGCTTGAACGAAAAACTTGATTCGGTATTTCGTAATATCGAGCAATCATCTCAGGGAAGTGAATCTGAAGGTAATTTTGCAGGATTGTTTACAGATTTTGACGTTAATAGCAATAAGCTAGGCTCAAATGTTTACAAGAGAAATGAGAAACTTGTAAAGTTGATCAATGGTATAGCTAATATGAATTTAGCATCTATTAAGGATCAAAATATAGATGCTTTTGGTGATGCTTACGAGTATTTGATGGGAATGTATGCATCGAATGCTGGCAAATCTGGTGGTGAGTTCTTTACGCCTGCTGCTGTATCTGAACTTTTAACTCGTCTTGGAACGGTTGGGAAGAAGGAAGTAAACAAAGTCTATGATCCAGCATGTGGGAGTGGTTCGCTTCTTTTGAAGTCGCTTAAGGTTTTGGGTAGAGATGCTGTTTGTGATGGGTTTTTTGGACAAGAGATCAATATAACGACTTATAATCTTTGTCGTATTAATATGTTTTTGCATGATGTGGGGTTTGACAAATTTAATATTGAATGTGATGATACTTTGGTTTCTCCGAAACACTGGGATAATCAGCCATTTGATTTGATTGTTTCGAATCCTCCATATTCGATTAAGTGGGAAGGGTCTGACAATGTTACGCTTATTAGTGATTTGAGGTTTTCTCCTGCAGGAGTGCTTGCACCGAAGAGTAAAGCGGACCTTGCTTTTGTTATGCATATAATTTCTTGGCTTTCACCGAGTGGTACTGGTGCGATTGTATGTTTTCCTGGCATTATGTATCGTGGGGGATCGGAGAAAAAGATTCGTGAGTATTTGGTAAACGAAAATTATATTGATTGTATTATTCAATTGCCATCAAATTTATTTTTTGGGACTTCTATTGCGACTTGTATCATGATTATGAAGAAAAATAAGAAGAATAACAAAACTCTTTTCATTGATGCGAGTAATGAATATGTTAAAGATACGAATAATAACAAACTAAACCAAGAAAACATTAATAGAATTGTTGAAATATTTACAAAGCGTGAGGATATTGATCATATTTCCCGCTTGGTTAGTTATGAAGAAATTAAAGAGAATGATTTTAATCTTTCTGTATCAACTTATGTTGAGGCTGAAGATACTAGAGAGAAGATTGATATTGTGAAGCTTAATTCCGAGATAAAAGAGATCGTTTTACGTGAAGAGATGTTAAGGAAAGAAATTGACAAAATTATCGAGGAAATTGAGAGGGACAATGAGTAAACTTGATAAATTGATAAAAGAACTTTGTCCTGATGGAGTTGAGTATTTTAAAGTGGAAACTATTTGTAATATATCAAGAGGTCGAGTGATGTCTAAAAATTATTTAAGAAATAATAAGGGAGAATATCCTGTTTATTCATCACAGACTGAAAATGATGGTAAACTTGGAGAAATATCGACATATGACTTTGATGGTGAATATATAACTTGGACAACAGATGGGGCACATGCAGGTTCAGTATTTTATAGATATGGTAAATTTAGTATAACTAATATATGTGGGATGTTAGAAGTTAAGGAAAAAAGTAAAAACTTAGTTAGATATATTTATTATATTTTAAAATTATATGCAAAAAAATATGTGAATAAAGGAATGGGTAATCCTAAATTGATGAGTAATGTTATGGGAAGCATAAAAATCCCAATACCACCTCTAGAAATTCAAGAAGAGATTGTACATATTTTAGATTCGTTTACAGAGCTTACAGCAGAGCTTACAGCAGAGCTTACAGCAGAGCTTACAGCAAGAAAGAAACAGTATGAGTATTATAGAGATAAGCTATTTACGTTTGGTGATGATGTGCCGAGGGTAAAACTCAAGGATGTTGCAACGATAATTAGAGGTGGAAATTTTCAGAAAAAAGATTTTAGAGATGAAGGATTTCCATGTATTCATTATGGGCAGATATATACAAAATATGGAATGAAAGTTAAAAATACAATTAGTTTTGTTGAGGGAGAAATTTTTGAAAAATCAAAGAAAGCTCAGAAGAATGATATCATAATGGCAGTAACGAGCGAAAATCTTAAAGATTTATGTAAGTGTTTAGTTTGGTTGGGAGATGAAGATGCTGCAATTAGTGGAGATGCTGTAATTATTAAACATAATCAAAACCCATCTTATCTAGCTTATTATTTTTATACAGAAATGTTTTTTACGCAAAAACGTAGGTTAGCACATGGAACAAAAGTTATTAGAGTAACTCCGAGTAATTTATTAGATATAGAAATTCCTCTTCCCTCCTTAGAAGAACAAGAAAGAATAGTTTCAATACTTGATAAATTTGATAAGCTTTGTAACGATTTAACTGAAGGACTCCCTGCAGAGATTGAAGCGAGGAAGAAACAATACGAATATTATAGGGACAAGCTTTTGACTTTTAAAGAAAAATAAACAGAAAGGGTGATGTATATGTCTTTTTATAACGTTGTAGCTGAAACAAATGAAAATACTGTTGTGTATGAATATATTCCTAAGAAAAATCGTTCCGAACACTATCAAAGCGAGGCTGAACTTGAAAAAGAATTCATTAACATGCTTTGTGAACAAGGATATGAATATCTATCGATTAAAACGGAAAACGATTTGAAAAATAACTTAAGAGAAAAATTGGAAGAGCTTAATAAATATAAGTTTAGTAATTCTGAATGGAATAGTTTCTTTAAGTCTGTTATAGCAAATCCTAACGAACATATTGTAGAAAAAACCCAAAAAATTCAAGAGGACAACATACAAGTGTTAAAATGTGACGATGGTTCTTCTAAAAATATAACCCTAATTGATAAAAAGAATATACATAATAATTCTGTTCAAGTTATCAATCAATATGTGATTGGGAAAAAAGATGGAGCAAAATATAACAATAGATACGATGTGACCATTCTTGTTAACGGTTTCCCTCTCGTTCATGTGGAATTAAAACGTAGAGGGGTTGCCATAAAAGAAGCATTCAATCAAATTAATCGTTATCAGTCCGATAGTTTTTGGGCAGGATGTGGCTTGTATGAATATATTCAAATATTTGTTATATCGAACGGCACACATACTAAATATTATTCAAATACTACACGTTTCAACTCCGTCAAAAATTCTAAACAATCTGCATATAGAAACAAAAATAAAACGAGTAATAGTTTTGAGTTCACTTCTTTTTGGGCAGATGCAAAAAATAAAACTATTGCAGATTTAATTCATTTCACAGAAACATTTTTCGCAAAACATACCATATTAAATATCCTCACGAAATATTGCGTATTTACTTCTGAAAATATTCTCCTCGTTATGCGTCCGTATCAAATAACCGCAACAGAAGCTATCATTAATAAAATTAAAATGTCTAATAGTTGTAAAACTTACGGAAGTACTGCAGGAGGTGGATATATATGGCATACAACAGGATCAGGGAAAACACTAACTTCATTCAAAACTGCGAGAGAAGCCTCTAATCTAAATTTTATTGATAAAGTTTTGTTTGTTGTTGACCGTAAAGATCTTGACTATCAAACCATGAAAGAATATGACAGATTTGAAAAAGGTTCAGCAAATAGCAATGTAACGACAAAAATACTTGCAAGACAACTTGAAGATGAAAATTCTAAAATCATAATCACAACCATTCAAAAACTGTCTACATTCGTTAAGAAAAATCCTGACCATAAAGTCTATAAAAAGCACGTTGTAATTATTTTTGATGAATGTCATAGAAGTCAGTTTGGTGAGATGCACACTTCAATAACAAAGAAATTTTCAAAATATTATTTGTTCGGATTCACAGGAACGCCAGTATTTTCAGTTAATGCACTTAAAAAATCAGAAGCATGCACAACAGAATATATTTTTGGAGATAAGCTTCATGCGTATACCATTGTAAACGCTATAAATGATAAAAACGTTCTTGGATTTAAAGTTGATTATGTTAGAACAATGAATATGCAGCATGAAGATGAAATTGATGATGAAATGGTTAATGATATCGACCGTGAAAAGTTGATGATGCATCCTGAAAGAATAAAAGGTGTGACGAAATATATATTGAATAAATTTGATTTAAAAACTTATCGAGGACACAGTAAATATAGTTATTTCCATGATTTATTTACAAATATTTCTGAAATAGTTTCTAAAGATCATGGAGTTGTAGAAGGAATCAAAGAAAAACAACACATCATTGGATTTAATTCTATTTTTGCAGTTGCCTCTGTTAACATGGCAAAACTTTATTATGATGAATTCAAAAGGCAAATGGGAGAAGACCCTAAAAATAAATTGCGTATTGCGACTATATTTAGTTTTGGAGCTAATGAAGAAGAGTATGATGGAGATTTGGGAGATGAAAACCCAGAGAATGCTTCATCTCTTGATAAATCTTCTCGTGATTTTCTCGAGGAAGCCATAGAAGATTATAACAAAATGTTCCATACGAATTATGATACCTCAAGTGAAAAATTTCAAAACTATTATAAAGATGTATCTCTTCGTATGAAGAATAAAGAATTGGATCTTCTTATTGTGGTTAATATGTTTTTGACAGGATTTGATGCTACTACATTAAATACGCTTTGGGTAGATAAAAATTTAAAAATGCACGGACTTATTCAGGCATTTTCAAGGACTAATCGAATTTTTAATTCTGTTAAGAGTCATGGAAATATTGTGTGTTTTAGAAATCTTCAAAAATGTGTTGATGATGCACTCGTGGTTTTTGGAGATGATGATGCAAAAAGAGTTATTATTTTAAATAGTTTTAAAGATTATTACTATGGATACACAGATAAAGATGGTAAACGAATACCAGGATATTTAGAAATGGTTGAAAAATTGAAGGAAAATTTCCCTGTTTCGGACCCAAATATTATTGGAGAAAAAAATCAAGAAGAATTTGTATTACTTTTTGGTGCAATTCTTCGTATGCGTAATTTGTTAATATCGTTTGATGAATTTGCTGGAAAAGAGCTGATAACAGAGCGTGACTTTCAGGATTATCTTGGAAAATATCAAGATATCCGTGATGAATGGAATATTAAAAGAGATTCTGGAGAAAAAATGGATGTTGGTGATGACGTTGTATTTGAAGTGGAATTTATTAAAGAAATAGAAATCAATATTGATTATATCCTTATGCTTGTCAAAAAGTATCACGATACTAATTGTAAAGACAAAGAAGTAATTATTACAATAAACAAAGCAATTAACGCAAGCCCTGAACTTCGAAGCAAAAGACAACTTATTGAATCGTTCATTAAAACAGTTGATGTAACAGATGATATTTTTAATGAATGGGATAAGTATGTTATATCAAAATATGAAGAAGATGTAGAAAACATTGTGAAATCTGAAAATTTAAATTTAGAAGCAACGAAAATATTTTTGAAAAATGCATTCCGCAATGGAGAGATTAAAACATACGGAACAGACATCAATAGTTTTATGCCATCTATGTCAAGATTGGATAGAAGTAGTGGAATGAGTCGTGCTGAAAAGAAACAGAGCATTATATACAAACTAAAAGAATTATTTGAAAGATATTCTGGGATTTTAGGATTCAAGGAATTAGCAAGAGAATTAGATCAAACTAGTGAAGAAATTAAGGAGCCAGTTTTGGTAGGTACAGGTCAAAGTAACGATTAGTTTAACATTAAATAAATTCATTTAGCACCCAACGTAAAGTTGGGTGTATTTTTTTGTGAAATATCTCAAAAAACCAAAAATTATGTAAAAATATGAAATTTTGATCTTGACGGACCTTTTTTTTTTTTATAATGTATGGGTCGTTATTTTCATGTATTAAATAAATGGTGTTTTAGATTTTGTTACATTAATTTTTAGGAGGATATTAATTATGTTACGAAAAATATTATTGTCAATATGTGTTATCACTAGTGTTGGTATTGCAACCGTTTCATGTGCTACAAATAATAATAAAAATAGTACAAGCACTGTAAGTACTGTTCAAAATGATACAACTCAAGTACAAGAAGAACCTAAAAAAGAGGAGAAGAAGGAAATGACTTCAGCAGAGTTAGATGAAGCTCTAAATAATCAACCTGTTAAAATTATAAAAACGGAGTACATTTCTCAAGATAAAAAATTTTTACAGCCTGATCTTTTATCTGCAGTTTTTCAAAATGATAGTGGTACAGATATAAAGAATGCTGTTTTAGGATTTGTAGCTTGGGATGCTAATAATTTTCCTGTTAAAATAAAGAGTAAGTATGATTTTACTGATGGAGAATATTTTAAACGAGTAAATTGTAATGATGTTAACCTAGTTAATGGAACATCTTATGGTGAAAATTCTGGATTATCTATAGATAATGATAATATAGCAAAATTTAAGCCAATAGTGATTTCTTATACTGATTTTGATGGTAATACTTGGGAAAATCCATTACTAGAGGAATTTAAAAAAATGTATGTTGACAAAAAGTTAGTTGAATAGACAAAAATATATTGTTATTGAAGGAAAGGTTTATTAATAATGAAGAGAAGTAAATTATTATTAGTGTCTGCTGTTTTTAGCACACTTTATCTAATTTATATTTTTAGTTATTTTCTCAATGGGTTAGCTTCATCATCAAGTGGAGCAGAAGTTGTAGGAGTAGGTATAGCAAGTTTTTTGGTTGCACCGCATGTTTTTATGGTTTTATTAGGCGTTTTATTTAATTGGATAGGATGGGGAATGAATAAACGATGGGCAGCTTTAGTATCGGGAATTTTGTATTCTGTATCCATTTTCTTTATGATTTTATACGGGATATTTGTAATTATCCAAGTAATTTTATGTTTCGTAGGATATGCCAAAATGGGAAAGAAAGGATAGCTAATTAGCTGTCCTTTCTTGTTTTTTAAGGGGGATTTAATTGTTCTTTGTCGTATGTCAATATTTTAATTTGAAGATAAATCAAGTATAATTTATTGCGTGATAATGAATTTAATAGAAGATAGTTTGTAGTAAGGGAGATGTGTGATAGTGAGGCTTGTTGTAAAATATTTTGAAGAATTAACAACTATAGAGTTATATGAAATTTTGAAATCGAGAATGGAAATTTTTGTTGTAGAGCAGAAGTCTACACATCAAGATTTGGATGACAAAGATTATCAAAGTCTTCATATATTTTTCGAAGACAACAGAAGAGTAGTTGGATATGTTAGAGCTTTTTTTAAAGAAGATAATGTTGTGCAAATGGGTAGAGTATTGACTCTTTATCATGGTAAAGGTATTGGAAGGAAATTGTTAAAAGAAGGAATTGAACATATTAAAAATAAAATGAATCCTAAAGAAATTTATATAGATGCACAAAGTTATGCTGTAGGATTTTATGAACTTGTAGGTTTCGAGGTTTGTTCAGATGAATTTATACGAGATGGAATTCCACATATTGCGATGAATCTAAAATTATAAGATATTATTAATTTTGGGGGATGTGAAGATGTTAGTATGTAATCTCAACGAACGGTGCAAAAAAATTATGCGTCTTCTTTTGTGGGAAAATGATTATGTTTCTCTTCAAAAAATTGCAGATATTACTGGGGTATCTAGACGAAGTATCTATTATGATTTATGTAATATTAATGAATGGTTGGAGGAACGAGGAATAAAAGAGCTTGAGGTTGAACGTGGAAAGGGAATTCTGCTTTCTCAAGAGGATAAATTTAAAATTAAAGAATCGTTGGAAGAAAAAATATCGGAAAAATATTATGTGTTTTTACCTTCAGAGAGAGTTGAAATTATCATTTGTTATATTGTACATAGTAGGAAACCTGTTTATATTAATCATATTATGGATGTTTGTAAAGTTAGTCGTAATACTGTGTTTGGTGATATGAAGATTGCTATCCAAAAACTCCGCAAATATGAATTAGATTTAAAATATGAATCTAAGAAAGGATATGAGGTTGTTGGAGATGCTGTTAGGAAATGTGCTTTGTTTTTCTTGTATTTCAATAAGTTAAGAGCGTTGTTCAACGAAGGAGTTTTAAATTTTTTTGATAGAGAGAAGATATACAAAAATTATGAATGTTTGAATTTGTTAAAGAATGAATTGAAGATTGAATATATGGAAGGAGATTTATTATCCTTAGCTGCTTTAATGCCCGTTATGCATAACTATAGGGAGAAATTGCATTTTAGTGGATTGAAAAAAGAGGAAATTTTTAGAATTAAAGAATTTCAATTAGTTGAAAAATATTTTGATGAGCTTGAGGAGAATGAAAAGATATATTTGTGTCTTCATCTTCTTGCTTCACGTGTATCTGTAGCGACGGACAAATTCTTTGAAGATAGGGCTGATCAATCAGTTTATGGAATTACAAAAGCCCTTGTGACAGAATTTGAGAAAACTGCGTGTGTGAATTTTGAAGATAAAGAAGAATTAGAGCGAGCATTATTTGTTCATATCAAAACGTCGATGTATCGATATAAATATGGAATACAAATAGGGAATCCATTTGGCAATGATATTATTAGAGAATATCCGAACTTGTTTGATATTACAAGAAAAGTATCCCGTTATTTGGAGCAAATTATTGGTTTGCCGATACCAGATAGTGAAGTTGCGTATCTATCGTTGCACTTTGGTGCGTATTTAAAAGTTTGCAAATATCAGGGAAATAAACTTAGAATATTAATTGTGTGTGTAAATGGGATTTCAACAGGAAACATGATAAAGCGTGAAGTGCTGAAATTACTTTCAGATATAGAAATCGTTGGTGTTGTTTCGGCGGTAGACATAATTAATGCTCAAGATATTTGTGATCTTATAATTTCAACAGTTAACATCAAAACCATAGTACCCGTTATCGTGGTTAACCCTATACTTATGGATGAAGATAGAGAATACATATTGAATCATCATATGGTGCATGGAGTTCAGAAAAATAAAATTTCCAATCTGCTGTTTAATACGATAAAAAAATATGTCGATAAATCACAATACAAAAATTTGCAAAAAGATATTGTTCAGTGTTTGCAAGGTCATTCAAAAAATCTTGATATTTCTGTATCGGAAAAAGAAAATGGAATATTGGAATGTTTAAGTTTATCAAAAATTATGATAAGTGATGAAAGTTTGGTTTTGCAAGATAGTGTTTATCTTGCAGGCGAATGTCTTGTTGAGAATGGAAGTATAGAGAAAAGATATCTTGATGTTATTAATTTTCAAACGATGTATTATGGATCATATATGTTTATAACTGATAGGATCATGCTTGCACATGCAAAACCTGAAGATGGTGTGAACAAAATGGATATTTCTATGGCTGTGTTTAAAAATCCGATTTTGTTTAGAGAGGGAAAACGAGCTGAAATTATATTTGTTTTAGCTGCAGTAGATCATGAAAGACATTTGAAAATTTTGAATGATATTTTCAAAATTGCTGAGGATAAAGATATAATTGAAAGATTTGTTAATGCGAATACTAAAATGGAAATCTTTGAAATTTTAAATGAAATATTATAAAGACATCGACTCTTTGTTGGTGTCTTTTTTATTTAGTGAGTATTGTTTATTGCACATTTATACGATTACATTTGGACTTCTAGTTTATGCATGGAAGTATTATGATTTTGATATAGGAGAACAGAAAGGAGATGGTCAAGCATGGATTTGCTAGATAAAAAAAATGTAAGATTAATAGATGGTGCTAGCGACTGGAGAGAAGCCATTAGAATTTCGGTAATGCCACTTGAAGAAGGAGGATATGTAGAGCCTAGGTATAAAGAGGCAATTATCTCAGGAGTTGAGAAACTTGGGAGTTACATTATAATAGCACCTTCTATTGCTTTACCACATGCAAGACCAGAAGATGGTGTGCTTAAAAGTCAAATTGCAATCACTTTATTTAAAAACGAAATAAAGTTTGACAAAGAAAATGCTGTGGCACGATTATTTTTGACATTGGCAGCTGTGGATTCTAGCGGTCATCTAAATGCACTAATGAAAATTTCTGAAATTCTACAGGACAAAGAAAAAGTTAATAATATCTTAAAATCAGATAATGTAGAAACGTTATATGGTTATTTTAATTAAGGAAGGAGAAAAAGAGAATGCGTGAAATTTTGAATATTATTCAACAAATTTTATCTACACCTGCAATTTTTGTAGGGATTATAGCGATGATTGGATTATTGTTACAAAAGAAGGATGCACAATCTATTATTAAAGGGACAATTAAGACAATTTTGGGATTCCTTGTATTGAATGCTGGAGCCTCTGTTGTCCAGTCAGCAATTATTCCATTTGGTGATTTATTTCAATTAGCTTTTGGAATACAAGGAGTTGTTCCAAATAATGAAGCAATAACTTCTCTTGGATTAAATGAATTTGCAGTTGAAACTTCAGCTATATTTGCATTAGGTATGTGTGCAAATATTGTAATGGCACGATTCTCAAGATGGAAATATATTTTCCTTACAGGACACCATTCATTATATATGGCTTGTTTGATTGCGATCATTTTATCAATTGCAGGATTAAGTGGATGGCAATTGATTGTAGGAGGAGCATTACTTTTAGGATTTGTTATGGCTCTGTTTCCAGCAATCATGCAACCAATTATGAGGAAAATTACTGGAGATGATTCGCTTGCTTTTGGCCACTTTGGAAGTAGTTGTTATTGGTTAAGTGGACAAATTGGAAAATTATGCAATAAAAACAACAAAGGTCGTACAACAGAAGATGTAAAATTTCCTAAAGGATTATCTTTCCTTAGGGATAATATGGTATCAATTGCTATTGTGATGTTTTTCTGTTATATAGTTGTAGCTGGAGTAGCGAATTTCGGACATAATAGTCAAGCAGCATCTATTTTTGGTGAAAGCAATTGGATTCTATATTCTATAATAAATTCAATAACGTTTTCTGGAGGTATTTATATCGTATTATCTGGTGTGCGTATGTTAATCGGAGAAATATTACCTGCTTTTAAAGGTATTTCAGAGAAACTTGTACCAAATGCAAAACCAGCATTAGATTGTCCAACAATTTTCCCATATGCACCTAATGCTGTATTGATTGGATTTTTATGTTCCTTTGTAGGAGGAATTATTGGGTTAATAGTTTTAGCACTTATGGGTAAAGCTGGCATAGCTGTAGCGATTATTTTACCAGGAGCAGTAGTTCACTTTTTCTGTGGTGCAACTGCTGGTGTTTGTGGAAATGCCACAGGAGGATTGAAAGGTTGTATTATCGGATCATTAATTCATGGTATTGCAGTAACATTCTTATCTGCAGCATTACTTCCTGTACTTGGTTCACTTGGTTTTGCTAATACAACGTTTTCTGATGCGGACTTTACAGTTGTTGGTATTTTATTTGGTAATTTATCTAAATTTGTTACAGGCAATGGATTATTTGCAGTGATTTTAGTATTATTTTTAGCACCAATTGTTTATAATTTTGTATCTAAAAAGAATCAAAAAGAATTAAATTAAAGAATATATAAAAAAGAATTAAAAGGAGAATTTATTATGGCAGAGATTAAAAAAATATTATGTGTTTGTGGTTCAGGTCTTGGATCATCATTTTTAATGGAGATGAATGCAAAAAAAGCTTTAACTAGTCTTGGGATTGCAGATGTTGAAGTTGATCATACTACAATTGGGGATATTACTCAAGGATCAGCTGATTTGTTTATTTGCGGGTCTGATTTACTTCCTAACGCTGAAAAATTTGGAAGAGCAATTGGAATGAATAATATAGTTTCTATGGATGAAATGACAGAAAAACTTAAAGAAGCTTTTGGACTATAAAAGAAGCTAGCTTTATGCTAGCTTCTTACTCTTTTTTAATATCATTTCCATTGAGCCATTGTAGTTTATACTTATACGATAATCTAATATTTCGAATCCTAAATTTTTAACAATATTTTCCAAGCCTACTTTAGAAAAATAAGTTAAGTGATAAGGTTCGTTCCACATAGCCACATTTATTTTATGAAGTTTATTGAAAGCACTCTCATAATTTGGAGTTGAGATCCATAACACTCCATTGTTATTTAATAATGAATGAGCTTTTTTAAGCCCATATATTGGATTCGATAAATGTTCAATAACATCTCCCATCGTTATAATGTCATATGTTTTATCCGTTTTAAAATTTAAGAAGTCACAACAAATTATATCATGATCTAACATATTTGAAATTTCACAAGCAACACTCTCATCTATTTCTATACAATCTATTGAATAACCAAATTCTAAAGCCGTAGCAATTAAAGCCCCTTTACCTATTCCAACTTCAAGGATATTAGTTCCGCTGGAATGTTTAGTTAGATTGTTTAATATGTCGCACCAATTTCTTAAGTTATGAGTGTTAATATCTGTAAAATTTGACGGGGGGGGGGTAGTTGATTTCCTAATTACTTTAATTGAAGGATTGTCACTCATAAATTTATGAGGGAAATATTTTGAATATAGGTTTTCACATAAATTGCATTTCATCCATAATTTGCTTGGCAAAAAATCATCATTAAAGTTAATCATGTTATAGCATGGGGAATTATGAAAAGGCTCTCCTTGTCCATTGCAAATCGGACAAGCATTTAATGAGAGTTGGTTAGATAATGTTGATTCACTAAAAACATAATTTTTAAGATGATTAAGCCCTAAAAATTTACCCAAATCATTTTTAATTTTAAAGGCTTCCATAATCAAATCAAAAGATATTGAAGGAAATGATGTTCTACATAATTTTGATATAAAAATTAATACTAGGGAGAGTGCTGAATCACTTAAATTAAACTTGTCCCTAATTTTTAACATTAAATCTAATTGGTCTTTAGTCAGCTGAGGATAAACATTTTTATAATCTATGTAAAATGATTTCAGTTTTTCAATGACTTCATTTATTGAACACGATAACAAAATTTGTTTGTATTTAATCATCACTTGTTTATTGTTTGGATTTGTGATTAAATCATTTTTAATGGTTTCAAGTTCAACGGGTATTTGGTTTGCAAAATTAGCTAAGTGATTAAAAGTTTCTATAAAAATATCATTATTGTTTTGATGAACATCATTTAAGCTTAAAGTGTTAGTGTAATCGATAAATTTATATAGTGTAGATAAAAAGTCAGTTAATAGTTTTGTATGTGTCATAAATAAAACTCCTTAAATTTTTATACAGCTTGAAATGCTTTATAGTTGAGATTATAGCACTGTATCAAAAAAAGTGGAACTTTTATTAAGTTCCACTTTTAAAATAGCAATACAAATAATCTACAAATTGATTCTTCTAATTTTACTAATAGGGGTTTATTCTTTTCAAAATTTTCATCTAGTTTTGTTGAGCTCTTTATATCTTCATAAAAAATTTCTTTAGCCTGTCTAGCTATTTCAAAATCTGTGATAAACGCATTAATTTCAAAATTTAATGAAAAACTTCTCATGTTAAAGTTTGCAGTTCCAATTGATGTAACACTATTATCCATAACAATAACTTTTGAATGGATAAATCCATTATATAGATATACATCTACCCCAGCTTCTATTAACTGATTAACATATGATGTTGATGCTCGATAAACAATTCTTTTATCGTATATTTTTGGAATCATTATTTTAACTTTAACTCCAGATTTTGCAGTGCTTATAATTGATGATAATAAATTGTCATCTAGTGCAAGATATGGAGTTTGAATTAAAAGTTCTTTTTTAGCAGAATAAATCATTCGTATATACGAAGATTTAATATTTTCATAATTATTTGAATCAGGTCCGCTTGCAACGATTTGGGTGCATGCCTTATTTTTAACTTCAGATTTAGGAAAATATTTTTCCATAAAATTATCTTCTGTTTCAATCTTGTGATTACTTACATATGATAGATCACGCATAAATTGAAGTTGTAGAAAATTAACAGCTTCACCAACTATTTTTATATGGCAATCTTTCCAAGGTCTTAGTCTTTTGTGTAAAGACATATATTCATCTCCGACATTTACGCCACCAACATACCCTATTTTTCCATCTATAACAACTATTTTGCGGTGATTTCTATAGTTTAGGTTAAGATTTATAAATTTCAAATATGAAGGGAAAAATGGATAAACCTCTCCCCCAGCATTTATAAGTTTTTTGAATAAAGATTTAGATACGCAAATGCAACCCACATCATCATAAATTACTCTAACTTTTACACCTTCTTTTACTTTGTTCACTAGTGTATCGATCAAAAGATTTCCTATGTTATCATTCTTAATTATGTAGTATAAAATATGAATTGTGTGTTTAGCACTTTTGATAGTTTTGATTAAATCTTCAAATTTATCGTAAGCTGTGTTGAAAATTGTTACATCGTTGAATTGTGTTATGGCTGATTTATTATGAAGAAAATTAAATTTTGCAATAGAGGTATCCAGATTTGGATCATCTGGCAATGAATCATATTCAGTATAATCGAGTATTTTTTCTAATTCATTGAAAATTCTATGATTTCTCTCATCTATTTTCTTCTTATTTAACTTAGGACCACATCCAAATACAAAATATATATAAAGAGAGAAGATAGGAGGTAATAACAGAAATGCAAGAATCCAAGATTGTATACTCCTAATGTCCTTTCTCTCTAAAAATATCATAATTAGTACGCTTAATATGTTTAAGGATATACATACCCATGAGAATACTAAAACTAATATTGCCATAAAATACTCCTTCAAAAATTATAACGATAATATATAAATCTAAACGTAGTTTATATTTTACAAAAATTAATTTAAAAATGCCATATCTTAAGTGAATAAAATTATTTTCTGTTGTTAATACTCCGAGTAAGGAGTGATAAAATTTGGTAATTTCATTAAAAAGTGCTACTTTTAATTACATAAAGGGACGGATTATAGATATAGAGGTTTCAATTACAAAAGGTATACCATCTTTTAATATAGTGGGACTAGCTAACGTTGAGATTAAAGAATCAAGGGAAAGAGTTAGAAGTGCAATTTTAAATAGTGGATTTAAATTTCCTCTTGGTAAAATCACAGTCAATCTAGCACCGGCGAATTTGAAAAAAGAGGGATCTCTACTTGATCTTTGTATAGCTACAGGAATACTTATTTGCTCTAAACAAATAAACCCAATCAAAAATTTATTTAATACTATAATAATCGGGGAGTTGTCACTAGATGGACATATCAAAAGTGTTAAAGGCAGTATACCGATTATTTTAGATGGAAAAGACGAAGGATATAATAATTATGTTTTGCCAGAGGACAACTATGATGAAACGGAAATCATTCAAGATGTAAAATTAAATTATTTTAACAATCTTAAAAGTTTTATAGCTTACGCTGAAAAGGGAATAGTAAGTAACATTAAATTAAAACCTAAAAAAAGGTGTGAAAAAGATGTAAATGATATAAATTTAGAAGATATTTTGGGGCATGTTAGTAGTAAACGAGCTATTCAAATAGCAGCTGCTGGATTCCATAACATAATTCTTTATGGTCCGGTTGGAAGTGGCAAGACCATGCTTGCAAAATCGTTCAAATCTATTTTGCCTGATCTTACATATGAAGAAAGTTTGGATAAAGGAAGAATTTATAATTTTACATCAATACAAGAAAATTATAGACAACCTGTATTTAGAGAAGTAAGTCACACGATTTCTAAAAGTTCATTAATTGGTAGTGGACGTGAAAATAAAGTTGGTGAGATGATTCTTGGCAATAATGGAGTTTTGTTTTTGGACGAGATGCTTGAGTTTAAACGTGAAACGCTTGAGGCTTTAAGAAAAGTTCTGGAAGATAGGAAGATACAATTCAATAAAAATAACGAAATAATAGAGTTTCCGAGTAATTTTATACTTTTAGGAGCAACAAACCTTTGCCCATGTGGAAATTATTTAAATAATAGTGCTATAAAACAGTGCGTTTGTGATGTTGTTAAGAGAGAACGGTACATAAATAAAATTTCTAAGAGTTTGCTTGATCGTGTTGATATATTTTCATATACTCCCGTGATTGATTATGTAGATATAGGGGATAAGAAAGATATGAGGTTAACTAGTGAAGAGGTTTTGAAAACTGTAGTTAAGGCACGTGAAATTCAACATTTTAGATTTAAAAAATATGGAATGAAATATAATTCTCAGATGAATAATGAGCTAGTTAATAAATTCTGTAAGCTTAGTCCATCCAGTAAACAAATCCTCGAAACAATTTACCGTAAAGAGAATATATCGACTCGTTCATATTTTAAAATTTTAAAAATTGCAAGAACCATAGCTGATTTAAATCAAAGCGAAAATATTAATGATGGACACATAATGGAAGTTATAAATTACAGAAAATTTATAAACAATCAAGTTATTTAATGGTAGATATTAGAAAGGATGATGAGTGTGAATTTTTATGATTATTGGATTTTGAAGACAAATGTAAGCTCAAATATTAAGATTAAACTTATGGAAGATTTCAAAATATCTGAAGAAATATACAAAGAATTGATAGAACGTGGAAATTTAAATTATCTAAATTTAAACGAATACGACAAATTTGTTAAAACCTATAAAGAATTAAAAGATGATTTTGATGTGAATAAATACAATGCTCTTCTTGAAAAGAATAATATAAAATTTGTAAAATTTGGTGATGACGAATATCCTGATAAATTTAAAAATATTGACAATAAACCATTTTCAATATTTTACAAAGGAAACATAAATTTATTGAACAATTATTCTATTTCAATTATCGGAACTAGAAATGCAACTCCATATGGAGAAGAAGTGTGCAAGAAAATATCAAGAGAATTAAGTTTAAATAATGTTGGGGTGGTTAGCGGAGGAGCTAGAGGAATTGATATACTATCTCACAAAATTTGTTTAGAAAACAACGGAATACCTATCTGTGTTCTTGGATCTGGATTATTGAATTACTATCCCAAAGAAAATTTCCACTATTTTAACGAAATAGGGCAGAATGGTTGTATACTATCCGAATATGATGTGTACACAAATCCGGATAAATTTAATTTTCCTCAACGTAATCGTATAATTAGTGCTATTGGAGATGGACTTATAGTTATTGAAGCTAAAGAAAAGAGCGGAACAATGATAACCGTGAAATATGCACTAGATTATGGAAAAGATATAGCAGCAGTTCCGGGACCTATCTTTTGGGATAAGAGCATGGGCTGCAATAAATTAATAAGAGATGGTGCTAGCATAATTTCAGAAATTAAAGATTTGTATGATATTTTTAAATTAAACAGAAATACTAATAATATTGTTGGAAGAAATTACGAAGAATTGTTATCCGATCCTTCAAAGTACAAAGTTTTTTCATTGATAAAGAATAGGCCTAGCAATGTTGATGAAATTGCAAATGAAACTGGGATTAATGTGGTTGATATTTATAAAATATTATTTGAACTGGAAAGTTTAAATATTATTGAAGCATCTACAGGTAATTTTTATCAATTAAAGGCAATTTAAAATAATTATTTCAGATAAATTGAAATTATTTTTTGGCATTGACTATATATGAAAAAAAATATATTATATTTAAAAAATTACATACTTAATTAATGTTGCTTAAGGGGAATGGAGGGATTACTGATCCTTTGGGATTAAAATATGGCAAAATATTTAGTTATCGTTGAATCGCCAGCAAAAGCTAAAACTATAAAAAAATATCTAGGCTTGAATTATGAAGTTGTTGCATCTATGGGACATATTAGAGATTTACCTAAAAGTAGATTGGGTGTAAACATCGAAGATGATTATGAGCCTAACTATATAAATGTTAGGGGTAAAGCTGACCTTATCAAGTCACTTAAAAAATATTCTAAAAAGAGTGAAAAAGTTTTTTTAGCGACAGACCCGGATAGAGAAGGCGAAGCTATATCTTGGCACTTAGCATACATATTGGGGATTGATCTTAGTGAAAAGTGTAGAGTTGAGTTTAATGAAATAACTAAAACAACTATAAAGAATTCTATCAAGAATGCTAGAAGTATTAATCTTAACTTGGTTAATGCACAACAAGCTAGAAGAGTTGTGGATAGGTTGGTTGGATATGGAATAAGTCCAATTTTATGGAAAACAGTGAAGCCTAAATTAAGTGCCGGTAGAGTTCAGTCTGCAGCTTTGAAGTTAATATGTGACAGAGAGAACGAAATAAATAATTTTGAAGTCAAACAATACTTTACTATAGAAGGCACTGGAAGAAAGAATTCTAAGAAATATGTGTTTAAACTTCATTCAAAGAACAAAGAAAAATTAGATGAATTAACAAAGGATAGGGTTTCAGAAATACTGGATGATTTATCTAAAGGCAAGTATGTTGTAGATGAAGTAAAGGAAGGTATAAAAAATAAATATCCGTTACCACCTTTTACTACGAGCACTCTTCAACAGGATGCTTACAAGAAATTAAATTTTCAAACTAAGAAGACCATGTCTGTTGCTCAATCATTATATGAAGGAGTTGATATTAAAGGATATGGGGTTGTTGGTTTAATTACTTATATGAGGACAGATTCTGTTAGATTGTCAAGCGATTCGTTAAATCAAGCAAATGAATTTGTTAAAAAAGTATATGGGGATAAATATAAACTTGATAAACCAAGGCAATATGGGAAAAATAATAAGAATATTCAAGATGCACATGAGGCTATAAGGCCTACTAATGTTGAGATTACGCCAGAAATTGCAAAGCAAACACTAAAAGATGATCAGTATAAATTATACTCTCTTATATGGAAAAGATTTTTGGCAAGTCAAATGGCTAACGCTGTGTATAACACAATGTCTATTTCTATAAAAAATAATGGTTATTTATTTAAATTAAGCGGATCTCAATTAAAATTTGATGGATTTTTAAAGGTTTATGAAATTGATAAAGATGACAAAGATTTGATATTACCAATTTTTGAAGAAGGAGAAGAATTGAATAATATTAAAATAGAAAGTGTGGAACATTTCACGCAGCCTCCTTCAAGGTATACTGAGGCATCTTTTGTTAAATTAATGGAAGAAAAATCTATAGGAAGACCGAGTACATATGTGCCAACTATAAGTACTCTTTTTGATCGTATGTATTTAAAACGTCAAAATAAACAATTTGTTCCTACTGAATTAGGAATTATTGTTAATGATCTTATAAAAAATAATTTCACAGAAATTGTTGATATAGATTTTACAGCTGATATGGAAAAAAAATTAGATGGAATAGAAGAAGGTAAGGTTGATTGGAAGAACATAGTTCATGAATTCTACAAGCCACTTAAGGAAAAAATTGATATAGCTGAAAATACTGTTGAGAAAGTCGTAATTGAAGATGAAGTTACTGATGTTTTATGCGATAAATGTGGACGTAATATGGTGAAGAAACACAGTAGATATGGTGTTTTTTTGGCGTGCCCAGGGTATCCAGAATGTAAAAATACTAAATCAATTACTCAAAAACTAAATGTCTCGTGCCCAAAATGTGGCGGAGAGATTAATGTAAGAAAAAGTAAAAAAGGCAAAGTATTCTATGGATGTAATAATTATCCGGAGTGTGATTTTGTATCATGGAATGAACCGAGCGATGTGAAATGTTCTAGATGCGGTGGTATAACTGTTAAAAAAATTAAAAGAAAACAAGAAGTTTATGAATGTATCGATGAAAACTGTAAAGAATAAATAAAATTTTTATTGATGCTTTATTACCTATGTGATATATTAGAGAATGATTAAGCACATCACCTAGTTTAAATCTTGGTGCTTTTGAAAAGTTTGGTTTAAAATATGGGTGGTGGAAGATTTAACCAAATGGAGGATTTTTTAATGTCAATTATTTCAATGAAACAATTATTAGAAGCTGGGGTTCACTTTGGACATCAAACAAGAAGATGGAATCCTAAAATGAGAAAATTTATTTTTGCAGAAAGAAATGGAATATACATAATAGATTTACAGAAAACTGTTAAGAAATTAGAGGAAGCGTATGAGTTTGTAAGAAGTTTGTCTGCTGAGGGAAAAGACATTTTATTTGTTGGAACTAAAAAACAGGCTCAAGAAACAATAGGAGAAGAAGCTGCAAGAGTAGGAATGCACTATGTTAATCATAGATGGTTAGGTGGAATGCTAACTAATTTTAGAACTATTAGAGATAGAATCAAACGTCTTGAAACTCTAAAGGCAATGGAGGAAGATGGGACATTTTCTTTGATGTTAAAGAAAGAAGTTGTAAAACTCCGTGCTGAAATAGAAAAATTAGAGAGAAACCTAGGTGGAATGAAAAATTTAAATGCTAATAACATTGGAGCAATGTTTATAATAGATCCTAAAAAGGAAAGAAATGCTGTTTATGAAGCCAAGAAATTAGGAATTCCAATTGTTTCAGTTGTAGATACAAATTGTGATCCTGATGAAATAGATTTTCCTATCCCAGGAAATGATGATGCTATAAGAGCTGTAAAATTAATAACTAGTAAAATAGCTGATGCTGTTGTTGAAGGAAGACAGGGCATAGATGTTGTAGAAGAAGTTCAAGAAAGTCAAGAAGCTTAAAGGGAGGAATTGTAATGGTAACTGCACAATTAGTTAAAGAGTTAAGAGAGTTAACTGGAGCTGGAATGATGGATTGCAAGAAGGCTTTATCTGAAACAAATGGTGATCTTAGTAAAGCTGTAGATGTTTTAAGAGAAAAAGGGTTAGCATCAGCAGCTAAAAAGGCTGGTAGAGTTGCAGCTGAGGGAGTTGTTTCTTCTTATGTTAATGCAGATTCCTCAAAAGGAACTTTGGTTGAGTTGAATTGTGAAACAGACTTCGTAGCTATTAATCCACTATTTGTACAATTATCTAAAGAGATTTGTGAAATAGCCTCTGAAAATCAATGTGAAGATGTTCAAACAATTGAAACTTTGGATTACAAATTCAGTTCAGAGTTTGCTACAGTTAAAGATGCTATTGTTGGTTTGGTGTCTAAACTTGGCGAAAACATATCGTTAAGGAGAGCTGTTAATTATTCAACTAATGAAGGAGTAGTTAATACTTATATCCATGGTGATGGTAAAATAGGTGTTATGGTTGAGTTGAAAAGCGAGAATAAGGGTGAAGAAGTTTTAAAAGTAGCTAAAGATATTTGCATGCAAATAGCTGCCGCTAATCCTTTATTTTTAAATATTGATAGCGTTGATCAATCGGTTGTTGAAAAAGAGCGTCAAATTTTAAAAACTCAAGCTTTGAATGAAGGAAAACCAGAGCAAGTAGTTGAAAAAATGGTTGAAGGAAGAATCAAGAAGTATTACCAAGAAATTTGTTTACTTGAACAAAGTTTTGTTAAAGATCCAGATTTAACAGTTACGAAATTTATTGAAAATAAATCTAAGGAGTTAGGATCAAAAATTCAAATTATACGTTTCTCACGTTTTGAAAAAGGGGAAGGTATAGAAAAGGCTGAAGAGAATTTTGCTGAAGAAGTTCAAAAGCAAATTAATAAAGGTGATAAATAAGATTTGTTTTGTAGAAGAGAACATGTTTTGCATTGTTCTCTTTTTTTAAAATTTATATAAATTGTACGGGGGAAAAAATGAAATATAATTTTAAAAGAGTTTTGTTAAAATTGTCTGGTGAAGCACTTTCGGGAAAGATAGGATTTGGAATAGATTTTGAAATATGTAGAAGAATTGCTAGAGAAATAAAAGAACTTACGGATAATGGATTGGAAGTAGGTATAGTCGTCGGAGGTGGAAATATATGGAGAGGTAGAGCAGGTCGTGGTATGGATAGAACTACAGCTGATCATATGGGTATGCTAGCTACGTGTATAAATTCATTGGCTTTACAGGATTCTTTAGAAGAGTATGGTGTTATTACAAGAGTGTTGAGTGCTCTTGAAATAAAACAAATAGCAGAGCCATACATAAGAAGGAAGGCAGTTAGACATTTGGAAAAAGGTAGGGTTGTTATATTTTCATCTGGGACGGGCAATCCGTTTTTTTCGACAGATACAGCGGCAGCATTAAGAGCAGCAGAAATTGAAGCAGAAGTTATACTTCTTGCGAAAAAAGTAGATGGAATATATAATAAAGATCCTATGAAATATGATGATGCTATTAGATATAATGAAGTAACTTATTTAGAAATTTTGAAAAACAATTTACAGGTTATGGATTCAACTGCCACATCATTATGCATGGATAATAATATACCAATAATTGTTTTTAATTTAGATATTGAAGGAAATATATTAAAGGCGGTTAAAGGTGAAAAAATAGGAACATTTGTAAGTAAATAAGTGAGGTGTTTAAGATGGTTAGTCAAATAATGGACGTATTAAAAGAAAAAATGTTAAAAACTATAGATGTATTGTTGGAGGATTTAAATTCTGTTAGAGTTGGGAGGGCTAATCCGAGTATGCTTGATAGAATAGAAGTTGAGTATTATGGGAGTATGACAAAAATTAATCAGATTGCCAATATTTCTACACCAGAGCCAAGAACATTAATGATTCAACCTTGGGAAAAGAACATTTTAAAAGATATTGAAAAAGCAATATTAAAATCAGATTTAGGATTGATGCCAAATAATGATGGAACATTAATAAGATTAACTATACCTGAAATGACAGAAGAAACTAGAAAAAATACAGCTAAAAAGGTTAAAAAAATTGCTGAGGAATCAAAAGTTGCTTTAAGATCTCTAAGAAGAGATGCAAATGATAAAGTTAAATCGCTAAAGAAAGAATCATCAATAACAGAAGATGATTTGAAAAAAGCAGAAGATGAAATACAAAAACAAACAGATAAATTTGTCAAAAAGATAGATGAAATAGTTGTTAATAAAGAGAAGGAAATAATGTCAATTTAGGAAGGTTCGATTAGAATTGAATTTAAAACAGAAAGGTCTTCCAAATCATATTGCGATAATTTTAGATGGTAATGGAAGATGGGCAAAAAAGAGGAATCTCTCAAGGACTGATGGACATAAAGCTGGGGTAGATAATTTAGAAACACTTATAGATCAATGTAAGGATCTTAATATAAAATACATAACGCTGTACGTATTTTCTACAGAAAATTGGAAACGTCCAGCATTTGAAGTTAGTAATTTAATGTTATTATTAAATAAATATTTAACTGAGAAGATTGATGATCTGATGAATAAAAATATAAAATTAAATATTATTGGTGATATTAGTGGATTACCAAATAAAACCAGAAAGTTAATAGTATCTGCAGTTGATAAAACTAAAAATAATTTTAAATTGATTTTAACCCTTGCAATAAATTATGGTGGTAGAAATGAGATATTACGAGCTGTTAAAAATTTAGCTAATGATGTTAAGAATTTAAAATTGAATATTGATGATATTGATGAAAGATTATTTTCAGACTATTTGTATACATATGACATACCAGATCCAGATTTATTAATTCGTACTAGCGGGGAATATAGATTAAGTAATTTTTTATTGTGGCAATGTGCTTACACTGAATTTTGGTACACAGATGTGTTTTGGCCAGATTTCGGAAAAACTGATTTATATAATGCTTTAGAGAGTTTTAAAAAAAGGAAAAGACGTTTTGGAAAGGTAGAGGATGATAATTAATTTTTCAAAAATAAGCAAAAGATATATAGGATCATTAATAATTATTCCGATAATTATATCATTGATTTTGGGCAATTTTTGTTTGAAAGCTGTGACATTTATTATAACTATTTTATCTTTAATTGAATTTTCAAATGCTTTTACAAAAAAAAATTTAAGGATTAATAAATGTTTACTTATTTTTTTTGTAATAATATATTATATATTAGGAATTAAATACATAGATATTTTAATAATTTTATTTCTACCTATATTGCTATGCTTTTTGTTAGATGACAAGAGAAGTATTATAGATATAAGTCTTGATTTTATAGCTATTTTTTATATAGTAATACCATTTAGTTTTATTTTTATATTAGATGAAATTAATATTTATTTAGTTTGGATTATTTTTTTATCTGCTTGGACAATAGATACTATGGCATATATGGTTGGCAAAAATTTTGGGAAGCATAAACTAATTGAAAAAATAAGTCCAAATAAAACGGTGGAAGGATTTATTGCTGGAGTTGTAAGTTGCATTGTAGTTATTGTGACTTATGGTGTTGTTTTTATGGACAGATTGAATATCTCAATGCTTAATTTGGTTTTGTTAAGTTTGACAATAGGAATTATAGGACAGATAGGAGATTTAGTTGCGTCATCAATAAAAAGGTTTGCCGACATTAAAGATTTTAGCAATTTAATTCCTGGGCATGGTGGTATATTAGATAGATTTGATAGCATATTGTTCATATCTATTGTTGTATTTATTTATTCTCAAATTTTTATGTAAAGGAGCATTAAATGAGTAATTTAATTATAATACTTTTGGTTGCAGTGAGTTTTGGTATTCTTATAATTGGGCATGAGTTTGGTCATTTTATTGTAGCAAAAATGAATGGGGTTTTAGTTGAAGAGTTTGCTATAGGAATGGGGCCTTTATTATTTAAAATTAAAGGCAAAGAAACTATGTACTCTATAAGATTATTACCTATTGGTGGATATGTTAAGATGTTAGGAGAATATGAGGATTCTGATGAAGAAGTTGATAGAACTAGTCAGGATAGAGCTTACATATATAAAAGTCCATTAAGAAAGATATCCATAATTTTAGCTGGACCAATTATGAATTTTATTTTGGCGTTTTTTATTTTTTGGGGAATTAGTACATTTAATGGATACACTGATACGGTTATAAGGGAGGTTGTCGCAGGAAGTCCAGCTGAGACTGCAGGATTGAAGAATGGAGACAAATTAATATCTGTAAACTCTAAAAAGTTTTTGAATTGGAACGAGTTTGTATTTAAGTTACAAACAGTTGAGAACAAAGAGAAGATTAATATAGGAGTTATAAGGGATAGTCAAAAAATTAATTTTGATGTTTTTCCGAATATTGAAAATAATTCATTAACTATTGGTATTAAGCCACAGATTGTAGAAAAGCCTGGATTTTTTGAAGGTGTAGCTAATGGATTTAGGCAAACCGTATCAGAAATTAAACAGGTCATATCATCTCTAGGACAGCTTATAACAGGTAAAGCATCTGTTAAAGATTTGAGTGGACCAATTACTATCTTTAAAGTTTCGGGTCAAGCAGCTAAGGCTGGAATTCAACAATTGTTAAATTTCACAGCGTTTCTTAGTGTGAATTTAGGAATTTTTAACTTGATACCTTTCCCAGCTTTAGATGGTGGAGCTTTTGTTATTAATTTAATAGAGTTGGTTTCTAAAAAGAGAATTAAGCAGGAGATTTTAGCGAAGATAAATTTTGTTGGATTTACATTGTTAATTTTGTTAATGATTTTTGTAACATTGAAAGATATACTATTTCCTGTAGCTTTATAATTTTTGTTAGATAAGGAATGGGATTAAATTGGATAGAATTTTAAAAAATGAGGTAAATATAGGTAATATAAAAATCGGTGGATGTAATCCAATAGCAATTCAATCAATGACTAATACAAATACTAAGGATATAAATGCGACTATAAATCAAATTAATTCTTTGGAAAAAGAAGGATGTGATATAGTTAGAATTGCTGTTACTGATAATCAAGAGGTAGAATGTATCCCTACAATTAAGAAGAATACAAACATTCCTTTAGTGGCTGATATACAATTTGATTATAAGATAGCTTTAGGTTGTATAAAAAATGGAATTGACAAGGTTAGAATAAATCCAGGTAATATTGGTAATGAAGATAAAGTTCGAGAAGTTGTTAATGCTTGTGATGAATATGGAATTCCAATAAGAATTGGCGTTAATGGAGGTTCACTTCAGAAAGATATTCTTAGTAAGTATGGAAGAAAGACAACTGATGCATTAGTTGAGAGTGTTTTGAAAAATGTTGATTTGTTAGAGAAATTTCGATTTAAAAACATAGTCATTTCAGTTAAATCGTCAGATGTTGATATGATGATTGAATCTTATAAGAAAATTTCT
Source organism: Candidatus Arthromitus sp. SFB-rat-Yit (assembly GCF_000283555.1). Lineage (NCBI taxonomy): Bacteria > Bacillati > Bacillota > Clostridia > Eubacteriales > Clostridiaceae > Candidatus Neoarthromitus > Candidatus Arthromitus sp. SFB-rat-Yit. The sequence continues at coordinate 699,745 of NC_016012.1, forward strand.
AGTGAGGTTAATTATCCATTACATTTGGGTGTTACGGAGGCAGGTTTATTTTTATCAGGAGCTGTTAAGTCAAGTATTGGTATTGGTACTTTATTGCATAATGGTATAGGTGATACTATTAGGGTTTCTTTAACGGATGATCCTGTGAATGAAATTAGGGTCGCTAAAGAAATATTAAAATCTTTGAACATTTATAATAAAGGTGTGAATTTGATTTCTTGTCCAACTTGTTCAAGGACAAAGTTTAATCTTATAGACTTAGCAAATAAAGTTGAGCAATTGACTAAGGAAATAGATAAAAATATAACTATTGCAGTAATGGGATGTGCTGTTAATGGTCCAGGGGAAGCAAGAGAGGCAGACATTGGAGTTGCTGGTGGAAATGGTGAAGGATTAATTTTTAAAAAAGGTGAAATACTTAGAAAGGTCAAAGAAGAAAATTTGTTAGAAGAATTGAAAAAGGAAATAGATACTTTATAAAGAGAGGAAAATTGATTCCTCTCTTTTAAATTTTAAGTGAGTGAGGTAAGAATGAAAGTTTTAAAAATAGAGGTATGGGAAGATGCGAGAAGGGTTTTGGTTTATGTTGAATATGAAGATGATTTTGATAAAGAAGGTCTAAAGGCAAGGCTTAGAAGTCAAGTAGACCGAAATTTTAATTATGAGATTATTTTGATAAAAATTTTTAACGATAAGTCGATAAATGGATTTTTACATAATAGCTATGAATCATTTCTTGAATATGTTAAAGTTACTAATCCAATGTTACATCCAATTTTCTCTGTAATGCCTAATTCGGTTGATGATAAGCTGATCTTTACCTCTTCTAACGATTTTTTAATAAGAAGGTTTAATGAAAATAATACGAATTTAGAACTTGAAGCTTTTATAAAATCTTTTTTTGGTATAGATGTTAAGATAGAAATTATCCATGGAATTCAACATAAAGAGCATATTAAAATTAAGGATGATGTTTTTGTTAAAGATAAGAGCACTAATTTTGTTCAAACTGATTCAAATATTTTAAAGAGTAAAGAGAGGCAGATTAAATATTCAGATGATTGCGTTATTGTTGGGAAACAAATTTCTGAAAGTGCAATTGAAATATCTTCAATTACTATTCCTGAAAAAAATATAGTTATTCAGGGATGTGTTTTTAATCAGAAAGTTATAACAACTAGAACGGGTAAAGAAATTCTTAATTTTTATATTAATGATGATACTTCATCTATAAATGTAAAATATTTTTTGAAATCTAAAGATAATGGAGAGATCTTAGATAAAATAAAAAATGATTCTAACATTAAAGTTAAAGGTGAGGTTGTGTTAGATAGATTTACAAATGAGTTGGCTATTATTGCGTATAATATTAATTCAATTAATAAGATTGTGCGTAAAGATGTTTATGAAGAAAAGCGTATTGAACTACATACTCATACAAACCTTAGTACTATGGATTCTGTAATTAATGTTAATGAACTATTTAAAACTTTAAAAGAGTGGGGGCATAAATCTGTTGCGATCACTGATCATAATGTTGTTCAAGCATATCCTAGTATCATGGATGCATCTAAAAAATTTGGAGTTAAACCGATTTATGGTATAGAAATTAATATGATTGATGATTTGAAACCTCTTATTAATAATACAGATTGTAAGACAATTAATGATACTTTTGTTGTTTTTGATATTGAAACTACGGGGTTTTCAAATGTTAGTGAAAAAATAATTGAGATTGGTGCTGTTAAAATTAAAAATGGAGAGATTATAGATGAGTTTTCGACTTTTGTTAATCCAGAGAAAGTCATACCATTTAATATCACAGAACTTACATCTATAAGCAATGAGATGGTGGCATCTGCTCCTGTTATTGAAGATATTATTGGAAAGTTTTATGATTTTTGTTCTGGAGCTGTACTTGTTGCTCACAACATAGATTTTGATATGTCATTTATTAGGCGAAATGGTGATAAATTCGGATATAGTTTTAAAAATTCTTTGCTTGATACTATAGACATATGTAAACTTTTGTTTCCAGAACTTAAGAGATATAGGTTAAATGTGGTTGCGAAACATTTGGCTATACCTCTTGATAATCATCATAGGGCGGTGGATGATGCTAGAGCAACTGCGATCATTTTGATTAAATGTTTTGAAATTTTAAAATCACGGGAAATTTTGAGTTTAGATGATTTGAATAAAGAGTATAAAGAAAACATAGGAACATCAAAATTCTTTACATATCAAGCTATATTGCTTGCAAAAGATTATACGGGATTAAAAAATATATATAAGCTTGTGTCTAAAGGGCATTTGGAATATTTTTTCAAAACATCAAGGATTCCAAAGAGTGAGATATTAAAGCATCGGGAAGGTATATTAATAGGTTCATCTTTTAGGGAGGGTGAAATATTTAAGGGGATTACTGATTATTTGGACAAGGATAGAATTGATAATTTGGTAAATTTTTATGATTATTTTGAAGTTTCTCCACCTATTAATTGCACTGAGCAAATTAAATCTGAGAGATTTAAAGATCATAAAGAAATTGAAGATATTGTCTTTGAAATTTATAATTTGGGGAAAAATAATGGGAAGTTAGTTGTTGGAGTTTCAAATGCTCATTACATAGAAAAGAAAGATAATATTTATAGAAATATTTTGAGGGTTTGCCAGAATTTTAAGGTTAATTTGGATGATACAAGTTTGTATTTGAGAACTACGGATGAAATGTTTGAAGAATTTAAGTTTTTACCAAAAGATATAAGAAATGAAATTATAATTTCAAATCCAAATAAAATCAATGATATGATTGATGAAATTTTGCCAATACCAAATGGGACTTTTCCTCCTAAAATAGATGGAGCAGATAATGAAATAAGAACTATGACTTATGAAAAGGCACATTCTATTTATGGAGAAAATCTTCATCAAATAATAAAAGATCGACTTGATAAGGAATTGAATTCAATTATATCAAATGGTTATGCTGTGCTTTATTTAATCGCACATAAGCTTGTTAAAAAGTCATTAGATGATGGATATTTGGTTGGATCAAGGGGGTCTGTTGGTTCTTCAATTGTTGCGACATTTTGTGGAATAACGGAAGTTAATGGACTTCCACCTCATTATGTTTGTTCAGAATGTAAACATACAGAATTTATATCAGATGGTAGTGTAAATGCAGGGGTGGATTTGCCACCTAAAAATTGTGTGAAGTGTGGTACTGAATATTTAAGGGATGGATTCGATATCCCTTTTGAAACATTCTTGGGATTTGACGGAGATAAAGAGCCAGATATTGATTTAAATTTTTCGGGAGAGTATCAACCATTGGTACATAAATACACTGAGGAATTATTTGGTAAAGGTTATGTTTTTAGAGCTGGAACTATTGGAACTATAGCTGATAAAACAGCCTATGGATACGTTAAAAAATATTTAGAGGAAATGAATATTACTGTACCTCAGCCAGAGATTGAAAGATTGTCTAAAGGTCTAACTGGAGTTAAAAGAACAACCGGTCAACATCCAGGAGGTATAATGGTTGTCCCTAAAGATAATGATATTTTTAATTTTACACCAATACAACATCCTGCGGATGATATTGAGGCTGATGTAATAACAACACATTTTGATTACCATTCTATAAGTGGTCGTTTGCTTAAACTTGATATTCTTGGACATGATGATCCTACTATGCTTAAGATGCTTAAAGATTTGACTGGATTAAATCCTCAAGAGATACCATTGAATGATGAAAAAGTTCTTAGTTTATTTACTGGGGTATCTGCACTTAATATGGATAGTGGATATATAGATTGCTCTGTTGGGACGCTTGGGATTCCTGAATTTGGAACTAAATTTGTTCGTCAGATGTTACTTGATACAAAGCCAACTACATTTTCGGATCTTGTGAGAATATCTGGTTTATCACATGGGACTGATGTTTGGATCAATAATGCACAAGAATTTATTATGAAAGGATATACAACTTTGAAAGATTGTATATCAACAAGAGATGACATAATGGTTTATTTAGTTTATAAGGGATTACCGGCTAAAAAAGCATTTGATATTATGGAAAGTGTACGTAAAGGTAAGGGTTTAACGCAAGAATATGAGGAGATAATGGCAGAAAATAAAATAGAATCTTGGTATATTGAATCTTGCAGAAGAATTAAGTATATGTTCCCTAAAGGTCACGCTGTGGCTTATGTTATGATGGCTGTTAGAATTGCTTATTATAAAGTTTATTATCCTATTGAGTATTATACAGCTTATTGTACTGTTAGAGCTGATGAGTTTGATGCAGATTTAATTTGTAATGGAGCAGATCTTATTAAAGAAAGGATTGGTCAATTAAATGCTTTAGGAAATAATTTAACTCAGAAAGATAAGGGACTTTTAACCATACTTGAAATAGCGTTAGAAGCATATTCACGAGGTATTAAATTTCATAAAGTTGATTTGTATAGATCGCATTATAATGATTTTAAAATAGAGGATGGCGGGATACTCCCACCTATTAAAGCATTGCAGGGCGTTGGATTAACTGCTTCAAAAAATTTATACGATGCGAGTAGGTTTTGTGAATTTATATCTATTCAAGATTTGAAAAATAGAGCAAAGGTATCTAAAACTGTAATTGAGACACTTCAATCTCATGGATGTATAAAGGATTTACCAGAGAATAATCAATTATCTATGAATTTAGATATTTTTTAAAAGTTCAAATTTATTTTTGTGAAATTTAATAAGTCCTTCATCCCTCATTTTACATAAAATGTTAGATAAAGCACTTCTATCAACTGATAAATAATCAGCTAACTCTTGACGATTGAATGGTATTTTAAAAGTATTGTTTTTAAATAATATAGCACACTCAGAAAGATAAGATAATATTTTTTCTCGTGTGCTTTTTTGTGTTATATGCTTTATCTTGCGAGTTAGTGTTACGTTTTTATTTGCAAGCATTTTAACTAAATTCTGAATAAGAATTTTGTGAAATTTGCAGGAGAATGTATATATTGTTAAAAGTTTATTGCAGTCAATTAATAAGATGTTGCTATTTTCTCGTGCTATTATTGAAATAGGAAGAGAGTTTACGTCTGCGTATGAAAATGATTCTGCAAAAACTTCTCCTGTTTGTAATACTGAAAAAATTGTACGTTTTCCCCAATAGTCTTCTTGAATAATATTGGCACTTCCTGATAAAACAATGCCAATATATTGAGGTTTGTCTTCCATATTTAAAATGGATACGCCTTTTTTGACATTTAAAAATTTTGCATTTAAAGAAGAAAGTACATAATTTAAGTCATTTTCTTGTATATCTTTAAAAATTAAACATTCTTTTAGTATAGATAAATAATTTTTCATTTTTTCTTCTCCCGTTGTTTTAACAACTAAAAATTTTTTCATAGTGTAGTATAATGAAAACTTAAAGTCAAGTTAATTATGAGAATTAATGGAGGATTTTTATGAAAGAAATGTTTTGCTTTCAATGCGAGCAGACAGCTATGGGAGAAGGATGTACTGGAAGATCAGGTATATGTGGGAAACAAAATCATATAGCTAATATTCAAGATAAATTAACAGTAGATTTAATTGAATTATCACAAATTGTAAATGATTGTAAAAAAACAGATAAGATTGATCGTTTGATATTAGAAGGATTATTTACAACAGTAACTAATGTTAATTTTGATGAGGAATCTATTCAAAATTTAATTAAAGAGATTGAAAATATAAAAAAATCATTGTTACAAGAAAATTTTAGAAATAAATTTGAGTTTAATTTTGATATATTTTCAGTATGGAATGATGATGAAGATATTAGATCTTTAAAATCATTAATTTTGTTTGGTATTCGCGGGATGGCCGCATATACTTATCATGCTTATTTGCTTGGATATACAGATAGAAAAGTATTAGATTTTTTTATAAAGCTATGATTGCCTTATTCAGTGATTTAAGTTCAAATGAATTATTTAATTTAGTTATTGAAACAGGTAAGATTAATTTAAAGTGTATTGATTTGTTTAATAGAGCCAATACTGAAAGTTATGGAATACCAAAACCTACTCTTGTTCCGCTAACAATTGAGAAAGGTCCGTTTATAGTAATTAGTGGACATGATTTACTTGATTTGAAGTTACTTTTAGAACAAACAAAAGGTAAAGGGATTAACATTTATACACATGGAGAAATGTTACCAGCACATGGATATCCAAAATTGAAAGAATATTCTTATTTAAAAGGTAATTTTGGTACAGCATGGCAAAATCAACAAAAAGAATTTGAAAATATACCTGCACCGATTTTATTTACAACAAATTGTATTATGCCTGTAAAAGATAGTTATTATGATAGAGTTTTCACTACAAATGTCGTGGCATACCCTGGAATGAAACATATTGATAATAAAAAAGATTTTACACCTGTAATTGATAAATCGCTTGAACTTGCAGGATATAATAAAGAATATATTATAAAAGGTATTAATGGAGGAAGTATAGTAAGTACTGGTTTTTCTCATGGATTTGTTTTATCGATTTTAGATAAAGTAATTAATGGTGTTAAATCTGGGGTAATTAAACATATTTTTTTAGTTGGAGGATGTGACGGAGCTAAAATAGGACGAAACTATTATACTGATTTTGTTAAAAATACTCCAGATGATACTATTATTTTTACGTTGGGTTGTGCTAAATATCGTTTCAATGATCTAGATCTTGGTGAAATTAATGGAATACCTAGGATTATGGATATGGGACAATGCAATGATGCTTATTCAGCGATTCGAGTTGTATTAGCTTTAGCACAGACACTTGAGTGTGATGTGAATGACTTGCCTATTACATTAGTATTATCCTGGTATGAGCAAAAAGCTGTGGCTATTTTACTTACATTGCTATCACTAAATATTAAAAATATTTTTATTGGTCCTAGTTTACCTGCTTTTATCTCAAAAAATATATTGAATGTTCTTATTGAAAAATATAATATTACACTAATTTCTACAGTTGAAGAAGACTTAAATAGTATATTAAAGTGTATACAGTTCTAATATTTAATAGTTGCAATGATAATATAATTGTGCTATAATCCAAAAATAAGATGTTTATTTACATTATTTATTTGAGGGAGAGTAGGTCTTAATGCCTACTCTCCCTGTATTTTACGATGTAAAATTTTTATAATAAAAGAGGAAGGTAGTTTTGGATAGTTTGGTTAACTTGATTAGAGAAAATATTAGTAGCACTATAAATGATATAGGATATAAAATTTATCATATTGAGTATGTGAATGAGTTGGGTCACAATTATCTAAGGGTGATGATTAACCATAATGATATAAGCGAGAAAATCACTATTAAAGATTGTGAAATTGTTGCGAAAACTATCAATCTTATTATAGATGATCTCGACATAAAGGATAAATTTTTTTTAGAAGTGTCTTCTCCTGGGATTAATAGAAAGTTATATACTCTAGATCAAATGAAGGACGTAATAAATGAGCGGGTTTGTGTTAGATTGATTAAAAGTTTTGAGGGAGATAAAAAATATATTGGAACTCTAATTGATGTAAGTAATCGTAGTATTAAAATTAAAATTGAAGATAAAGAATTAGAATTTGACCTTGATATGGTAAAAAATATAAATTTAGAGGAAATATCTTAGGGGGATATCCATGAATAAAGAATTTATAGATGCACTTAAAATTATAGTTAAAGATAAAGGAATCAGTGAAGATTTAATCTTCACAACAATAGAGGATGCTCTTATCGCAGCATATAAGAAAAACTATGCTAATCAAGGAGCCTCTCAAAATGTAAAAGTAACGATGAATAGAGTTACTGGTGAAATAAAAGTTTTTGCACAGAAATTAATTGTGGAATCGATTCGATATTCTTCTTTGGAAATTATTTTAGATGATGCTCAAAAAATAAGTCCCTATTATAATATTGGAGATATATGTGATGTTGAGGTTACTCCAAAAAGCTTTGGACGTGTTGCAGCTACGCTTGCAAAGCAAGTAGTAACTCAAAGGATTAAGGAAGCAGAACGTGATTTGTTATACAAGGAGTATGTGAAAAAAGAATTTCAAATTATAACAGGTAAAGTTCTTCGTAATGATAAAGATCATGTATTTATAAATATAGGGCGTATTGAAACCATTTTAAGAACAAGTGACAAAATTCCAAAAGAAAAATTTATGATGAATGAGAAAATAAAACTTTATGTTTCAGAGGTTATTAATTCACCAAAAGGAACTCAAGTTCATGTTTCGAGAACTGATCCAAATTTTGTAAAAAAATTATTTGAATTGGAAGTTAGTGAAATACAAGAAGGTATCGTTGAAATTAAAAATATTGTTCGTGAAGCGGGTGCTAGAACAAAAATGTCAGTTTTTTCTAATATGGAAGAGGTTGATCCTGTAGGAGCGTGTGTTGGAGAGCAAGGTCTTAGAGTAAGAAATGTTGTTAATGAACTTAAAAATGAAAAGATTGATATTATAAAATGGAGTGAGGATCCTGAAGTATACATATCAAATGCCTTGAATCCCGCTAGTATATATAAGATTTCGCTTGACTCAGAAAAGAAATTAGCCGATGTTATAGTTGATGATTCCCAACTTTCTTTAGCTATAGGTAAGGAAGGGCAAAATGTAAGGTTGGCCGCTAAATTAACTGGATGGAAGATAGATATAAAGGCATTATCAAAAGTTGAAAATTCTTTACATGAAAGTAATGCAAAAGAGGAAGAGATTTATGGAAATAATATTGTCGATGTTAATGAGGAGATAATTCAAGAGGAAATAGTTAATGAAAAATAAAGAAGTTTTACTTAGAAAATGTATCGGATGCAATGAACGACGTAACAAATATGAACTAATAAGAATATGTAGGACTCCTGACAAAACAATTAAAGTCGATGAAACTTGTAAAGCGGATGGCAGAGGAGTATATGTTTGTAAAGATAATTTAAAGTGTTTAGATAAAAGTATTAAGTTTAATAAGATTTGTAGATCTTTAAAAATAGAAATTCCGCTAGAGATTATAAATGAATTACAAAAGAAATTAGAAAAAATTTAGAATTTATATTAGGGAGGTAGATTTTATGTCCAAAGTTCGAATTTATGAGTTAGCGAAAGCTGTAAATAAATCAAGTAAAGAATTAATATCGATTCTTAAAGATGAATTTGATGTAGACGTAAAAAATCATATGAGTGTTTTAAGTGATGAGGATAGCGAGCTAATAAAAGAATATTTTGAGATAAAGGATAATGATTCTGAGTTAGAAGATGATATGTATAACAAAGAACAAGAAAATGTTTTTAAAAATGATATTGTTCAAGAGTACGAAGACATTATAATTGAGCAAATTGATAAGCAAACTTCGAAAAATAAAAACAAGAATAAGAATAATAAAAAACAATCCTCATTTAAAAACAAGAAAAATGTAACAACTTATGAGAGTGATAGTGAAGTAAATGATGGGATTTTGGAGATTGGTAGAACTATAAGTGTTAAAGATCTCGCACAAAAACTCAATAAATCAACAGCAGATGTTATTAAAAATTTAATGTTTTTGGGTTTAATGGTTTCGATAAATCAAGAGATAGATTTTGATGTTGCAAAAAAACTTTGTGACAAATATGAAGTTGAATGTATCCAAAAAGAAGAAAGTTTAAATAATGATAAGTATGAATTAACGAATGATTTGAATGAAGTTAAATCAGAAAATTTATCAAAAAGACCTCCGATAATTACTGTAATGGGTCATGTAGACCACGGAAAAACATCTTTACTTGATTGTATTAGAAAAACAAATGTATCACAAAAAGAAGCTGGTGGAATAACTCAACATATTGGAGCTTATAAAGTTCAAGTTAAGGATGAAATTATAACTTTTATAGACACACCAGGACATGAAGCCTTCACACAAATGAGAGCTAGAGGTGCTAAGGTTACAGATATAGTTGTCCTTGTTGTTGCAGCAGATGACGGAATAATGCCTCAAACAGTTGAAGCTATAAATCATTGCAAATCTGCTAATGTACCAATAATAGTTGCCGTTAATAAAATTGATAAACCTGAGGCAAATGTTGATAAAGTTAAACAAGAACTTACTGAATATGAAATTGTAGCTGAAGATTGGGGAGGCAATACAGTATTTGTAAATGTTTCTGCAAAAACTGGAGAAGGTATAGAAGAATTATTAGAAATGATTGTATTAACTGCAGATATACAAGAATTAACTTCAGATAAAAATTCACCTCCAAAAGGCACGGTTATCGAATCTAGACTCGATAAAGGACGTGGACCTTTAGCAACGTTACTTGTTCAAGATGGAACTCTTAGAATTGGAGATTGTGTTGTTGTTGGTAATGCATATGGTAAAATTAGAGCGATGTATGATGAAAATGATATAGCAATAAAAGAAGCAGGTCCATCAATTCCAGTACTTATTCTTGGCTTAAATGAAGTTCCAGATGCTGGAGATAGATTTGAGTTTGTAAAAGATGAGAAGATTGCTAGACAAATTTCAAATAATAGGAAGCAACAAATTAAAGATAACCAAACGAAGAATTCAAAAGTATCTCTAGAAACTGTTTATAGTCAAATTAAAGATGGAACAATAAAAGAGCTTAGCGTAATAGTTAAATCTGATGTCCAAGGATCTTCAGAAGCATTAAAACAATCTTTGGAAAAACTATCGTCAGAGAGTATTAAAGTTAAAGTTATTCATAGTGCAGTGGGAGCAATTAATGAGAGTGATATTATATTTGCTAGTACATCAAATGCTATAATAATTGGATTCAATGTAAGACCTGATAATAATGCTCTTTCTTTAGCTGACAAAGAGAAGGTGGATATAAGAACATATAGACTTATATATGAGGCTCTTGACGATATAAAATCAGCTATGATTGGACTTTTAGATCCGGATATTAAAGAAGTATATCTTGGACGTGTTGAAATAAGGCAAATATATAAAATATCTAATGTTGGAACAGTTGCAGGTTGTTATGTTTTAGATGGTAAATTAACGAGAAACTGTAATGTAAGAATTTTGCGTCAAGGTGTTGTTATTTTTGAATCTAAGTTGTCATCTTTAAAAAGGTTTAAAGATGATGTAAAAGAAGTTAATAAAGGATATGAGTGCGGTTTATCTATAGAAAATTTTAATGATATAAAGGAAGAAGATATAATTGAAGGATTTGAAATGAAGGAATTCAAAAGAAATGACCTTTAATTAATATAGAGGTGATAAATTTTGGGAAAGTTTAGAATAGATAGAGTTAACGAGGAAATAAAGAAAGCGATAAGTTCTTGCATACAAAATGATTTGAGAGATTCAAGGATTACAGGATTAATAACTGTAACAAGAGTTGATACTGCTACGGATCTTAAAACTGTAAAAGTTTATCTAAGTGTTTTTGATAAGAATAGGAATGAAATATTTGAAATTTTAAAGAAGTCTGTTGGTAAAATGAAAAATTCAATAGCTAGAAATGTGAAAATCAGATTTATTCCTGAAATTGATCTAAAGATGGATAACTCAATAGAGTATAGTTTTCACATTGATGAAATATTGAAGAAAACCAATAAAGAGGATTTTAATAATGATTAAATTTGATGATATCAAATCCTTAATTAAAGATTCCGAAAATATAGGACTTAGCTATCATGTATCACCTGATGGAGATGCGGTTGGTAGTTTGTTGTCCTTATATTTTGCATTAAAAAAATTAAATAAAAATGTAACGATTTTCTCTAAAGATAATTTAACTAATACTATCAATTTAAGATTTTTACCATCAATTAACGAAATAGATGGGATGAATTATTTCGTAACTTCGGATATTGATCTTTTAATAATTTTAGATTGTGGCAATGTCGAAAGGGTTTCGTGTGAAGTGGATTTCGACAAGACTACAACGCTTGGAATTGATCATCATATTAGCAATGATATGTATTGTACTTATAATTTTGTGCAAGGCGATGCTAGTTCTACTGGAGAAATTGTATTTGATATTATAAAAAATTTAGGGATCGAAATAGACCAAAATATTGCAAAATGCATTTACACATCTATAATGACTGATACTGGTGGTTTAAGATTTGAATCTACATCGCAAAAAACTTTTAATATAGTTGGTGAATTGGTTGCGACTAAGTTTGATTTTTGGAATACATATGAGCAATTATTTTTATATAAAACATTTTCAAAAGTTAAGCTTTTAGGATTGGTTTATAATGAATTGAAGTTAGTTGACAATCAAATATGTGTTATACATGTAACAAATGATATGCTAAATAAATCAAACTCCACAGATGAACAAACAAATGATATTGTAAGTTATGGATTAACTATTGATGGAGTTAGAGTGAGTATTTTAATTAAAGATTTTAATGGTAAACACAAAGTTAGTTTGAGAAGTAAAGGGTGTATAAATGTTTGTGAAATAGCTAAAAAATTTGGCGGTGGTGGACATATTAAAGCATCTGCATTTGTTACTGATTTGAAGAGAGATGTTATAGAAAGAATGTTGGTTGAGGAGTTTAGGAATCTTTTAAAATGATGTGTGGAGTTATAAATGTTTATAAACCTCAAAATGTTACTTCAAATTACATCGTAATAAAAATCAAGAAGTTGTTAAACACAAAAAAAGTTGGTCATACTGGAACTTTAGATTTATTAGCTTGTGGTGTGTTACCAATCTGTATTGGTAATGCTACTAAAATAAGCGAATATTTGATTAATAAAGATAAAGTTTATAGTGTTAAAATAAAATTTGGAATTTTAACAGATACATATGATTGTGAAGGAAGTATAGTAAAAAGGGATTTGGAATTTAGGCTAGATAAAAATAAATTGTTAAGTATTATAGAAAATTTTGTTGGAACACAAGAACAGGTTCCACCGAATTATTCTGCTTTAAAGATTAATGGGAAAAGAGCGTATGAACTTGCGAGAAATGGAATTGAATTTAAACTTAAAGCTCGAAAAATATCAATCTATTTTATAAAGGATATTGTTATTGATGAAAAGAATAATGAATGTTCTTTTATTGTTAAATGTTCTAAGGGTACTTACATAAGAAGTTTATGTAAAGATATTGCAGATAAAATGGGTACATATGGGACTATGACTTTTTTAGAAAGATTGGAGAGCGGAAAGTTTAAAAAGGATACGGCGTTAGATTTTGAAACTATAGATGATGATAAAATCAAAAAAAATTTGATACCTATTGATGATGTTCTCGATTATCCCAAAATTGAAATAAATGACCCCACTGCTATAAAACTTTTGACAAATGGAGTTTCTGTTAAAAATCCAAATTATATAAATGAAATTGCTGAAGGATTGTATTTGCTTTATGTTAAGGGGAGTTTGGTAGGTGTTTGTGAGCGAAATATGCTTTCTTTAAGTGTTACTAAATTTTTAAATCAAAGGTAATAGTTATGAAAATAATTGATTCAGTTAATGAAAAAATAAATGATAGTACTGTTTTATGTATTGGGAATTTTGATGGAGTACATAGTGTTCACCAAAAGATAATAAACAAAGTCATTCAAGATGCTAAAAAAAATTACTGTAAAAGTATGGTTATAACTTTTAGACAACATCCTATGTCATTTTTAAATCCTAATAATGTTCCTAGAATATTGACACCCTTGAATGAAAAAATTCGAATATTTAAAGAAATGGGAGTGGATTATTTAGGGCTTTATGATTTTTTGGAAGTTAAAAATATTCCCCCAAAACAATTTGTAAAATATTTGGTCAATAATTATGGGATGAAAAAGATTGTATGTGGATTTAATTTTAGATTTGGATATAATAATGTGGGAAACATTCAATATCTTAGTGAGCTTAGCAAAGAATTTGGTTTTGATGTAGATATTATTGAACTTTTGAATTTATACAACAAAAAGATAAGTAGTACAAAGATACGATCTTATATTAAATATGGCGATATTGAAAAAGCTAATGATTTTTTAGGTAGATTCTTTAGCATTACAGGTGAAGTTATTCGTGGAAAACAACTTGGTAGAAAATTAGGTTTTCCAACTGCAAATTTAAAATATGATGCTAAATTTTGTATACCACAAAATGGTGTGTATTCAACTATAACGGAATTTAATGGGTGTAAGTATGCATCTATGACAAATATAGGATATAATCCTACATTTAGGAACAAATATATTTCCATTGAAACTTTCATATTAGATTTTGAAGGTGACCTATATAATCAAAAAATTAAAGTTAATTTTATAAAAAAATTGCGTAACGAAACTTTGTTTTCGGATGTACATGCACTTATAGATCAACTTGAAAAGGATAAAATAGACACTATAAATATAATAAAAAAATATTTAAAATGAATATAATATTTGTTATACTTAAGGTATGCAAACCTTGAACTAGGTTTTAGTTCTAGAAACTATAACTTGGTTTTGGGCGATTTATAGGAGGATAATTTTATGATAAATAAAGAGAAAAAGCAAGAAGTAATTAAACAATATTCTAGACATGAAAAGGATACGGGATCTGCTGAGGTTCAAATAGCTTTACTTACAAAAAGAATTTCTGAATTAACAGAGCATTTAAAAGTACATAAAAAAGACCATCACTCAAGAAGAGGTTTACTTATTATGGTAGGTAAGAGAAGAGGATTGTTGAACTATATAATGAAACAAGATATTGATAAATATAGAAGCCTGATTAAAGATTTAGGAATTAGAAGGTAAATTATTTTGTAGTAAGAGCGGTTTTTTATCCGCTCTTAAATTTATATAAAACAAAGAAGGAGGAAATGTTTAGTGCTGAATACTTTAGAAACCATATTTGAAGGTAGAAAGTTATCTCTTAAAATTGGAGATTTGGGCATGTTATCAAATACTTCAATTATTGTAAGTTATGGAGATACATGTGTACTTGTTAATGCTAATGCCTCTGAAAAACCGAGAGAAGGTATAGATTTTTTTCCATTGAGTGTTGAATATGAGGAAAGATTATATTCGGTTGGTAAAATTCCAGGTGGATTTATAAAAAGAGAAGGTAAACCATCTACTCAAGCTATATTAAATGGAAGAGCTATTGATAGACCATTAAGACCATTATTTCCTAAAGGATATAGGAATGATGTTCAGGTAGTTTGTACAGTTATGTCTGTTGAAAATGATAATTTACCAGAAATATTAGCTATTAATGCAGCCTCATTGGCGTTGTGTATTTCTAATATTCCGTATACTGATCCTGTTGGAGCAGTTATGGTTGGCTTAGTTGATGGAAAGTTTGTGATAAATCCAACATCTAAACAAAGAGAAGAAACTAAGTTGAATTTAACAGTATGTGCAACTAGAGAAAGAGTTATAATGATTGAAGCTGGTGGATGTGAAATATCAGAAGATATTATGTATAACGCAATAAAGTTTGGGTTTGATGCTTGTCAAGAATTAATCAAGTTTCAATTAGATGCTGTCAAAAAATATGGAAGAGATAAGCTTGAGCCTGAACTTTATTCAGCTTCGGATGAATTATCAAAAGAAGTGTATGAATTTTGCTACGATAAGATTAAAGACGTTATGTATACAACTGATAAAATTGAAAGAGCAGAAATAATGGGTGATCTTAAGAATGTAATTAGTGATCATTTTAAAGAAATATATCCAGACAACATGATGGATGTGAATTATGTTGTTTACAATATTCAAAAAGAAATCGTTAGAAAAATGGTATTAGACGAAAAGAGAAGACCAGATGGGAGAAATTTTGATGAAATAAGACCTATATCATGTGATGTATCTATACTTCCTAGAACTCATGGAACAGGATTATTCACACGGGGACTTACTCAAGTATTAACTATAGCCACACTTGGACCGCTTGCTGATGTTCAAATTATTGATGGAATTGGAGAAGAGGAATATAAAAGATATATGCATCATTATAATTTTCCATCATATAGCGTTGGAGAAGTTAAGCCACTTAGAGGGCCAGGAAGACGTGAGATAGGACATGGAGCGTTGGCAGAGAAAGCACTTGAGCCATTAATACCTCCAACAGAAGAGTTCCCATATACTATACGTTTAGTATCTGAAGTTTTAAGCTCGAATGGTTCAACATCACAAGCTTCTGTTTGTGGAAGTACACTTGCATTGCTTGATGCAGGAGTTCCAATAAAAAGACCAGCTGCGGGTATAGCAATTGGATTGTTTACTAATGATGATTTAACAAGAGAAGAAATTTTGACCGATATACAAGGGGTAGAAGATTTCTTTGGCGATATGGATTTTAAAGTTGCAGGAACAGAAAAGGGAATAACAGCTATACAAGTTGATACAAAGATAAAAGGATTATCGTGGGATTGTATTAAAAAAAGTTTGGATTCAGCTAAGAAGGCTAGACTTGAAATTTTGGATAAGATAAATAAATGTATTCCTAAGCATAGAAATGAGTTGTCTGAATATGCACCTAAGACTAAACTTATAAAAATTGATCCAGATAAGATAAGAGATGTAATAGGTATTGGTGGTAAAGTTATAAATAAAATTATTTCTGATGCTAATCTTAAGAAGCAGGCGATACATATAGAGGATGATGGACGTATATTTATTTCGGATTATGATATCAATAAGATTAATTACGCATTAAATCAAATAGAGATTATTACAAAAGAGATTAAGGTTGGAGAAGTTTATTTTGGAAAAGTTGTTAAGATAACAAATTTCGGTGCTTTTGTTGATATTTTTAATGGTAAAGAAGGATTAGTTCATATTTCTAAGCTTTCCAACAAAAAGTTTAATAAAATTGAGGATGCTGTTTCTGTTGGAGATGAAATATTAGTTAAGGTAATTGATATTGATTCACATGGAAGAATTAACTTATCTAGAAAAGATGTTTTGGATGACAATAAGCAGGAACAAAAAGATAATTAGGACTATAAAACAGAATAATTTTATAAGAAAGCAAGAGATGAATATCCTTGCTATTTTTTATTTTTTAAGTACTAAAAAATAAAAAAAATAATACCTTATATTAGGAGGTAATAGCTATGCATAAAAAAGATAAACCTTATAGTGAAATACAACGCTATGAAATTATTAATATAAGTGATGCAGAGAAATATGGAAGTTTATTTAATCATGACTTAATTATTGATAAGTATGGAAATTTTAAATTTATAGCTTTAAATATAGGAAGAGGGGGAAACTCATTTTTTAGAAATTCAAAACAATTTTATAAAATACCGTGGAGTTCAATAAAAAAAATAGGAACAAAAACAATTATAATTGATTTTGATAATATAGATGAAAAATTACTTGATTCAGACGCTTATTAATTTAAAGATGGGGTTTAAATAACTATGGAGCTTATATTACAAAAGTTTGGTGGAACATCAGTACAAACAAAAAAATCTAGATTAATGTGTATTAAAAAAGTAGAGCAATCTTTGAAGTATAATAATAAATTGGTTGTAGTTATATCAGCTATCGGAAGAAAGGAAGACCCTTATTCTACAGATATGTTATTATCGTTAATTTCAGATAACTTTAGAAAAAGATATCCAAAATATACTGATAAATTAATAAGTTGTGGCGAAATAATTAGTGCAATAATATTTGCATCAGAACTTAGAGATAGAGGTATAAATGCAATTCCTGTTGTAGGTAAGGATATCGGAATAATTACTGATGATAACTTCGGAAATGCGAATATTTTAGAAATAAATACCGAAAAAATAGTTTCGTTATTGAATGATGGAATTGTACCAATAATTGCTGGATTCCAAGGAATAACAAGTGATGGAGATATAACAACATTAGGTAGAGGCGGAAGCGATATATCTGCCGTTAAATTGGCTGAAGTCTTAGAATGTAATAAAGTTCAATTTTTTAAAGATGTTGATGGACTTATGACTGTAGATCCTAAGATAGTCGTTAATGCAAAATCTATTGATGAGATAAGTTATGAAGAACTATTTGAACTATCTATTTTTGGGAATAATATTATTCACCCAAAGGCTGTTAAAATTGCGATGGAAAGCAATATACCTATCGTAATTAAAAATACATTCAATGATTTTAAAGGGACTGTTATAAATAATAATTCAAAAGATAATGATGATGTATTTAAAGGAATGACTTATTTAAAAAATTGTGTGCAGATAAAAATATTTAGAGATGAAAATAAGGAAAATCAAAATTATTATAAGGTGTTTCAAGAAATATCAACTAAAAATATAGTCATTGATTTTATAAATATTTTTACAGATCACAAGATCTTTACCGTGTATAAAAAAGATTTTGGTGATATTATAAATATTTTGGACAATTATAATTTGAAGTACTCTATTATAGAAAATTGTTCCAAGATTGGTATAGTTAAAGCAAATCTTAAAAATGTTTCTATAACTATGGCTAAACTTATTGAGCTTCTTCATAAAGAAAATATTGAGGTTATGCAAACGAATCATTCTAATATGAGTATTTGGTTGCTTGTTAAAAATGATGATCTTGATAAGAGTCTTAATGCTATTCATAATAATTTTTTCGTTACAAATTAAAAATTAGCAGGTCGTATTGGACTTGCTAATTTTATTTTTTGTATAAATTAAGTTTTTGTTCACAAAATAATAAAGATATTTTTGTTTATCAATTGAAGGGAGTAAAAGTTATGTTTTATGATATGCCTAGCATTTATAAGAATGCTTTTCAATTTTTATCGGCAACAGGACAGTTAGGAGATGGAAAAGATCAAAAATCGGATCCAACTGAAACAGCAAAGAATATTAAAGATTTTGGTATGATTGAAGTTGTAAATTCACAAGATCCAGCGAATTATATACAGACAATAAATATAATTGGACAAATTGAAGGTCATGGTGTTGCATCTCCTCAAACAAAAAGCACAAAGTATGAGCACGTTATACCTCAATTGATTGCTATGGAACAAAATCCAAATGTAAGAGGAGTTCTTATAACTCTAAATACTCTTGGTGGGGATGTTGAAGCTGGACTTGCTATAGCTGAAATGATAAACAGTTTAAGTATGCCTACGGTATCTTTGGTTTTAGGTGGAAGTCATTCTATTGGAGTGCCTCTTGCGACTGCGTCTGATTATGCCTTTATAACACCATCAGCAACGATGATATTACATCCTATTAGAATGAATGGGCTTATTATTGGGGTTCCACAAACGTTTGATTATTTTAAAAAGATGCAAGAGAGAATCAATGATTTCATTGTTAGGACAAGTAGTATTAAAAATGATGTTTTAGATAAGTTATTACAACAGACGGGTGATTTGTTAAATGATATGGGTACTATTTTAATTGGACAAGAGGCTGTTGATGTTGGATTGATTGAAGAAGTTGGTGGGATAACTGACGCACTTAAAAAGTTGAATTCTATGATTAAGGATAAAGAAAAGGAAAACAAATCTATTGAAGAGAATAAATAAAGATAAGTAATTTATTATTGAAATAATTGTATATTTATGACAAAATATTTTGTACTAAATATTTCTTTTCAATAAAGTATATATAAGTTTGAAATAAGTTTTAAAGAGGTTTTGGGAAATATGAGCAAAATATCTAACGTAGACAAAAAAAATGTAGACAAAAAGAAAGAAATCACAGGAGTTGTATTAATTTTAATTGCATTATTGTTGATAATAAGTTTCTATAGTAATACAGATGCGTTTTTACTTGTTTTTATTAGAAATTTAGTCAATAATGGCATTGGTGTTGGAGGATATGTATTACCAATTCTAATTGGATTTATTGGTATTGGGTACATTACAAAAAAGAAAATCAAAGACTTCAACAAAAAGTTTTATGCACTTGTTATTTCTCTGGTAACACTTTATCTTATCATAAGTTTAATAACTTTAGACAAGTTTAATAGCAGAACATATCTTTCTACACTTCAAGCTGTTATGTCAAGTACTTCTACTTTTCATGGTGGAGTATTGGGTGTTAGCATAATGCGTTTATTTAAATCATTTATTGGTTTTGCGGGCAGCTTAGCTTTATTAATTACGGTTCTTATTATCAGCATTATAGTTATATTTGATAAATCTTTATATGATATAGGACAAATTGTCAAAAAAAAAATAAGTGATATTTCCAATAAAAGGAATACTGACAAAAATGTATTTGAGAATAATAACTCAAAAGAATCGAAGAAAATAAATGATAATGAGATGCATATAAGTAAAAAGAAAAAGAGCAATGCATCCATAGTTAAGTTTTTATCTAAATCATTATCCCTTGAAGAACCTCAAGAAGTTTCAAGCATCGTTAAAGAAGAATCAGATGAAGAATCTTTAAGAGAAATTTGTGAAGAACCTCTTTATGAAGAAGATAAAGATATTCCAATTTATGAAGAAGATAAAGATATTCCAAAAAATAATGACAATAATAATGAACAAATTATATCTAACGATTTTAAAGAAAATAAAACTAACAATGAATACACTAGAATTAGTTATGACGATATTAATAATGCTTTAGAAGATATAGACACAGATGATTCCTATGAAGTTTCTGAAGAACTTAAAAGAAAAAAGGAATTGCTTCAAAAAACATTGGATGATTTCAAGGTGAAGGCTGAAATTAAAAATGTACAAAAAGGACCAGCAGTAACTAGATATGAAATAGAGCCACATAAAGGTGTGAAAGTAAGCAAGATATTAAATTTATCAGATGATATAGCACTAGCACTTGCTACTAGTGGAATAAGAATTGAAGCTCCAATCCCTGGGAAATCACTTGTTGGAATCGAGGTTCCAAATGATGTGGTTTCTATGATAAAATTTAAGGAGATTATAAATTCTGAAGAATTTAATTCTTCTAAACTTAAAATTGGTATTGGACTTGGTAAAGACATAAGTGGCAAAAGTATTGTTGCAGATCTTGCTACTATGCCACACTTGTTAATTGCTGGAGCTACTGGTTCGGGTAAATCAGTTTGCATAAATACAATTTTAATAAGTATATTGTGCGAATATCTTCCAGATCAAGTTAAAATTATACTTATTGACCCTAAGGTTGTTGAACTTAATGTTTATAATGGAATTCCTCATCTTTTGATACCAGTTGTGACAGATCCTAAAAAAGCATCTCATGCGTTAAATTGGGCAATAACTGAGATGACAAGCAGATATAATAAATTTGCTGAAAAAGGAGTTAGGAATATAGATAGTTACAATGAGTTGTATAACACAGGAGAAATTGATGAGAAAATACCGTACATAGTTATTGTAATTGATGAGCTTGCTGACCTTATGATGGTTTGTCATAATGAGGTTGAAGATGCTATAGCAAGACTTGCACAAATGGCTCGTGCTGCAGGAATGCATTTAGTAATAGCGACACAAAGACCTTCTGTTGACGTTATAACTGGAGTTATTAAAGCGAATATACCATCTAGAATATCTTTTTCCGTTTCTAGTTCTGTAGATTCACGCACGATTTTGGATCAATCTGGAGCTGAAAAGTTATTGGGTCGTGGAGATATGTTATTTTATCCTATGGGATACTTGAAACCTCAACGTGTACAAGGTGCATTTATTTCGGAATCTGAGGTTGAAAAATTTGTAGATAGTATAAAGAAAAATTACAAATCAAAAGTTGAATATAATGAAGAAATTATTGAACATATAAATAATGCTACTTCAAAAGTTGAGGTTGGAAATTTTAAAGGGGATGAGTTATTAGAAGAAGCTATAAAAATAGTTGTACAATCTAATATTACAACTACTTCATTTCTTCAAAGGAGACTTAAGATTGGATATAATAGAGCGGCAAATTTAATAGAAGAAATTGAAGCTAGAGGCATTATTGGAATAGGTCCGTCTGGTAAAAAAGAGGTTTTAGTAAAAGAGGAAGATTTATTTTAAATTATTTTTTGTGAGTGAGGAAACAAAAGTGAAAAAATTAAAATTAGGTGTTATAAGTCTTGGATGCGATAAAAATACGATCGACACAGAAATGTTTTTAGGAAGTTTGGTTGATAAATTTGAAATTACATTAAATGAGGAAGATGCAGATATTTTAATAATAAATACTTGTTCGTTTATTGAATCTGCAAAACAGGAATCTATTGATACCATACTTGATATTAGCAAGTATAAATCTAAAAATTTGAAGGTTCTTGTGGTTACTGGATGTTTATCAAAAAGATATGGAAAAGAACTTTTTGAAGATATTCCAGAGATAGATATACTCCTCGGAGTTATGAATTATGATAATATACTTAAGTACATAGAAGATTTTATTAAAACGGGCAATAGAATCATTGATAATGAAAATAAAGAAAATACAATATTTGAAGCAAATAGAATTTTAACAACTCCTAAGCATTATGCATATTTGAAAATTTCTGAAGGATGCAATAATAATTGTACTTTTTGTATAATTCCTAAAATTAGAGGGCGTCATGTGAGTAGAAGTATTGAAAGTTTGGTAAATGAAGGTAAACTTCTTGCGACTCAGGGAATTAAAGAACTTATATTGATAGCTCAAGATATAACAAAATATGGTCTTGATTTATACGGGGAAAAAAGACTTATACAACTTATTCGTGAATTGTCTAAGATAGATGGGATCAAATGGATAAGACTCCACTATGCTTATCCAGAAGATATAGATGATAATTTAATAGAGGAATTAAAAATAAATTCTAAACTTTGCAAATATATTGACATTCCACTACAACATGTTAGCGATAAAATTCTAAAAAAAATGGCGAGGCATACGAGAAAAGATAAAATTTATAAACTTATAGAAAAATTGAGAGAAGTTCCTGATCTTGTTATAAGAACTTCTTTAATAGTAGGCTTTCCAGGAGAAACACAAGAAGACTTTGAAATGCTTGAAGAGTTTATAAAACAAAAGAACATAGACAATATTGGCGTATTTACATATTCGCAAGAGGAAGATACTGTTGCAGCAACATTTGATGATCAAATTGATGAAGATATTAAAATTAAAAGACGTGATACAATTATGAGAATTCAGCAAAAAAATTCAAAAGAACTGCTTGAGAAAAAAATAGGAAAGAAATTTGAGGCTGTTGTTGATTCTAAAAATGATGATTATTACATTGGGCGACTAAATTTTCAAAGTCCTGGAATTGATGGTATAATTTACATAAAATCTAGTCATAATCTAAATATAGGAGAATTTGTTAATGTTAAAATCGTGTCTTGTATGGAGTATGACTTTATAGGAGAGGTTATTTAATGAATTTACCTAACAAATTAACTGTATTAAGGGTGTTAATGATACCTGTCTTTTTAATATTATTGAATTTAAATTCTAAGATAGGTGTTTTAGGAGCATTAATTATTTTTATATTGGCATCTATTACTGATCAATTAGATGGTTATATTGCAAGAAAATATAATTTAATTACTGATTTTGGGAAGTTTATGGATCCTTTAGCAGATAAATTATTAGTAGTAGCAGCTTTCATTTCATTTGTGGATTTGAAGATGGTGGAACCTATATTAGTTATAGTTATAATTTCAAGAGAATTTATAATTACGGGGATAAGACTTGTATTATCGACTAAAAGTGGGGAAGTTGTGGCAGCTAATATTTATGGAAAACTAAAAACTGTTTTTCAAATTTTGGCAATAATATTTCTTTTGATAGAACTATATCTTATTAATTTTGTTAGTGGTTCATCTTTTATAAATATAGTACAGGTAATTGCAGATGCAACATTTTATTTGTGTGTAATTTTAACTGTTTTATCTGGATGGGATTATATTAGAAAAAATATTAAAGTATTAAAGGAGAGTCTGTAAATAATGTCTATTGATTTAGATAAAATGAAAGCCATTGAAATTGCTATGAGTCAAATTGAAAAACAGTATGGAAAAGGATCGATAATGAAGCTTGGTGAGCAAAGTGCTTTAAATATTGAAAGTGTATCTACTGGTTGTTTAGATTTAGATATTGCACTAGGTATAGGTGGATTGCCTAAAGGAAGAATTATTGAAGTTTATGGACCTGAGTCATCTGGTAAAACTACAGTTGCTTTGCATGTTATTGCAGAAGCTCAGAAAAAAGGTGGAGCTGCAGCATTTATTGATGCTGAGCATGCTTTAGATCCATCGTATGCAAAAAATTTAGGGGTAGATACTGAAAACTTAATAATTTCTCAGCCAGATAATGGTGAGCAAGCACTTGAAATTGCAGAGGCATTAGTAAGATCGGGAGCTATTGATGTTATTGTAATTGATTCTGTTGCAGCACTTGTTCCTAGAGCTGAGATAGAGGGAGAGATGGGGGATTCGCATGTTGGACTTCAAGCTAGACTTATGTCACAAGCTCTAAGAAAACTTGCGGGACATATAAATAAATCTAAATGCGTGGCGATATTTATAAATCAATTAAGGGAAAAAGTTGGGGTTATGTTTGGTAATCCTGAAACCACTCCTGGAGGAAGAGCATTAAAATTTTATGCATCTGTCAGACTAGATGTTAGGAGAATTGATTCAATAAAACAAGGTGATGAAATTGTAGGTAACAGAACAAGAGTTAAAATAATGAAAAATAAGGTTGCTCCGCCTTTTAGAATTTCGGAATTTGATATTATATATAATAAAGGCATATCTAAAGAAGGAAGCTTATTAGATCTTGCTGTTAAAGAAAATATAATTCAAAAAAGTGGATCATGGTTCTCTTATAAAAATGAAAAATTGGGACAAGGAAGAGAAAATGCTAAACAGTTTTTATTGGAAAACAAAGCTATATTGCGAGAAATAGAAACGTTAATTTTAGAAAAATACAATATAGCAAAATCTGATAACTCGGATGAAATAAAAGATATTGATAAGAAAGAAACAAGTGTAAATAGTGACAATGCAACGGTTTAAAAAATGTTATTATTTGTGTTAATAGCTTTTAGTTATAATTGACATTAAATAAAAATTAATATAAAATTATCTATGATACTGGTTACTAAAAGTTTTAAATGTTTTCAGTAAGAATAAAATATGGCACCAACACGCTTTTGATAAATAAATTTTTAAGAGCAAGGGGGTGTTATAGAACTATGTATATAGAAATTTTTAATATAGTTTTTTCTGCTGTAAATATATTTTTAATTATATTTATGGCGGTTATGATAATCTCAATGAAAAAACGTTTAAAAGAACGTTATGATGCTTCTATACTTAAGATTAAGAAGGAAGAAGAAGAAAGAAAGAATTTGTTTGAAAATACTAAGAAAGAAGCTGAGGCATTAAAGAAAGAGTTATTAATTGAAGCTAAGGAAGATGCACATAAGTTAAGAATGGAAGTTGAAAAAGAGTCTAGAGAAAGAAGAAGTGAAATACAGAGATTAGAGAGAAGAGTCTTACAAAGAGAAGAATCTCTGGACAAAAAGAGTGATGTTCTAGAAAAGAAAGAAAAGGAATTGAACGTACGTGCATCTGAGGTTGATAAACTTGAAAAGGGTATAAAAGAAATTGATATAAAGAAAAGACAGGAATTAGAAATAATTTCTAATATGAGCTCAGAAGAAGCTAAAACTTTTTTACTTAATGAAGTTAAGAAAGAAATAACTTATGAATCAGCGATCTTAATAAAAGAGTTTGAAACAAAAGTGAAGGAAGAAAGTGAAAATAAGGCTAAAGAAATAATAACAGGAGCGATTCAAAGATATGCAGCAGATCATGTTTCTGAATCTACTGTTCATGTGGTTGCACTGCCTAACGATGAAATGAAAGGTAGGATCATAGGAAGAGAAGGTAGGAATATAAGAACCTTGGAGATGTTAACTGGTGTTGATTTGATTATAGATGATACTCCGGAGGCTGTGGTTTTATCAAGTTTTGACCCTGTTAGAAGAGAAATTGCAAAAATAGCTTTAGAAAGATTAGTGTTAGATGGAAGGATTCATCCTACCAAAATTGAAGAAATGGTTGAAAGAGCAAAAAGAGATATAGAAAATGAGATCAAAGAAACAGGCGAGCAAGCATTATTTGAGACAGGTATTAACGGAGTACATACGGAGATAGTTAAGCTGTTAGGTAAATTGAAATTTAGAACTAGTTATGGGCAGAATGTACTTAAACATTCTATAGAGGTTGCGTATTTAGCAGGTACTATGGCTTCGGAACTTGGTTTGGATGCTGGAGTTGCAAAAAGAGCTGGATTACTTCATGATATAGGCAAAGCCTTAGATCATGAGATAGAAGGTCCTCATGCTTTGATTGGATACGAGTTTGCTAAACGTTATAATGAGTGTGATGCTGTTGCTGAAGCGATTGGAGCTCATCATGAAGATATACCTATGACTAGATTAGAATCTATTTTGGTGCAAGCTTCTGATGCTATATCAGCAGCACGTCCTGGAGCAAGGAGAGAAACCTTGCATGCGTATATAAAAAGGTTGAATCAATTGGAATCTATAGCTAATTCATATGAAGGCGTGGAGAAGTCTTATGTTATTCAAGCTGGAAGAGAAATAAGGATAATAGTTAAACCAGATATTATCGATGATTTAAATGCTAATTGTATGGCTAGGGATATAGTTAAAAGAATAGAAAGAGAATTAGAGTTTCCTGGACAAATTAAGATAAATGTTATAAGGGAAACAAGAGCAATTGAATTTGCAAAGTAAAAGTGATTTTGGTGTACAAATTGAATTAAATTTGATAATGTTCTATTCTCTGGTTAGAATAGTTTATTATATATTTTATTTTAATGAATTTTTATATGTGATGTAGTTTTTTTAGATTAATTATAGGGGGCCTAAATATGGAAGTGTTAAAAGTTTCTACAAAATCAAATCCAAATTCAGTAGCAGGTGCATTAGCGGCAATTTTAAAAGAAAAGTCTTTAGTAGAAATTCAAGCAATCGGAGCTGGGGCTATAAATCAAGCTATTAAATCTGTAGCTATTGCCAGAGGTTTTGTTGCTCCTAGTGGTAAGGATATAGTTTGTATACCTGCTTTTACGGATATACAAATTGATGGAGAAGAGAGGACGGCTATTAAATTAATAGTTCAACCTAGATAATTTAAATTGATAATAGCTTTTTCTCGAGAATTATGAGATGATTTTTGTTTTGTATAAGATAAATTTTATAAATATATAAAGGAGAGTTTAAAATGGAATCAATTAAAGTTAAAATTTCAAATAATACTGGTTTACATGCTAGACCCGCAACATTATTGGTTAAGAAAGCATCTTCGTTTGCATGTGATGTGAGTGTTGAAGCTAATGGTAAAAAAGTTAACGCTAAAAGTCTTATTGGAATTTTATCTTTAGGAGCTACTAAAGATACAGAAGTGACTATTATAACTTCAGGTAAAGATGAAGTTGAAGCTGCTAAAGAGTTAGCTAAGCTAATTGAAACATTAGAAGATTAATTTGAGTTTTATATTTAATATAAATAGAAAGTAAGAAGGGAATACTTCTTACTTTCTTATTGTTAGGAGTATGGGAACATAATATAGCTTCAATAAAATTTTATGAAAATCTAGGATTTGAAAAATTTGATGTACATATTTTTAAATTAGGTAATGACAAACAAATAGACTATTTAATGAAATTAATTTTATAAGATCAACTTCGCAAAATATAAATTTTGCGAAGTTGATAATAAGTTAAGTTGAATTAATATATTCTCGTTTTAAAAAGGGTGATTAATTAAATGGAAAATAAAGAGTGCTCTATTATAATATCTGATTTTTTGGATTATTTGTCTGGTATTAAAGGGGCATCCGAAAAAACGATAAAAGAGTATCGTATAGATCTGATTGGTTTTTTTAATTTTATTATAAAAAAAAGAATGAATTTAAAAATTCGACATCAGGAAATGGATTTAGAGACCCTTAAAAAAGTTTCAATAAGTGATATGTATGCTTATGTAAGATATATCGATAAAGAGCGTTTAAACGCTCATAATGCACGTGCCCGAAAAATTTCTTCGTTAAGAACATTTTATACTTATCTTACAGACAAAATTAAGGTTATTGATAAAAATATTGCTTCTGAATTAGAAACTCCAAAAATTCCTAAGCGTAATCCTATTTATCTTGATCTTGAAGAATCGAAAAAAGTTTTATCTACCTTAGAACCTGATAAAAAGTTTTATACTCGTGATTATTGTATTATTTCTATGTTTTTGAATTGTGCTTTAAGATTGTCAGAACTCGTTTCTATTAATATCGAAGATATAGATTGGGTAAATAATTCTTTATCTATTATAGGTAAGGGTAATAAAGAAAGAATAATTTATTTAAATGAAATGGTTTTGAATTCTATAAAGAATTATTTGAAAGATCGTAATAAATATCGAATTAAAGAAAGTTTTAAAAATGCATTATTTATAAGCTCTGTTGGTCAAAGGATTAGCAATAGAGCTGTAGAAGAAATGGTTAAGAAACATGTGAAAAATTCTAGCATTGATAAGAAGATTACTCCTCATAAGTTAAGGCATACTTCGGCTACTCTAATGTTTAAGTATGGAAAGGTTGATATACGAACGCTTCAAAAAGTTTTAGGTCATGAAAATATTTCCACAACGCAAATATATACGCACGTTGATGATGAAGGAATCAAAAATGCTTTTAACTCTAATCCCCTTAATTTATGATTAAATAGTACAAAAACTAACCCTTTTATCTTTGGGTTAGTTTTTTAATACTATTTAGAATAGCTAATTGTCCATGCTCAAAAGTTAATGATCCTTGCAAGTAAGCTACATATGGTTCTCTTATTGGAGCATCACATGATAATTCGATTGATGCTCCAGATACGAATGTTCCTGCTGCCATTATTACTTGATCATTGTATCCTGGCATATCCCAAGGTTCGCATTCTAAGAAAGAATCCACTGGTGAATTTTTTTGTATCTCTTTACAAAAGTTGATTAGTTCATCTGATGTATTGAATTTGATTGCTTGAATTATGTCACTACGTTTTACATCATATTTTGGATATACATCATAACCTAGATTTTCAAAAATTCTTGAACTAAAGATGGCTGTTTTCATTGCTTCTACCACAATATGCGGAGCAATAAACAATCCTTGAAATACTTGTCTTAAATCTGTAAGACTCGCTCCACATTCTGCCCCTATACCAGGAACTGTTAATCTATACGCAGCATTTTTGATTAAATCAGTATCCCCTACTATGTATCCTCCAGTTGGAGATAATCCCCCTCCAATATTTTTAATTAAAGAGCCAGCCATTAAGTTTACGCCAACATCTGTAGGTTCTATTATATCAGTAAATTCACCGTAGCAATTATCAACAAAAATACATAAATTTTTATCTACGCTTTTTATAATTTTTACTATATCTTTTATGTCATTAGATAAAAGGGATTTTCTGAGAGAATATCCTCTAGATCTTTGAATGTAAATCATTTTTATGTTTTTATTATTATTGAGAATTTTTACAATGTTCTCTGTATCAAAATTACCATCATCTTTTAAATTACATTCAAGATAAGATACTCCAAGATTTCTTAGACTACCCTTTTGTTCGTTTTCATAATTTAAACCAATTATATTTCTTATTGTGTCATATGGTTGACCGGTTATTGAGAATAAAATATCTCCTTTTGATAAATTTCCTAAAAGAGCACAACCAATCGCATGAGTCCCATTAACAAATTGAAGTCTGACTAAGGCACTTTGTGTTCCGAAAATATCTTTGTATAAATTTTCAATGCCTTCTCTACCTAAATCTGTATAGGCATAACCACTTGTTGTTTTAAAATGTGAATCAGATATCTTATTGTCCTTAAATGCTTTTAAAACTTTATATTTATTCTGTAATTTTACTTGATTTAATCCTTCAAATATATGTTTTACGTCATTTAGGCTTTCAGTGTATAAATTTTCAATATAATCTCCGAATAAATTTTTAATAAAACTGCTCATAAATTTTTAGTGTTAACTCCTATTAAAATCATTAAGTATAAATTCTAAAATTTCACTTTCATTCATTTCATCTCTAGAAATAAATATATTACCCTCTTCTTTTCTAAACCAAGTCATTTGACGTTTCGCATAGTTTCTTGAGCCTTGCTTTATTTTTTCAATTGCTTCATCATAAGTTGTAATATTATCTAAATAATCTAAAATTTCTTTATATCCAATTCCTTGCATCGATTGAAGATCTTTTGTGTAACCAAGTTTTTTCAAATATATCACTTCATTTAAAAGACCATTTTCAATCATTGCATCAACTCTATTATTAATATTTTCATATAAGCGATCTTTGTTTAACGTTAAAGTGTAATATTTGTAATTAAAAATAGGAATATTTTTTTGCTTAAATGAGCTAAAAGGCTTGTTAGTTAAATGATATACCTCTAAAGCTCTTACTACTCTTTTTACATTATTGTAATGGATTTTATTGTAACTTTCCAAATCGATATCTTTCAAAAGATTATGTAAATATTTATTCCCATTATTTTTAGCCAAGTTATATAAATGATTTCTATATTCTTTGTCCTCGCCTGATTCACAAAAGCTTTGATCAAAAATAAGAGAACGTATATATAAACCTGTTCCACCAACAATAATGGGTAAATTTCCTCTGTTTGTTATATCTTTAATTGCATTTTTTGCAAGCGTTGAGTATAATGATACGTTAAAAATTTCATCAGGTTCGCAAATATCAATTAAATGATGAGTTATTCCATCCATTTCATGACTTGATATCTTGGCAGAACCAATATCCATATGCTTATATATCTGCATTGAATCAGCAGAAATTATTTCTCCATTTAAATTTTTTGCTAGTTTAATCGATAAACTAGTTTTACCAACACCAGTTGGACCTGATAATATTAAAATTTTTTCCTTCATATCCTTTAAGTCCTTTTAAACATTTTTTCAATTTCGTTTAATGAAAATTTTATTATTATTGGACGTCCATGCGGACAAGTAAATGGATTTTCTAATTTCATAAGCTTTGATATCAGAACTTTTATATCTTCATCATTAAGTTTACAATTTGCTTTAATTGCACTCTTGCATGCTTTTTTCGCAATTAAATCATATTTAACTTCAGCAAGAGTTCCTGATCCAAAATTATCAATGTTCTGGATTATATCTAAAATTAAAGATTTAGCATCACAATCTTTAAATTCAAACGGAACTTCTCTAACTACTATTGAATTTTCTCCAAAGGTTTCCATTGTGAAACCGCAATTTTCAAAGTAATGTTTGTTATTTTCATATACGGAATATGAAAATTCATTTAAATGTATTATAGAAGGAATTATTACCTGTCTTGAAATTTTTCCATTATTAAGTTTAGTTGTAAATTCTTCAAATAAAATTTTTTCGTGAGCGACATGTTGATCAACTATGTAAAAATTATCATACCACTCACCTATTATGTAAGTTTTATTATACTGTCCTATTATTCTAAAATCTGAATTTTGTGCATTATTCAAAATTTCAAATTTTAAGTTTTCTTTAAGTTCTTCAAAATGATTTTTACCAAATTCTTCGTTGCTTACTAGGTCGTAAGGTAATGTTTCTGTATCGTCATTTTTATTATTACTATTTAGGTTGTTATGTTTATTTATCAATTCTTGTAACTCTGCTTTTGAAAATGGTGACGGTTCTGTTCTGGATAAATTAAACAATTTATCGTTTGGCGAAGTAATGCTGGTCATATCATTTTTCTTTACTAAAGTAGAATTTGATAAACAATCGTTCAATTTATTTATGCAGGTTTTATATAAAAAGTTATATACCATTCTTTCATCTTGAAATTTGATCTCGGCTTTGGTTGGATGTATGTTAACATCTATATCATTTGGATCAACATCCAAAAATGCAATGAAGAATGGATATTTATTTATTGTCAAGTAATTTCTGTAAGCATTCTCTATAGATAAAATCAAATTTCTATTTTTAACTATTCTATTATTTACAAATAGATATTGATTGTTTCTTGAACTCTTACAAAAGTTAATATCTCCAAGATATCCAAAAATATACACTTTTTCACATTTATTTTCTACAAAAAATAAATTATTTAGTGTATCTAAACCAAAAATATCAATTATTGCATCTCTCAGGCTTGTTCCATTTGTCTTAAAGATCAATTTACCATTTGATATATACTCAAAGCATATTTCAAAATTTGATAAAGCAAGTCTAATTATAACATCTCTAATTATCGCAGTTTCACGACTTTCACTTTTTAAAAATTTAAGTCTTGCAGGAGTGTTGAAGAAGATATCTCTAACAATTATTTCTGTACCGATGTTACACGAACATTCTTCTTTATTAATAATTGTTCCTCCATGGATATCTATACCCATACCATATTCAAATTCTTTGCTTCTTGATTTTAGTGATACTTTTGAAACTGATGCAATGCTTGGAAGTGCTTCTCCACGGAAACCAAATGAAGTTATATTAAATAAATCATCTTCTGATGAAATTTTACTTGTAGCGTGTGGTAAAAATATTTTTTCAATATCATCTCTATGAATACCTTCACCATCATCTATAACTTCTATACACTCCTTTCCTCCACCAGTAATTTTAATTGTGATATTTTTAGCTTTAGCATCTACGCTATTTTCAACCAACTCTTTAACTATAGCAGCAGGTTTTTCAACAACCTCACCTGCTGCAATTTTATTTGTAATTGAACTATCTAAAATATTTACTCTACTCATAATTACATCTCTATAAATTTTTACTGTTTTCAACTAGCTCATTTAATTTTGTAAGGGCATCCATCGGAGTTATGTTTAATATATCGATAGATTTTATTTTTTTGATAAATTCTTGTGTTTCGTCAATTTCTTCAACGATAATTTCTTCTTGTGAGTTTTGGTATTCAATTATATCTTTGCAGTCTATTTGTTTTTCGAGAGTTTTCATAACATTTTTCGCTACATCTATAATGTATTGATTTATGCCTGCAAGTTTTGCAACTTCGATTCCGTATGAATCATCAACAGCCCCTTTTGATACTTTTCTTGAAAAAATTAGATTATCGCCAATTTTTTTTGCAGATACACTATAATTTTTTACATTAGGTATAATTTCTTCGATTCGTGTAAGCTCATGATAATGAGTTGCAAATAGTGTTTTAGGTCTAACTTTACTAATAGATGTTAAATATTCTATTATGGCATAAGCGATGCTAAGTCCATCGTACGTGCTTGTCCCACGCCCAACCTCATCAAGTATTATCAAACTATTTTGCGTAAAATTATCCATTATGTGAGCAACTTCTTTCATTTCAACCATGAATGTGCTTCTCCCAGTTGATAAATCATCTGATGCTCCGATTCTTGTGAAAATTTTATCGCATATGGATATTTGAGCTTTTTTCGCAGGAACAAAGCTTCCTATTTGAGTCATGATTACAATAAGTGCTACTTGCCTCATAAACGTTGATTTACCAGCCATGTTTGGACCTGTTATAATATGTAGTTGCTCCTCAAAATTATTAAGATATACATCATTAGGAACATAATTAAATTTATTTAAGAGTTTTTCAACAACAGGATGTCGTGCTTCATGAATATCAATTACTCCATCTTCAGTTATTTTTGGCTTAACATACTTGTTTTTTATAGCAACTACTGCAAGCGAAAATAAACAGTCGATAGTTGCGATATGCCTTGATACTTCTTTCATTCTAACAACATTTTTTTCTACCTTATCTCTGATATCTAAGAACACTTTATATTCTAAGTCATTTAATTTTTCTTCAGCGGATATGATTTTCTCTTCAAGGTCTTTAAGCTCTTCTGTTATATATCTTTCAGAATTAGCTAGAGTTTGTTTTCTTATATAGCGATTTTCTGGAACTAAATCATAATTTGATTTACTTACTTCTATATAGTATCCAAAAATTCTGTTATATCCTATCTTCAATGATCTAATGCCTGTAGTTTCTTTTTCCTTGTTTTCAATATTTAAAAGACATTCTTTGGAATTAAATTTTATATTTTTAAGTTCATCAATTTCAATATTATAATTTTCTTTTATGATCGAGCCATCCTTTATAGCTATACCAGCATCATCTGAGATCGAATCTTCTATAAGATCATAAATATCATCAAGCACATCAAAATGATTGTATATATCTTTAAATAGCGAAGCGTTAAATTGAATTAAAATTCTTTTGATCTCTGGCAATAGTTTAAGACACTTCTTCAATGAAAGTAATTCTTTTGGGTTAATCGTCATCAAAGAAATTTTTGATATTAATCTATCTATGTCTGTTATTTCGGATAATAAATTTTTTAAATTTGCGTGAAGGTTATATTTTTCAATTAATTCTTCTACGCAATTTTGCCTTCTTATTATTTTTCCGATCTTAAGAAGAGGCTTTTCAATCCATCGTTTTAAAAGTCTTGATCCCATAGAAGTATTTGTGTTGTTTAAAACCCAAAATAAACTCGATTTTTTTGAATTGTCATATGTATTTGTTATAAGCTCTAAATTCTTTTTAGTGTTTTTATCAATAAGAAGAAAATCATTTATGTTATAAAATTCAACTTGTTTTATGTTTGATAAACTCATTCTCTGAGTTTCGTATATGTAATTATAAAATCCACCGATTGAATTAATTTGATGTTCGTATAAATTTTTTTCCTTATCAACATTTTTTGGAAGTTTTGCATTGGTAAAGAATGCGATGTCTTTTGTTGTAATGAGGAATTCATTTTGAAATGGTGAAAGTAGTTTATCAAAATTAAAATCCTCATTAACAATAAGTTCCTTAGGAGAAAATTTCATTAATTCATCAATTAACAGAGAAGCATCATCTAATGATGTGCTATATACTTCACCCGTAGTTATATCTCCAAAAGTCACACCAAAAACTTCGTTATAAATATCATAAAAAACACTTCCGAGAAACACATTAAAGAAATTATCGTTTGAATTTTCATTAAAATATGTACCAGGAGTTATTATTTTAACAACATCTCGATTTACAATACCTTTAGAGGCGTTAGATTCTTCTATTTGTTCACAAATAGCAACTTTAAAACCTTTATTTATAAGTTTGTTTATGTAAGTAGGCGATGAAACATGAGGAATGCCACACATAGGGGCTTTTTCTTCAAGTCCACATTCACGCTTAGTTAAAACAAGTTCTAATTCTTTTGATGCGATTTTAGCATCTTCAAAGAACATTTCATAAAAATCACCTAGCCTAAAAAAGACTATACAATCTTTGTATTTATCTTTAATTTGTAAATACTGACTCATCATTGGTGTTATCATAGCAAAATTTCTCCTAAGATTTTAAAATTTTTAGATTTGTTTTCCTTCGAGTGAGAATGATTTAGGATTTGTAATTTTCACATCTATAATTTTTCCTACACAACTTTTATCACCAACAAAATTTACAAGTTTTCCATTATCCGTTCTTCCAGTGAGTTTATTTTCATCATTTTTGGAATTTCCTTCAACAAGAACTTTAACGATTTTATTTTCATAAGTTTTGTTTATTTCAGCACATATTTGGTTAACTGTATCAACGAGCCTGTTAAATCTTTCGTGCTTAACATCGTCAGGAATTTGATTAGGCATCATGTCAGCACCTGTGAATTTTCTGTTTGAATATAGGAACATGAATGCTGAATCGTATCTAACTTCACGAACAAGATTTAGTGTTTCTTCAAAATCTTCTTCAGTTTCACCAGGGAAACCTACAATTATATCTGTAGTTATAGCGATATCTGGTATTAAATTTTTAATCTTTTTGATTTTCTCAAGATATTCTTCTTTGTTATAGTGCCTGTTCATAACTTTTAATACTCTATTTGAACCGCTTTGAACAGGTAGATGCAATTGGTTACACACCTTTTCGCACTCTTTCATGACATTTATTAAATCATCAGAAAAATCTCTAGGGTGCGATGTCATATACCTAATTCTTTCTATGCCTTCAACCTCATTTACTTTTCTTAAAAGCTTAGGGAAATCTATGTCTTCATCTAAGCCCTTCCCGTAAGAGTTAACATTCTGACCTAAAAGAGTTATTTCTTTATACCCTTTTTTTGCTAGTTCTTCAATTTCATTTATTATGTCCTTTGACTTTCTAGATTTTTCACGTCCACGAACTTGAGGAACGATACAATAAGTACAGAAATTATCGCACCCATACATTATAGTTACGAAAGCTTTTAAAGAGCTTTTTCTGTCTATTTCCATTCCTTCTATAATTTCATCAGAACCGGCTTCTATTTCGAGTATTCTTTCATCATTCATTAAAACACGGTTCAAATATTCAGGGAATTTATGTAGATTATGTGTTCCAAATATTATGTCAACAAAAGGATATTTTTTAGATATTTCTTGTGGTATACCTTTTTGTTGCATCATGCAACCACACACAGCTATTATTAAATCCTTTTTATGTTTCTTGAGATTTTTTAATTGTCCCAAATTTCCATGAACTTTTAGTTCAGCATTTTCACGAACACAACAAGTATTAAAAATTATTATGTCAGCATCGTTTCTATTTTCGCATGAGGAATATCCCATAGAGATGAGCATTCCAGATAATTTTTCGGAATCTTCCTCATTCATTTGACAGCCCCAAGTTTCAATAAAGTACAATTTAGTTTTTTTATCGGTTTGTAAAAAATCCAATGTTAAAACTACTCTCCTTTCATTTTTAAAATTCTTAATAATTATAACATATTTCTTATATTTTAAAATTACATTCATTAAAAGCTATTTGCTTATTTTCCAATCTCTTTAAAAGTCAAAAGCTTATCTCTATAATATTCGTATTGTTTCTTCCTGGCTTCAATTTCTGCAGGAAGTCCTTCGGTTAAATCATTGCAAAGCTTGTCAAACTTATCGAGTATTGAAACTATTCTTTCTTGTTCTTCTAAGGAGGGAAGAGGAATTTCTATATCTAATAAATTACTCGGAGTTACTCTAATAACTTTTGTTCCATGTGCTAACCTACGTTTTTGCGTAAAAAACATTTCTGTATAAAAATAATAAGCTAGATAAGATGGGTTTTGATTATGTTTAATAATTACAGCATCTCCACTAATTGCAGCATCTTCATCTCCCAACCAAACTAAACACTTACATAAATCTTTAAGATTTTCGCTCGTTACTGCCATTATGATATCATTCTTCTGAGCTTTCTTTGATTTTTCAAAAATTTCTCCCTCAACAAAACTAATTGTATTTTTAACTTTCATTCCATATTTTGTATATATCTGCCCATAATGAATACATGGAAATCCTTCATCTCTAAAATCTTTTTTCTGAAAATTTCCACCTCTAATTATCGTTGCAACATCCTTGAGTTTTACCCTCGGCACATCATCACCAAACGTAAATAGCTTATCTCTATAATACTCATACTGTTTCTTTCTTGCTGTAAGCTCTGCTGTAAGCTCTGCTGTAAGCTCTGTAAACGAATCTAAAATATGTACAATCTCTTCTTGAACTTCTAGGGGTGGAATTGGGATCTCAAACTTCTCTATCATGGGTTTTCTTATAGATTTTACAGTTGCACTTACAGCCTTTTTCAAAATAAATTTTTTGAAAAAGACACAAAAATAATAATACACAAACTTTACATTAATTAAATTTCCAGTAAAATGTATCCTATAAACTCTTTGATGAATAGCATATTTCCCATTTATATAATGATATATCTCTCCAATCCTACCTTCTCCAGGTATAATAATTGCTTCCTCATCATACTCCCATTCATTTTTTCTTTTTACAATTTGTGAACGTATAAAAAATGGATAATTCCCACCTTCCTCTGCTTCATTACCATTACTACTTCCAGTAGTAATCTCTGCTAAATTTTCAATTGCTTTATACTCAACGCCATCAGGACAAAGTTTTTTTATCAATTCATCTATATTGCTCATCTATAAGATCACGTCATTTCTACATAAATTTCAAAATTTTACTATTATATATCATTTTAATCATCAAAATTATATCATGAATTTATAAATAATTCTATTTGCTACTTTTATGAATATTCACTAATTTAGTATAATACAATTAAATGTACTATTTATTTATTAATGGAGGATGAATTATGGATCAAACAAGTGTACAACTAGATACAAGAATGAATAACGAATCATTTATAGACATGTTTTTATTAACAAATAAAAGATTTTTACCCTCATCTAAGATGAATTTGATTAAAGAGAAATTAATGAGGGTGGACAATTATAGATTGGATAATGTTCTATCATTAGATTTTAAAGATCCAATTACAACTTTTATGTTTTCAATGTCTTTAGGTGTATTTGGAATAGATAGATTTACAATTGGAAGTGTAGGAATAGGAATATTAAAACTTTTAACATTTTGGTTTTTCGGCTTGCCATGGTTTATAGATTTATTTTTTATCCAAAACGCAACAAAAAACAAAAATTATGAAAAGTTATTAGATGTTATTGGATAATTAAAAAGGAGCAATTAAATTGCTCCTTTTTGTTTTTTTAAGAATTTATAAAAGTAAATCCCCATCCGTCTGTATTTGAAGTAGATCCCGAAGAGCTTCCTCCACTGCTACCGCTACCACTTCCATTTGAACTAGATGAATTATTTGTCTTAAAATTAACATTTATAATTTCCTCTATAAGTCCAGCCCCTGGGAAATTCGCAAGTATTACACCACAAAACTTAACATCGTTATCTACAATATAATCAAAAGTTAAAGTATTTGTGCCTTCAAAGGCAATAGTTGAGAAAATTCCAAGTCTATTAACTCTTGGAAAATCTGGATAATATGAATTAAATCCTGGTGTAGTAAGTCCAGTTGATAATCTATTAGCATCCGTTCCAGAACTAACATGACCACTTGCAACAAAGTAAGGTAATGCTCCACCTTGTCCAGCTATATTATTTTCATATCTAATGCTAGGATTAGGTGAGTTAGATGTTTGATATAATTGATTTTTTACCTTTTGCCATTTTGAATATAAATCCCAATTAGTTGCAAGATAATTGTCGGCTTGTATTGAGGCATTTTCCTCATAAGGTATAGTCTTCCATCTTCTTCCCTTTGTTTCATAATCAGCAAGAAGAATTATTTGACCTCTAGCGTCACCTAGTCTAGGGTTTGTTGTTTTAGATCCATCAAATATATAATGATCTAATTTGTCTTTTTCTAAAACTGTTTGAACTTGATAAGCAAAGTTACCTGCACTATCTCCACTCTGAGTTACTTTTAAAAGTACAGTTTCATCTCTGTGTTTATCAAGAAACTCCCCTATTGTTTTTACAACATCTGATAAACTATGTCCCAAAGAAATACCTTCTTTGTACACTTCGAACTTATTTTGCTCTATATTTTTAACCCAGATATCTATATATCTTATTCCAGATTCGAGTTGTGTTTTAAGATCCATACTTTGAGTTAAAGTAAAGTCGGTATGATCTCCATATGCCATAGATTGATTTGTACCTGGTATACTCAATCTATTTATTAGAATATCATCACTTAAGCCAGACATCCAATTAGGTTTACTCAAACCCACATTACTATCATGAGAATATGAACTATGCTTATGTGCATTTGCCCTAATAGGAATTATAAGTAAACTAAAACACAATAAAAAAGATAAGAACTTCAAAAACTTTTTCAATTGTTTCACCTCATGAAATTTACAAACTTTAGTTTAAGTTTAGATTTATTAAAATTTCGTTTATTTCCTAAGAATACTTTACCATGTATAGCAAAAAATTTAAATACTTTATTAAAAAATAATTTATAATTTATTAACAATATGCTATTATAATCATAAAAATTAATTATTATAGGAGTTAAAGAATGAATAAAAATAAACTTTTAATTAAGTTTACATCAGTTGCTTTGCTATCATCTGTTATTTCTTTAGGATTCATCGGACAGATATCTAGTGCAATGTTACGACTTCCTATGAAATTAACTAGTGGAGGGCTTTTAGGTTTATTAAAAAAGCCATTTACCTCAAGTGCTTCATCATCACCATTTGTAAGAGGTGGATATGGTAGAAATCCTGTTCGATATACAACTGAAACGGATTCAGGATATTCATTTGATAGAGGCGGTTTTGGGAGAGTAGCTGTAAGATTCCCTGATAGTAGTAGACAGAACTTACCAAAATTCAATAGGCATAGACAATATGGTGGGGGTAATTTCCAAGTAGGTAGGGCTAATAGTTAATTTG
Organism: Candidatus Arthromitus sp. SFB-rat-Yit; assembly: GCF_000283555.1. Taxonomy (NCBI): domain Bacteria; kingdom Bacillati; phylum Bacillota; class Clostridia; order Eubacteriales; family Clostridiaceae; genus Candidatus Neoarthromitus; species Candidatus Arthromitus sp. SFB-rat-Yit. The sequence goes on from NC_016012.1 coordinate 739,955, forward strand.
ACATATATTATATTTTGTAATTTTTAATAAGAGGTATTAATAATGAATAAAACTAAACGTTCAATTGTTTGTAAATCAGTTGCAGCTTTGTCATTGGCTTTCACGTGTTTAGGGTTTTATACTAAAGAATCTAATGCGATAAGATTTCCAAAATTATCACCATTAAAATTACCAACTAATCTTCCAGATGTTACATTAGGACCAATATGTGGTAAAACTAGTAAAGGTTCAAATCAATTACCTGGGGGAAGGGATTCTATAGTTTTAAAATCTTTTGGAGGAGGTCAAACTCAGAGTAGTAGTCAAAATGGACCTGCAGATCCAAATCTTGGACTTTTCAGACTCGTTTGTCGCTAAATTTCAGCTTAACAATTATAAACTTTAAATGTGTGCGGTGTAATTACCTTTTCAGGATATTACGCCGTTTTTTATTAATAAAATTATTATTTAATTTTAAAATATTGATATAATACATATAGGTAGGGCTAGAAGTTAGTTTAAAAAAATAATATAGAATTCTCAAAACAGTGTTTCGTTATTTTCATATAAGGGAAATAACAACACTGTTTTTTGCTGTTTTTACTCTTTATGAGAAATTTATTGATTTATAACTGTTATATGTGTTATGCTGTTATTGTAGATTATATAACAGTGTAATCAGTTAGGAGGGTGATCGTGAAACTTATTATTTCAAATGTATCGGGTATTCCAATATATGAGCAAATTAAGCAACAAATCAAATCTGCAATTATGTCTGGTGATCTACAGAAAGGTGAAACACTTCCTTCATTACGTACCCTTGCTAAAGAATTAAAAATTAGTGTTTTAACTGTAACAAGAGCATATACAGAATTGGAACAAGAAGGTTTTGTAAAAAATATTCAGGGGCGAGGTTGTTTTGTTTTAGATCAGGGATCCGAACTTTTAAAGGAACAGTTGATTTGTAAAATAGAGAATAATTTATTGGAGGCAATAAATACGGCCCGCGTTGCAAATATTTCCAAAGAAGATTTACATAACCTTCTAAATATTTTAATGGAGGAAAAATAGATGGAGAATTGCTTAGAGGTAAAAAATCTATCAAAGTCTTTCAAAAATTTTCAATTAAATGATATTACTTTTACACTTCCAAAAGGCTATATTATGGGATTAATTGGTCCGAATGGATCTGGGAAAACAACTATAATAAAGCTCATATTAAATATGTTAAAACGTTCAGATGGTGAGGTTAAAATTTTAGGACTTGATAATATTAAAAATGAAAAAGAAACAAAAATGAATTTGGGTGTTGTTTGTGATTCAAATTATTTTAGTGATGAGTGGAAAGTGTCACAGATTGAAAAGTCCGTATCGTTATTTTATAAAAATTGGGATACACAAAAATTTTCAAATATGTTGAAGAAATTTAATATTATCACTTCTAAAAAAATAAAAGAGCTTTCTAAGGGAATGCAGATGAAACTTATGCTCGCATATGCTTTTTCATATAATGCAAAACTATTGATATTAGATGAACCTACCAGTGGTCTTGATCCTGTTTCAAGAGATGAACTCCTTGATATCCTATTAGAATATATTGAGGATGGCGAACACAGCGTTCTATTCTCTACTCATATTACTGAGGATTTAGAGCGTATTGCTGATTATATTACTTATATTAAACATGGAGAATTATTTTTTAGTGGTGGTAAAAATGAGTTTGTAGATATGTTTCGAGTAGTCAAAGGAGGAAATGAGGAATTGTCTATGAATTTAAAGAGAAAAATTGTTAATATTAGGAATTTTTCGACTGGCTTTGAAGCTCTTATTAAAACAGAAAATTTAAAAGACTTTGAGCATTTAAATATTGAGAAAGCAACTATTTATGATATTGTTGTATTTACGAGTAATAGAGGTGAACATCATGAGTAATATTTTGAAATTATCAAAGTTGGATTTTGATCTAGTAAAACCTTACTTGAAATCACTATATTTAAAAATGATAATACCTATTTTTTTTGTAGCTATCTCTCAATCACTAACGGCAGGGATTTCATTTGCGATGTTTTTGGTTGTTACAACAATAACATCATATATTTTCTCCGTTACAGAAAAGAATTCTATGGAACGATTTTATAGTGTTTTACCAATCAAAAAAAGTGAGGAAGTTATTGGACGATATATTTTTGTTATAATATCAGGTTTAGTTTCATTAATATTTTATTTGATTTTCCAATATGGCGTATTAGTAATTTTAAATAAGTCTATTAGTATTTATGAGATTATATTTTCTGGTTTTATAGGTATTGTTCTTTTTACTTTTTCTGCAGTTTTTCAACTTCCTGGGTATTATAAATTTGGATTTATCAAAGGTAAAGTATTTATGTATATACCTCTGTTATTATTTTTCATAACAAATTTTTCCTCTATTAATTTAACTAAATTATTTCAGGTTATTGGATATAATTCACCTATTCTATTAATATCATCGCTTATAATCTTTGTAGTTATAGCTTGGATTATTTCTATTTTGATATCTATTAATATATTAAAAAATAGAGAAATGTAGTGTAAAACTTATTATAAATAGTATTTTAGGTGATAAAATGTAAAATTAACAGGAGTAAATAAGCTTAAAATATGTGCAGTATAACTATTCTGTTATAGAATGTTATACTGTTTTTTATATCTATTTAAAACGTTAAAAACTAATAAAATAATTATTTAATCTTAAAATATTGATATAATACATAATAAAATGTTTTAATAATTTTTATTAAATGAGTTGGGATGTGATTGTTTGTTAATCTCAAATAGAATAAGAAATACAAAAATGTCAGCGATTAGAAAGTTAACACCTTTCGCTAAAGAAGCTAAACAAAAAGGATTAAAAGTTTATCATATGAATATAGGTCAGCCTGATATTGATACACCTGAAGAATATTTTGAGGGACTTAAAAATTATCATAAAAAAGTATTGGGATATGAACCTTCAGAAGGAATTGATGAATTAAGATCTGCTTTTTCAAATTTTCTTGGAAAAAATAACATAGATTATTCACCCGAAGAAATTTATGTAACAAATGGTGGGAGTGAAGGTTTATTATTTTCATTTCTCATGATATGTGATGAGGGGGATGAAATTCTTGTACCCGAACCATATTATAGCAATTACAACACAATCGCAAATTCTTGCGGTGTAAAATTGGTATCTTTCGAAACCTTTATAGAAGATGGATTTCATATAAAGAGCAAAGAATCTATAGAAAAAGTAATTACATCTAAGACAAAAGCAATTTTATATTCAAATCCATCAAATCCAACTGGAGTTGTTTATTCAATAAAAGAACTTCAAATGATTGCGGATGTTGCACATGAAAACAATTTATATATCATATCAGATGAGGTTTATCGTGAACTTGTGTATGATGGTATAAAATATGAATCTATATTCTCTATCGAAAAAATAAGGGAACATTTAATATTAATAGATAGTCTATCTAAAAGATATAGCGTTTGTGGTTCAAGAGTTGGAATGATAGCAACCAAAAATAAAAATTTAAGAGAAGAAATTGTTAAACTTTGTCAATCACGTTTAAGTACATCATCTGTTGAACAATATTCGGCATTAAATCTTTTGAAAATTCCTACATCTTATATTGAAAACATAAGGGATATATATCAAGAAAGAAGAGATGTCGTTTGCGGAATTTTAGGAAAGATAGATGGAGTTAAGATATATAAACCTGAAGGAGCATTTTATTTAATAGCCTCATTACCTGTTGATGATGCTGAAGATTTTTGTAAATGGTTATTAACTGATTTCAACATAAACAATGAAACAGTTATGTTCGCTCCAGCTGAAGGGTTTTATATGAATAATGAGGTGGGAAAATCTCAAATAAGATTATCTTATTGTATATCAGTTAAGGATTTAGAAAAGGCACTTCATATTTTAAAAGAGGGGCTAAGGTCTTATAATAACAAAAATTAAAGGAGAGCAAATTATGCTCTCCTTTATTATTTTAAACTTTTAAATTCTTTGTGGTTTAGTATTCTATTTAATATCAATCCAACAATGGCTGCAAGACTTAATCCTGTTATAGACACATTTGGAGTTATAGGGATACCGATTGATATTCCTTTATTAGATAAATAACTTGTACCTATTCCTATTAAAATAATTGCTATTATTACAATTAGATTTTTTATACTTTTAAAAGATTTGCTATCTCTTATCGTTCTTATTCCTATATAGCTTATCATCGAAAATAACATTATACTTATTCCACCCATAACTGCCGATGGAATACTTTGAAGGAATCCACCGAATACTCCAATAAATGAAAGAAGTATTGCGTATATAGCTGTATATCTTAACAAAGAAGGATTATAGTTTTTTGTGATTGCAAGGACTGCAGTGTTTTCACCATATGTTGTGTTTGCAGGTCCTCCTATAAATCCTGATACTACTGTAGCAAGCCCATCTCCAAGAAGAGTTTTATTTAATCCAGGATCTTCTATAAAATTCTTTCCTACAACTGTTCCATTAGTTGTCATATCTCCAACGTGTTCCATAAATACAGCTATAACTATTGGAGCTATTATTATTGTTGCCTCAAGGCTAAACTTTGGTAGTGTAAAGTTTGGAATTTGAAATAAACTAGCGTTTGTTATTGAGCTTATATCCACTCCACCAGAAATTAAACTTAGTAAATATCCAAAACCAACAGCTATTAAAATTCCTAATTGCTTTAAAAATCCTTTCCCAAATACATTTATTAATATCGATGTAACTAGTGTTATTAGTGCTATTACTACATTTTCAACTGCCATATTAAGAGCACTAGGTATCAAATTAAGACCTATGACAGCAATCATAGCACCTGTTACTTGAGGGGGAAAATATTTTTTAATCTTATCGATACCGATAAATTTGATTACGAAAGAAAGAAGAACATATATAAGACCTGCAACAATGATACCACCTTGTGCAAAAGCTTTATCACCGTTTGAAATTTGATTTGCTGATATAACAACTGGTATGAATGCAAAACTAGATCCCAAAAATACTGGAACTTTACCTTTTGTACAAAGATGAAAGATTAAAGTACCAAGACCTGCACAAAATATTGCGACAGACGGATCAAATCCAGTAAGTATTGGAACCAGTACTGTTGCACCAAACATTGCTAAAAGGTGTTGAATTGATAAAATAAAATTTTTCATAAAAAACCTCCTGAATAATTAGGAGAACATGTCTCCTTTTCTAGCATCTCTGTGCTAATTTAAAAGGGATTAATTTATTTTTTAGTTATAGTCACTGAATCTTCTACATCATCAATTTCTTTTAAATTAACGTGTATGATTTCATCTTTTGATGTTGGAATATTTTTACCAACATAATCGGGGCGTATTGGAAGCTCTCTATGCCCCCTATCAATCAAAACAGCTAGTTGTATAGATTTAGGTCTATCAATATCTATTATTGCATCCAACGCACTTCTGATTGTCCTTCCTGTGTATAAAACATCATCAATTAAAATAATAATCTTATTTTTTATATCAAAATCTATTTTTGAATTATTTATAGTTGGCTCTTCTGAAATTTTTTGGAGATCATCTCTATAAAGACTTATATCAAGTTCACCAATATTCAAAACTTTATTTTCAAAATTTTTAATTTGTTGAGCTATCCTTTTAGCGAGATAAATCCCTCTAGTTTTAATACCAATAAGTACAATGTTATCAATTCCTTTATTTTTTTCGATGATTTCATGACTTATTCTTGTTATAGATCTCTCTATAGATTTTTCATCAAGCAACTTTTTCATAAATTAAATACCTCCACTCTTAACATAAAAAAGTTCCCTACCACAAGGATAGAGAACTTTTATAGATAAAATGGAAGTTATACAAAATAACGTCTAAATATAAAATAACTTTTTGTAGTATTAAAAAGTAATCTCGATCCTTATGATATCACTGTATCATTTAAAAAACCTCAATTAATATTATAACATTAATTTAAAAATTTTCAATAATATTTTTACGTTTTATCTGTATAAAATTTTTGAATTTTTGAACATCTGTATTAATTATAAGCTCATGAGGAAAATCAACTTCTTTAATTAAATTGAATGCAAGTTCATTTTCTCCAACTTGTGTACAAAAATGAGAGTCACTCCCTATTGTTATGAATGCTCCTACATTTTTACATATTTTCAAAATCTCTTTAAGATTTTCATAAACATTTGCCCTACTGCTAGTTGGTTTCAAAGAAGAATTATTTACTTCTATTAAAGTATTTGTGTCTTTTGCTTTTTTAACAACTGCTTCGAAATCAATTGGAACATTTCCATTTTCAGGATGACCGATTATGTTTACATATGGATTATCCATAACTTTAAGAAAAGCATTCGTATTTTTTTCGACTGTACTCACGCTTAAACAAATACTGTGAAAACTTGCAATACAAACATCTAATTTACGCAATATGTTTACAGGAAGATCAACGCTTCCATCGTAATCTATAATGTTTAATTCTACTCCCATAAAAATCTCAACACCATGAATAAATTTATCAATTATTTTAAAATTTTTAAAATATATTTCATGAGCAGAGCCGGGCATATTCGGAGCATGATCTGTAATACACAGAAGTTTTAATCCTTTTTTGCTTGCATAAAATGCCATTTCGCTTAATGTTGAATACGCATGACCGCTAGCGATTGTATGAGAATGAGTGTCTATTAAAAGTTTCATATTTAACTCCATTCTTTAAGTTTGAATTTTAAATTTATTTTTTGGCATTACTTTAAATAAGTAAATGATGTAATGAGCTACCGTGTAAAATACCAATACTGATGCAATAATTATTTCTATGTTAACAATTATTGGTAACCATGAAGGAATCATCATAGCCGCACTAAAATTAGCCACAATTTGTTTCAATGCAGTTGCCGTAATTACAAATGGAAATGTAAATGCAGCAAAACTAGGATAAAATTGTAATTTTAAAAATTTTGGAAGTTGAGTTAAAACAATAAAATATATAGTTTGAGCTATGCACCCACCAATAAATAGTAAAGTGAGTGATTTGTTTTCGAAAACAGCACAATATCCTGCAATTGTTAAGCTCATGGGTGCTGTATAAAGACATAATAGAGGTTTTAACGGCACATCCACCTCATGTTTAAAATATCTAAATGTAACTAGCACAAATAAAACAATAAAAGCAGCAAGCCCTAAAACAACTATAATTTTACCAACAGCTTGTAATTTAAATTGGACGCATGTAACTGCAGCAACTATAGGTCCAACATATGCAACGAAATAAGTTGGGAAAATATCTTTAAGTGAAAAATTGGAAAATCTTCGTATACTGAAATAAATAATAAGAGAAATATGACCAATAAAGGCAAATATCCAAATCATAAATGCAAGCAATATTAAACGTTCGGGTATATAGGTTGTTAATACCATAATAGCCATAAAAAACGCAGCAAAAACACTTGAAACCACAGGACTCCTAAATTCTTCTATAAATTCTTGAGCACAAAAAATAAATTTAGATGCTACCATCAATATAAATATAAGTGCCAAAATACCGCAAAGTGCATATACAAACATAGAATATGGCTTTAACAAATTTCCTAATGATGCCAATCCTAATCCCACACCAGCTATAGGCAAAGGTATCTTTGATAAAAATTCTTTCATGTTATTCATTCCCTCTTAAATTTATTTATTACACTATTTAGTTTAATAAAATTTAACGAATAATTACAAGTTTGATTTTTAGATATAAAAAGCAACTAATTGTGATTCTAGCTGCTTAATTCGTATTCTGCATACTTTTTTAATTTATTTATCAATTTTTCATTGTCAAATTCCTTATTTCTCAAATAAAATTTAACACCAAATTTTATAAATTTGTATGGAAACTTCATAGATAAATCAAATAAACGTTTTTCTATATCGTTGAATTTATAACGATGATTATAAAATTCAAATATTTCATTTAACAATCTCATATCAAATTTATTTTTATAAAACACTCTACGAGCAAACCTCGCTAGATCGTAAACAAAATTATTAATGCATATTCCACCGAAATCTATGAGATAAATTTTTTTGTTTTTTAATATGAGATTTTGGTAATACAAACTATTATGACATATTGATTTATTATTGGTTAAAAAATCCTTTATATCGCTTTTGGATAAATCTGATATAATGCTATGTAATATTTTTAACGCTGTATTTATATTTTCATAATAAAACATATCTATAGAATTCCACGATTTTTTATTTAAAATGATATTTCTTATATTATAAAGATCTATAAGATTTTTATCGAAAACTATTTCCCAATTTGAATTATCTTCTATACTCAAATCTGAATAGTCTATACCAGCAAGAGATTTATGAAATAAATAAATAGAATGTATAGATCTCTTGATATTTTTAATTTTCCTAAGATCAACTTCAATTCCATCAACCCATGAAAAACAAGAATAATATTTATTACCCAATTTAAAATAAAATTGATTATTATTATTGTGAAAAATTTTCTGACAAAACTTAAAATTATTTTTATGAAGATAATGAAGAACTTTTTGTATGTTCAATATTTTTTTATCTGACCTAAACTCTTTCAATAAAATATTATGACCTTTCGTTGATATCTTATAAACACTCCGAATTTTTTTGATTTTATAATTTTTTATACCATAACTTTCCAGAGTTCTATCTAAATTTTCATTGACTTCTACCATATTCAAATTCCTTTAAATAATTATAATACAACATATTAATATACAATAACATCAATATTGTTACTATATTCATCATTTTACCTCTTTTTAAAATAGTTTTTGGCTAATAACTTTATTAATCCAGTAATTCAAGATATAATAATACTTAATATAAAAATTGTTCAGTAAAATACAGGAAACACATTCTATAACAAATAACATAAGTTTTGTAATTTTACTATATTTTAGGATTCAGAAAGGACAAAATGTGAATGAATAAATCTATGATAAACAATATTTCTTCATTGCTTGAAGATGTTCGTAAGGATATTGCCTATCTTCAGGAACGAGAAGATAATGAAGTCCGCCAAGCAGTAACTGATAGAAGACAAGTTATTACACAGTACATAGAAAGTATGTTGGGTGAGTCACTTAATAATCATATTAGTGCTAATAAGCTTGATGATGCTGAATGGCTTGGTGTAATATACCACATTGTCGACTATTTGGCTGAACCATTCGAGCCTACCAATGCAATTGATCGTGAATTTTGGAGCTTTCTTAAATATATTTGGCAAAACACTGAGGAGACACTCGTTAAAAAGATGAAAGAAGTATTGAACACTTGGGAAAAAACGCCGAATGGCAAGGCGTTATACTGTGGTTTTGTGGAGTATTTTGAAAAATATCCACTTTGGGGAACATTTTCCCCTGAACAAGGTGATTTTGATACGTTTGAGCGACGTGCAGCAGTACTCAAACGCCACAGTTATGACTTTTTGTGGCTATTCCGACGTTTAAATGATTATCTTTCCAAATCCACATTAATGGCAATTTTATTCAATTGGGCTGTTCTAGATATTGTGTACCCACAAAAGGTAAAGTCGATTTTTAAGGATTATTGGGAGCCAGATATATTCTCAAATAATGTCGATGATGTACTTGTAGATGTTGGGGCATATGTTGGCGATTCTATTGCAGAGTATTTAAATATGTATGGAACCAAATACAAGCGAATTTATGCTTATGATATTTCACCTGATATTTGCGATACCATGAGGGCAAATATAGAAAAATGGAATCTTCATGATGTAATTATCTGTAACAAAGGGACAGGTTCACATACAAGTGAAATGTTTTTGAATCGCTCAATCAATGACGCCTCTGCAAACCAATTAACATCAGACGAAAACAGTGGACAACGCATCAAGGTAGTTGCATTAGATAAAGATCTTCCTGAACCGGTTACCTTTTTGAAAATGGACATCGAAGGTGCTGAATACGACACCCTATTAGGATGTAAAAATATTATTTCTAGACAGTCACCCCCCCCCCCCGCCAAAACTTGCAATTTGTGTTTATCACGGGTATGATGACCTCTGGCGTATTCCATCATTGATCGATAACATGAATCCGAACTATGAAATGTATTTGAGACACTACGGTGGTAATTTGATTCCAACAGAATTTGTGTTACTTTGTCGTCCACGAAAAAACTGATTCCTAAAAATATCTAAAACTTTTAATATTTTTATAATTTTATCGATCTGCAATACTAATATTATTAAACCTTGCAGATCGATTATTTGTTGTATTATAAATTAATGTTTAAATGATTAAGTCCCACGATTATATCGGATATTTTCATATATTTAAAATTAAAATTTTCGTCTACTTTTTTAAATTGATCTATTTCGTAGAAATAATTTTTAAATTCATTTTTGCCAAAAATATATCGACACCTACTGAAATCATACGAAATTTCATTTATGTAATTATCCAAAATATTTTTCTTTAGTTGATCCTGTGAAAATTTTATATATGTAAGATTATCATGATTCATATCTATATCAAAAGATTTATTGATTTTTATTTCTTCCAAGTCATTAATAATACTATAATTAAATTTCATACTACCATTATTTAAATAACTATCATTTATTAAACAATAAAACATAAAACTGTACCTGACTTTCTAAAAATAAATAATGCTAATATTATATTCATATTTTTTTTATTTATTATTGTAAATTTTAACACGCTTGTTATTTAATTTAAGAAAAATTTATGGGGAAGATAGTAAATAAAAGAAACTAATCCATCTATCTTATATAAAAAGGCATAGTCGTAATAACGACTATGCCGATATTTTATAAATTTATTTTTCAATTCCACCTACTTCGATTTCATAAATTCTAACAGCAGAGTCTGAACCTTGCGTTGGTTTTGTAGCTGTTACTCTTACATATCTTGCAAAAATTGCTTTAAATGTATCTACTGTATTAGAATTAGAATTTTTCTTAACATTAACAACTTCAGTAAAATTAGTTCCATCTTCACTAACTTCTATAGTGTAATCTGATGTATTCATGGAATCACTTTCTCCACCAGCCTCAGCATGAGCCATTTTAACTTCACTAACAAGAGCTACATTGCCAAGATCAACTGTTATACTGTGAGGAGGTGTTCCAGTAGCACACCATTTTGTATCTAGCTTTCCATCAAAAGCAAAGTTTGGAGCTTCATTTGCATTAACAAAGCTTGATGCTTCTGCATTCTTTGAATTAGATAAATTTTTGAAGTTATCTGCATCTTTTGTTACAGTTATATACTCTTCTAGTACTTTTACATTTTCTCCAGAAGAATTTTTAGCTTTTAATGAAACTTTGTACGTTCCCTCATTTTCATATTTTACTTTTGGTGAAAGATCAGTGCTAGTTTGGATATTTGCTCCTTCAAATATCCATTCTAAATTTTCAGTAACTTTTGAACTTAAACTTGTAAATGTTATTTCTTCACCTGGTGAAACGAGTGTTTTTGAAGCTGTAAAATCTGCCTTAGGTATACTATTATTTGGCCACTCTATTTTAGTTCTAATACCTTTTCCTCTAGACAAATCATTGTTTACAGCTACAACTTCTAAAGTTGTGGTGTTTGAATTATTATCTCTTGGTAATGCATTTATAAAGTAATTTTCATTAATTGAGGCACCTAAAAATGTTAAAGACTCATCCTCATTTACTTTATAAATTTCATACTGCTTAACATCTTTTTTATTTGATGCATTAAATGAAAGTCTAACTCCTGCATATAGATCTTCTTCTTCAAATACAACATCATCAACATTTACTGATGTAATATCTAAAACGTTTACTTTTTTAGAATCTGTTATGCTTATATTTCCAAAATTAATGTTTATATTATTACTATCTTTATCGCTTAAAATTTTATAAGATATCGAACGTATAGTTTTTCCAGAAAATTTTGATACATCGAAACCAACTTTTACCCACTCACTGGAAACATTTTTATTTCCTTTAATTTCTTCAGAACTTCCATCATCAAAATCAAGAACTAAACTTACTGAAACATCAGAAGTAGAAGAAAGAGTAGTTGTAAATTGAGTATCATTTTCTATCTTTAAATCTGAGCTAAATAATTTTATTTCAGTAGGAGTATTTGCTTTTATATTACCTGATAATTTTATTGAATTTCCTCCATAATAGGCTTTAGAATAATCTATTGAAGCTTTAAAAGTATTTCCTTCTCCATTATTTATAATCCATCTATAAGTTGGCATAATATCAGCAAGACTTCGATTGTTCCAATCCATTGATGAAACTTTTTCACCATTTATAAAATAGTTATATCCATTACCTATATTAAAGTTTGTTGTGAATGGTAATGAATTAACTACTGTTTTTTCAACAGCATAATTAGACATTCCTACAAATCCAGTATTTTCGGTAGTTGTTCTTGGATCTCCGACATCATTAACCCATAAACGATTTTCTTTAACCATAAATTCATCTAAGTTATTAGAAGAAAAGAAGGTCCAGCTTGGACAATATATACCTAATGAAGTATAAGGTGAATTTTTATCATCAGTTAAAAGATCCCAGCGTATTTGAGTGTTTGTACCATTTGCTTGTATGTCTATACCAGCGTATAAATCGTATGGATTAAGTCCAAGAGAGGTTGCTCTTAGATTAGATGCTTTTAAAAGTTCTTGTTCAGCCAAACGATTTGTTGTCCACCAAAAGTTTAAAAACATACTATCAGCAACTTTTTCCTTGTTTGAATCGATAAGGAAATAATCATTTTTCTCAGTTAATGCGTTTTGCCAGTCCATCTCTCCATCTTTTGTTAGAGAATCATACCACATAATTTCATAGTCAGATTTTTTATTAAACTCTCGTATAAATTCCTGCATAAGTTCAGCGTGAGCTTTTGTGATTTTTGCACCTTCTTTTGCTGTTTCAGTTTGATCTATGAAATCATTTTGTTTAATAGTAAGACCTGTTTCTTGATTTATAAACCATCCATCAAATCCTAAAACTTCGCAAACTTCAATTAGTTTATCAATCATTGGGAAATTTCCATTTTCGTCCTTTGTCAAAAATTGATCAACCCACTCAGCTTTTCCACCATGTTCTGTTGTTGGAAAGAATACAGTTCCTAAAACAGGAACTCCATTTTTATGAGCTGAGTTAATAACGTCTGCACTTGGGGGAACTATTATTCCTTCACCTGAAGATCCCCCCCAATAAACTAACTTATCTATATATTGCCAATAAGAAAACGTATTGGAGGCAAATTTGTTTAATCCTTGTGGGGAATTTCCACTTGTGCTTTCATTCATTATAGATAAGGCAACAATTTTAAAATCTTTATTTTGATTATTGTTTACTGTCTGAAGATTTTCTTTAGCAACTCGTGTAGCTAAAGGGATAGTAGATTTATTAAAATTAATATTTTTATCTGTTGTTGAATCCCAATTTAGTAGTTCTTCAGGAAACCAAAAAGGAGCTATTGGCATATTAGACATTTTTAATTTTTCTGCTTCTTCCGCCTCTCCAGTTACTCTATAATTTGCCTTTGAAATATTATTTGTACTTATGTTTGCATTTTTATTACTGCAAGCTATAAAAGCAATAGCCAAAAACATTGATATAGCAATAATCTTTTTTAATTTTCCTCTAATCATTGTTACCATTACCTCCAAAAATTTTAATAATTAAATATTTATTTAGATTCTGTTATGGCAAGTGCAATAGCACCTAAAACCCCAATCTTTGATCCTAAATTAGATTTCATTATCTTGCAATTTCTAAATATTGGCCCCAAGCATCTTTTTTCCATTTCGTTTCTGATGATATTAAACATCAAATCACCACTTTCACTAATTCCACCACCTATTATTATTAAATCTGGATCTAGTATATTGGTATAATTTGACACTGCTACACCTAAATAACTCATAGCTGTTTCAATTATTTCTAAAGAAACTTTATCACCTTTATTTGCTTCAATAAATAATTCTTTTGATGTTACATTTTCATAATTTTTTAATGAAGTTTCAACTCTACTTGATACGGCATCTCTTGCTATTTTCATCATAGCAGTACCAGATGACATAGCTTCAACACAGCCAATGTTACCACAACCACATCTTCTACCATGAATAGCTACTGTTGTATGTCCGATTTCTAGTGCGTTTGAAGTGCTTCCTCGATATATTTTTCCATCTAAAATAGCACCTCCTCCTATTCCTGTGCTAACTGTAATATAAAGCATATTATTTGTTCCTTTTCCAGAACCAAATGTGTATTCAGCTAAAGTAGCAACATTTGCATCATTATCTAAATAAACATCTATATTGAATTCATTAAATAATGTACTAACTATAGGGAAATTAAGAAATGGCAAATTAGCAGGTTCAGCAATTAATCCATTTTTAATATCTAATGGACCTGGAGAGCCTATACCTATTGCTTTTATTTTAGATTTATCTACATCTTTCATAACGTAGTTAATACTATCTTTTATTTTTTGTACTATTTGTTCTTCTCCCTTTTCTGCTTCTGTCTTTAATATTATTTCATTAATAAATTTTCCATTTTTATCGCATAAAGCAGTGTAAATTTTTGTTCCTCCCAAATCAACGCCAATATACAAATTACTCATTTTGACCTCCTTAAAAAATTGTATTTTGTTCAACTTCATCAAACAAATGAATTTTACTAATATCCATTACAAATTTGATTTTGTCATTAGAAATATTTATATTGTCAGATGTATTTGTTCGAATAACCATATTTCTACTTCCAGCTTTTGCATAAATATAAGTTTCAGCTCCAAGATTTTCCGTAATATCTATATCAAGCTCAAAAATTGTATTAGAATTTTTTTGAATATTTTCTTCTTTACAACTAATATTTTCAGGTCTAATTCCAACTATAACTTTAGTGTTAGATTTATTTGTATTTTTTAAAATATTTGATTTATCCTGTGGCAATAGGATTTCTTTATCTAAAACTTTAAGTATAACATCATTACCTTTTTCATAAGTTTCACCATATAAAATGTTCATTTGAGGGCTTCCAATGAAACTAGCAACAAATAAATTTGCAGGATGATCATATATACGTTTTGGTGTATCAACCTGTTGTATAATCCCATTATTCATTACAACTATTCTAGTACCAAGTGTCATAGCTTCTGTTTGATCATGAGTAACATAAATAAAAGTTGTTTTTAATTGATTATATAATTTTGCAATTTCTGTTCTCATTTGAACTCTTAATTTTGCATCTAGATTAGATAGAGGTTCATCCATTAAAAAAACTTTAGGGTGTCTAACTATGGCACGACCCATAGCAACTCTTTGTCTTTGACCTCCTGATAAAGCTTTTGGCTTTCTATCTAGTAGGTGTTCTATATCTAAAATTTTAGCAGCTTCACGAACTTTTTTATCGATTTCATTCTTTGGAATTTTTCTGAGTTTAAGTGCAAAAGCCATATTTCCGTAAACTGTCATATGAGGATATAAAGCATAATTTTGGAATACCATTGCAATATCTCTATCTTTAGGAGCTATATCATTTACTAAAACATTGTCTATGTATAACTCACCTCCAGAAATTTCTTCAAGGCCAGCAATCATTCTTAAAGTAGTTGATTTACCACATCCTGAAGGGCCTACAAATACTATAAATTCTCTATCTTCTATTTCTAAATTAAAATTATTTACAGCTTTATATCCATTTTCATAAATTTTATCTATATTTTTCAACAATAATCCTGCCATAATAATCATCTCCCTAAAATTTAAATATTTATTTTAAAAAATCCAGATTTTGTTTGAAAATCGTAGGATTAATTTTCTCACACATTTTCTGAAGATTTTTATCCATTGCAAGTTTATAACCAATTAAATCAGAGTTATATTTTCTTACAATTAAAATTTTTTCTGTTAATTTTTGTGTTGTAGTTCCACTTAATGTTAAATTAATAATTTTCACTTTTTTATTTGTATGTAGGTCTGAAGTTTTAACTTCAATTACTTCCTTAATATTTATATTAGCTACTATTTTTCTACGTTTTTTATTAAATATCTTTGATACAACTAATTCGTTTTCAGTCAACTCGTACTCAAATTCTATAAATTTGTTACGTGCAACTATTGAAACTATAACGTAAACAAAAAAAGTTAACATTGCTATAATTTTTCCAAGAAAAATCAAATTAAGTAATGTGAGAACTAATAGTGCTTGTTTTGCTGATTCGACTTTCTTTCTCTTAAAATCATAATCTTTGGTTAGAAACTGTTCGTAGAAAATATCCACATTCTCACTTCTTTCATTTAAAGTATAATAAAAGGAGATATAAATTCAATAAAATGAATAAATATCTCCCCTTTCAAAATATTAATCTTTAATTTTTATTAGCTTTCCACTGATTAATTTGTGATTGCATCTCATTAATTACTTTATCAATTCCTTGTTCTTTTAGTTTAGTATTCAACTTAGTTAAATACTCATCAACATCAACAGAACCACTATATAAAGTTGATTTAAATTCTTCAAGTACATTGTTAATAGCTGCAAGTTCACTAGATACTTTAGAAGCATCAAACTTGAATCCTAATGCTGGAGATACGTTAGCATTATCGTTAAACTCTTTAAATTCTTGCCATTTTGTATCAGGCTCGCTATCCAACGTATAAGTTATAAACATATTTCCTAATCCAAAATAAGGAATTTCATATCTACGTTGATCTTGATTAAGAAGTTTAATGCTATTTTCAGATACCTTTTCATAATGAACACCATCTATACCATAGTTAAGAAGATTTCTTAAAGTTTTATCTGTATTCAATAATGTTAAAAATTCAAATGCCTTTTCTTTATTCTTAGAATTTTGAGATATTGCTATTAATGCTCCAGTTGATGATGCATTTGTAATTAATGTATTTACTATTGGAGATGCTACAACATCATATTTTAAATCTTTTGACCATATTTGTTCGGCATAAGGCTGACCATCACCTTTAGTTACAAGTCTTTTAACTGATTTATCATCTTGAGCTGTTGCTGAATCAGCATTTATATATCCAAGTTGATAATATCTTCTTAGAGTTTCTAAAGATTTTTTCATTTCAGCTGTTTCAAACATGTTCCTGATTGTAAGGGTTTGATCATCTGATAAAATACCAACTGGATCTACCAATTGATCAAAAAATACAGTATAGGAGAATCCTTTAGTTATATATAATGGAACAACTCCAGGTTCATTTTCTTTAATAACTTTTAACCATGGCTCCAAATCTTCTAAAGAATGGAGAGTTTGATAAGGTATATTATATTTATCTACATATTCTTTTGTAAACACCCACATAGGTGCTACTCCTAATTCTTTTTGATTAGGAACTCCATATATCTTACCATCTATAGATGCCCCATCCCAAAATCTTTGATCAATTGTTTTATATAATAGACTTCCAGACTCAGTGTTTAGCATGTTATCTAATTCCAAAAATGCACCTTTTCGAGAATTACCTAAATAATCACCTGCCCATGAACAAGTAAATGCTAAATCATAATTTTCACCAGAGTTTATAATAACAGACATTTTTTGAGTATAATCACCAAAATCTATAAACTTCATGTTTAAATTTACATTTATTTTTTCTTCTAAGTATTTATTAACTTCTGTGATAACTTGCTTATAGTCTTTAGGTTCAATACCTATCGTATACCAAGTTAATTCAGTAATTTTTTGACCATTCGATCCAACTTTATTCGAATTGTTTCCGCAACTTGTGAAGAAAGTTAATGTCATTATAAAGAATAATGCTACTGATATTGAAGTTATAAATTTCTTGGTTTTAATACCTCTTATTAATTTCATTTATATTTACTCCTTTCAGTAAGATTAGAAAGAGTTTAAATAACGTTTACACACAAATTATATCACGAAAATTAATTATCCTTATAGTGTACTTTTTATATATTTAGTTAAAAAAATTCTATTATAATTTTACCTTAAATGTTTTAATTTCAAATGGCTTTATTTCAAATTCAAAAGTATCTTTATTTGGAACAATTGTTTCCAAATTGTTTTCTAGTAAATCACATTCATATACATCTTTTATATTTTTTGCAAGCTTTAAAGACGCATTAGTTCGTTTATTGTGGAATTCATATAATCTAATTATCAAGTGTTCTGAATCTTCTGCTTTTTTGATTACTTCAATTATTATATTTTCTTTATTTACCTTAGCTAAGCTTAAATTAATATCTAGCTCTCCATCGTGAGGATCACATACTTTTGCAAATAATTTTGTATTTAAATTATGTGCAAGTTGAACAGTTTTAGATTCTTTCCATGTTTTATCATGTGAATATATTGAATATGTGAAAAAATGTTCTTCTTTATCAGCATCTGGATTAGGATCACATGTTGATTTTAATAGTGTAAGTCTAATATTTCCATTTTTAATATCATGTCCATATTTAGAATCATTTAATAAAGACACCCCAAAATCACCTTCAGATAAATCAGCCCATTTATGTCCACAAACTTCAAACGCTGCAAGTTCCCATGAAGTATTATTGTGTGTAGGTCTAGTTACATTTCCATATTGTATTTCATAAGTAGCTTCTTTTGTATTGATATCAACAGGGAATAAAACTTTTACAAGCACATCACTTTCTTTCCAATCAACATAAGTTTCAAAGTCTATTCTTTCGATATCATTATAAATGTGAACGTTTTGAATAATAGTTGAATCTAAGAACTTTCTTTTAATCTTAAGAGTGCTTCTAACAGGTCCATTTTCTGTGATTTCAATATTTTGAACATCGTCAATTAACCACATTTTTTCTTTATAATAAATATCTATATCCCAGTTATCAAAACACATTGGTTTATCTTCAAAAGCTTGAAGTTGATTTCCAATACATCCATCTTTAAGTATCTCTCTATTTTGTAGTTTATTTATAAGTGAAATTATTTGTCCCTTATCATCAAATTTAATTTTAAAGAATTTATTTTCAGCCAAATCATTTGTAAGAGTAAGATCTGTTTTAATTTTTACATCGCTTGCTTCAACAATTTTAAATGTTTTATATCCGTTAGCAGGTATATTTTTACCAAAGAATATGGCCTTGGAATCACCTATTAGTTGACAAACAACTTTATCTCCATTTTCATCAATTAATAATGGATGTTTTATGTTATTCGGAACATCGAATTCTACAATATCATCTCTATCAAATCCTAAAGTATTAAATACAATGACACTTTGATCTTTTAAATTTACTTTATCTGAAATATCGTTAATTGTATTATCAATTGATTTATTAACTTTATCAAGCAATTCTCTATATTCAATTTGAGTTACATCATAAACATCTTTTATAGATGATCCTGGAATTATATCATGGAATTGATTTAATAATATTGTCTCCCACGAATTATTTATTTCTTGTTGATCATAGTTTCCACCTAAAATCATGGATAGTGAACTAAGTTTTTCTAGAGACAAATAAAGATTTTCACATTTTCTATTATCTCTCTTATTTCTAGCCATAGATGTGTATGTTCCTCTATGATACTCAAGATACAATTCACCAACCCATTTTGGCAATTTTTTATGTTTTGAAATTTTATTTTCTAAGTTTTCAAAGAAATCTAAAGAAGTACCCATTTTAACTCGAGGAGCTCCTGGTATTCCCCTAGAGAGCCTTCTTCCGTTTTCTAGCATCTCAAGAGTAGCGCCACCGCCACCGTCTCCCCATCCAAATGAAATCAAAACATCGTTTGTTAGATTTTTATTTTGGAATCTTCTCCAACTTCCCATGATAGCATCTGGTTGAATATGTCCATTATAGGTAGTGAAAAATGAATCTCTATTTTGACCTGGACCTGACGTAGTTATAAAATAAGTGAGAATTTCACTTCCGTCTATTCCTTGCCACATAAACGTATCATTAGGAATTTTGTTAAACTGATTCCATGAAATTTTAGTTGTCATAAAATATTTAATTCCAGATTTTTTTAGAATTTGTGGAATTGCTGCAGAGTATCCAAACACATCAGGAAGCCACAAAATTTTATTATCAACTCCAAATTCTTCCTTAAAGAATCTTTTTCCATGAACAATTTGTCGTACTAACGATTCTCCAGAAGTTACGTTACAATCTGATTCAACCCACATAGCACCTTCTGGTTCCCAAACTCCTTGTTTAATCTTATCTTTAACTTTTTCATACACCTTAGGATGATCTTCTTTAAGCATTTTATATAATTGAGGTTGGGATGACATAAATACATACTCTGGATATTCTTCCATCAATTTAAGTACTGTTGAAAAACTTCTAGCAACCTTTTCTCTTGTTTGAGCTACTGTCCATAACCAAGCTACATCTATGTGAGTATGACCAACACAAGTTGCTATAACATCTTCATGACCGCATAACTCTCCATAAAATTTATCTTCTAAAAATTCATTAGTTTTCTTTATGCTTTCATTATATTCTTTTGAATAAGGTTTTCTTAAATCAATAATATTTATAGCATCATTTAATACTGTTATCATATCAATTCTGTTTTTATCTTCTTTGTCAAGTTCTTTACAAACATCAATAGGTACTTTTAAGTTCCAGTAAAGTTCTCTTGCATTCATATCGATAACAACAAATTTTCCGTTTAATGTTGCTTTTTTATCTGAAAGCATACCTGCATATGCATGCAAATCAATATCATATTTTTCTCCAGCTACAGCATTATGAGTTAATATAATTTCTCTATGATTTATATCAACTCCTTGAATATGCTCACCATTAATATAAATTATAAATTGTGGATTCGTAGCATCCCAACCTTCGTCAAAAGTTGAGAGATTTAAAGCGATTGTTTGCCCATTAAAATTTTCTGGAACAGTAACACTGAATTTAAACCATCCATGACAATCTCGTCCTCCCCACAAATCTCCACTTTTAAACTCTACCCATTTATCTTCACTGACTTCTTTTATCAAATCAATATTGTGGTAATTTCCATCAACATACATAAAAGTATCAATATTAATTATATTCTTATATATATGTTTTTGAATTTCTCTACAAATTTTATCAATTCTTTCTAATAAATAAGTCATTTTAAACAATCTCCTCTTTTATTACTCTTTTACGGCTCCAACAGTGAGTCCGCTTACAAAATATTTTTGAAAAAATGGATACGCACATATTACTGGCAATGTTGATATTACAACAATAGCCATTTTTATTGTATCTTTTGGTAATTTTGACGCTTGTTCAACGGCAGTTATACCAAGACTAGAGGAATTATTAGTTAAAAACTCTATAGATTTTTCTAATTTTACAAGCAAATATTGAAGTGGCATCAAACTATTATTATCTATATAAAGCATGGCATTAAACCAATCATTCCAAAAACCTAAAGTTAAAAATAATGCTATTGTTGTTATTGCTGGAAGTGATATTGGTAAAACTATCTTTAAAAATAAGAACCATTCAGATGCTCCATCAATTTTTGCAGATTCAATGATTGCATCTGGAACAGTGGTTTTAAAGAATGTTCTTAGAATTATAATATGGAAAGAACTAACGCAAAGAGGTAAAATAAGTGCTAGCAAATTATTTTTCAACCCCAAAAATCTAGTAACAACTAAATATGATGCTACCATACCTCCTGAAAACAACATAGGTATAAATATAAGCTTTGTGAAAAAATTCCTGTAAGCAAAATTTTTGCGTGATAAAGCATATGCATATGTTGTCATTATTACTAACCCAAGAAAAGTACCTGTTACTGTAACAAGTATCGTAATTCCATACGCATTTAAAATATTGCTTCCTGATGTAAAAATATATTTGTAAGCATCAAGACTCCATTCAGAAGGCCAAAATTGATAACCATTTAATTGAAGTGATTGTTCACTCGTAAATGAAATAATAACAACAAATATAAATGGAATGATACACAGTGCGGATAATATTATAAATAACAAATTGAACGTAAAATTAGTTTTTCGAGATATAGCATTAAATTTCATAACCTTTTCTTCTGGCTGTGGTGCCTTTTTATTTTTTGATACTCTACTCATAAATCCAATCACCTCTTTTATTAAAAGAATGCATTTTCTTTATCAACCTTTCTAACTATTCCATTTGTAACTAAAATAAGAATTAGTCCAACAAAAGATTGGTATAAAGCGGCAGCAGAACTCATACCGATATCCCCTAGGTTAATAAGTCCTCTGTAGACATAAGTATCAATAACATTTGTAACAGAATATAATGCTCCAGAATCTTTTGGAAGTTGATAAAACAATCCAAAATCAGCTCTAAATATTCCACCAACAGCTGTTATGAACATAATTATTAAAACAGGTTTTAATAAAGGTAAAGTAATATACTTTATTTGTTGAAATTTGTTTGCACCATCTATCATAGCAGCTTCAAAATACGATTTATCTATACCACAAATAGAAGCTAAATAAACAACTGTTCCATAACCAACACCTTTCCACTGACTCATAAAGATAATTATAAAAACCCAATATTTCGGTTCTGTATACCAAGATATCCGATCTCCACCTAAAGAAGTAATTATACTGTTTAAATATCCTTTATCTGGACTCAAAAAAGTATATAAACAATAACTTACTACTACCCAAGACAGAAAGTATGGAAGAAACATTGCGCTCTGATAAAATTTTGATAACTTTTTATTTAATAGTTCTTTTAAAAGAATTGCAAGTGTTACAGGAACAACTATACCTAAAATTATAAAAGCCATATTGTAAAGAATGGTATTCTTTGTAATGAGCCATGCATCACTGCTTCCAAATAAAAATTTAAAATTCTGTAATCCAACCCATTCACTTTTAATTAAACTCTCTAAAAATCCTCCATGAATTCTCCAATTTTTAAAAGCTAAAATTATACCGAACATAGGTAAATACGCAAAAACCAAGAACCAAAGTGTACCCGGAATTGTAAGAAATAAAAGCTCTTTATTCTCTCTGAAAGTTTTAAGTTTAGATTTCTTTTTAACTTTATTAGAATTCTTAACCCTAGACAAACAACTCAACCCCTTCATATATATTTGTGTATATCTTTTAACCGAACAATTAAACTATAACATATAACAATCATTGCTTTGAGTTTAAAAATTTTAGATTTAGTGAACAAATTAAGGATTCAAAAAAAGTCTTTATATTTTTATAAAATAAATATAAAGACTTTAATTTTAATATTTTTTCATATTTCTCAAAGTTGATGGACATACACCAAAATACTTTTTAAATTTTCTATAAAAATAACTTGTATCTATATATCCAACAGATTTTGCAATATCATTAATCTTCATATTTGTATTTAATATGAGATCCTTTGCTTTGTTATTTTTTATCTTGTTTAAATATTCAGAAAATGAAACACCAACTTCTTTAGTAAATATTTGTCCTAAATAAGAACTATTTATATTGTATTTTTGTGCAAGTGTTTTCAAACTTAACTCCTCATTGTAATTTTTATTTATAACATTAATAACTTGTCTAATTATAGGGCTGTAACAAATATCAGCATTAACCATAAGATTAATAAGTTCTCTAAGTTCATATATAACAAATTTTTTGATATTTTCTTTGTTGTTCTCATTACAAAGTTCCAATATTATATTGCTTAAACTATCATCTTCATATTTATCATTTATTTTTTCAAGTTTAAATTCTTCAAGTATGTTATGTATTAAAAATATGATTTTTATGCAAAAATCGTAAATATTTTTAGGTGTTAGTTCATTATTATCAAAAATATCTTCAATATAATTTTTAAGTTCGTAAAAATTGCGTTTTATTATCAATTTGTTTATAGTCTCAAGTTCTTTTGTAAATGTAATGGTATTATTAACATACTTTAATGAGTGCCTATCCAAGCATATATTTTTCCCCTCTGTAAGCATGTATTTATTTAAAGCCATAGCTATATTATAAGTAAATTCAATTTCATCAATGCTATCTGTTAAATCACCTATTGATATAAAAATATCTTGTTTAAGAGTTCCTATTATTTTGTTTTTAAGTTTTTCATAGAAATTCTTTACCTTTGAATATTTAATGTCTTTTTCCCACGAATTTATTAAAATTATCTGCCCATCATATCTATGTAAAATTTCATATCCTTCTATGAAGATTTCTTTAAATATAGCTTCTATAAAAATAGTTAAATCATTTTTGTTCTTATTTATAAATGTTATGATTGCAACTGTGTAGTTTCTATTTTCAAGAGGAAAACCTAAATAATTTTTTATTTTTACCAATTCTTTTTTATAAATATTTCCATTTATATATTGAAAAAGAATTCTATTTTTAGTTAATATCTTGTTTTCAATATCCCTATCATTATTTATATCTATAATTATTTTCTCTAAGGTAAGCTTAAGTTCAGTTTTATCTATAGGTTTTAAAATATAATTATCAGCACCGTATTTCAAAGCTTCTTTTACATAAGAAAATTTATCGTATCCACTGATGATAACAAATCTTGTTTTATTGTTAATAGATTTAATATGTTTAAGTAATTCAAGTCCATTTAAATATGGTATATTGATATCACTAATAATGATATCAACTGGATCTTCTATAAATTTTTTAATAGCATCATTTCTGTTATTCGATATTTTTGTGATTTTAAGTCCAAGCTCATTCCAATTTAATATCTCTATTAAATCTTTAATTATTAAATTTTCATCATAAACCAACATAACTTTATTCATAATAAATCTACACACCTTTACATGGTATTTTATACTAATAATTTTTACCATTATCATTTGTCATTAGAGATACACTATATCTTTAATCAACTTTTGATAGAATACTTTTTTCTCAAGTCCAATTATATCCATTAAACTATTATTATATATTTTATTTTGAATTTTATTATTTATTAATAAGTAATATGGGATAAATTAATTTTTAATGGACTTATTATATAATTTCAATTAAATTATACAGTAATGTTTGAAAATGTAAACCTTTTAAATTATATTATTATTAGTTTAATAGAAAACTTTTTGGAGGCGATGTATGTTAAACGAAATTTTTAATTTTGAAAAATTATTTGATACTTTTAATTATGTATTTTGGTTTTTCATACTTAATCTTCTATTTTGGATATTTAATATTCCAATTATACTATTTTTTGTATTTATAGGAATCGGTGGAATAACCACATATTTTCCATTATTTTTAGTATGTTTATTGCCAACTGCTCCAATGTTTACAGTGATACTATATTGTGTAAATAAAATTTATAAGAATAAAACTATTTCTCTAGTAGCTGATTTTATAAGGGGAGTTAAATTAAATTTTGTGCAAGCATTAGTTATGTGGGCGATTGAACTGATAATTATATTTATTCTTTATTCAAATATTAAATTTTTCACAATTATATTTAAAAGTTTAATATTAAATGGAATATTTGTGGGTATTTTAATTTTACTTGCTATTATCACACCGTTTTTATTTTTAATCATTAGTAGATTCTCAATGAAAAATATTGAAGTGTTAAGACTTAGTTTTACTTTAACATTTACAAGGCCTATTTTAACTATAACAAATATACTTCTAATACTTGTGTTTTTGATTTTATTTGAAATTAATAGTGCAATTTTATTATTTGTTTCATCTATATTTGCTTTTTGTTTAGTTTTTGTAAATAGGACTGTATTCAAAGAACTTGAAGATATATCAAAAAGAAATAATGAGTAAGAAAGGATGTTTATTGTGAGTACAAAACAAAATTTAAATACATTAAAAGATGTTATTAAAAAAATAGCAACCGACTTATATAACAATATTCATAATGAAAAACTTAAAAAAATGTTTTACAACTGTTTTATAAATACTATTGAAACCACGATGAGTTTCGAAGAAAATGACACATTTGTAATTACTGGAGATATTCCAGCGATGTGGCTTAGAGATTCAACTTCTCAAGTAGAACATTATTTGCCTTTTATAAAAAAGTATCCTGAACTAAAAGATATATTTGTTGGATTAATTAATAGGCAGGTTAAATGTATTTTAATTGATCCTTATGCAAATGCATTCAACAAGGAGCCAAATGGAAACAAATGGGATAATGATATCACTGAAGATAGTCCTTGGGTGTGGGAAAGAAAATATGAAATAGATTCACTTTGCTTTCCAATAAGACTTATGTATAAATATTGGAAGGAATCATCTGATTCTAGTTTCTTTAACGACGATATTTTAAAAGTTTTTAAAATGATAATTGATCTTTGGAAAACTGAGCAATATCATTTCGAGAAATCAAAATATAGTTTCCAAAGATTGAACTGTGCTGAAAGTGATACTTTGTCTAATAATGGACTTGGAAATCCTGTTACTTATACTGGTATGACTTGGTCAGGATTTAGACCTAGTGATGATTCTTGTAAATATGGATATCTTGTTCCATCCAATATGTTTTGTGTTGTTGTGCTATCTTATATAGCAGAGATAGCTTCTGAAATTTATTTTGATAACGATTTGAGTGAGATCGCTCTTACTCTTAGAGATGAAATTGAGAATGGTATAAATAAGTTTGCAATTATTGAACATGAAAATTTCGGGAAAATATACGCGTATGAAGTTGATGGATTTGGAAATTTTAATTTGATGGATGATGCAAATGTTCCAAGTTTACTTTCTATACCATACATTGGATATAAAAATTTTAATGATGAAATTTACCAAAATACAAGAAATTTTATTTTAAGTAAAAACAATCCTTATTATTACGAAGGATCTTTTGCATCAGGAATTGGAAGCCCTCATACTCCAGAAAATTATATATGGCACATAGCTTTATGTATACAAGGAATTACGAGCGAGAATAAAGATGAGATTGAAAAATTAATAAATATACTTGTCGATTGTGATGGCGACACTAATTATATGCATGAAGGATTTAATAAAGATAATCCAAAAGAATTTACTCGTGATTGGTTTGCTTGGGCAAATTCACTTTTTGCAGATTTTATCTATAAAAAACTAATAAAAGAGCAATCATAATTATGATTGCTCTTTTTATATAAAAATGTATTTTGATTCTTCAACCTCATCAAGTCCTTTGTTTAAAAAATCTTCAATAATATTTTTCATATTTATTTTAATTATTTTAAGATTATATTTCCCATCTTTATATTCATTTGTTTTTCCATCATCATAATAATATATTCCCTTTGCTACATCTCCATAAACATTAAAAGTTACCTTATTGGGTCTGTTCTCAGTATTTAAATATTTTTCATCATAAGTTGGTATTATGCTTCCTTCTTTAACAAAAATAATAACTTTATCTAAATCACATTTTATTTTATATCGTTTGTTACCGTTATAAATTTTATTACTCATAAAATCATACCATCTACCTTCTGGAAGATAAACAGTTTTATACATTTCTCCTTTATGTACTATCGGAGCAATTAACATAGAATTTCCGAGCATAAATTCTTCTTTCATATTTATAACGTTTATATCATCTTGAAATTCCATGACAAGAGGTCTAAACAAAGGAAGACCATATTTATGAGATTCATAGAAACATGTGTATATATAAGGCATCAATCTATATCTAAGCTCTATAGCATTTTTTGCTATTTTTTCAGCTCTTAAACCAAAAGACCATGGTTCTTGCCTTCTTGTATATTTATTTGAATGATTTCTAAATATAGGAAGAAATGTTCCGATTTGCATCCATCTTATAAATAATTCTTCTTCACAATCTGACGAAAAACCCCCAACATCATTTCCAACAAAAGAAAAACCACTAATCCCTAAATTGCAATTCATTGGGATAGACATTCTGAGTTGACTCCACAAACTTGTATTATCTCCAGTCCAAATCGAAGTATATCTCTGACCTCCTGAATATATAGCTCTACTCATAGAAAAACTTCTTAAATTTTTATTTAATTCTTCCTGTGCTTCAAAAGAACATCTACTCATTTCAAGTCCATATCTGTTATGAAATTCCTTGTGCTCTAAAATCCCATAATCACCATTATGCAAACAATTCTCTGGTATAGTTTTAAAGTCATTATTAAATACACATGGCTCATTCATGTCATTCCAAATTCCATCTATATTATAGTTAGCTATAAATTTTTTGAGTTCACTCTTCCACCATTCCCTCGCCTGACTATTTGAAAAATCAGGAAATGCACTATCATTAGCCCACGCAGCTCCAATATATAAAGTTCCATCAGGATTTTTTACAAAATGATCGCCATCTATACCATTTTTATAAACACTATAATTTTCATCAACTTTTACACCTGGGTCTAATATTGTTATTGTTTTAATCCCCTTACTTTTTAGAGTGCTTATGAGCGATTTCGCATCTTGAAACTCTGGAACTTTAAATGTCATTACTCTAAAACCATCCATGTAATCTATATCAAAATAAATTGCATCAAGAGGAATTTCTTTCTCTTCAAAAGTATTTACTATTTGAAGAATTTCTTTGCTATCCATATAACTAAATCTATTTTGTTGATATCCAAGACTCCAAAAAGGGGGCATATCCATTTTTCCAGTTAGATTGCTATATTCACAAACAACATCTTTTATAGTTTCACCTAATATAAAATTATATTGTATATGCCCTCCTATAGCTCCGAAAAATATTCTATCTTCATAGCTCCTTCCCATATCAAAAAAACTTCTAAAACTATTATCAAAGAATATCCCATAATTTTTTTCATCATTTAATGCCACATAGAAAGGTATTGTTTTATAAAAAACCAGAGATTTATCATCCGTTTCTGGATCGTCAGTATTAAAATTTTCCATATAACACCCTATTTTATTTAAATCTCCACCTCTTTCACCAAATCCATAATATGCATAACAATCATTAACTTTTGAAATATAAACATATCCATTTTCATCTTTAAAAGATGGCTCAAAATCCTCACACAAAACATTCCCAAATACATCTTTAAATGTAATTCTTGAATCAATCTTATTGACACAAGTTATTATTTTATCGCTCGATATGATTATTTCGTCCCCAATGTTTTGGGTTGTAAGAGTGATTTTATCATTCTTTAAAACAATTGAATTCGTATTTGATTTTTCGTCACATAAACCTCCGACAAATATTGACACAATGCTTTGATTAATATATTCTACACAAACCTTTCTGAGATTGTAAAGTATAGTTACTGTATTTTCTTTTGAAATAATCTCCTCATAAACAAGGGGCTCTCCTTTATATGATTTAAATTTTTGATTTAAATTTTCTCTATATTTTAATTGTTCCATTTTATCTTCTCCCTAAATTTTTATTTAGTCTAACACAAATAACAAGGAATGTTTTAATATTAATGAAACAATATTGAATTTTACCATACAAAATATAAATTTTTCATTACATACAAATTTAGTATAAAAAAGCATTTGGCTAAAAATTAAGCCAAATGCTTTTATTTTAATTTAAATTTGCAACATTTATCCAAGAAATATTTATGGATTCTATCATCTTCTGTCAACTCTGGATGAAAAGATAATGCGATTTGATTGTTATATTCAACACCAACAATTTTGTTATCAACCTTGCTTAAAATTTCAACTCGAGGAGTTACGTGGGATATATATGGGGCACGTATAAATCTCATTGGGAAAACACCGATATTTTTAATTTCATGATCAATAGAGAAACTTCCTAATTGCCTTCCATATGCATTCCTTTTTATTGTCATTGGGATAGTTCCAAAACATACATTCCCTTCTCCTTCAATTTTTTCTGAAAGTAATATAGCTCCAGCACAAGTCCCCATAACAGGGAGTCCTATCAATATTTTTTCTTTAAGATCATTAAACATATCTAGATCATATAACAGCTTTCTCATCACTGTACTTTCACCACCAGGCAATATAAGTCCATCAAAATCCATATTTACATGAAATTTCTGTCTTATTTCAATACATTCAACTCCGAGTTTTTTTAAAATATTTTTATGTTCAATAAAAGCTCCTTGCACAGATAAAATTCCTATTTTCATATACAACTATTTACCTCTTTCAGACATAAGAAGTTCAATTTCATCTGGATTAATTCCAACCATTGCTTCTCCAAGATCTTCAGATAATTTAGCAATAAGTTTACTATCATTATAATTTGTAACAGCTTGTACAATAGATGTTGCTCTTTTTACAGGGTTTCCCGATTTGAAAATTCCTGATCCTACAAAAACACCTTCTGCTCCGAGTTGCATCATAAGTGCAGCATCTGCAGGAGTAGCAATTCCACCAGCTGCAAAATTAACAACAGGCAACCTTTTATTTTCATGAACATAACATAAGAGATCATAAGGAACCTGAAGTTCTTTAGCTACATTATAAAGTTCATCTTCCCTCATCGATGAAACTTTAGATATTTCACAATTCATTTTTCTCATGTGTCTAACTGCTTGCACGATATCTCCTGTACCTGGCTCACCCTTTGTTCTTATCATGCTAGCACCTTCATTAATTCTTCTTAAAGCTTCTCCTAAATCTTTTGCACCACAAACAAAAGGAACATTAAAATTTCTTTTATTAATGTGTAAAATATCATCAGCAGGCGATAAAACTTCACTTTCATCAATATAATCAATCTCTATTGCTTCTAATATTTGTGCTTCAACAAAATGACCAATACGACATTTTGCCATAACTGGAATAGAAACAGCTTCTTGAATTCCTTTTATCATTTTCGGATCACTCATGCGAGATACTCCACCAGCTGCACGAATATCTGCAGGTATACGTTCTAAAGCCATAACAGCACAAGCTCCTGACTCTTCAGCAATTTTTGCTTGCTCAGGTGTAGTAACATCCATAATAACTCCACCCTTTAGCATTTTTGCTAATTCTTTGTTCAATTCATAACGATTATTATTCACTTAAACATTACCTCCATAATAACTAAAGTTTTAAATTAATTATAGCACCTCAAAACTTTTAAAGGAAACAAACAAAAAAAGACTGTACAAAAATTGTACAGCCTAAAAATTTTTAATAAATACCTAAAGATGATAATATACCACTAAATTCTTGTCCATTTGTCATTTCTTCAATAACATCTACCAAAGCTTTATTTTGAATATTGTGCATAGTTAACTCTTGATTGTATTTTGATACCCAATAATTAAATCCTTCTTGATCTGGATCTCTTTGGAATATACCTTTATAAAGAGCTCTTATTTTATCTTGAGTTGATGGTGCAACTTGCATAAACTCAGCTTCAACTAAAAGATTTTTAAAGAAATCTTTTAATGTTGTCTGACCAGTTGACAATCTTCCACTCCAGTAATCTAACCCTTGTGTATCGATACTTCTATTAAATACATTTGTGTAAACTGTATTTAAATAATTGCTTAACGCTTGGCTATTTACATTTGATGGTGGTGGAGTTGGTGTTGGCACTGGAGTTGGAACTGGAGTCGGTGTTGGCGCTGGAGTTGGTGTTGGCGCTGGAGTAGTTGCCCCACCTCTAACAGTAAAAGGATTGATATTATAAATATAATCTATATCTCTAAAATCATCTTCAAATGTTAAACGCATATAACTATAAGTAACTCCTGGCATTAAACCGTATATTATAACGTTATTACCACTTCTTACATCTTCTACACCCTCAGGATCTCCATCAACACTAGATTTATAATTTCCCATACCAGCAGGAATTGGAATAGTAACTGCATAACTTCCATAATAAGTTGTTTCACCACTTACAGAAACAGTTCCTTTATAAATATTTTGTCCATCTCTGGCATTATGTATTGCTGCTTTTGCGTCAGTATTATGTAATGTAGATGCTTGTACACTAGTAGCTCCAGCTAAAAACATAGACGAAAAAACTAAAACAGATGCTACAACTTTCTTTATTTTTCTAAAATTCATTAAATTTTCCTCCAAATTTTATAAATAGCATTGCAAGTATTATATATAATAATTCGTTCTTTAGTCAACCAACTTTATACAAATGATAAATATTTCCCCAAAAATTTTTAATTACTTTTTTAAAAGCGTCAAAATACCTTGTAAAGTTAATCCTATAATTAAAAAAATTATTAGACCTATTATAATTGCCCATATCCAATCTGAAGATCCATTACCATTTCTACCAATAATAATTGCAACCAATAGTCCGATGAACAGAGAGGCTGCCCAAAAAGCTCCTATAGATGAATCAATTTTATTTGGATACATTCATCTCAACTCCATTTCATTTCATTTAAAATTTATAATCATGCAATCACATTAATTATAAAAAATAATCTCAAATATGTAAATAAAATTTTACAAACAAGTTATAAAATTAATTTAAAGATAAAAAATTAAGCATTTACATAATGTAAATGCTTAATTTAACAATATATAGATTAAAGAATTATACAAATCAAACCGCCACTACCTTCATTAACAATCTTTTGTAATGTCCTCTGAATTTTTGCTTGAACATCATCTGGCATCTTATATAATTTGTTTTGAAGTCCCTCTTTAACTAATACTTCCAAGCTTTTTCCAAACATATTTGATTGCCACATACTAGATGGATCATTTTCGAATTGTTCAAGTAAAGATTTAACAAGCTCTTCAGTTTCTCTTTCTGTTCCCATTATAGGAGATATTTCAGTTTGAATATCAGCTTTAATTAAATGTAACGATGGTGCAGATGCTTTTAGTTTTACTCCATAACGTGTACCTTGTCTTATAATTTCAGGCTCTTCAAATCTCATTTCAGATAATTGAGGTGCAACTAAACCATATCCAGTTTCTCTAACATCATTTAAAGCTTGTTCAACTTTACTATATTCAACC
Source organism: Candidatus Arthromitus sp. SFB-rat-Yit (assembly GCF_000283555.1). NCBI lineage: Bacteria > Bacillati > Bacillota > Clostridia > Eubacteriales > Clostridiaceae > Candidatus Neoarthromitus > Candidatus Arthromitus sp. SFB-rat-Yit. The sequence goes on from NC_016012.1 coordinate 772,886, forward strand.
TTAGCTTTATATAAATCCTTTATAAATTCTAATAAATGTCCTTCGTCTTGAATCTCTTGTCCACATATTTCACTTAATATTTTGTAGAAAATATTACTATGAACATTAAATTTAATTCTAGATTTTCCATTTCCAAGACTAGTTTCTACTATATCTATTCCACTTACAACCTCATCTTTTTCAACTATATAATCAGTAATCTTTTTAACATCGCTGATCTTATTTATATCTTGACTCATCTCTCTTATTAAAGATATGAAATTTTCTTTTAACCAATGTTTAGGATCAAGTCCATTTATCCAACTAGGCAAATCTATATGAAGTTCTTTAACAGGAAATTCTGTCAATACTCTCTTAAATAATTTCTCTATATCTTCTTCTGTCATTTTAGCAATATCTATTGCTACAACTGGAACATCATATTTTTCTTCAAGATTTAATTTTAACTCCTGAGTTTCAAATGTGTCAGGGTGTTTTGTATTTAAAACTACTACAAAAGGTTTATTTATACTTTTAAGATCAAGAATTACTCTTTCTTCAGCATCAACATAACTCTCTCTATCTATTCCTGTAAAAGAACCATCTGTAGTAACAACTACTCCAACAGTTGAATGGTCTGTTATAACTTTTCTTGTGCCAATTTCGGCAGCTTCTTCGAAAGCAATTTCTTCATCAAACCAGGGAGTTTTAACCATTTTAGGAGTATCTCCTTCTAAATGTCCTAAAGCCTCATCGACTATGTATCCAACACAATCAACTAATCTAACTTTTAATTTTAAGTTTTCATTAAAATTAATTTCAACTGCTTCATTAGGTATAAATTTAGGTTCAGTTGTATGAATGCTTTTTCCAGATCCACTTTGAGGTAATTCATCCCTAGCTCTTTCTTTTTTAAATGAATTTTCGATACGAGGAATTACCATTTTATCCATAAAAGTTTTTATGAAAGTTGATTTTCCTGTTCTAACTGGTCCAACAACTCCTATATAGATGTCACCTTGCGTTCTTTTTGCTATGTCTTCGTATATATTTAAGTTTTCCAATCTAAGTACCTCCACAATTTAACTTAATCTATTAAAATATATATTTTCTTTTTTTAACTTTATGACATTTAATACTAATAATTATTAAAAACAAAAATAGAGTACCGCTAAAATTTAGCAATACTCCATGCAAAAATTATTTTCTAATAATTTTAAATTTATATATTGAGATTTTCATCTTTTTTATTCCTTGACATTAATGCTGTTTCTATATAATGCAATTCTTTATTATTGTACAATACTTCATAAATAGATTCTATTATGGGAACCTCAATGTTTTTTTCTTTCGCAATATTATAGAATATTTTACAAGCTGTTACTCCTTCAACAACCATACCTATTTTTTCAATAGCTTCATTAAGTTTCATTCCTTGACCAATAAGTAAACCACATTTTCTATTTCTACTATGATTGCTTAGACAAGTAACAATTAAATCCCCAATTCCTGTTAAACCGAAGAACGTTTCTAAGTGTCCTCCCATTGCAATACCCATCTTTACAAGATCATTTAAAGATCTTGTAATAATAGCTGCACTTGAATTATCTCCATATCCCATACCATTAATAATTCCTATAGCTAAAGCGATTATATTTTTCATCGCTCCACCTATTTCAACTCCAACAATATCTGGATTTGTATAAATTCTCAAAACATCATTCGATAATGTATCTCTAATTAAAATTGCTTTATCCATATTTTTTGAAGTAGCAACAAGTGCTGTGGGCTGTTTTGCTGCAACTTCTTCTGCATGACTCGGACCAGATAAAACAACAATTGAATTATTTGGAAACTCCTCTTCCAAAACCTCAGACAATCTTTTATATGTACTTAACTCTATTCCTTTAGACAAACAAACTATAATAGCATTTTGCTTTAATTTATTATGTATTTTCTTTGATATTTCTCTTATAGCTTGCGATGGAACTGAAAGAAAGATAATATCACTATCATAAACAGCTTCATCAATATCATTTGTTGCTATAACTTTTTCGGGAATGATGACGTTTTTCAAATATTTTATATTTTTTCTGTCACAATTAATCCCAGAAACGACATCTACATTTCTATCATACATTTTGATATTAAAATTATATTGTGAGAAAATCACAGCAAGTGCTGTCCCAAAACTTCCACTACCTAAAAATGTTAAATTCATTTCTTTTCTTTCCTCTCCTTATAATGTATGTCTATGCCTGTCCCCTCAAAGTCAAAGCTTTCTCTTATTTGATTATGAAGATATCTTGTATATGAAAAGTGTAGGGTTTTTTCATCATTTATGAAAAATATAAATTTAGGCGGTTTGATATCAACTTGAGTACAATAATATATTTTTAATCTTTTTAGACCAACTATTGGAGGTTCTTTTATCATAGTAGCTCTTCCAATAATTTCATTTAAAATTCCTGTTGGAACTCTTCTTGAATAATTATCATAACATTTTTTGGCAATTTTTAAAACTTGATGAATTCGCTGTCCTGTTAATGCAGATATAAATAGATACGGAGCATATGTAACAAAGCTAAGTTGATTTTGTATGTTCTTTTTAAATTCATTATAAGTTTTATCATTTTTCTCTACGATATCCCATTTATTTACAAGTATGACTATGGCTTTATTTCTTTCATGTGCATAACCAAGTATTTTTTCATCTTGCTCTGTCACCCCTTGAGTTGCATCAATCATAAGTATACAAACGTCACATCTATCGATACTATAAAGACTACGAATAACACTGTAATGCTCAATATTCTCTTTAATTTTTGACTTCTTCCTAATACCAGCTGTATCTATTAAATTAAATTTTCCAATTTCATTTTCAAAATATGTATCAATAGAATCTCTAGTTGTACCAGCTAAATCACTCACTATAGACCTATTATATCCTAATAACTTATTTATCAATGAGGATTTACCTACATTAGGTTTACCGACAAAGGCAATTTTAACAATATCTTCCTCATCTTCTTCAATTTCTATATCATCGAAATGTTTAACAAGTTCATCAAGCATATCACCAAGACCCAAAGCTTGAGTTGATGATATAGAACAAGGCTCACCTAAACCAAATTCATAAAATTCATAAAAATTCATTTCATCTTTTTTAGAATCAATTTTGTTTACAACAAGTATTATAGGTTTTTTACTTTTGCGTAGTATTCTCGCAATTTCTCTATCCCCATCTACAAGACCAGATTTTCCATCTACAAGAAATAAAATAACATCAGCAGTTTCTATTGCAAGCTCTGTTTGAATCCTCATATTTTTAAACATATCATCACTTGTTTTAAATTCAATACCACCAGTATCAATCATTATGAATTTATGATTAAGCCATTCTGCATCTCTGTAAATTCTATCACGAGTAACTCCTGGAGAATCATCAACTATAGAAACTCTATCCCCAACAATTTTATTAAATAATGTAGATTTTCCCACATTAGGACGACCAACAATTGCAACGATTGGTTTTTTCATTTTTTATTCCTCCAATATATCTAGAAATAAAATATGTTTTTAATTTAAACTCATAAATTATTTAATCTTAATTTTATGTACTTATTGTATTATAACACAATATTTATTTCTAATTAAATAAAAAGGTACAGTTGCTACACTGTACCAAAATATAAACTTATATTAATCTTTTATTGGTTCTTTTTTAACTATTGTGTTCTTATCATTAAATTTTAAAAATTCACAAATATAATCAACTAATTTGTTTAATCTTTCAACATCAATATTATTTTCAACAGTATCGCTAGTTTGATGAATCATATTTTTATATATAGTATCAAATAAAGCAATTGTTTGCATTCCATTTTTTTCAAATACTACTTGATCACTAGTATAATATTTAATTTCTGTATCCTTTTTAATTTTTTCATCTAATGTGTCCATATATTTAAAAATTAAAGATGATAATTCTGGTGACCTTTTATCATTGCTGTAAACAATGAGGGGAGATCCATTTTTTATACCAATACAATCCATGTTTATATTGTAAATATTTTCATATCTATCTTTTATATCGTTAACTAATGCTATTGATCCAACGTATCCTAATTCTTCATGATTAACAGCTGCTATTATTATATCAGTTTCAAATGGAGTTTCTTTTGAGATTTCCTTTAATTTATACGCTATTCTTAAAAGTGCCGCTGTACCAGAAGCGTTATCTACAGCTCCAGGATAAATAGCATCTTTGTTTTTTGATGTTTGACCAATACCGATTCCTACATGGTCAAAATGTGCTGTAATTACAACTGCCTTGCTTTTTTCATTATGTTTTGTACCTTTAATTAATCCGATAACATTACTCTTTTCACCATCTGGATCAAGAATACTATCATCAAGAGTTGTTGTGAATTTGTATTTATGTAAATATGTATCTTTAAACAAATAATCAAGACCTATATTTGAAAATTGAGAGTTTAAATACTCAACGGTTTTGTCATTTCCATCGGTATCACTTCCTCTTCCTTTAAAATCCTCAGAAGTTAAAATTTGAAGTATTTTTTCTGTTCCATCAATTAAATCTAAATTTTGAGTTGGAGCATTATTTGTTTCATTAAATTCATTTTTTAATTGTGTAACTTTTGAATAAGTCATAGCATCCTTATAAAGTTCATTAAGAGTGGCATTATCACTATTTTTCACACAAGAGCTTACACTAAATAAAATTACAAAAGCCAGTAATAAAAGTTTTACACGTTTAAATAAATTCATATTTTTAAACTCTACCTCCAAAAATTTTTAACTATATACAGTATAACAATTTTGTTAATCGATTCCAAACTCTTTTGCATATTTTATAGTTCCACAAACATTATCTTTTATATTTTTGTTTATCTTATAAGCCATAAAATTTTCATCTGGAACATCGAAAGATGCTTTTATTCCAAATTTGATTGCTGGTAAATATCCTGCTTTAGGATAATATTTTTCACTTCCTACAACCACTGAATATGTATAACCTAATTTTTTTGCGATACTATGTCCTTCTTTAATTAAAGCTAACCCTATTCCTCGGTTTTGCTTTTCAGGTAGAACTGATAAAGGAGCTAAAACTAAAACGGTATTACCATTAATTTCAGCTTTTGTAAACATTATATGTCCTACAATTTCCCCATCTATTTCACAAACTAATGAAAGCTCAGGTATAAATGATTTTCCTTTTCGAAGTTTATTTACCAATTCATGTTCATTACCATCGGAATGCTCGGCATTTTCAAAAGCAATTTTAACTAGAGAATATATTTCTTCAAAATCACAAATCTCTTCCTTACGTATGATCATAACACACCTCTTTCTTTAAAAGTCAAAAGCTTATCTCTATAATATTCGTATTGTTTCTTCCTGGCTTCAATTTCTGCAGGAAGTCCTTCAGTTAAATCGTTACAAAGCTTGTCAAATCTATCTAATATATTAATAATTTTTTGTTGTTTTTCAATACTAGGAATACTTATCATATATTTCTTAACTAATGTATCTGTTATAGATGGATAACTTGCACCTTGTTGAAATTTTTCAACGTAAATTTGAAATCTCTTAGCCGACAAATTATAATATAACCATTTAGATAATAAAAATTTGGTATCTGCACGCAAAACACAGTATCCAGTACTACATATTTGATTATCTAATGATTCAGGAATTATTGCCAATCTCATTTGAGTTGGTCTAGTTGTACCAAATATAACATCATTTATTTTAACTTGTTGTTGTGCCCTACTTGGATGATCATCAACATTAATAATAACCGTGTTATTTATAGAACTATTTTTAATATTAACGGAAGATAAGTCTATATAATTCCAATTTTCAAATTGAGAAACCGTATTCCAATTTATATTAATTACTTTCTTAATAACCTTATTAATTTCAATCATCTCTGAATCTTTTTCAACATCATTTAGCAATCTATCTCTATAATACTCATACTGTTTCCTTCTTGCTGTAAGCTCAGTCTTAAGATTTTCTATAAGTTCTGTTGTAAACTCTGTAAACGAATCTAAAATATGTACAATCTCTTCTTGAAGCTCTAACGGTGGTATTGGAATCTTAAATTTCCCAATATCAGAAATATAAACATGAGGAATTCCTGCTCCTTTTTTTGTTGAATATATCTTATCTTGCATGTTTGACAAACAATAATAAACATATTTTGTTAAAATCTTATCATTTGTTTTTATTGAAAAGGCATCACATACAAAAATGGGTTCATTCCAATATTGAACATATCCTGCACCTGCTCCACTTCCCGCTACAGTTATAGTTTCATCTGTTCTATTAAACATATCACAATAAAAAGCTGGTTCACGTCCTCCAGAAATAACAGGATAATTTCCCTCTCTTGCATCTTTTTTACTTAAAGATTTGCCTTTTTGCATTTGTGTACAATCTAATATTGTTTGATATTCCACCCCATCAGGACAAAGTTCTTTTATCAATTTATCAAGTTTGCCCATATATAAAACCACGTCATTTCTACATAAATTTTAAAATCTCATAAATCTAAATCTCTTATATTACAAATTTATAATAGAACATATGTTATTACAATTCAACTCTTCCAAACCAAATAAAATAATAAAGACTTCCGATAATATTAAATACATCGAAAGTCTTCTTTATCAACTCTTATTTCAAATATATATTTTTAAATTCATCGCTATCAGCCATATATTTTAACATATCACCATAACTCAAACCATTTTTCAATTTATTGTTCCAATATTTCAGACCCTCATCATCTGGCTCTCGCTTAAATAAATTTTCATACAATAACTTTATAAATTTTGTATAATCATTCATGTCTTGTATATCCTTTTTTAACTGTTTCCAATTTTCCCAATCGTTGTCTTTCATTGAAAATGGACATATTTTTCTACTGGCATCGTAATGTCTTACAACATAATCAATCGAAATATTTTGTTTGTCCATTTCATACTTGATCAATTTAAGCGTGTTGTTATACATCTTTTTGTAATCGCCATCAGAATTAACACACATTTCTATTCCAATGCTATTTTCATTTGTAATTCCATATCGTCCATGACCATCTCCACAATGAAAAGATTTATCTGAATCTTTAACAATCCTCAAAATTTGAATATCATCTACAAAATAATGAGCAGATGCCCCTATATCTCCTGAATTAAAATAATTGTAATGAGCCTCAGCATTCGCACCAATGTCAGTATTATTTGTATCGTGTATAACCAGATATTTAATCTTTTCTCCATTTCTCGAAGAAAAATTATATTTAATCAACTTTTCGTTAATCTTGATTTCCATGGTAACTCATCCTTTGATTAATTTTTAATTGATACTATATGCAATATTTCAAAATATGGTTACAAAAAAACTTAAGAGATATAATCCCTTAAGTTCTCAAAATCAAATTTAATTATTTAACTTCCTTTTAAAAAATTCACCAGATTTTAAATACATAATATTTTCGCAAATATTATTTATATGGTCACCAGCTCTCTCATAATATTTGATCACAAATAATGTTTGAACAGCTATATTATTTGAAATTTTCCCAGAATTCATTTTCTCCATAATATTTGAAAAAACCTTAGTATACTCATTATCAATCAATTCATCACTCTCATATATTTCAATAGCCTTTTTCTTGTTGTTATCAATATAGGCCTGAACAACTTCTCTAACCATTTTTTTAATCGCATTGGAAAAATAATCTGATATTTCAGAATCAATACTTTCATTTTCAGGTATATACATAGATACTTTTGCAAGATCTACAGCATAATCTCCTATACGCTCCAAATCTTGAATTATTTTTATTGTTGTAAACAATCTTCTCAAATCACTCGCAAGTGGATTTTGAGTAGCAATAAGTTTTAAACATTTATATTCCATTTCCTCTTTAAGAAAATCTATATTATCATCATTTTCAATAATTAATTTCGCCAATTCAGTGTCTTTAGTCCTTAAAACCTTTTCTGATTTTTCAAACTGATCTATAACAAGATTGCCTAATTTCAATAAAGATTCATTTAATTCATCTAACACTTTTCTAAATTTTATACGCATTACAATCCTCCTAAAATTCTATCCAAACCTTCCTGTAATATAGTCCTCTGTAAGCTTATTCGCTGGATTTTGAAATATTTTTTCAGTTCTATCCATTTCTTCAAGTTTACCATTTAAGAAAAATGCTGTGTAATCAGAAATTCTTCCCGCTTGTTGCATATTATGAGTAACTATTACAATAGTATATTTCTTTCTAAGTTTTACCAATAATTCCTCTATTTTTATGGTAGAAATTGGATCTAATGCAGAAGTAGGTTCATCCATTAAAATTATTTTGGGTTGAGTTGCTAAACATCTTGCAATACACAATCTTTGTTGTTGACCTCCAGATAAATTATAAGCACTTTTTTTCAAATCATCTTTAACTTCATCCCAAAGGGCAACATCTTTCAAAGTAGTTTCAACAAGTTCATCTAAAATATTTTTATCTTTTATTCCATAATTTCTTGGAGCAAAGACTATATTATCATAAATAGATTTAGGAAATGGATTTGGCTTTTGAAAAACTAACCCAACTTCTTTTCGAAGTAGCACAACATCTTGCTCTTTTATATCCTTACCATCTAAGAGTATCTTGCCTGTATATCTAGAGTAATCAAACATTTCATTCATTCTATTTAAATTTCTTAAAAATGTAGATTTACCACATCCAGAAGGTCCAATAAGAGCTGTAACTTTATTTTCATATATGTCGATATTTATGTTGAACAAAGTTTGCTTTTCTCCGTAAAAGAAATTTAAATCTTCAACTTTTATAATAACTTTTTTCATTAAATACTAACCACCGATCTGTTAATCATATTTTTTCTCAAATTTTTTCCTTATAATGATTGCCGCGATATTAAATATCAAAACTATCAACAGTAAAATAATTATTCCTGATGATGCCAATTGTTGGAATTCTGGCTCTGGTCTTGAAGTCCAATTATATATTTGTATAGGCAATACCGTAAATCCATCAAACAAACTTAAAGGGACAAATCTTATAAATGTTGCAGCTCCAACAACAATAAGTGGAGATGCTTCACCAATGGCACGGGCAAGAGATAAAACTATTCCAGTAATTATGTTTGACATAGCACATGGAATAATTACTCCCTTAATAGCTTTCCATTTAGATACACCAAGAGCTAAAGCTCCCTCATACAATGAATATGGAACAGTTCTAATTGCTTCTTGAGAAGAAATTATTATTGGCGACAAAACTAAAAGTGAGAGTGTTAATGCTCCAGATAATATACTTGATCCAAACATGAAAAATTTTACAAAAACTCCAAGACCAAGTATTCCATATACAATAGCAGGAACTCCTGCAAGATTTTGTATATTTAATTTTATAAAATTTGTAAATTTTGAAGATTTAGCATACAGTTCCAAATAAATAGCCGTACCGATCCCAAGAGGTATAGAAATTATTGAAGTTAAAATTAATATATAAACGCTTCCAACAATTGCTGGTAATATTCCAGCTCTTGCAGGTCTACTTGATGGGAAACTTGTTATGAATTTCCAGTTTAAATTTTTCAAACCATTCGAAAAAATCTGAATTAATAGAGCAATTAAGAAAAATACACCTATAAGAGTTGCAATTATTGTAACAATTTTCAATACTTTATCTTTATACTTTCTCTTTTTTAGATTATTTTTTATAATCTCATTATCATACAAATCAATTTTCATTATTTCCCTGCTTCCATTTCTAAAACTTATATTTATTTTTGTTTATAATTTTGCGAGCTACAATATTTAAAATTAAGGTAATCAAAAATAATATAGCTCCACAAACAAAAATTGTCTTATATTCAATTGAATCAAATGAAACATCTCCCATACTAACATTAGCCATATAAGTTGTTAATGTCTGTATACTCTTCAATGGATTCATATTAAAAAGAGGATTGCTTCCAGATGCAATTGCAACAACCATTGTTTCACCTATAGCTCGAGAAATAGCCAAAATAAATGATGATATAATTCCTGATCTAGCTGCTGGAATTAAAACTTTGCTTGTAACTTCATACTTTGTACTACCAAGTGCATAAGCACCTCTTTTTATTGATCCTGGTATACTCCTTAATGCATCCTCACTTAAAGAAGCAATCATCGGAATAATCATTATCCCTATAGCAATACCAGCACTTAATGCGTTATATATCTCTAAATTATGTATAAACAACTTCAACACAGGAGTTATAAATGTTAATGCAAAAAATCCATAAACAACTGATGGAATAAATGCTAATGCTTCTAAAACAGGTTTCAAAATAGCACGAACTTTTTTAGATGCATATTCACTTAAATAAATTGAAATTAAAAGACCTATAGGTATTGCTATTAAACACGCAATAACAGCTATAATTATAGTTCCAATTACTAAAGTCATAATATTATAAGTTGGGGTACTTAAAAGTGGATTCCAGGAATTACCTTTAAATAAATCAAAAAAACTAACTTCCTTAAAAAAATCTTTAGCTTCAAATAACAATAGGAAAACTATACTGATTGTGATAAGAATTGAAATAAATGCAAATAATCTCAGCAAACCTTCTATAAATTTCTCTTTCACTAAAATAAAACCTCCAAACTAATATTAAAGTCTAAATATGAAATTTATCTTCATAAATTTATTTTAAATTATCTAGTTGATTTTCATAACTTTTATCTGATAATTGAACTAAGTTAACCTCTTTAGCAAGAGTTCCCGCATTCAAAAGATAAAATTTAAGAAATTCACTTATTTCCTGCCTATCAAGATTATTTTTATTGAAATATATCCTAAGTGGTCTTGATAATAGATAGCTTTCATCATTTATAGTTTGTGTTGATGGCTCTACATTATCAATAGATATCAAATTAATTTTATCTTTATTTGATTCATAATAACTATATCCAAAATATCCTATCGAATATTTGTCCCCACTTATTCCTTTGATCAAAATATTATCATCTTCACTAACTATAGCATCCTCTCTTTGGAGCTTAGCTTTTCCATTCACAATTTCCGTGAAAAACTCAAAAGTTCCAGAGGCTGTTCCTGGAGTATAAACTTTTATTAATTCATTTGGAAATCCTTCTCTCACATCACTCCAATATTTTGCAGGATTATCATATCTAAAAATATGAGAAACCTCCTCTTTTGTTAAATTTGTTGCGAACGTATTATCTTTGCTAACAATAACAGATATACCATCATTTGCTACAACCAACTCTTGAGCATCTATTCCATTATTTTTAGCTCTATCAAGTTCAGAATCCTTAATTTTTCTAGAAGCATTAACTATATCAATTTCACCCTCAATAAACTTTTTCATTCCTCCACCAGTTCCAGACTCAGCTATAGATATTCTAACTTTTGGATTTACTATAGAAAATTCTTCAGCTACTATTTCTGTTATCGGATAAACTGTTGATGACCCATCAATAACAATATTACCACGCAAAGTAGATTTATTTTGAACATTACTGCAAGAAACAAATAAAAATAAGCACAAAACTACTCCCAAATTTAATATCTTAAAGAATCCTTTGTTCATAAAATTAATCTCTCCTCAAATCAATTTAAAACATATTTTAAACCAAATTAGTTAAGCTTATATTTTGCTAATGTTAAATCTATATTAAATTTGTTATGCTATTTTAAATTTAATTTTAAAAACAAATAAAGTAGAGTAATTAACTTACTCTACTTTATTTTTAGGGATACTAATTTTAAATGTAACACCTTTATTTTTATTATTAAAAACCTCAACATTCCCAGAAATCTTTTTAACAGCACCATATACTATAGATAAACCTAAACCTGTTCCTCGAAATTTTGTCTTAGAAGTTGGAATTTTATAAAATCTCTCAAATATATTTTCAATTTCATTTTCAGGTATTCCAATTCCATCATCCGAAAATTTAATATATACGTTTTTACTATCCTCTTTACAAATTATATCTATATTTTCCCCAAAAGAGTGTTTTATCGAATTATCAATTATATTTAAAAATATTTGCATAATATACTTTTCACAACTTAGAATTTTAATCCTATCTCCAGTAATATTAACATTAATATTACTATTGGATATCTGAGGGGTAAGTAATTGTTTAATACTGTATAACAATTGCATAATATCTATCTTTTGTTTTGTTATATCATTCTGTGTTTGAATTTCTGAAAAAATAAGTATATCACTTATTAAATTATTAAGCCTTATAGCTTCCTTCGATATTATATCGTAAAATATTTGTCTATCATTTTCATTTTCAACATTTTTTAACGTATCAGCAAATCCTATTATAGACGTTAAAGGAGTTTTTAATTCATGTGTTATATTTGAAATAAACTCTGTACTCATATTATCAATCTTCTTTTGTTCAGTTATATTTTTAAATGTATATATAGTAAAACTGTTATTTATCTTTTTTATATAACAAGATATATTAACAAATGAATACTCTTCAGGTATCTCAAACACAGTATCATTATTAAATTCAAGCAACCATCTTAAATTAGTTTTTTCAAGCAATTTATTATGCATCTCTTTTAAATCTAAAATATTAAACAATTTACCTAATTCATCATTTACATAATAAATCCTGTTTTTAATATCTAAAATCAATACCCCATATTCAAGAATATCTATTGTACGCTCTAAAACATAGTTATCTTCCCATATCTTATCATACTTTTTATACACTTTATTAAACTTAAACTTTATCAAATCTAGTATATTTTCTAATCCAAAGCTCTTTTTATTAGCCATATTAACAACTGATTCTAAATAATCGTTAGAATTAATTGTTAAAATATTTAACAAATTACGCTTAATTCTATTATTAAATTTTAGAAAACAAATACACATACCTAAAATTAGTATTAATAAACAAATTATCAATATTAAATTAAAAATTTTCATTATATTCTAAATTGAATTTATACCCTATTCCTCTCACCGTTTCAATAAATACAGGATTTTTATCATCATCTTCTATCTTTTTTCTTAAATTTCTAACATGAACATCTACAGTTCTAGTTTCACCTATGTAATTATATCCCCAAATATTATCAAGTATATATTCTCTAGTTAGAACATGACCATTACTTCTTATAAGCATTACCAATAACTCAAATTCTTTAAAGGTCATATCTAGTTTTCTGCCTTTTTTATATATCTCTCTCTTTTTTAAATCTAATAATATATCGCCAAATTTAAAATCACAAGATAAATTTGTTTCATTAAAATTTAATTTTTCCATTCTCCTAAATACAGCTTTTATTCGAGCAACTATTTCATTTATAGAAAATGGCTTACAAATATAATCGTCAGCTCCAAGATTTAGTGCCAATACTTTATCAAATTCTCTACTTTTTGAAGAAACTATTATTATAGGTATCTTCTTTGTATCTTCGTTATTGGATAATTCACTACATATTTCAAAACCATCTTTTCCAGTTAACATTAAATCAAGCAATATTAATTCGGGCTTAAACTCTGTTACAATATTAATTATATCTAATCCATCTAAGACATACTTTACATCAAATCCATTTTTCGTTAAATTGTATCTCAACAACTCAACAATATTAAACTCATCTTCAACAATTAAAATCTTTTTACCCATAATTACTTAATCCTCAGTAAATTTTATTTAATAAAAATAAATGAAAATATTCTATTTAAAGAATTCGGATCATTTCTATATGAATAAAATTTCACGTCTTTGCTACAGTGCACACAATAATCAACAACATTCAAATTATAAATCGGTATATTACACGCCAAAACCGAAGTCTTAATGCACTCCAATAAACTAAGATTATTTTTATTAAAAATATTAGCATTTTTTTGGAATCTATGATGATTATTAAACTTATATTTAAGTTCTTCTCCAACTTCGTAACAACAAACTTTAATATGCGGTCCTATATAAATAACTATATCATTTACATCCGAATGATATTTTTTAACAAATATATCAATTGCTTTAACAACTATTTCGTTGTAAGTTCCCTTCCAACCACTATGTAAAACCGAAGCGATACGTTTCTTTGAATCAAATAAAAATATAGGAACACAATCTGCTGTAAAAACACCTATTCCACGATTTATTTCTCTAATTATAAGCCCATCGCCTTCTAAACCTAATGTAAAATTTTTATCACATTCAATAACAATATCACTATGTATTTGAGATACCACAAATATATCGCTTAAATTAAATTTCTCCTTGATAAATTTTATATTTTTATCGTAATTTTCAAGTTTTGGGTGTATTCCAAATTCAGAATTAGCCGTAGTAACTCCAAAACCAATATTATCTATTTCTTTATACAAAAAATATTTACTATCGAACTCTATTAATTTCATAAATCACCCTAATAACATACTGTAAAAGTTATTAAATGTACTAATTAAACAATTATACATTCTTCTTTTGAAATATAATAACATAATCAAAATAAAAATTACAATAAAATTTAAATATGTTAATACATTCCAATTCATTTATTCCAATAATAAATCCATATTACTTCCATCAACCAAAATAACATCCAACCCTATTTTCATTATCTTTTCCCAAGGAATTTCTAAACAATTATTTTTAAAAAACCAGGACACTTTACCATAAGAAACTATAATTGATAACACCCTAAATGTATTTGTATCAATCATATAATCGCTTATATACCCTATTTTAGCACCTATGCTTACATCTATAACTTCCATTGATTTTAAATCATTTAATGAAAATGACATATCTATCATAAAATCATTCCTTCGTTCTTTTAAAAAATTTTTTTATTAAATTTATATGACTTGACATTTTTATTTATACTATGTAAAGGATATAATAAAGATATGAATATTTATTAATGAAAGGATTGTATATGAATTATAACCACACACTAAAATTTGAAAACATGAATTGTTACGACTGTGCTGACAAAATTAAAACTAGATTACTAAAATTAAATTATGTCTCGAATGTAGACATAGACGTATTAAATCAAAAATTAAATTTAGAATTCATTGATGATTCTAACACACAACAACGCTTAGAAGAAATTATGAAGTTATGTATAAATATTGAACCTGACATAAACTTTGTTGACTCTAAGAATCCAAATAAATCTATGAATAAAATAAACTACAAGCAAGCCATTGCATTTTTGATTGGTGTAACCCTATTTATAATTTCATTTTTCATAAATGGATCTGGACCTTTAAAATTTTACGTATGTCTTATAAGTTATTTGTTAATAGGATTTGAAATCTTAAAAAAGGCAATTATCAATATAAAAAAGGGTATAATTTTTGATGAAAATACATTGATGATGATTGCAACAATAGGAGCATTTGTAATAAAAGAATTTCAAGAAGGTATAGCAGTTATTATATTTTCAAGAGTTGGAGAATTTATACAAGACATGGCTATTAACAAGTCACGTTCTTCAATCTCAAATCTGATGGACATAAGACCTGATACAGCAAATCTAGAAATTAATGATTCAATCAAAATTGTTGATCCAAATGAAATTAAAATTGGAGATGTAATTGTTGTAAAACCAGGTGAGAAAATACCTTTAGATGGAGAAATAATTCAAGGAGAGTCCCAATTAGACACTAAAGCCTTAACCGGAGAATTCTTAACCAAAGAAGTTAAAATTGGAGATAAAGTAATATCTGGATGCATAAACATCTCT
Source organism: Candidatus Arthromitus sp. SFB-rat-Yit (assembly GCF_000283555.1). Taxonomy (NCBI): domain Bacteria; kingdom Bacillati; phylum Bacillota; class Clostridia; order Eubacteriales; family Clostridiaceae; genus Candidatus Neoarthromitus; species Candidatus Arthromitus sp. SFB-rat-Yit. Next base: position 788,685 of record NC_016012.1, read on the forward strand.
TCTTTAATCAAGATAAAAGTAGAATCAGAATTCAAAAATTCAACAATATCCAGAATTCTTAATCTCGTTGAAAGTGCTACATCAAAAAAATCAAATACAGAAAATTTTATTACTAAATTTTCAAAAATTTATACTCCTATCGTTATAGTAATCGCTTTAATAATAGCAATAATCCCACCATTTATTTTAGGATATAATACTATCTCAACATGGATTTATAGAGCTTTAATATTTTTAGTTATATCTTGCCCTTGTGCGTTGGTAATCTCAATACCATTAAGTTTCTTTAGTGGTATAGGGGTAGCATCTAAGAACGGTATACTTATAAAAGGAAGTAACTATTTAGAAGCACTAAATAATTTATCAACTTTAGTATTTGATAAAACAGGAACTGTAACAGAAGGCAAATTTTTTATAACTAAAATTATAACTAAAGATTGCACAACAGATGAATTATTAAAATACGCTGCAATGGCAGAAAGTTTTTCAAATCATCCAATTGCTAAATCTATAGTCAACCATTACAATCATCCAATTGAGCAATCAAAAATTTCTAGGTTCGAGGAAATTGCTGGATATGGTATAAGCATTTGTATAGATGATGACACAATAATAAGTGGAAATAAAAAGATGATGGATAAATTCAATATCCATATTGAATCCACAGATGAGCCTGGAACAAAAGTATATGTAGCCAAAAACAACACTTATCTCGGATATATTTTGATATCAGATAAAATAAAAGAGAATTCAGCTAAAACTATTGCTGAATTGAAAGATATGAATGTGAACAAACTAGTAATGCTTACAGGGGACAATAAGAAAACAGCTCAGCATATCGCAGAAACATTAAAAATCCCAGAAGTATATTCAGAGCTATTACCAGACCAAAAAGTAAAATATGTAGAAGAATTAATTTTAAATAAAACTCCAAAATCAACTTTAGCATTCATTGGAGATGGTATAAATGATGCTCCTTCTCTTGCTATAGCAGACATTGGAATATCTATGGGTGGAATTGGAAGTGATGCTGCTATTGAAGCATCTGACATTGTTTTAATTGATGACGATCCATACAAAATAATTAAAGCTATAAAAATAGCAAAACAAACAAGAAAAATTGCTACACAAAATATAATTTTATCTTTATCAGTAAAAACATTAGTAATAATACTGGGTGCTTTAGGTTTATCATCTATGTGGGCAGCTATATTATCAGATGTTGGTGTATCACTTATTGTAATTTTAAACTCGGTTAGAATATTGAAAAAAGAAATATAAAAGGAGGCTATCTATATAGATAGCCTCCTTTTTGTTATATATACTTTCTCATATGTTTTAAAGCCGTCTTTTCTAATCTAGATACTTGTGCTTGAGAAATACCAATTTCCTCAGCAACCTCCATTTGAGTTCTCCCAGTAAAAAATCTCAAATTCAATATCATAGTTTCTCTTTTATTTAATTTCTTCATAGCTTCCTTTATAGATATATCCTCTATCCAATTTTCATAACAATTTTTAGAATCACTTATTTGATCTAAAACAAAAATCGAATCTCCTCCATCATGATAAATAGGCTCAAATAATGATATTGGATCTTGTATAGCATCCAAAGCAAATACAACATCTTCCCTAGGAATATCTAATTCTTTAGCAATTTGTGATACTGTGGGTTCTTTATTATTTTCAGACATCAACTTATCTTTTACAATCAATGCTTTATACGCTATATCCCTAAGCGATCTACTAACCCTAATAGCATTGTTATCTCTTAAATATCTTCTAATTTCTCCTATTATCATAGGAACTGCATAAGTAGAAAATTTAACATTCTGTGTTAAATCAAAATTATCTAAAGCTTTAATAAGTCCTATACAACCAACTTGGAATAAATCATCTACATTTTCACCTCTATTATTAAATCTATGTATAACACTCAATACTAATCTTAAATTTCCTTGTATAAACACTTCTCTAGAGTTTGTGTCACCATTTCTCATTTTTAATAAAAGTTCTTTCATTTCTTTGTCCTTAAGCACAGGTAGTTTAGCTGTATTAACTCCGCATATTTCAACCTTACTTATCATAATATCAGCCCCTTCAGAGTACTTATCCTTCTTAGTATTACCGACATCTTTCGATAATATTCATTTTTTTTAACTGTTTTGTAATTTTTTTGTAGTGTTTAATTTACACAATTATTTAATATATAAAAATTAAAGAAAACCTACTACAAATTAATGTAATAGGTTTTCTCTAAAATAATTTAATTATAATTTGATATTAAATTATAACATTTTATTTATTTCCTTTTTTAATTTCTTAATAATTCTCTTTTCTAACCTAGAGATATATGATTGTGAAATTCCCAAAATATCCGCTACTTCTTTTTGGGTTTTTTCCAAATATCCATTTAAACCAAATCGTAGAGATATTATTTCATGTTCTCTATTATTTAATGATTCCATTGCTATAACAAGCAAACTTCTATCAATTTCCTCTTCAATGAATTCAAAAACATTACTATCACTAGATCCAAGTATGTCTGATAGTAATAATTCGTTTCCATCCCAATCTGTATTTAACGGTTCATAAAATGAAATTTCTCCCTTTATTTTATTCATTCTCCTCAAATACATCAATATTTCATTTTCAATGCATCTCGAGGCATATGTCGCTAGTTTTATTTTTTTATCTGGATTAAAAGTATTAACCGCCTTAATAAGCCCGATAGTCCCAACAGATATAAGATCTTCTACCATAATTCCAGTATTTTCAAATTTTTTAGCAATATAAACAACCAATCTTAAATTTCTTTCAATCAATATTGTTCTTATATTTTCTGTATCCGTAACCAATAATTTATTTATTAAATCATCTTCTTCATCACGTGTTAATGGTGGTGGTAATGCATCGCTACTACCTATATAAAAAATAGCACGAGTTATATATTTAAATTTATAAATCAAATTATTAATGAAAATTATTATCTTCCTCATTAACCTTCCCCCTAAATTATGCATCTAGATAATATTGCTTCAAAACGTTTATTAGGATCTAATGATGTATAAGTTGTACACAAAATAATATCCGCATAAAAATCTTTATTGTTGTTTTTAAAATGAACATTTTTAACTTTTATACCTTCAAAATATGATACATCTCCTGTTATAACTTTATATGGTATTTTATAGAAATATTTTTCATGGTAAAAAATGCCTGGAATACATCTTTTTTCTACAATTATTACTGGTAGACCAGACACTGGTTCATACAACTCATTACCTGTATCCAAAAATCCATTAAATTTATAAATTTTATTTTGATAGTTTAATTCTATTTCAAATATGTAATTATTAAAAAATGTATTTCTAGTTATATATTTTTTTACAATACCATATATGACAAAAACAACAATAAAAATTACAAATATGATTTTATAATTTATATTTACAAACCACGTGCTTAAAAATTTAATAATCCCAAATAATATAAATGATGTAAAGAACATGCTCACAATTATCTGTATAAAATAATTAACTCTTATCTCAGGAACACATAAAATTAATCCAGCAAATGTGCTGGTCAATATAATAAATAACAAATAAATCACAGAATTTAAATTTATTAAAATCAAACTAGATATAAATGATGATACAATTGATGCAAATAATAATCTATAAAAATTCAACTTTAAATTTAATATTTTAAAAGATGTATATAGAATAAATAAATTAAAAATGAAGTTCTCAAATATAAACAAATCATAATAAATAATCATATTTAAGTCCTCCTATTTACCTTTATTTATTATAGAAGTTATTTAATTAAAATTTTGTTGTTTTTACTGTAAACAATATATTTTTTTATGTAATATTTTACAATATTTATATGATCCATGTTAATTCTCACTTAAAAAAACGAGAAGACTAGCATAAAAATTTTAAAATACGCCAGTCTTCTCGTTTAAATTTTAAACTATGTATTATTTATTAAAATCACGTTTCCTTAAAAAGGCAGGAATACCATAATCATCTTCTTTATCATTGTTCTTCTTATTAACATCCTCCCTTTCAATTGGAGGTTCTTCTTTATCTTCTTTTATTGTCTTAGAAATATCAGGTTTTGTTACTAAAATCTCTTCTTTAAATATCTCGCTTACTTTTCTATTTGCACTTCCTTCAAAACCAGTAGCTATTAAAGTTACTCTAATTTCGTCTTTTAAATCTTCATCTATAACAGCTCCAAACATAAATACTGCATCTTCATCTGTAGATTCTTGAACCATATTTCCAGCTTCATGAATTTCATGCAGTGATAAATCAGGTCCACCTGTAACATTCATAAGTACACCTGTAGCTCCAATTATAGATGTTTCGAGTAATGGCGATGATATTGCTTGCTTAGCTGCCTCTATAGCTCTATTTTCACCAGTACCCCTACCTATACCCATATGAGCAAGACCTCTATCACTCATAATTGCTTTTACATCAGCAAAATCTCTATTAACTATACCTGGTATAGTTATAAGATCAGATATACCCTGAACACCTTGTCTTAAAACATCATCCGCTTTCTTAAAAGCTTCAAGTAAAGATGTTTTTTTATCAACCATTGTTAACAATCTTTCATTTGGTATTGTCACTAAAGTATCAACTTTACTCATCAAATTAGATATACCCATATCTGCTTGCATCATTCTTTTTCTTCCTTCAAATGGAAAAGGTTTTGTAACAACACCAACCGTTAATATTCCCAACGATTTTGCTATTTCTGCAACAACTGGAGCAGCACCCGTTCCCGTTCCTCCTCCCATTCCCGCGGTTATAAATACAAGCTCTGCTCCTTGTATAGCATCCTTTATCATATCTTTACTTTCTTCAGCAGCTTTTTCACCAATATCTGGATTCGCTCCAGCTCCAAGACCTCTTGTCAACTTCTCACCTATTTGAATCTTAGATTCAGCCTTAGATAATCTTAAAGCTTGATTATCAGTATTAACAACAATAAATTCTACATTTTTAAGACCATCTTCTATCATTCTATTAACAGCGTTCCCTCCGCCGCCACCACATCCAATTACTTTTATTCTTGCATTTTGAAAAATACTATTCATATCAAAATCTAACACACTAATTCCTCCTGTTTTATTAGAAAAGCTAAAATTTAAATTTTGTATTAAAAATATGGAAATTTATATATAAAAATTTAAATACACCGCAGCTTACAGAACTATGTACATAAGAAATATATTCAACAAAAATCCTTAAACTCCTTGTTTAATTCTTAAATTTTTCTAGTTCATTAATGCTTACATTTCTTGAATGATCCGTGTGAAACCACTCTTTTTTATTTTTATTCAAAATTCCTTGTATTGCTATAGGTACCCATGTAATTATATAAAATGGATATATAAATATATAATACATTAAAACTTTAAAATTTAATTTAGAATCTAAATGTATCATTATAGGAGTTATCATAAACTGGAATATAAAATACGCTAATGATATAAATCTTATAGCTTTAAATTCAAAAACCAATGGTTGTCCCATAAAAATACCAACTAATGATAATAATAATCTAGACATATTAAATATTGAAACTATTCCAAGTATAGTTATTACTATAGGTTGTATTGAATATAACGCACAATCCAAAGCTTTCAAATCCCTATGAGAAAATACTCTTTCAATTAATTTCAAGAAATACCTACTTGATACATCAGCAAATCCTTGCATCCACCTTTTTCTTTGATTCCATGATTGTTTTAATGTAAGAGGTTTTTCATCATAAACAACAGCCTTATACGCAAAAACAACCCTCATATTATTCATTATTAGTTTACAAGTAAATTCTAAATCTTCAGTAAGGCATGTAGCTCCCCAGCCAACTTTTTTAAGCGTTTCAATATCTAAACAAAATCCTGTACCAGATAATTGACAAGATAATCCTAAATTATCTCTACACAACTGAAATAATCTATTATTGCTCCAAAACGCTATAGAATAACTCATTGTAAGCCAATTATCATTTGGATTCTTACTATCAATATAACCTTGGATAACTTTATATCCATTGTTTAATTTTGTATTCATCTCTGTTAGGAAGTTAGGAGACACTATATTATCAGCATCCAATACAATAATAGCAGAATATCTATCTCCCATATCAAATATTTTATTAAACATCCATTCTAGAGCATATCCTTTTCCTTTATTATTATCGTCAAACCTTTCATATACCAATGCTCCTTGAGCTAGAGAATACTCTTTTGTTTTATCTGTACAATTATCCGCTACAACAAAAACATCATAAAATTCTTTATCGTAATTCAAACCTTTCAAACTTTTCAAGCTATTAGAAATAACCTTCTCTTCATCATGAGCAGCAATAACAATAGCAAATCTATTTTTCTTATCAAGCTTTTTATTTTTTCTGTTTTTCAAAAGAAGACCCAGTATTGAAATTGCCAAATAATAAAATGAAATAATATAAACTAAATTCACAATAATTGAAGCTATTTTTTCAATTAAATCAAAAAACAAATTGATATACCTCCTCTTAATAGCTACTTTCTTAAATACATTACTACAATATTACTTAATAATTCAATATAATTTTTGCAGCAATTTCTTTATTAGATACATTTTGAACAAAAACCTCTCTTGAAATAAGTCCTTCTTTGTAAGCGTTTATCAAAGAATTGTCCATGGTACATATACCTAATTTCGTATTGTTCTGCATTAAAGTATATAGGTTTTTAATATTATTTTCTCTTATACAGTTAGCTATTATTGGAATATTGATCATAAATTCAAACAAATATAAATTGTTTTGATTTTTATCAAAAATGTTTTTTTGGTGAATCATACATCTTAACATACTTGGTAAAATATTTTTAAGATAAGTTTTATCCTTTGGTTCCATTCCAAATAAAAATTCCAATGTTCTTTGTATGCTATTTGAATAAAATGTTGCTATAACAAGTATACCCGCATCACAGCATTTCATTATCAGCTTCATAACTTCATAATTTGGTATATCATCAATAACCAAAATATCTGGTCTTTCTCTAAACGCAGACTCAATACCACTTATATACGAGTCCGTATCAGTTCCCATTTCCCTTTGATTAACTATAGACTTATTATGCCTATATAGAATATCAATAGTTGATTCAAGCGTAATGATATATTTTGAATATGTATTGCTAATTTTTTGAATAATTGTTGAAAGTGTAAAATTTTTTCCACTATTGATTGATCCAATTATTAATACTAATCCATTTTTTAATTGAGATACAAAATTGTAAATATTATTTGGAATATCAATTTCATTATTAAACTCATTTCTAGATAATATTTTAATTGATATTGCAATACTGTTTCTTTGTCTAAAAATATTAGCTTTAAACCTTCCAATACCTGGTATCGAAAATGATATGTACTTTTCTTCAGTTTCAAATAATTCAGTAAACTTATCCCCTAAAATTTCTTTTGCATAAGTTGTAAGATCATCTGAATTTAATTTTTTCTCAAACATAACTTCCAAATCCGAATTAACACGACCAAATATATTTGCACCAACGCTTAAATATATGTATGAAAACTCTTTATCGCAAGCTAACTTTAATATATCTTGTAATGACAACATAGCTACTACAAAAGAGTACGATACTCTTATTCCTCTCTCAAAAATAGTTTATATTAGTTTATATTTCCCAAAATATATTTTTATATACAAAAATAACCATCCCTAAATGCAGAGATGGTTATCATATTACTTTTTAACAAATAATTCTTTATTCAATTTCATTAACGCTTTCTTTTCAATTCGTGAAACATAAGATCTTGAGATATTTAATTTTTTAGATATTTCCTTTTGTGTTTTAATCTTTCCATCTATCAATCCATATCTCAATTTTATTATAAGTTGTTCCTTCTCAGTCAAAATATCATTAAGCTTTTTATACATTTTTTTAATCGTTAATTTTTGTTCAACAATGTCAATTATTGTATCATCACTACTATTTAATACATCTATCAAAGAAATTTCATTTCCTTCTTTGTCTGTTCCTATAGGATCTTGAAGAAATACTTCATTTTTCGTCTTTTTAGAATTTCTTATCAACATTAAAATTTCATTTTCTATACATCTTGCAGCATAAGTTGCAAGTTTAGTTCCTTTTACATAATCAAAAGACTCTATACCTTTTATAAGTCCTATCGTTCCAACAGATATTAAATCTTCCACATCTCTTACCGATGAAAATTTTTTAGCTATATGAACAACCAATCTCAAATTTCTTTCAATTAAAATATTCTTAGCTTTTAAATCTCCTGCTTTAAATCTATCTATATATTCTTTTTCCTGTTCGCTAGTTAATGGGTTTGGGAATGAATTATTTCCAACTATATATCCTACAAATAAAACTACGCTACTGATGATCTCAAATAAGTTGTCTATCAATTAAGATCCCCCTATTAAATGCTCAAAAACAAAAAACTAAAAAGTACTGCTATAATAATCTACTATTTCTTTAAAAATTGGACCTGCTGTATTTCCTCCAAACTGTCCCTCTTCATTTATGTTTTCAACAAACACAAACATTGAATAATATTTGTTTCTATGTTTAAAATATCCTAATACCCATCCATCTGAAACAAGACTTTCTCCATCAAACCTTTCAGTTGTACCTGTTTTAATTCCACTTTCTAGACTGTTAATTTTAATATTCTTTCCTGTCCCATTTTCCAAAGTATTTATTAACATATCTTTCATTATGTTTGCTGTATCTTTTTTCAATACTTTGTCAGAATCAACCTCAAATTCTTTTATAATTTCATTATTTTCATTCACGATTTGATCAACCAACTTTAGTCTATTATAAACACCATTATTTAAAATAGTATTTGTTATACTCAAAGCTTGTAATGGTTCAATTAACATATTTTGTCCCATAGATAAAAATAAAGGTCCATCCTCATATTCTTTAGGTTCGGCATAACTTCCACTAGCTTCTCTCAAATCACTAAACCCCAATACTTTCTTAAATAACCCTTGATCCTCAGCATAACTTTTAATCAAATCCCAACCAATCTCTTTTCCTATTTCTGCAAATATATTATTACATGAAACGGCAAGAGCATCTTCTATAGTTAAGGTTCCTGAATGCCTATTTTTACATAAATTATACCTGCTATTTTCACAGTTGAAAGTATGTTTAGATGTGAAAATTCCGGAATCAATAGCAGCCTCTGCAACTACAAGTTTAAAAACTGAACCTGGAACATATCCAAGGCTTGCAGATCCAAGAATAATATTAGGATTATACTCGTTTTTTTGGACTAATGCTTTTATTTCTCCAGTTGTCGCTTCCGATATAGCAATTGCTATACCATCAAATTGATCATATTTTTTATCTTTAATTATATTTTTTATCCCCTCTTGTAACTCTTTATTTATAGTTAATTTTAAATTATTATTATCTTCATCTACGACTTTTTTACCATTCTTAACATAATTGAAATCAATCTTTGGATACTTATTATTTTCAATATAGTTATGATACTCATCATTTGTTGAATTTTCGGAAATTTCCTTAATTAAAATATTTTGAATTGACCACGCTTCATTCTCATTAAATTCGTTGTACTCGTAAAGATAAACCCCATTTATATCTTGCAAAGTTTTTAATTTATCATATGTATACTTGTCAACCTCAAACTTAAAATTGTATCCAGGATTCTCTTGAAATTTTTGAATCAAATCAAAATCTTTGTTATAGTTTTTTAAAATAGATGTGAATGTTAAAATCTTCTCCATTTCTATATTATTATTATAGTTTTTAAATATGTTAGATTTTACTTGTACTATATATTTATTATTATACTTAATTAAATCATTGAAATTCTCATCAAGAATTCTATAATTTAAATTACTTGTCCTATAATCTAAATTGTATTGATTCGTTGCTATGGATACATACTTATCTGATTTTGTACCTAACTGTATAAATGCAAGTCTAAAAATTATAACAAGGATACTCAATCCAAACAAAATATTTATAAATCTTATTCTCACTCTGATATTATTTTTATCCATAAATAAAACCCCACTCTATTGATCCAAAAGAAATATTTGTATAAATCATTTCAAATATTTTTAAAAATATTCACATAAATTAACAAATTCTCAAAAACAAATTCAGAGCTAGAATAAATTAATTATTCTAGCTCCAAATATTTTAACCAAGTGAAATTTCATTTTTCTTCATAATTATAAAATCATTTGTCTTTAATTCAGTTTCAACATGTGCTGTAAAAATCATTTGAGCATGGTTAGCCTTCTCAATATTTTCACCTTTATCATTCTTCATATCGTTTAATACAACCTCAAAATTTTCAGTTTTAGGTCGTATAATCTCAACCTTATCTCCATTAAACACTCTATTTCTTTGCTCAATAGTTGCTATCTTTGTTTCTTTATCATAATTTTTAACAATACCAATTATATCATATTCTCTTACATACGTTGCACTTTCATAACTTTGCTCTCCAGATTTTCCATAAAAAAATCCTGTAGAATATCTTCTATGACTTATCTTCTGAAGATTTCTTTTCCAATCAGGGTTAACTTTAAAATTTTCAGGATCGGCATAATATGTATCAATAGCCTCCCTATACATCTTTACAACCATGGCAAGATAAAATAAACTTTTCATACGTCCTTCAATTTTCACAGAGGCAACTCCAGATCTAATTACATCATCAATATGTTCAATCATACATAAATCTTTTGAGTTCATTATGTAAGTTCCATCTTCGTCTTCAAAAACTGGGTAATACTCATTAGGTCGTGTTTCTTCCACAAGATAATATTTATATCTACAAGCTTGAGAGCAAGCCCCCTTGTTTGAATCTCTAGATGTCATATAATTTGATATTAAACACCTACCAGAATAAGCCATACACATAGCTCCATGAACGAACACTTCTATTTCACAATCTTCTGGCAATTTCTTCACAAATTCTTCTACCTCTTTTAGTTTTAATTCTCGAGCTAAGATTATCCTTTTTAATCCATAATCATACCAGAATCTCGCAGTTTCATAATTCATCGCATTAGCTTGAGTACTTAAATGTATATCCATGTTTGTATTCTTTTTAACTATTGAAATCAAACCTGGATCTGCAATGATCGCACCATCGAAGCCCAAAGATTCACATCTTTTGACATAGTCTTCAATACCATTCATGTCAAAATTTCTTGGGATCGCATTCAAAACCAAATAAACTTTAGCTCCTCTATCATGAGCATATTTTATTCCCTCTTTCATCTCATCAAAATCAAAATTATCTGCAAATGCTCTCAGATTTAATCTTGGACCTCCAACATAGACAGCATCAGCTCCAAAATCAATAGCTACCTTTAATTTTTCTAAACTGCCTGCAGGTGCAAGCAATTCAACTTTTTTCACCTTATTAATTCCTCCTTAAAATCATAATACCATCACCAATAGGTAACAACATTGTTGAAAATCTTGTATCGTTGACAACATTCTTTAAAAATTTTCTCATGTTGTTTACGATAGTTTTTTTACGTTTTACAACTAAACTATCTGACGCAACCATGCCTTTATATAAAACATTGTCGAAGATAATTATACCATTTTTATTTAAATTTTGGATACAATTGTTCAATAGTTTCTCATAATGAGATTTAGATGAATCAATAAATATAAAATCATATCCACGATCTAAATATTCAAAATTTTCAAAACAATCCCCCTCTATAAGACGTATTTTGTTTTCATAGCCAAACTTTTTAAAATTTTCTTTTGCTTTTATGATACGATTCTTATCTCTTTCAACGGTTGTTATTTCAACGTTACCTTGAAGTTGTTCGCACATAAAGATAGAAGAAAATCCTATAGCTGTTCCAAATTCCAAAATATTTTTAGGGATATTGATTTTAAGCATTATACTTATAAAATTTTGAACTTGTTTGTCAATTATTGGCACATTATTTTCTAAAGCATATACCTCAAGATCCATAAGATCGTTTGATAAATCTAACCTTGTATTTTTAATTATAAATTCATTTATATCATCATTAACGATATTACTCATGATAATTTCTCCTAAATCAACAAAATTAATAAAAATAATTTTTTGTTATTTTTTGACTTTTTATAAAAATATAGTCAATAATATATTCCATGTCAATAATTGTATTTAATTGACATTTCGATAAAACATAAAAGGCCACCTATTGAGATGACCTTTTAAAATTTATTTTTTTACAGCAAGAGTTGTATCTCTTATTGCTTTTTGTCTTAAGAAATCTGCATAATTTTCAAAGAAATAATGATAGTTCGTTTCATCATTTAATATGAAATATAGATAATTCGTTTCAATTGGACTTATCGAAGCTTTAAGTGATTCCCTTCCTGGTGATGCAATAGGCCCTATAGGAAGCGATGAATACTTGTATGTATTATACTTCGAATCAACTTCCAAATCAGAATTATATAATACCTCCTTATGTTTTCCTAAAGCATATATAACCGTTGCACAAGACTGAAGGGGCATTTCAATTCTTAATCTGTTATAAAATACAGATGCAGCTTTTACTCGTTCTTCATCATGTATAATTTCTCTCTCGACAATAGATGCCATCGTTACAATATCATCTATCTTATCTTCAGGAATAGAAACTTTTAATTCAGTTTCTAATTCCTTTAAAACTGTTTCAAATTTATCAAGCATAATTTTTATTACAGTATTCGGTGTTGAATCTTTATCAAAATGATAAGTATCTGGAAATAAAAATCCTTCCAACATATATCTTCTCTCATCGACATTTTTAACGTATTTTGGTAATGGATAATATTTAACTTCATTTAAAAAATCTTGTTTTGTAAAACCTAATCCTGACTTCTCAAATAACTCTCCCATTGCTTCCACAGAATATCCTTCAGGTACAGTAACCTTAATAAATTCAGGCATTCTTCCTTTATTTAAAAATGCCATAACTGTACCTAAAGAAACATCGTCACCAAAAGAGTATTGTCCCGGTTTTATATTTGTATCATAATTAAATATTTTAACTGAAAGTTTTACAAATAAAGAGTTTCGAAGTTTACCTTGATTTTCCAACTTATTTATTACATTGTTTAAGGTATCACCCTCTTTAACATCAATTTCTACATTAGATGAGAATGGTCTATTATTTATTGATTGAAAGTTATAAACGAAATAAGCAACAAAACATAATAACAATGAAAAAATTAAAATCAAAATTTTAGATAGCCAAGATATTCTCATTAAATCCTCCTATACATTGCAACATTTATAATTCGTGAAAATTAAAATCATATATTAACCATATCATTTATGTAAAAAATAAAATAAAAAGCCAAAGTGTAAAAAGTTAATACACCATGGCAAAGGTTAATTAAACAAAACTTTGTATGCCAAAAGCTTCATTTAATATCTTCATTATGTCATCAACAATTATACCAACTTTTTGTTCGTATTGAACATACTCAGCAACTACAGGATTAGCCATAACTTTTTGAGATACTATTTTAAATTTTTCTTCAGTTTCTTTCTCTAATTTGCCTTCTGAACGTTGCTCATTAAATACTAAAAATTGAACATCCCTTAATTCTTTCAACAAAGATGTTAAACTTTCATCTGCTTTAATCTTTTCACTTATCTCTTTTAATTTTTTAACTTCTTCCATTTGTTTTATAGAATTTGCCAATTCGTGAGCTTTATCATGAATATTAATCATGAAGTTTTCCCTCCTAATAAATCTAATATTTAAAAATTTATATAAATTATATTTCCATTATAATTGGTAAAATCATAGGGCGTCGTTTAGTTTTTTCATATAAAAAGCTTCTGAGTGTATCTTTAATATTTGATTTTAAAGTTGACCAATCCATTATTCCTTCTTCCTCACATTCACGAAGAACTTCTCTAACCAACTCTCTAACATTATCAATTAATTTTTCAGATTCACGCACGTAAACAAACCCTCTTGATATTATATCTGGACCTGCAATTATTGTTCCACTCTGACTATCTATAGTAACAACAACTGTAAGAACACCATCTTGCGACAAATGCTTTCTATCCTTAAGTACAATGTTTCCTACATCTCCAACTCCAAGACCATCAACAAATATTTGACCTGATGGTACAGTCCCTATTTTGCTTATGGAATTTCTCTTTACTTCGGCAATTTCTCCACATTCCATTATTAACATATTTTTTCTGCTAATACCAAGACTTTCTGCCAACTCAACATGATGATTTAGGTGCCTAAACTCCCCGTGAATTGGTATAAAGAATTTCGGTTTTGCAAGAGCAAGCATTAATTTAAGCTCCTCTTGGCATGCATGCCCCGATACATGAACTTTAGCTTTAGATTCATATATAACATCAGCACCACTCTTAAATAATTTATTTACAACCTTAGAAACAAGCTTTTCATTTCCTGGTATAGGAGTAGCTGAAAATATAACGGTATCTCCTGGAATAATCGATACCTTCTTGTGATCACCTGATGCCATTCTTGCAAGAGCAGACATAGGTTCTCCCTGAGTTCCAGTAGTTATAATAACAATCTTATCTGGAGCCCACCTATTAATCTCATCTATTCCTATTAATACATCATCATCGAACTGTATATATCCAAGTTCTTTTGCAACACCTGTTATGTTTTCCATACTTCTACCAGATATTGCAACTTTTTTCCCATACATTGCAGCTGCATTAATTATCTGTTGAATTCTATGGACATTCGACGCAAATGTAGCAACTATGATTCTAGATTTAGCTTTTCCAAATATATCTTCAAAAGTTCTACCGATCTCTTTTTCCGAAATTGTAAAACCTGGCTTTTCAACATTCGTACTCTCACCAAGCATACAAATTATTCCTTTTCTTCCAAGCTCCGCAATTCTTCCTAGATCGGCAATTTCTCCATCTATAGGAGTAAAATCAACCTTAAAATCTCCAGTATGATAAACTATTCCAATTGGTGTATGTATCGCAATCGAAACCGCATCTGGAATGCTATGATTATTTTTTATAAACTCCATGCTGATATTATCAAATTTAATAACATCCTTAGGACGCACAACATTCAATTTAGCGTAATCAATGTAATGTTCCTTAAGCTTCACAGATAGTATTCCCAATGTTAACCTCGTTCCATACACGGGAACATTAATTTGTTTTAATATGTACGGCACAGCTCCTAAATGATCTTCATGCCCGTGAGTTAAAAATATTCCTTTAACTCTGTCCTTATTTTTTATCAAATAACTTATATCTGGAATAACCAAATCAATTCCATACATATCATCATCAGGGAATTTTAATCCACAATCTATAACAAAAATATCATTTTTATATTCTATTGCTGTTATGTTTTTCCCAACTTCATTAAGCCCACCAAGCGGTATAATTTTTATCGAATTCTGAACTTTTTTCGAATCTCTATTAAAATTCTTTTCTTTCCTTTGTTGATTAAATTCTTTTTTAAAAGTGCCTTCCTTTTTAGGTGCTTCATCCTTTTTAGAATAATTATCTCTAGTTTTATAATTATTCTGAGAATCAACAACGTTACGTTTTGATTCTGTTTTTAAATCCATTATAAATCCTCCTATTCATTTTTACATTCACTACAAATGCCTAGAATCTTTAAATTATGGTCAATAATTTCAAATTTGTATTTATCTTCAACTCTCTTTTCTAAATTTTCTAACAAATCTTCTTTAACTTCCATAATTTTATTACATTTAACACAAATCAAATGGTGATGCGTATGTTCCTCATCAAAAGAAGACAATTCATATCTAATTACTCTACCATCAAATACTAACTTACTAAGAACTCCTAATTCTTCAAATAATACAATCGTTCTATAAACGGTAGCAATCCCTATAGTCTTATTCTTTTCGTTTACATAATTATAAATCTCATCAATTGTCAAATGCTTATTCCTATTTTCGATTATTACGTTCAATATACATTCTCTCTGAGCCGTTAATTTATATCCTTTTGACTTTAGGTATATTTTTATATCTTCCAAATCATTTAATCCTCTATGCATTAAAACTACTCCTTAGATATAAAATCCAAATTTATATCACTTATTTAAGATGTTCAAATAATCCTGCAAAATTATTTGAGCTGCTATCTTATCAACTATATTCTTTCTCTTTTTTCTAGACATATCTGCTTCTAACATAAAATTATTTGCTAAAACCGTAGTCAACCTTTCATCCATAAACTCAATCTCAATACCTTCATCCAAAATATTTTTTAGATCCTCACAAAACCTAATAACCTTCTCTCCTTGGAATCCAATACTGCCATTCATATTCTTAGGTAATCCCACGATAACTTTACCAATTTTATTATCTCTAATAATACCATTGATGTGAGAAATATCTTTTTCATACTCACTTCGCCTATATGTACCAATCCCTTGAGCTATTATTCCCGAACTAATAGCAATCCCAATATTCTTATCACCAATATCTAATCCCATGTAATTCATCTAACTAACCTCTGTACAACTAATAAAAAATCCAAGTAAGCTAAACGCAAACTTGGATAAAATTAATTACTTTTTTAAGTAAGCTTTTAATACTTCTTCTAATATCTCATCACGCTCAAGTTTACTTATCAATGCCCTGGCACCGTTATAATTTGTAATATAAGTTGGATCACCAGATATAAGATATCCTACTAATTGATTGATAGGCTTATATCCTTTCTGCTCCAAAGAATTATAAACCTCTTCTAGTATTTCTTTGGTATTTAATTGATCTACAGATTCAAATTTACTCTCGATCAAATCACGATCATACTTCATAAACATCGTAAAATCTTTTTTCATAAATCCATACGCACCTCCTCTTTTGGAGTCGTCTTGAAATAATTATATAACAATAATTATCATTTGGCAATTAAATAATTTCATATAATTGATTAAAAGCATTTTTAAGCTTTTCGATATCAGTTGCAGATCCTTGTGCCATTTCTTTTCTTCCGCCTCCACTTCCACCGGCTAATTTCAAAGTTTCTTTTAGTAACTTTCCACAATCAACTCCAAGCTCAATCGCTTTTTTATTTGCCATACAAACAACACTTGCTTTCCCATTTATCACAGTCGCAAGCATAAAAACTCCACACTCTACTTTATCTCTTATATTAGCACAAGCATCTCTAAGCCCATTGACATCTACATCATTAAAAATATTAACGACTACCTTTATACCATTTTTCTCTTTGCAATTTTCAACAATATTATCCATTTCCTTCAATTTCGCATTTGATATTACTGAAACTAAATTTAGTATTTCACTATTTTTATTTTTTATATCTGATACTAAACTTTTAACTTTATTTACAATTTCACCAATCGATGAAACTTTAACCTCTGACGAAATTTGATTTAAAATATTTCTATTAGATTTCACAATATCAAACACATTACTCCCTGTAGTTGCCTCTATTCTTCTTACTCCTGACGATACAGAACTCTCACTAGTTATAATAAAACTTCCAATAAATCCCGTATTAGTAACGTGCGTTCCACCACATAACTCCATACTAAAATCATCCACACTAAGAACTCTAACTTCATCTTCATATTTTTCATCAAACAAACAAGTCGCACCTTTTTCTTTCGCTGATATTATATCCATAAGTTCAGTTTTTACATTAATTTGTTTGTAGATATACTCATTAACCATATCTTCAACTCTTTTTATTTCATCATGCGTCAAAGCTTTAAAATGCGTAAAATCAAATCTAAGCTTTTTATCGTCTAAATAAGAACCAGATTGTTTAACATGGTTACCCAAAACACTTCTAAGTGCACTTTGAAGCAAATGAGTAGCTGTATGATTTCTACAAATAGATTTACGTCTAGGTTCATCAACAATAAGCAAGATTTCATCATTTTTCTTTATAGTTCCCTCTAGAACTTCCACAACATGATATATCTGCCCTTGCATATTTTTCTGCGTTGAAATAACTTTTGCGGTTCCATTTTGAGATTTTATTATTCCTATATCTCCAATTTGACCTCCCATTTCAGGGTAGAAAGGAGTTCTTTCAGAAATTAAAAACCCTTTAGTTTTATACATAATTTCATCACTAAAACTATTATCAACTATAATATCCATGATTTTGGATTTAATTTCTAAACGTTCATACCCAACAAACTCTGTTTCATAATTTTCAGTTGAATTTAAAACACCGAGGTCATTCCCTAAATAATTGTCAGTCTTTCTAGAATCTCGTGCTTTCTTCTGTTGACTTTTCATCTCAGCTTCAAATCCATCAATATCAACTGTTATATTCCTCTCTTTTAATATCTCTTCAGTTAATTCAATAGGGAATCCATATGTATCATACAATTTGAACGCTTTACTTCCTGAGAGGACATTTTCGTTTTTATTTTCCAACTCTTTCACATAATTGTTTAAAAGAATATCCATCCCATTGTTTAAAGTTTTGCTGAAATTATCTTCCTCAACATCAACAATGTTACTTATATATTCTTTTCTTTCAATCAATTCTGGATAACTATTTTTATACTCATCAATAACTTTAGAAACTATATCATTCAAAAACTTTTTATTGATACCTATAAGTTTTGCATGTCTAATACTTCTTCTCATCAATCGACGCAAAACATATCCACGCCCTTCATTACTAGGTATCACACCATCACAAATGAGAAAAGCTATACTACGAGAATGATCTGCAATTACTTTTGAAGAATAATCTAATTGATCTTCCTTACATGATGGATTAGCTATACTCTTAACTTTATCAACTAAACATTTTAAAAGGTCTGTTTCAAAAACATTTTTAACTCCTTGAGTTACGATAGCTAATCTTTCAAGTCCCATACCTGTATCAATATTTTTGTATTTTAAAGTTTCATACACTCCATTTTCATTTTTGTTAAATTGCGTGAACACAAGATTCCATATTTCAAAAAGTTCTCCTCTATCTTGAAATTCTAAAAATTTTTCCTTAGAATCTATTTTCTCATCTAAAAAAGAATAGAATATTTCTGAGCAAGGCCCACAAGGTCCAACACCAATTTCCCAAAAATTATCTCCTTTACCAATTTTAAAAATTCTATCCTCTTCAATTCCAATTTCTTTTTTCCAAATATCAAAAGCCTCATCATCTTCATTATAAACACTTATGTACAATCTATCTGTTGGTATCTCAATAACCTTAGTCAAAAATTCCCAAGCATAAGCTATAGCATCTTTTTTAAAATAATCACCGAACGAAAAATTTCCAAACATCTCAAAAAAAGTACAATGTCTTGCAGTCTTTCCAACACTATCAATATCTCCCGTTCTTATACATTTTTGACATGTTGTAACTCGATTAGATGGAGGAGTTGCAGCACGAGTAAAAAACTTTTTCAGAGGTGCCATACCTGCATTAATAAGCAATAAACTATCATCATCTTTAGGCACTAAAGGAAAGCTACTCATTACATAGTGTGATTTGTTTTTAAAAAACTCAATAAATAAATTTCTCAAATCATCATAAGTATATTTTTTCATAACACATATCACTCCATTTTAATTAAAATCCGCTGAATCATATTTATTTTAAAAATATTTTACTATAATTCCTCCACCCAAAACTATATCGCCTTGATATAACACTAAAGATTGACCACAAGTCATTGCACGTTGTGGTTCGTCGAAAACAATTTTTATCTTATCATCACTAACTCTATATATTTTCCCGGAACAAAGTTTCGCCTGATAACGAATTTTACCCTCAACATTCAATCCATCTTCAAAACTGTCAATATGTACAAGATTAATTTTATCAATTATGGCATTCCTAAAAAATAAATCTTCCTCATCTCCAATAACAATTTCATTAGTCTTAGCATTTATATCTATAACATACGCTGGTTTTCCAAGTGATAAATTAAGACCCTTTCTCTGCCCTATTGTATAATAAACAATTCCTTTATGCTCCCCTAGTATCTCACCATCTTTATTAACAAACTTTCCTTTAACAACCTTTTCTATGTTTGATATAAAATTTCCATGGTTTCCATCAGGAACAAAACAAATTTCCTCACTATCTTTTTTGTTATGTATATCCATACCAATTTCCTTAGCAATTTGTCGAACTTGCTCTTTTGTATATTTCCCACACGGCATCAAAATATTCTTTAATTGATCTTGTTTAAGAACATACAGCATGTATGTTTGATCTTTTTTGTGATCAATCCCTCTTTTTAATATGAATTTTCCATCAACTTCTTCAATGTTTGCATAATGTCCCGTTGCTATATAGTCAGCACCTAAATTTTTAGCTCCTTTTAGAAATTCTCCAAATTTTATATGTCTATTACATTCAACGCAAGGGTTTGGAGTATTACCACCCAAATAATCATTTACAAAATAATCAACTACCTTATCTTTAAATACATCTTTGTAATTCAAAACATAAAAAGGTATATTTAGGAGCTCTGCAACTTTACGAGCATCAAGAACTGATGAAAGAGAACAACATCCACCTTCTTGAAGTAAATAAACTTCATCATTCTGTGATAAATTCAACATAATGCCTATAACTTCATATCCTTCTTTTTTCAATAGATACGCAGCAACTGCACTATCAACTCCACCACTCAAACCAATAACAACTCTCTTTTTATCCAAAACATATCACCCAAACCACAATCTTTTATCCTCTATATCTCTTAACTATAATCTTTAATTCCTCAAGTACATAATCTATATCCGATATTTTTGAATTTTTCCCCAAAGTAAACCTAACAGAACCTTGAGCCTCCAACGGAGAAAGACCTATAGCTTGAAGTACATGTGACGAATTCACAGATCCAGAATTACAAGAACTACCACTGGAGGCACATATTCCTTTTAAATCTAAAGCTAAAAGTATTCCCTCGTCTTTAATTCCGTCAAAACAAACATTTATATTATTGTTTGTTCTGTATTCAAGCGATCCATTTATACGACTATTTGGTATTTCCTTCAAAATCCTATCAATCATATAATCTCTAAGTTCTCTAAGTTTTTCATTCTCTTCTTCTCTTTCTCTGCAAGCAAGCTCAATTGCCTTACTAATACCAACAATACCATAAACATTTTCAGTACCAGATCTACGACCTTTCTCCTGACTTCCACCATGTATATAATTTTCAATATTTGTTCCCTCTTTTATGTACAAAACCCCAATTCCTTTAGGAGCATATATTTTATGACCCGATATAGATAATAAATTTACAAATTTATATTTATCGAGCGATATATCAATTTTCCCTATAGCTTGTATCGCATCAGTGTGAAAAATAACATTTCTATCATGACAAACTTTTGATATAGCATCAACATCTTGAATAGTTCCTATTTCATTGTTAACAAAAGCAACAGAAACAAGTATTGTTTTATCAGTAATTGCATTAATTACGTCGTTTACATTAACAATACCATCAGAATTAACATCTAAATATGTAACCTTAAATCCATTTTGCTCTAAATATTTGCAAGTATACAAAACAGAATGATGTTCTATCTTTGCTATTATAATATGATTGCCTTTTTTTCTATTAGCAAAAGCAACTCCCTTAATCGCCCAATTATTCGACTCTGTTCCACCACTTGTAAAAAATATTTCTTTCCTTTGACATTTTAAAGCATTAGCAATATTTTCTCTAGAATGTTCTATTGCATTCTTGGCAATTCTTGAAAATTCATGTATGCCCGAAGGGTTTCCAAAATTATCAAAAAGATATGGCTTCATTTCTTTCATAACTTCATCTCTTAAAAAAGTCGTAGCAGCATAATCCATATAAATTCGTTCATTCATTGATATCAACCCCTATATTAATAAAATTTAATTTATTATGTTCATCTATTATATCTTGAAGTGTAACCGATGAAAAAATATTGTTAATAGCATCTCTTATTTTAACCCACAAAACACGTGTAGCACATCTATCCAAATTATCACAAGTCGAATTGTTTTCGGCACAATCCGATATATTAATAGGTCCTTCGACTACATCTATAATATCCTTAATTGTAATTTCTTTAGGTTTTCTTGTTAATGAATATCCTCCCTTAGCACCTCTAACACTTTTAATAAGGTTCGCTTTCTTAAGAGTAGAAAACAATTGTTCTAAATAAAGTTCGGATATCTTTTGTTTCTGTGCGATACTACGTACAGACATCATTTCAGTATCATAAGACAGAGCAAGCTCAAGCATTGCCTTTATTCCATATCTACCTCTAGTAGACATTTTCATGTTAATTCTCCTTAAACTCTATAATAATTCAAAATTATAACAATTTCATTTTTTATAGTCAACATGACCCACCCATATAAAAATAAAAAATCTAATCTTAATAAACAATCAGATTAGATTTTTAAAATTACTCAATTCCATATTGTCCAATTTTTCTAAATTTTTGATATCTTTCCTCTTTAATTTCATTTCCTGATTTATTTTTAAATCTATTAATAAAGTCAACTATATCTTTCTTCAAAGATTCAGCAACCTTTTCTTTAGTCACATGTGCCCCTTCGCCGTATTCATCAATTATCTTATCTACAATTCCCAATTTCTTTAAATCGTAAGATGTGAGTTTCAAAACATCAGCGGCCTCTTTAAACTTACTAGAATCTTTCCACAAAATACTTGCACACGCTTCTGGAGATATTACTGAATAAATTGAGTTTTCAAGCATCCAAATTTCATTAGCTATAGAAATACCCAAAGCTCCACCACTTCCACCTTCAGATATTACAATCGATAATATAGGACAAGTAAATCCCATCATTTCAAACAAATTTTTTGCAATAGCTTCACCCTGTCCTCTTTCTTCGGCTTGTTTACCACAAAATGCACCAGGAGTATCAACAAAAGTTATTATTGGTCTATTAAATTTATTCGCCTGTTTCATAAGCCTTAAAGCTTTACGATATCCTTCAGGATTAGTCATACCAAAATTTCTCATAATATTATCTTTGGTATTTTCCCCCTTCATTTGTGAAATTATCGTTACAGGCATATCATCTATAAATCCAATTCCTCCAATCAAAGCTTTATCATCTGAATAATATCGATCACCATGAAATTCTTCAAACGAATCAAATATATTTTCTAAATAAAATTTAGCCGTAGGACGCATAGGCATTCTTGCAAGTAAAACCCTATCCCAAATACTCAAATTACTCATTCACATCTCTCCTATGTGCCTTTAATATATAAGTTATGATATTTTTCAAATCTTTTCTATGTACTATTTTATCTAGAAAACCTTTCTCTAAAAGGAATTCAGCTTTTTGAAAATTATCTGGCAATCTTTCATTAATGGTCTTCTCTATAACTCTTTTCCCCGCAAACGCAATATAAGCATTGGGTTCACTTATTATTATGTCCCCAAGCATAGCAAAACTCGCCGTCACTCCACCTGTTGTAGGATCTGTTATAACTGTTAAATAGATAAGACCACTATCAGATAATTTTTTAAGAGCCGCACTAATCTTAGCCATTTGCATTAAAGACAATGTTCCTTCTTGCATTCTCGCTCCACCAGATGCCGTGAAAATTATAACAGGAAGTTTATGTTCTATAGCATACTCTATGGCTCTAGTTATTTTCTCACCAACAACACTCCCCATGCTACCAATCATAAAAAAACTATTCATAACGCATACAACAGTTTTATACCCTCCGATTGAACATTTTCCAGAAACAACAGCATCCTTTTCATTTGAAACATTCTTAGCATCTTGAAGTTTTTTATCATAGTAAGGAAAATCCAATGGATTAACACTAACCATGTCGTTGTCAAATTCTTCAAAAGTATTCTGATCTGCCAAATATCTAATTCTATCTCTAGGACTTAACCTAAAATGATGCTCGCAAAATGGACAAACCATTAAATTATCTTGAATATCCTCTTTATATAAAATTCTTGAGCAATTATTACATTTAATCCAACGATCATTTGGAATATAAACCTTTCTCTCTTCCTCAAAAGGCATCGTACTTACAGTAACATATTTATTTTTCTTAAAAAAATCGATTATCATCATTTGATATTCACCAACTTATTCAAAAATCCTGTATTATAATTTCCTCTAGCAAAATCTTCGTCATTTAAAATATCAAAATGGAAATCAATATTACTTGTAATCCCATCGATAATAAATTCAGCCAATGATCTCTTCATTTTCATTATGGCTTCATCTCTCGTATTCCCATGAACAATAAGCTTCGCAATCATTGAATCATAAAACGGAGGTATTGTATATCCTTGATAAACAGCACTATCCAATCTAACGCCAAACCCCCCTGGAACATTCAACTGATCTATCTTACCTGGACATGGAGCAAAATTTCTATTAACATCTTCAGCATTAATTCTGCATTCAATTGAATGCCCTTTTATTTTTAAATCACTTTGGGTAAAAGACAATTTTTTACCACTAGCAATTTTAATTTGCTCTTTTATTAAATCTATTCCTGTTATCATTTCTGTTATAGGATGCTCCACTTGAATACGTGTATTCATTTCCATAAAATAAAAGTTTTTATTGTCATCAACCAAAAACTCAATTGTACCTGCATTTACATAATTAACAATTTTGCAAATCTTAACAGCAACTTCACCCATTTTCTTTCTTGTATCCTCATCCAAAAATGCAGAAGGTGCTTCTTCAACTATTTTTTGATTTTTTCTCTGAACTGAACAATCACGTTCAAATAAATGCACAACATTCCCGAAATCATCTGCTAAGACTTGAAATTCTATGTGATGTGGATTTCTGATATACTTTTCTATGTACACTACATCATTATTAAAACACGCAAGTGCCTCAGCTTTTGCCATTAAATATGAATCTTTAAAATCCTCTTCATTTTCTACAATTCGAATACCCTTACCACCTCCACCAAGTGCAGCTTTTATCATAACCGGAAAACCAATTGACTTAGCTATCTCAAATGCATAATGCTCATCTTTCAAATATCCTTCATAACCATCAACAATTGGAATGCCATTTTTTTTCATTGTAATCCTAGCATTTGCTTTATCCCCCATCATATCCATAGTTTTCGGATTAGGTCCTATAAATATAATGTTGCAATCCTTACACATTTTAGCAAATTTAGAATTTTCAGAAAGGAATCCAAACCCAGGATGAATGGCCTCTGCCCCACTAAGCGAAGTAGCTTCTAAAATATTTGGTATATTTAAATAAGAATCTCTAGCCGAATTTGGACCTATACAAATAGCTTCATCAGCAAGTTGAGTATGTAGTGCTTCCTTATCAGCTTCTGAATAGACAGCCACAGAAATTATACCTAATTCTTTGCACGCCCTTATTATTCTTACAGCTATCTCTCCTCTATTTGCAATTAAAATCTTATTTATCATAAAAATCTCCTAACTACTTAATAGCAAACAATATTTCTGCTTCACAAGCAATTTCACCGTTTACCTTAGCAACACCTGCTGCTTTCCCAAAACCAGATCTTATTTTCAAAATTTCACATTTAAGTTCTAAAACATCTCCTGGAACAACAATCCTTCTGAACCTTATCTTATCTGCTCCAGCAAAAAAAGCGAGCTTGCCTTTATATTCATCGCTTGCAAGTATAACTGCTGCACCTGTCTGAGCCAATGCTTCCAAAATCAACACTCCAGGCATTACGGGTTGAGATGGGAAATGACCTTGGAAGAAATTTTCATTAAAAGTAACATTTTTTATTGCTGTAACACTTTTATTCTCCTCAATGTCCACTATCTTATCTATGAGCAAAAAAGGATACCTGTGAGGAACAATCTTTAGTATTTCTGTTATATCAACTACCTTTTTCATTTGAAAATTCACCTTCTATTAATACTTTTTAATTTTAAATAATTTTTGTCCAAATTCCACCATTTGTGAATCTTTAACTAAAACTTCCAAAACTTTTCCCGAAAATTCACTTTCAATTTCATTCATTAACTTCATAGCTTCAACTATACATACAGTATCACCGCAAGATACACTCTGACCTACAGAAAAATAAGGTTGTTTCCCAGGAGCAGGTGACAAATAAACAGTTCCAACCATAGGGGATGTTATGTATTCAACATTTTCTTCAGAAACTTCTTCCTTGATTTCATTTAATGAATTTTTAGGTATTTCTATCTTGTTAACCTCATCTTTTACATTATTATTTACACTAGTTTTAGCAATTTGATTAACTGAACCAGTATCTAAACGATTCGATTCTTTATCAAGTTTTAAATATAAATCTTGATAATTTATCTCCATTAAAGAAAGGGTAGAATTATTTATCTTATCTATAAGCTCCATTATTTCTTTAAAAGATATCATTCTTTAACCCCTCCATTTCTTAAATAATAATACTGCATTATGTCCACCAAAACCCAAAGAATTAGACAATGCATAGTTCACTTCTTTTTCAATTCCTTTGTTTGGAACATAATTTAAATCGCACTCATCATCCTTAACTTTATATCCTGCTGTAGGATGTATAAAATTTTCTTCACATGATTTGATACAAGCTATAGCCTCAACAGCACCTGAAGCTCCCAAAAGATGTCCAGTCATAGATTTCGTTGAACTAACAGCAAGATTATACGCATGTTCCTTGAAAACTTTTTTAATAGCGCTAGTCTCAACAGCATCATTAATTTTAGTACTCGTTCCGTGTGCATTTATGTAATCCACCTGATTATAAGATATACCAGCCTCATCCAAAGCATTTTGCATGGCTTTAGCACTCATCTCACCATCTGGCATCGGGGCAGTAATGTGATAAGCATCTGTAGTTGAAGAGTATCCAACTATCTCAGCGTAAATATGTGCATTTCTTTTTCGTGCATTATCTAAAGTTTCCAATATTAATATACCTGCACCCTCTCCCATAACAAAACCATTTCTCTCTTTGTCAAAAGGTATGGATGCTCTCTCAATATCATCAGTTGTATTCAAAGCAGTTAACGCCGTAAAACCACCCAAAGCCAAACTAGTTATCGCAGACTCACTTCCACCAGTTAAACAAATATCAAGATATCCATGTTTCAGTAATCTATAAGCATCCCCAACTGAATGTGTAGAAGTAGCACAAGCAGTAACTACAGATTTACTTTCTCCCCTAGCTCCATATTTAATGGCAATATTCCCTGCAGCCATATTTATAATCAACTTTGGTATAGTCAATGGAGATAGCCGTACAGAATCTGTTTTCCTTATTTTATCTATAACATCCTCTAAAGTATTAAATCCTCCAACTCCAGATCCAACAATAACCCCAAATCTTTCTTTGTCGATACCATCTAAATCTATCTTCGAATCTTGCATAGCCTCCTCTGCTGCATATAATGCAAATGTGGAATAAGGATCTAATCTAGAACATTCTTTTGCATTAAGTCTTTTTGATACATCAAAATTTTTTATTGGTGCTATCACCTTAACTTTATCATTCCCAATATTTCTATCACCTATTGGATCTATTCCAACAACACCATTTTTAGCATTTTTCCAAAACTCAAAAACATCATTTCCTATGGGTGTAATGGCTCCCATTCCTGTAACAACAACTCTATTATTCATAAAGCACTTCCTCCTACATCACCATTCCGCCATCTACAGTTATAACTTGACCTGTTATATAGTCAGACAAATTACTAGCTAAAAACACTGCTAGATTTGATACATCCTCAGTTTTACCCATTTTTTTCAATGGTATATGAGATAAAATAGTTTCCTTAATTTCATCTTTCAATACATCTGTCATATCAGTTTCTATAAATCCTGGAGCTATAGCATTAACATTTATACCTCTTGAGCCCAATTCTTTTGCCAAAGATTTAGTCATCCCTATTATTCCTGCTTTAGATGCAGCGTAATTAACTTGTCCAGCATTTCCAATAATACCTATGACTGAACTAATATTTATAATTTTACCACTCTTTTGCTTAAGCATAATATTGGATACGTGTTTCGCGCAATTAAACGATCCTTTTAAATTCACATTAATTACATTATCAAATTCTTCTTCTTTCATCCTCATAATAAGTGTGTCTCTTGTTATCCCAGCATTATTAACCAAAATATCAATTTTCAAAAATTTTTCTTTGCAAAAATTTGTTAATTCCTCAGCAATAGAGAAATCACTCACATCACCTTTATGTAATAAGGCAACCCCACCATTTTGTTCAATCTCTTGTTTTACTTTTTCTGCTCCGATATCATCACTTCTATAATTTAAAACTACCTTAGCTCCATGCTTCGCAAAATTAATAGCTATAGATTTACCAATTCCTTTAGATGCCCCCGTAACAATTGCAACTTTGTCTTTAAGCATACCTACACCTCACTCAAAACTTTTAAAGATCTATTTAAAGATGATTCATCTTCTATATTTAACACTGTTACTTTTTTATCTATTTTCTTAACAAAACTTGATAAACTTTTCCCTGGGCCTATTTCAACAAAAGTATCAATTCCCATTCCAATAATTCTCAATATACTATCTTCCCAAAGAACAGAACTCATAATTTGATTAGACAGCAATTCACAAATCTTACTCATATCCATCTTTTCTGAAGTAACATTAGATATAACAGGAACTTTAAATTCAGAATTAAATTCTGTATTCTCCAACTCTGTTTTAAATTTCATCGCTGCCTCTTTAAGAAAACTTGTATGGAAAGGTGCTTTAATTGGAAGTCTTACACTCCTCAAAGCTCCTTTATCCTTAAACATTTTATCTGCCATATCAAGTGCAACAACTTCACCAGAAACGACAATTTGAGAAGGGCAATTATAATTTGCAATTTCCAAATGTCCATAAGACTTAACATCATCTATAACTTCCAATATTTTTTCCTTGCTTAATCCAATAACCGCTGTCATTCCATATAAATTTCCATCTAAAGAATTAACCATAAAATCTGCTCTTTTATTAACTAAAATAATCGCTTTTTCAAAATCCAAAGCACCTGAACACACAAGTGCTGAATACTCTCCCAAACTCAATCCAGCAGTACAAGATGGATTTATATTAACTAAACTTTTAAGTGCCTCAAGTATAGCAATACTTGTTGTCAATATAGCAGGTTGAGTTATTTTTGTATCACTTATTTCATCCATGCTACCATTAAATATTTTATCAGAAAGAGAAAACTCTAAAATTTCATTACTTTTTTCAAATATCTTTCTTGACTCAACAAAATTTTCGTAAAAATATTTTCCCATACCAACATACTGCGATCCTTGACCTGGAAATATAAACGCTACATTATTCATGATTTATTTCTCCTATGTTAATAATTACCATTCAATTAATATCGACCCATAAGTAAGTCCACCGCCAAAACCAACAAGTATAATCAAATCTCCCTTAGATAGATTTTGAGATTCGCTCAATTCAGTTAATGCAATTGGTATACTTGCCGCTGAAGTATTTCCATACTTATGCAAATTAATAAAAAATTTATCTACATCAATCTTTAATCGTTGAGAAGCTGATTCTATTATTCTTTTATTTGCTTGATGTGGCACAATAAACTTAATATCTTTTATAGAAATATTATTGTTTTTGAGCAATACATCAATTCCTTCAACCATAGATGAAACTGCAAATTTAAATACTTCTCTACCATCCATATGTATACTAAAATCACTATTAACCGATTCACCCAATATGAAATTAGATATAGGAACAGCTGCAGAAACTAAAGAATCAGATTTCTCCCCAACTGACCTTGTATATGTATCAACTATTTTATGTCCATTTTTAGATCTTTCAATATATGCAACACCTGCACCATCTCCAAACAAAACGCAGGTGTTCCTATCTTTCCAATCTATGATTTTCGATAACATTTCACTACCTATAACAATAGCATTTCTATATTTCTCGGATGATAAAAGAGCATCCGCCACAACAAGCCCATAAATAAAACCTGTGCATGCTGCATTTAAATCAAAAGCTGTAGCATTTGAAGCACCAATAGTTTTTTGAACTAAACAAGCACATGAAGGCGTGTTATTGTCAGGAGTAATAGTAGAAAAAATAATAAGATCTATATCTTTCGGATCCTTATTTAATTTATTTAATAATTTTTCTACTGACTTAGCCCCCAACACAGATGTATTTTCTGTAGAAATACGTCTTTCTCTTATACCAGTTCTACTGTATATCCACTCATCACTTGTATCAACCATTTTTTCTAATTCATTGTTAGTTAAAATTCTATCAGGCACATACATACTCATACCTAAAATGCAATTACGTATATAATTCATTTAAAATCTCCTCAGATTGTAATTAGCATTTTTAGTATATTACATTATAAAATACATGTCAACTCTTCCAGTTTTTTACATTTAAATTAATATCTAAATAAAGGGAATTGTTCTGTTATATCTCTTACACATTTTTTAAAATATTCAGAATTTTTTCCTCTATCCTTAATTACACCATCTATAATATCTGCTATTAACAACATTTCATTCTCACCAAATCCCCTTGTTGTAACTGCTGCAGTACCAATTCTTATACCACTTGTAATTAAAGCCCCACGTGTATCAAAAGGTATGCAATTTTTATTAACCGTAATACCTATACTATCTAATAACATTTCACATTCTTTTCCTGTTATATTTTTATTTGTTAGATCAATCAAAATCAAATGATTATCCGTACCATTGGATACTAATTTAAAATCTCTCTTTTTTAATTCTTCAGCCAACTTATTTGAATTTTTAATTATTCTTTTTGCATATTCCTTAAAATTATCACTCATAGCCTCTTTAAAACAAATTGCTTTAGCTGCAATCACATGCATTAAAGGACCCCCCTGAATTCCAGGGAATATAGCCTTATCAATCTTTTCTCCATATTCTTTTTTAGCAAGTATAGCTCCCCCACGTGGACCACGTAAAGTCTTATGTGTAGTAGTTGTAACAAAATCTGCATATGGCACCGGATTTTCATGAACACCACCTGCTATAAGTCCAGCTATATGTGCCATATCAACCATCATATAAGCTCCAACCTCATCACAAATTTCTCTAAACTTTTTAAAATCAATTTTTCTAGCATATGCACTATAACCACAAACAATCAATTTAGGTTTAACATTTAAAGCTAAAGTCCTAACCTCATCATATTCTATAACACCTGTTTCTTTATTCACTCCATAAAATTTAAAATTATAAGTCTTTCCTGAAAAATTAACCGAACTTCCGTGAGTTAAATGCCCTCCATGACTTAAATTCATTGATAAAATAGTATCATTGTGTTTCAAAACCGAAGAATAAACCGCCATATTAGCTTGTGATCCAGAATGTGGTTGCACATTTGCGTATTCAGCATTAAACAATAATTTCATCCTATTTATAGCCAAATCTTCAATTTTATCTACAACTTCACACCCACCATAATATCTTCTGTTTGGATAACCTTCAGCATATTTATTTGTTAAAATAGTTCCCATAGCACTTAACACATCATTACTAACAAAATTTTCAGAAGCAATAAGTTCTATATTATTAATTTGCCTATCCTGTTCATCTAAAATTAAGTTAGCTATTTCTCTATCTATTATCATCTATATCATCTCCTAAATTTAATTATAAAAAATAATGCTATGATAACATACCACTTTATCAAAGCAATTACATTAAACATAGCATTCTATTCAACAAATTTTCATTTCTCTATATTTATTCCAAGTTCACGTAGTTGCATATCATCAACTTTACCTGGTGCACTTGATAACAAACACTCACCTTTTTTGTTTTTAGGAAATGCTATAACATCTTTTATATCATTAACATTAGCCAAAAACATAATAATCCTATCAAGTCCAAAAGCAATTCCTCCATGTGGTGGAGTTCCATATTTTAAAGCTTCTACAAAAAAACCAAATTTTTCATTAACTTCATATTCCGAAAGTCCCAATGCCTCAAACATTTTATTTTGGATTAAGTCATTATGTATCCTTATACTTCCTCCCCCAATTTCCTCCCCATTCAAAACTAAATCATAAGCTTTAGCCCTAATCTTAGAATATTCCTTAGTTTCAAAATATTTAATGTCATCTTCATTAGGCATAGTAAATGGATGATGTGATGCGTAATATCTTCCGTCCTCCTCGCTGTACTCATAAAGTGGAAAATCTTTTACCCACAAAAATTTAAATTCTGTATTATCTTTAAGTATTCCAAGCATATCAGCAAGTTCAAGTCTTAAAGCTCCCAATGCACTTAACACAGTTTTCTTTATTCCTGGAATTATAAACAAGCAATCATTATTCTTCAATTCATACTTTTCTATAAGCATATTTTTATAATCATCAGTCAAAAATTTATTAATTGAGGACACAATCTGATCATCTTTATATCTTATATAAATTAATCCCTTAGCATTAAAGTGATCTTTTACAAAAGAGTTAAGGGCATCTAACTGTTTTCTAGTAAAATCAACTCCCTTAGCCTTTATCGCCCTTATCTCCAAGTAATTTTCAATGCATTCCTTAAACATAGGAAAATCTGAATTAACAAAATCATCCTTAACATCTATAATCTGCATATCAAATCTTAAATCTGGTTTATCTGTTCCATATTTATCCATACATTCTTCATAACTTAACTCAATAAATTTATCTTTAATATTTAAATCAAGCATAGAATTGAAAACATGTTTAATGAGCAATTCCATCTTTTCCTTAACATCATCTTCATCGACAAAACTCATTTCAATATCAACTTGAGTAAATTCTGGCTGCCTATTCGATCTAAGATCTTCATCTCTAAAACATGTAGCCACTTGATAGTATTTATCAAAACCACTTACCATTAATAATTGCTTAAAAATTTGGGGTGACTGAGGTAAAGCATAAAACCTCCCCTTATTAAGCCTACTAGGAACTAAAAAATCTCTTGCTCCTTCTGGAGTACTTTTATTCAATATTGGTGTACTAACTTCTGTAAAACCATCATTATGTAAAAATCCTCTAAATAAATTAAGTGCCTTACTCCTAATCCTAAATATGTCTTGATATTTATTATTTCTTAGAGAAATATATCTATACTTTAACTTTAAATTATCATTAACCTCAAAACCATCATCAATCATAAATGGTAATTGTTCTGATTTTGAGTAAATTTCTATATCATCACATATAACTTCTATATCTCCATTTTTAATTTGTGGATTCTTAGATTCCCTTTCTTTAACAATACCTCTAACCTTTATACAATATTCTGGTTTCAAACAATCCCCAATATCAAATATGGAGCTACCTTCTTTAAATACAATCTGTACTATTCCTTCTCTATCTCTCAAATCAACAAATATAAGAGATCCTAAATTTCTCTTTTTATTAACCCATCCTTCTAGCACTACCTGTTGATCCAAATATCGTCTATCAATTACTCCACAATACTCTGTACGACGCATTTTTTTAAATTCCATAAGATTATATCTCCCCTTACAAAAAATATTTTTGTATTTCAGTATCATGGTTTAAATTCAAATTAGTTATTTCACCAGTATCCATATTTTTTATTCTAATTACATTATTGCTTATCTCATCTTTTCCTATAACAACTATATTCTTAGCTTTAATTTTATTAGCATACTTCATTTGTTGCTTAAAACTTCTATTTAAATAATCTACATCACATTTAATATCAAACTTTCTTAATCTATTACATATTTCCAAAACATTCATCTTATATTCTTCCGTATGATTAATTAAAAACAAATCAATTCTAATATCTTTAACATAATCATACAAATTATCACCTAGTGCTAATAAAAGTCTTTCTATACCCATTCCAAAACCAACAGCTGGACAATTTTTACCACCAAGTTCCTCTATTAATTTGTTATATCTTCCTCCGCCACACAAAGTCATATTTGATTCATCTACTACCTCAAATACAGTTTTAGTATAATAATCTAACCCTCTAACAATGTTGCTCTTTACTTCAAAATCGACATTAAATAATTTTAAATATGATTGAACACTCTCAAAATGTTCACTACACGCATCGCATATGTAATCAAGTATACTGGGAGCATCTTTCGATACTATATTTTTACACTTTTCATTCTTACAATCTAATATTCTAAGAGGATTTTTTTTCAATCTTTCATTACAAATACTACATAATTCATGTCTAATATTTTTTAAAAACTCTCTTAATTTCTCATTATAAGTACTTCTGCATTTATCACAACCTAAAGAATTTATATATACTTTAATATTTTTCAATTTAAAATCAGTATATATACTATACGCCATACTTATAATTTCTGCATCAGATGCAGGCGAATCAGTTCCGAATACTTCAACCCCAAATTGATGATGTTGTCTTAATCTCCCCTTTTGCACATTTTCATACCTAAACACAGGTGTTATATAAAATAACTTTGTAGGTTGAGAATTTGAATACATAGAATGTTCAATAAACGATCTTATAGTAGGAGCAGTTCCTTCAGCTTTCAGGGTTATACTCCTATTTCCTTTATCTTTAAAAGTATACATTTCTTTCTGTACTATATCAGTAGTATAACCAACACCCCTTAAAAACAAATCTGTGTATTCAAATATGGGAGTCCTTATTTCTTTAATACCATATACACTAGACTTATTCCTTAAAAATTCTTCTATATATTGCCATATGTAAGTCTCCCAAGGTAAACAATCCTTTGTTCCCTTGGGAGATTTAATAATATTATCCATTTAAATTTTCACCACCTAGTATATGTTTCAAAAACTTATTACTAATTTTTTCTTCTTTAATAGTACTTTCCTCACCATGTCCTGGATAAATTATTGTACTATCTGGCAAATTAAATAGCTTATACCTAATACTTTCTATAATTATATCAAAATCTCCTCCATATAAATCTGTTCTGCCTATGGTTCCTTTAAATAATGTATCGCCGGTAAAAATCAAATCACCAATTCTATAAGTTACACTCCCTAAGGTATGACCAGGGGTAGATATTACATTCACAATAACACCATCAAAATTTAAAACTGAATTATCATATATAGGATTTATATGATTCAATTTTGTAAATAAATATGGTTCTTCATGTTGAGCTTGCATATCTGGTAAAGCCATAAAAAATGTTGTGCCAAAATGTTGTTGCATATATTCTACCCCATTAGTATGATCAAAATGTCCATGCGTAAGTAATCCATATTTCATATTTAAATTAAGATTATTTTTTTCAATATAGTTAACCAATCCTTCTCCATCACCACAATCGATAACAATAGTATTATTATTAATTATATTATGAACTAAATAACAATTACAATCGTAACTACCCAACGGAATTCTATAAACATTAATATCTCTCACAATTTTACCTCCAAAATAGAATAATCAACAATTTATAATATATCTATTCAAGTTAATTAATATTTGTATTTGGTCTAAATACATTATATACTCCCTTAACACTTTTCAAAGATGATATAAGTTTATCAAGTTTTTCTCTTGAATCAATATTAATCCTAATATCTATTCTGGATATCTCAGAATCAAGTTCCCTAAAATTAATACTTCTAATATAAATATTAAAACTTTTAACAAATTTTGAAACATCTTCAATAATAGATGACTTCACATTCCTAAAGGTTACACATATATCTACATCATATTTTCTATTAGCAATATTATACCAATCTAAATCTATGAGTCTCTCTTTATCTGAACATTTAATTATGTTTTTACAGTCACTCCTATGCACAGTTATACCTTTACCTCTAGTTATAAATCCTAATATTTCATCTCCACAAACCGGAGTACAACATTTAGCAAATTTGATTAATAAATTACTCTGACCTTCTATCAATATTTCATCTTTATAGCTAGATTTGCATGAATTATATTTTTTATATATTATATTATATTCTTTTTTATCATTTTTCTTATCTATAATATTTTCTGATAATAATTCAGATATCTTAGACAATACAAGATTAAAAGTTATATTACCTATGCCCAAATTAAAATATAATTCGTCTAAACTAGATAAAGATAAAATCTTTAATAATTTACTAATAAGTACATCATTTAATCGTATAGATCTTTTTTTACACTCTTTTTCAAATAAATATTTTCCCCTGTAAACATTGTCTTCTTTAGTTATTCTATTAAACCATTGACGTATTTTACTTTTAGTATGATTGCTCTTAACAAATCCTAACCAATCTATACTTGGAC
Source organism: Candidatus Arthromitus sp. SFB-rat-Yit (assembly GCF_000283555.1). Taxonomy (NCBI): domain Bacteria; kingdom Bacillati; phylum Bacillota; class Clostridia; order Eubacteriales; family Clostridiaceae; genus Candidatus Neoarthromitus; species Candidatus Arthromitus sp. SFB-rat-Yit. The sequence goes on from NC_016012.1 coordinate 825,025, forward strand.
CTTTTATCTGTTTAGATGTAATAATTTCAACGATATTACCTGTTTCTAATATATGATCTAAAGTAACAATTTTATTATTAACTCTAGCTCCTTCACATCTATACCCTACATCTGTATGAATCCTAAAAGCAAAATCTACGGGTGTAGATCCAATAGGTAATGCTATAACTTTACCTTTAGGAGTGAAAACGAATATTTCTTGAAATATCAAATCAGTTTTAAAATTTTCCATAGCTTCTGTTGGGTTTTTTGTTTCAGTAAGCCACTCTACAACTTCTCTAATCCATACAAATTTTTCATCAAAACGATCTTTTGTATCTGTTTGCTCTTTATATTTAAAATGAGCTGCTATTCCTAATTCTGCAACTTTATGCATTTTTTTTGTTCTGATTTGTATTTCAAAAGGTTTTCCGCCTTTTGTAAGTACTGTAGTATGAAGAGATTGATAATTATTCGACTTAGGCATCGCTATATAATCCTTAAATTTATTAGAAATTGGATTATATTTTTCATGTGCTAATCCTAAAGCCACATAACAATCTTTTATACTGTCAACAATAACTCTTATGGCTATCAAATCAAAAATTTCATCTATAGTTTTATTCTTCTGAATTAATTTTTTATATATGCTATACAAATGTTTAGGTCTGCCCTCAATAACAGCATTTACATCAGATTGATTTAAAACTTCTTTAAACTCTTTTATTATTTCATTAGTTAATTTTTCCCTATCATCCCTTTTTTCAGAAACCAATTTAGCTATTCGATAATATTCATCCGGATTCAAATATCTAAAAGATAAATCTTCTAATTCCCACTTTATCTTACTTATTCCAAGTCTATGAGCTAATGGTACAAATATATTTAATGTTTCCTTAGACTTTTCTTGCTGTTTATACTCAGATAAATATTTTAGGGTTCTCATATTATGTAGTCTATCTGCTAATTTAATTAAAATAACCCTAATATCTTTTGTCATAGCCATCAGCATTTTTCTAATATTGTCAGCCTGAGCTTCCTCTTTTGTTTTATAATTTATTTTATCTAATTTGGAAACCCCTTCAACTAAGATAGCAACTTCTTCACCAAAAGTTGCTGATATATCCGAATACGTAAACTCAGTATCCTCAATAACATCATGTAAAAGACCACCTATTATAGTATTTACATCTAAATTCATCTCTGATAAAATGTACGCAACTTCAAGAGGATGCACTATATAAGGTTCACCATCTATTCTTTTTTGATTTATGTGCGCATTAAAAGCAAAATTAAATGCTGTTATTATTAACTCTCTATTTTCACTACTTAATCTACTTATTATAAACTCTAGTTTTTGATACATAACAACCCCTTGAAAATATAGTAATTTAGGGAGATCAAATATTATTGAAACTCCCTTAAAACATATATTAAATTATAAAATTTGTATTTGAATAATTATAATACATATAATTCAAAATTACAACTACACATCATATTTTACAAATGAATTAACATTATAATCTTTCAAAACATCTCTTCCACCAATTTTTTCTAGTTCTATAACAAAATCTAATTCTACAACTTTGCCCCCGGCTTTCTCTACTAGATCTGCCACAGCTTTAATTGTTCCACCTGTGGCTAATAAATCATCAATTATAGCAACTCTTGGATTATTTTCAAATGCATCTTTATGTATCTCTAATGTATCTTTCCCATACTCTAAGCCATAACTTACCTCTATAGTCTTACCAGGCAATTTACCCTTTTTCCTTACAGGTACAAACCCAATTCCTAAAGCATACGCAACAGGCATTCCAAATATAAATCCTCTAGCTTCTGGTGCAACTATCAAATCTATATTTTTATTTTTCAAATTATCAACAATTAAATCTATAGTATATTTTAGTGTTTTCCCATCCCGTATAAGAGTTGTTATATCTTTAAAGCTTATTCCTTTTTTAGGGAAATCTTCAATAATTTCTATACTTCTTTTTAAATCCATGATTTTTCCTCCATTTTATAATTCACCTCTTTAATCAAATATTTACATATTTGATTAGCCTTCAAAGAATTTGATACTGTAAGTAATTCAACTATTAATTTTGCATTTGTAATCTTATTTTTATTTATATATTCCGGATCAATAAAATTAATTAATTCATTAATAGTTATATTATTAGAGCAAGTTTTAACAAGCTCACATAATCCATAATTCTTAGTATTTTTCAAAAAATAAGATCCTTCTTTTAAAAGCTTATAATTCTCACCATACACTTTAACATTATCATTAAATAAACTTATAAAAACTAAATCTAAAAACTTGACCATACTCTTTAAATTATAAAATCTACTAATACCTTCTAAAATTTTATAAGTTAATGCTGGTAACGTTAAATCTTTAAATGAATATATACAATCATCTGAATATGGATTTATCAATATATATCTTGAAGAATTTAATATATCTGTTTCTTTATTTGAAATATTTATAACTTTTATAGATAAATCTTTATCTATAATTTTATTTAATGAAAACACTATGTCTATCCTCATAAATTCAACATGATCGTTAAACTGTTTCTCATCAAACTCTTGTGTATCATCGTAAATATAATGATATACATTTAATTTCAAATATCGTAATGCTAATATTAAAATGGATGTAGATAATACGCCATCCAATGTTCCTGGAGCATAAATTAATATATTAGTATGTTTACTGATCAAATCATCAATTATATCAATTACTTCTTTTATACCATTAATTTTAAAAGGATTATAATTATCACCAATATATCCCTTTTCAAAAACAAAATCACGATAATTTTCCATAAATATAATCCTCCAAATCACTAGAAAAACAAGTTCAATTATAATTTACAATGTTAATTTTTACAATATATTTAACAAAAATAATAGATAGATTATCGACTATCAAATAATCTATCTACAATTTAACATTTATTTATTTAATTTTCTATTTCCTTTAGAAGCCAACATTACCCATAACGGTGTAGCAATAAAGATAGACGAATATGTGCCTGAAATTATTCCAATTAATATGGGAAATGAAAATTCCCTTACACTAGGTACAAAAATATAAACACAAAGCACTATGATAATAGTTGTAACAGATGTATTAATACATCTAACTAAACTTTGCTTTATACTCAAATTTGCAATATAGTCATTAGATTTTCCTGTATGCAATTTCCTATTTTCTCTTATTCTATCAAATATAACTATAGTGTCATTAATTGAATATCCAACTATCGTTAATACTGATGCTATAAATGGAGAATTTATCGGAACCATAAATATAGAATATGCACTTAATGTTATCAAAACATCATGTATCAATGCTATTATTGCAGCGATACCAAAATAAATTTCAAATCTAATAATTATATAAATAAGCATTCCTAATGTGGCTATTGCCAGGGCTATCAAAGCTCTTAAAGTAAGTTCTTTTCCTATTGATCCACTTATTTCAGTTTGATGTAATAAATTTGAATCCTCTAATGAATATTTTGTTTTAAGTTCATTAAAAAAACTAACAACTTTATCAGTTTCAAAATTTTTACTCCTAACTTCAACTTGAGTTCCATTAATCTTTTTTGAAACAGCATCTTGAGAATATTTTGCTAATATTTCATCCACTTCTGACTTATCAAACTCTTTTCCAATATCTATTAATACCGTTGTTCCGCCAACAAAATCAATACCTATATTTATTCCTCTATAAAAAAACATAGCAACACCGATTAATACGGTAATTATAGATATAGAAAACCATATTTTATATTTTTTCATTATGTTCATCTATAATCACTCCTTTACTTTTCTTATGTTCATTTTCATCAAATCCGTAGCTCCTCTTAGATCTTAATCCCATATTATAGAAAAGCTTAATCAAAAATCTAGTTATAACTATAGAACTAAACATACTTAGAACTATACCTATTAGTAGAGTTGTTGCAAAACCTTTTACACTACCTGTACCAATAAAATATAAAACTAGACCTGCTATTATAGTTGTAATGTTAGAGTCTAGGATAGAATTCATAGCCTTATCAAAACCGATTTTGATAGATACTTTAACTGACTTTCCCTTTGTTAATTCTTCCCTTATTCTCTCAAATATCAAAATATTAGAATCAATAGCCATTCCCAAAGTTAATAATATACCAGCTATACCTGGCAATGTCAGTACAGCACCTATAATTGCAAATACAAATAAAAACAAGATCATATATATCGCTAAAGAAAATACGGAAATAATTCCAGGAAATCTATATCTAATAAACATAATGATTAATATAAAAACAAATCCTATTAAACCAGCCTTTATTGTATTTGGAAGAGATTCTGCTCCTAATGTCGGACCAACCTTATTCACAGATATAGTATTAAGTGTAACTGGCAATGCTCCTGATTGAATAATACTTGCAATTTTATTAGCCTCTTCAAAACTCATTGATCCTTCTATTACTGCTTCTCCATCAGTTATTTGAGTATTAACCACAGGCTTTGTTAATATCTGGTCGTCCATACTTATTTCTATAATTTTATTTATATTTTTACCTGTGGCTTCAGCAAATTTTTTCGTGCCTTCATCAGTAAATTTTAGTTGTATTATTGCTTTCCCATCTTGCGTTAAAACTGCAGTAGCATTTTTAACATCGCTACCAGTGAGCAGTACATTTCCTTCTTCATCTTTAAAATTTAATTGACCCGTAGATGTCAGAGTTTTAACTATATCATTAGAATCAAATTCACCCGCAAGATCAATTCTTATACGATTACTTCCCTCTATAGTAACAACAGGTTCGCTCAGTCCAAATTTATTAACTCTTAAAGATAATAACTCTCTAGTATTTTGAAGTGTTTCTTTGGTTACATTTTCATCAACTATTTCTTGTAAAACAGAAACTCCACCCTGAAGATCTAATCCCTTTAGTATAGAATCATTAAAATTCTTAAATTTGTATCCTAAAATTTCAAATCCCTTAAATCCCCAAAATGTACAAAATAAAAATAATAATAACACTAAAATAAAAATAAATAGTGAGGATCCTTTCGAAGTAAGTTTATCTTTTTTCACAATGTACCTCCTCAAATAGACTTATCCTATAGTAATAATAATTTTATTAACTAGTCACTTTTTCCTTAGACTTTTCATATGCTTTTAATGCTATAGCCATTTCAATTCTTTTTTTCTGTAACTTACATCCTATTTTATATGGATTTAATATAGAATTTGTAAATTCATGATTATTAGCCTGACATCCTCCACTACAATAAAATCTAGCCCAACACTTATTACAATCTTCCTTTTTATATATATTAGCTTCTTTAAATTCATTTATAATTTGGGGTTCTGATATTTTATCCTTATACAAAGAATTTATATTTCCAATAACAAACTCTCTCTTACCAACAAATTGATGGCATGGATAAATATCACCACTTGGAGTAACAGCTATATATTCGAATCCAGCACCACATGCAGAAACTCTTTTGTATACACAAGGACCTCCTTGTAAATTTATATTATAATGATAAAAATTAACCTTTTTACCTTCATCAATAGAATCTCTCAAATATCTATAAATTTTATCATACTCATCATAAATTTGTTCTAAATCTTCAAAGCGTATGGATATTTCCTCATTTTCTTTTACAACAACTGGTTCAAGAGAAATTTCCTTAAATCCTTTATCAACTAAATGTAAAAAATCATTTGAAAAATCTAAATTTTGATGCGTATAAGTGCCTCTTACATAGTATTCCTGACCTTCCTCTCTCCCATCTACAAGTTTCTTAATCTTATCAATTATAATATCGTAAGACCCAGTTCCTACCGCTGTCAATCTCATATTGTCATTAACTTCTTTTCTACCATCTATTGACAATATTATATTTTTCATATTTTTATTTAAATATTCACTAATTTCATCGTTTAATAAAATTCCATTTGTTGTTAGTGTAAATCTTATGTTTTTATTAACTTTCTTCTCTATACTTCTTGCGTATTCTACTAATTTCTTTATCATATCAAATGCCATAAGTGGTTCACCACCAAATAAATCAACTTCGATGTTATATCTTGGACCACTTTGGCTTATCAAAAAATCTAACGCTCTCTTAGCAACATCTAGAGTCATTATTTCTCTTTTTCCTTTATATTCGCCTTCATCTGCAAAACAATATTTACACTTTAAATTACAATCATGAACGACATTTAAGCACATTGCTTTCATATATTCTTGCTCATTATTTATTCTTACCTTCTCTTCATACATATCTTTCGTATACAAAACATTATCATTAATCAATTCTTGTATCTCTAATAAAACTTCATCTAAATCTTGTTTTAAGTATTTATCTCCAAATTTGTCCATAGCTTCATTTAATGTAAGTGGCTTGTCCGATCCCAATACATCATAAGTAATTTCATCAATTTCCATAAGAGATCCTGTGTTAACATCTAAAACATATCTTAAATCATCTATAAAAAATTTGTGAATCAATTCCATAATACTTTACCTCCGTAATCATATAAAAAATAAATAGACCGATCAAATCAGCCTATTTCAATACTTCCAAAAATTATCTGTCATATAGGTTGACAAATTGTAATTTATGCTCAATTATTTTTCACAAACTATATTTGCTACTGTACAAGAGGTCTTACACGCAGATTGGCAAGAATTTGCACATTCTTTACAATTTGTATCTTTTATAGTATCTTTTATAGTATTTTTAACTAAAATTTTAATATGTTTCACTAAAATTACCTCCAAAAATAAACTCCCCAAAATTATAACATATTTAATTCTTTACATCTAGAATTATTATTTTCATAAAACTATATAAAAAGTTCGATAGAATTAAATATTACTATCGAACCTTATTACAATTTTATCTATTAAATCTTTTCTGTTTCTGTAGTAGATTGTGGATTAGAATCATCAAATAAAAATTTCACTTTTTTATCAAACTCATCTGAATTTACCATTTCGTTTGCAATCTTAATTAAGACTGATGAATCATCATTTTCTTCAGCAAATAACTCTTTATAACGATTAGTCCAAAATTCAAATCCAGCATCATCAGGCTCACGATTAACTATCACTCGATAAAGACCTTTTATTTTATCATCAACTGTTTTGTTTTTATTAGTAAATTCATTCTCAGATAAGAGGTTTATTACAAAACTTTTAGGTGATACAGTCTTATTTCCAATTTCATTTACCCAATAAGCAAATCCCACCTCATCAGCATCTCTATCTAAAGCATTTCCATATACTTCAGCTACAAAATCTCTTACTTTATCAATACCACCTTTTGTTTTGAACTGTGATATATCAATAGTTTGATTAACAGAATTTTCATCCTTATAAGTTATAGTAAGATTTTTGTATATCTTACTTGGAACAAGTCCTTCTAATTTAAGTCTAGATGTACCATCAAATGATACTTTTATTCCTTTAGTATTAATAGAAATATCTTTAGCTTTCTTAAATCTATCTATTAAAGTTTGGTTGCTTAAAAGAATTGAAATACTTGTATCTGATATATCTGACCTAGTTATATCAGTAGATGTTATACTTAATATCTCAGTTTTATTATTAGTCATATTATTAGAAGATGTTCCAGAGCTTGATTCTAAAGTTTTAAATGTTTGTCTAGAAATTTCATTACCCAAATTATCAAATAAAGCAGCAATATAATTTGTATTTTGAGATAAATTATTTATCGTATATGATTGCTTTTTATGTTCTGCTCCGTCTAAAACAAGTTTTTCCTTAACAGTTCCAGATTCTTCTCTAATCTCAAGAGTTAACGGATATTGTTTATTCCCATTTTTATCATTACCATTTGTTCCAAAAAAAACATCAAAAGTTACACTATTTGAATCAAGTCTTGACCTTTCAAAATTAAATGTATTAAGTTGTGTATTAAACGTAATATCTAATAATCCATCTGCTTCACTTATAAAATATTCATTATTTTGTTTATCTGTACCTTTAAGAGCAATACCAACAAAACAACTGTATCCACTTTGTAAATCGTTAAAAGTTAAGTCTTCAATTTTATATTCACCATTACCTATTTTGTCAACTTTAGCCGTTTGTTCCATTGCTTGCTGTGAAATAGCTATATGTCCAATTGTAATTTGAACATCCAAATTATCCAATTCAATAGATGTATTTAATAAACCAGATAAAGTTATAGAATCTTGTCCAATAACTTTACTTGTAAAATCAAATTTAATTCCGTCTTTCAATTGATCAAGATTCAAAATACCCTCATTAAATTTACATGAATTAAATGTAACTTGTGTATTAGAAGCTATATCAAACATCGGTTCATTTAAATCCTTATTTGAAACCAACATCCCACTAATATTTAAAGGATTATTAGTTTCTATTCTTATTAAAGGACCTTTCACTTCATCATCTCTTGTTACTTCTAATAAATCATTAACATTTAAACTAGTAACATCATCACCTATTACTAAGGAACTATTATTACTAATTAAGATCTCTACAAGTTCTTCTTTTTTTGTTTTTTCTTCAATAGCATCAACAATTTTTTTAGTTAATTTAACTTGTCCTATTATAATCAAAGACCCATTGTCATTTATTCCTTTAATAAAATCTTCTTCACTTGTTTCAGATGTAATTTCTATTGGTTTTGATTCTGAAGGATTTCTATCATTTTTATTCTTTGAAACAACAGAATTTTGCATATTATTTGCAACTTCACTAGCCATAACATTAATAGAATTAGGTACTAAAACTAGTCCAACCATAACACTTAAAAGTAACTTTGATATTTTTTTAAATAACATTTAATCAATATCTCCTTATAATAAAAATTGATACTATTGTAACATTTTTTATTTATAATTACAATGTATGCTGAAAATATAAATAAAAAAAGGAAAGCCTGAATTAACTTTCCCTTCTGTGTTACGCATTATTAGACTCATTTTCAATTTTTTCTATAGATTCTGAAGCAATCGTTCCTATAGAATTTTTCAAAAAAGTTAATCTTGTTTTATCTGGACCTGTTTCTAAAACCACTTCATTTTTATCATTATCTATTGAAATAACTTTAGCAACAATTCCACCTCTAGTAACAACCTTATCATTAACTTTTATATTATCCAACATTGATTGATACTTCTTTCTTCTTCTTGTTTCTGGAAGTATCATTATTACATATAAAATTATTAAAAACCCTATAGGTATAAGTAGGTTAACAAAAGAACTCATAAAAATCTCCTTTTAGTGTATTCCCCATTCTCTAAACTTTTGATTCTTGAAATTAGAGAATTGATTTAATTCAATAGCTTTTCTACTCTCTTCTAATAGTTTATTATAAAAATTCAAATTATGCAATACACATAATCTCATGGATAACATTTCCTTAGATTTAAATAGATGACGTATGTATGCTCTAGAATAATTTTCACATGCCTCACAAGAACATTTTTCATCAATAGGTCTATCATCAAGTTCAAATTTTTTATTAATTAAATTTATTTTGCCTGTACTAGTAAAAAGTTGTCCATGCCTCCCATTCCTTGCTGGCAAAACACAATCAAAGAAATCAACACCTCTATATATCGATTCTAAAATATTTTCAGGAGTACCTACACCCATTAAATATATTGGCTTATGTTTTGGTAAATATGGAACTACTTCATCTATAATATGATACATTTCTTCTTTCGTTTCACCAACTGCCAATCCACCTATAGCATACCCAGGCAAATCTAAATCGGAAATTTGTTTAGCATGTTCAATTCTTATATCAGAATATACACCACCTTGATTAATTCCAAATAAAAGTTGATTAGGATTAATGGTATCATCCATCTTATTTAACCTGTCCATTTCAGCAATACATCTCTTTAGCCATCTAGTAGTACGAAAAACAGAATCAATAACATAACTTCTTTCGGAAGGATTTGGTATACACTCATCAAATGCCATCGCTATTGTAGAAGCCAAATTACTTTGTATTTTCATACTCTCTTCTGGTCCAATAAAAATTTTTTTGCCATCTAAGTGTGAATTAAACTCTACTCGCTCTTCTGTTATTTTTCTAAATTTAGAAAGTGAAAAAATTTGAAAACCACCAGAATCAGTTAAAATTGGTTTGTTCCAATTAATAAATTTATGTAGTCCTCCCATTTTTTTTATATTTTCATCACCAGGTCTAAGATGCAAATGATATGTATTGGATAATTCAACTTGACAATCTATTTTATTTAAATCCATAGTTGAAACTGCACCTTTAACAACCCCTTGCGTACCAACATTCATGAAAACCGGCGTTTGAATTGTACCATGTACTGTCTTAAATTCACCACGTCTAGCCCTACCATCTACATTCAATAATTTATACATAAATACTCCTCTCAAAAAACATATCTGGATTAAATTATAATCATACTATCACCAAAACTAAAAAATCGATACTCATTTAATATTGCTTCTTCATAAGCAGTCAATATTTTTTCTCTGTTATAAAATGCACTAATTAATATAATAAGCGTAGATTTAGGTAAATGAAAATTAGTTATTAGAGAGTCAACAGCGCTAAACTTATATCCAGGTTTTATAAAAATATCTGTATATCCCTTTTCTCCTACACATTTACCATTTTTACTAAATACAGTTTCAAGTACCCTAACAGTTGTAGTTCCAACAGATACAATTTTATTTCCTTTAGATTTTGCTAAATTAATAAACTCCGCAGCTTCATTGCTAATTTCATAATACTCAGAGTGCATATTATGATTATCTATATCATTTGTCTTAACTGGCAAAAAAGTACCCAATCCAACATGCAAAGTTATATATACAATTTTTACACCTTTATTTCTTATTTTAAGCAATAATTCATTTGTAAAATGGAGTCCTGCTGTAGGAGCAGCAATTGATCCTATTTTATTCGAATAAACAGTTTGATACTTTTCTTTATCTTCCAACACATCTTTTATGTATGGTGGTAATGGAATGGTTCCATTTTTATTTAAAATATCATATATTTCCCCATCATAAGTAAAATTAACAATCCTATTACCATCTGGATTTATACCTATTACTTCCATTTCAATTTTACCATTTATAAAATGAAATTTTTTGCCAACTAAAGCTCTCTTCCCAGGTTTACACATAACTTCCCAAATTTTACCTTCTATATTTTTAACTAATAGAACTTCTATCTTTCCACCATAACTGCTTTCTCCATAAATTCTAGCCGGAAAAACTCTCGTATCATTTAAAACCAATACATCATCTTTATTCATATAATTAATTACATTTACAAACTCACTATGTACAATATTTCCGTTCTTTCTATCAACAACCATTAACTTAGATGCATCTCTGTTCTTTAATGGTTTCTGGGCTATAAGTCTTTCTGGTAAATCAAAATCAAATAAAGCTATATCCATAAATTACCTCATATTATCTATTAATATTAAAATATTTGTAAGTCTTATCAGTTGCTACTCTACCTCTTGATGTTCTAATAATAAAACCTTGTTGTATAAGAAAAGGTTCATAAACATCTTCCAAAGTGCTGGTTTCTTCTGACAAGAAATGTGCTATAGTTTCAATCCCTGTAGGTCCTCCTTTAAAATTAAAAACTAAAGCATATAAAATTCTCCTATCTATTTTATCTAGTCCAAACTCATCGATTTCCAAAAGATCTAATGCATATCTAACCAATTCTAGATCAACAAAATTGTTTTTTTTAACTTGTGCAAAGTCACGAACTCTTTTTAAAATTCTATTAGCAACCCTTGGCGTACCTCGAGAACGTTTCGCTATTTCAATAGCTGCCTCATCAGTTATATCAATAAATAAAATTCGAGATGACCTAACTATTATTTCCCTCAACTCATCATTTGTATAATAATCCATTGCCAGTAATACACCAAATCTATCTCTCAAAGGGGGCGTTAAAAGTCCCAATCTAGTAGTTGCTCCGACTAAAGTAAACCTAGCTAAATCTATTCTTATCGATTTAGCTTGTGGACCTTTACCAATAATTATATCCAGGGCATAATCTTCCATGGCACTATATAAAATTTCTTCAACCGTACGACTCAATCTATGTATTTCATCTATAAACAGTACTTCCTTCTCTTCAAGAGATGTTAATATTGCTGCTAAATCTCCTATTTTTTCTATAGCGGGAGCTGAGGTTATCTTAATGTTACTATTCATTTCTTTAGAAATAATGGTAGCAAGCGTAGTTTTACCAAGTCCAGGTGGACCATAAAATAAAACATGATCTAATGAGTCACCTCTAATATTGGCTGCTTCAATAAACACTTTTAAATTATTCTTAACCTTACCCTGTCCTATATATTCATCAAAGCTTACAGGTCTTAAACTATATTCTTTTGAATCATTTATAGAAAATGATGTGTTAACCAATCTGTCATCCATAACATCACCTCATTAAATTTTTCAAGCACTCTTTTATTATAAATTCCAGCGGCTCATAAGGAAATTTTTTCACTACTTCATTTAACACTTTATTTACACTTTTATCATCAAACCCCAAAGATAATAACGCCTCCTTCGATTCGGATAAAATATCATTGGATTTGTGATCAACAATAATTTCACTCACCTTATCATAACTTCCTAGCACAATCTTATCCTTTAATTCAAGTATTATTCGCTGTGCTGTTTTTTTTCCAACACCATTTGCTTTCATCAACATAGATTCATCAGAATAATAAATAGCCTCTTTAAGTGTATCAACAGTATTAATCGACAATATTGACAAAGCAGCTTTAGCTCCGATTCCACTTATATTTATTAATTTTAAAAACATATCTAATTCATCATGATTTATAAACCCATACAAACCTATAAAATCTTCTCTAACTATTTGTTCAACGTAAAGTTTAATCTTTTTATCTATATCTGGCATCGAGCAAATACTATTTCCCGATGTAAAAATTTTATATCCTATACCATTATTTTCTATAATTACATAGTCTTTATTTAAACCTTTATAAATTCCCTCTATATACTCGTACATACATCATAACCTTTTCAAATTTTGAAATTAATTATTTTAATATTAATTTAACACTCGTAATAACTTTTTTCAACTAAACTTAATTAAATTGGCTAAGTTTCAAGTTCACTCAATATGTACTGCATTTCATCCCTGTTTTCTGAAGTTAATTGATAATTTAATACCAAATTTCTGTCTATCGCAGGTAAAGAATCTACTTTCTTACTACTTATATCTATTTTTTCATTTTCAATAAATAATTTTCCATTTTTATCTGATTTAAATACAGTTATATATCCATTTTTCTCTCCTATATAGTACATATTGGGATTAAAATTGTTTGTATCCTTTTCTTTTAAGATGATAGATTTATCATTGAAATCAACTATATCATACTTATCCATAGAATACATATCCGTAAGAATTTTATTAATATCCGTTAACTCTAACTTTATTCTATTTTTTTCCATAAACTCCCCATCATCATTTTGAGTTACTATAACAAGATCTCTAGTTCCATTTTTAGATATTGTTTCATAACTATTCTTATTAACAAAGTTAGTGTCACCTTTAAAATTAATATTTTTATATGTTATCATGTAAGCACTTAAAAAAACTAATATAGATATACAAATTATTCCCAGTATTATGAAATTGTTTTTGTTATTTAAAAATTTATTTTTCATTCTTTCTCACTCCTTGTTAGGATTATGTATAAAATATTTAATTTTTATACATATTTAGATAAAAAATGAAAAAAGTGTATTGAAGATTTAATACACTTTAAATTTTTAATTATCAATTTCATATTCTGCATTACAAAAAACTTCTTGAACATCATCATCATCTTCTAATGCATCTATAAACTTTTCTATTATATTAATTTTCTCATCAGAATCCAAAAAAACATTTGTATCTGCTTGCAACATTACTTCAGCTTCTAAAAAATCAATATTTTCAGATTCAAGCTCCTCCTTTATTTTTTTAAAATTTTCAACACTACTCTTAATTACATAAACATTATCACTTTCGTGAGTTTGAAAATCATCAGCACCACAATTAAAAGCAATTTCCATTATCTCATCTTCACTAATATCTTGAGAACTATCGACTACAATCTCACCAACTTCTTTAAACATATAACTGACACAACCACTAGATCCAAGATTTCCAGAAAATTTAGAAAATATATGTCTTACATTACCTGCAGTTCTATTTTTATTATCGGTCAACGCTTTAACTATGACTGCAACTCCAAATGGTCCATAGCCTTCGTAAACTAAATTTTCATAATTATCCCCGCTTAATTCTCCTGCCCCTTTCTTAATAGCTCTCTCTATTGTTTCTTTAGGAATATTATTATATTGTGCCTTTTCTATAGCATCTTTAAGTTTCGAATTTCCTTCGATACTTGATCCTCCCATTTTCGCTGCAACAGATATCTCTTTTACAAGTTTTGTGAAAATTTTTGATCTTTTCGAATCAACTTTACTCTTTCTCGCTTGTATATTATGCCATTTACTATGTCCTGACATTATTTCTCCTCCTTATTTTTTCTTAGGATATTTTATAGAATTTTTACGTAATTTTTCCATTATATTCTTGTACAAATCAATATCCAAGCTATTAGCCAAAGAAATTGAATATATCATAACATCTGCTAATTCTTCACAGAAATGTTCAAATTTATCGCTATTTTTAATGTTATTTGCTTCGTCGGTTGTATCCCACTGAAATATTTCCATAAGTTCTGCTGCTTCGATTGCTATACTCATGCTAAGATCTTTAGGATTCCTAAACTTATCCCATCCACGTTCTGACTCGAAATTTTTTATTATTATTTTCAGCTCTTCTAGATTAACTCTTGAATCATTTAACTCCATAATTAATTCTCCTAATTTATTATTGAATCTCATTATTTAAAAAATATCTTCCCTCATTTTTAAAATACATAACATCATCGCTAATTTCAACATCAAAATTATTCGAAGTTAGATCAGTTATATCGGATAAAAGCTTATTTACAATAATTTTTTCAATTCTAACTTTAAATATAACCTTTTCTTCATATAAAACATTATCTACATGAATTTTATTTACATCAAAAAAGTACTGTAATTTTCCAATAATCTCATACGGAACAATTATTGAGATTTCTTTACCTAAAACTCTATCAACTATCTTCGCTTTATCGATCACTCCACTGGCACCATTTACATAAGCCCTAGTCAATCCTCCAACACCTAAAAGAATTCCTCCGAAATACCTTGTTACTACAACAATAATATCTGTTAATCCTCTTTTCTTAATTAATTCTATTATTGGTATTCCTGCCGTACCTCGTGGCTCTCCATCATCTGTATATCTTTGAATCAACATATCATTACCAATTACATAAGCATAAACATTGTGCCTAGCTTCATGATGCTTAGTCTTTATATCATCTATAAATTTTTTAGCCTCATATTCTGACTCAATATGCTTAATGTATCCTATAAAAATAGATTTCTTTTCTTCAAACTTGTATTCTGTTTCACCTATTATAGTTTTGTAATCCAATTTCTAATTCTCCAAACCTTCAATAATATATTTTTTAAATCTATTTAGCTTACTTTTTGGTACATCAAAATTAACAAATGTTCCATTATCCAAATGTTTCTCTTGTATAATTTTGTAATCCTTATAGATAATGTTTAATATTGAATAATCCGAGTATGGAATCAATAATGACACGTTTTTATATTCCAAGCTTAATGTTTCCTCAATCAAGTTCAATAAGCTATCTATGTTAAATCCATTAAATGCAGAAATAAATATTGATTTTTCATTAGGATATAGTCTGTGTATTTTTATTTTAAATTCCTCTAATTCCTCATCTTTTAATTTGTCTACTTTATTAAATATCAGTATCCTATTTAAATTTTTAATTCCAATTTCTTTCAAAACATTATCAGTTGTATCTATTTCAATTTCAAAATTACTAGAAGAAGAATCTACTACATGCAAAAGTAAATTACTATAAATAACCTCCTCCAATGTCGATTTAAATGCATCCACCAAATCATGTGGCAATTTTTTAATGAAACCAACCGTGTCAGTTAAAGAAATTATGGTCTTTCTCGGTAATAAAATCTTCCTGACAGTTGTATCCAATGTTGCAAATAACATATCGGCTTCAAACACAAGTTTTTTATCTAACTCTGTTTCACCTTCATTAGATGTCATATAAATATAATTTCTTAATGTGGATTTACCTGCATTTGTATATCCTACTATTGATACTTGTGGTATATTGTTCTTTATCCTTGCGTCCCTTTGTACACTTCTCTCTAACTTTATTTTTTCAATTTCTTTCTTCAAATAATCAATTCTGCTTCTTATATATCTTCTATCCGTTTCAAGTTTAGTTTCTCCTGATCCTCCTCTTAAGCCTATACCACCTGACGTTCTATTTAAATCAGTATTTAATCCTCTAAGTCTTGAATATTTGTACTTCAATACAGCCAATTCAACTTGATATTTAGAAACTTTAGATTTCGCCCTTCTTGCAAATATTTCTAAAATTAAAGTCGTCCTATCTATAACTCTAATTCCTGATATCTCTTCAAGAGCACGTATTTGTGATCCTGATAAATCATCGTCGAAAATCAACAATTTTATGTTTCTATGATAAATAGAATTTATTATTTCTTTAATCTTTCCCTTACCTATGTAATACATCGAGTCAGCCTTATCTCTTTTTTGAAAAAATGTATCATCAACATTTATACTGCAAGCATAAGCCAACTCTTTTAATTCTTCAAGACTCTCTAAAGTGTCACATCCTATCAAAACGCAATTATCTTCAATTTTATTTTTATATATTTCAAGTTTAAAATTTTTCTCTATCTCTTGTATCTTTGTAAAAATGTCAAAATTCAAATAATTTTCTAAATCTGAAAAAATATATTCTTCATATCCATTTCCTTCATAATTTTCTCCATAATTTCCAAGCACTCCTATTGAAAATCCATCAAATAATTTTTCATTCGTAATATTAACAGCTGATATAGCATCCAATCTCAAATTTTTTAAACTAGCAATATCAACATTTGATAATTTAGGTGATGCATTTAAATGCGTATGAATTACCCTACATCCACTTAATTTTTTCTTCTCTTTCAAATCGATATGAATTTTGGCATCACTACTTGTTCCAATTGAAATGCTATGAACAACTCCAGACCTTTCTAAAACAATGCATATCTCTTTATTAATTTTTAAACTTATTTCACATACCTTATATAAAATTTCTTCACTGATAATTAAATTTTTATCTGTTTTAATATCATGTAACTTTTCAAGTTCATTAAGATAACTTTTTTTAACGCCACTAATATCACCATGTATCATAAAATCACTCCTAAGCTATAATTATTTTTTCAAGAATTATTCATTGTAAAAGTATAGATTATTAATTTCATGAAAGAATTAAAAATATAAGTCAAATAAAAAATAATTACAAATATCTTTAATATCTTTGAATTTTTCATTTGTTTCGATATTGCCATATTTACATTTTTTTTTGATAGTTATATAATTTAAGGGATTGTATAATCAAACAAGGAGCAAGAATTTACTGGGAGGAATATATGTCAAATAATAATAATTCTAGCAATAGTTCAAACTTAAATAATGAAGACAACAAGACTAAAACTATTCAGAATAATATTAACAATAAAAATAGTAAGAAATCAAAAAAAATTCTAACAACATTTTTAATTTTCATATTGTCAGTATTTTTAATTGGTGCACTTTCTGTTTTTGGATTTACTTTTGCAATAATTAAGACTTCTCCTCCATTAACTATAGAAGCCGTTACTGATCTTGATCAAGCATCTCAACTATTTGATGCTAATGGCGAGTTTATGGATGAAGTATTAAAAGCTGAAAAAAGATACGTTATTTCATTAGACGAAATACCTCTTCATTTACGTAATGCATTTATAGCTATAGAAGATGAAAGGTTTTACCAACACTCTGGTATAGATGTGCAACGTATAATAGGTGCAGTAATAACTGACATCAAAAAAATTCTAAACAAACAGACAGGATTACATGGAGCTTCTACATTAACACAACAAGTTATTAAAAATACTATTTTAACTAACGAAGTATCCATAGTTAGAAAAATACGTGAAATTTATTTAGCTTTAGAATTAGAAAAGCAATTAACAAAAGATCAAATATTAGAAATATACTTAAACACAATATTTGTAGGGGGTAATGCATACGGTGTTGAAGCTGGGGCGTTGCAGTATTTTTCCAAAAATGCAAAAGATCTTACTCTTGCACAATCCGCCTTTCTAGCTGGATCAACTCAACATCCTACAAGATATTACTCAAGTGCTATTAATTCTTCAGAGAGTCAATTTTATAAAAATAGGGCATTGACAGTTTTAAATAAAATGCTTGAACTTGGATATGTTGGTCAAGAGGATTATAACAAAGCTGTCGAAGAAATAAACAACGATCAAATTGGTTTCAATATCAAAAAATTTAATGATAGTTATAATTATGAGTGGTTTGCTAGACCTGTAGTTGAAGAATTAACTAAAGATTTAAAAGAAGTTTATGGATATACAGATGAAGAAATTAAGTTGCATTTAAGAAATGATGGGCTTAAAATTTATACTACAATGGATAAAACTTTGCAAGATCATGCTCAAAACATACTTGATAATGCAACAAACTATATAAATTTATCTGAGTGGACAGATGAAAATGGAATAATTCAACCTCAGATGTCTGCTGTTGTTATTGATTTTAAGACTGGTCATGTTAAAACAATTATTGGTGGACGTGGAACTCAAGATGCTAATTCGTATAACAGAGCTGCATCTGATAAATTCTTACGTTCTATCGGATCAACAGCAAAACCATTAACAGCCTACACTCCTCTTATTGACTTAAAATTAGGTCATGCTGGAACAGGAGTTGAAGATTCTCCTTTATCTAAGGAATTATCTGATAAATACGAAGGATGGGATCCGACAAATGAAGTTAAAAATAACTTTATAGGATACACAAATATTAGATACTCACTTGAGAGATCTATCAACTTATCAGCTATAAAAATAGTCGATACAGTTGGAATTAAAAACTCTTTAGATTATGGTAAAAAATTTGGATTACATTACAACAAAAAGTCAGAGAGTAGTATTGCAACATTAGCTTTAGGACAATTTAATAATGATCCTACTGATATAGATGGTGGTAACTCACTAATTTTAGCTTCAGCATTTAGCGTTTTTGCAAATGGTGGTGTTTTAACTGAACCTATTACTTACACTCATGTTGTAGATAAAAATGGTAAAGTAATATTAGAAAACAAACCTGATAAAACTCAAGTTGTTTCTCCTGAAACTGCTTATATAATGTATGATTTATTAAAAGGTCCTGTTGAAAGATATTCTTCTAAACCTGCTAAATTTAATGACATACCTGTAGTTGGTAAAACAGGTACAACTGAAAACAATAAAGATTTATGGTTCGCAGGTACAACTCCTTATATGTCTGCAGCTATTTGGATTGGAGCAGATAAGCCAACAGAACTTAAAGATAAATATGGTAACAAACCTTTTAGTGGATCTACTGCAAGTGCATTATTTGGAAAGATTATGGCTAAAGCTCATGAATCACTACCACCTATAGATATTCCAAGACCTCAAGATATTGTGTCAGCAAATATTTGTAGTGTATCAGGATTATTAGCTGGTCCATATTGTTCTTCTGATCCTAGAGGAAGTAAAGTTTATACAGAGATATTTGTAAAAGGAACTGTTCCAACTCATACTTGTGATATACACGTTCCTGTAACTATTAACTCATTGACGGGAGCTATAGCAACGGCAAGTACTCCTGAATATTTAAAAGAAACTCGTGTGTTCTTAAACAGAAAATATACTCCTAGCGTATATTTAAGTGATCAAAAATATGTTGCACCAAAAGTATACGATGATGGATCATATGAATTACCTGACAATAATGATAATTTAAACCAAGATGGTGTAGATCCAGATGAAGAGTGGTTTGATAAAAACGATACTACTAAACCACCTGCAGATAATAACAATACAAATACTACACCGCCACCTACTGACAATAATACTGAAACTACTCCACCTGCAGATAATAACAACACAAATACTACACCACCACCTACTGACAATAATACTGAAACTACTCCACCTGCAGATAATAACAACACAGATAATAACAACACAAATACTACACCACCACCTACTGACAATAATGCTGAAACTACTCCACCTGCAGATAATAACAATACAAATACTACACCGCCACCTACTGACAATAATACTGAAACTACTCCACCTACAGATGATAACAATACAAATACTACACCGCCACCTACAAATACAGATAAATTTGATCCACCGATAATTGAAGAAACTCCTACTATTCCAACACCAAATCCAACTCCTGAAGTAGGGAATGATTCTAATAATATTAACAACAACAATAACAATAATGAAACTACAAACCAATCAAATACAACAAATAATTCTGAAACAGAAAATACTCAAAATGAAAATCTAGATTCAGCTGATTTTGATTTCGGATAAAATTTTAAAAACAAAAAGGCCATATATCATGTAAATTATTTGATATATGACCTTTTTTTATATATTAAAAAATTTAACTTGAGGTTTACTCTCAATGTTCACTACTGCTAAGCTTATAGGTAGAGAAAATCTTCTTGGTCCAAAACTTCCTGGATTTAAAATTAATGTGTCATTAATATATTCTTCTGATGGTTTATGAGTATGTCCATGTATCACAATATCATAATTTGTATATTCCTCATTCATATAAGTCAAATCATGTATGACATATATACTAAGACTCCCATTCAAATTTAATTTTTTATAATCTGGATATATATTTTGATTTAACATAAAATCATTATTTCCACTAATAGCTTCAACTTTACATATGGATTCTAGTTCATATATGGTGCTTTCTTTCACTATATCTCCTGCATGTATAATAAGATCGCAATCTTTAAAAAATTCATATACTTCTGTTCTTATTAATCCGTGAGTATCCGAAATAACTCCAATATTTTTTAACAATAGATATCCTCCTTAAAACGAAAAACCCCTTCATATATTTATAAGGAGTTTTTTCATATCAATATTAATTTTTCTTCCACCATTTTTTTGAATTCTTCTTCGCATCTAACTTACTTCTTAAATAAGGAATATTCTCATCAAATTTTGATGCTCTTTCTTCAAGCATTTCTAAAGTTTTATAGTACATCGTTTCTTGTAACAATTGTTCTCTATCTTTTTCCATAAGAGATTGACTGTTTTCAATTATAGACATTAACTTTTTAATTTGATTGTCCTTTTCCTTAATTTGTGCAGTAAGAAGACTTATTGACTCATCTGGATTTTTTTTATCTAACGAATGTCCTCCATTAATATGTAAAGTTTCACTATTATTCTCAGAAGAGTCAGTAACCATCTCTATCTGTTCAATCTTAGGTTCATCTTCAACAACCTGTTCTTCCGATTCAATTTCTTTACACATTATTTCAGTTAAAATTTGTAATCCTGACTCGTCTAAGTATGTTTTCTTACTCTTATAAATAATACTCTCATTTAATTCTTTTGTCTTTCTTAATTCTTCATAAATACTTTTCTCTGAAACATTAAATTTTTGTGATAATTCTTTAATGCTATATAACTTTTCCAAAGCCATTCCCCTTTTGTCCCATTTTTTTCCATAATTATATGTTAATTATATAATCATCTTAAGGATTTTTCAAATATAATAATAAATATTTACATTTATTTAACTGTTTCAGTGAATATTTTTAATTTGCTTGTATTGAGTGAGCTTTTACAACATTGCTCAACAAATTAGTTACTGTCAGCAACCCAACTCCCCCTGGAACTGTTGTTATTTTTGAGCATTTCTCTATACAATCAAAAAAGTCAACATCGCCACATAATTTATCATCTAAAAAATTTATACCAACATCTAAGATAACTGCATCTTCTTTAATAAAATCACTCTTTAAAAAGTTTGGTTGCCCTATACCAATAACTATAATATCTGATTTTAAACATATCTCTTTCAAATTATTTGTATGTGAATGACAAACTGTAACCGTTGCATTATTTTGAAGAAATAAATGCATTAATGGTTTGCCTACTAAGTCACTTCTATTAATTATAGCTACATTTTTTCCATCTATATCTAAATCATTATGCTTTAATATTTCTATAACCCCTTGAGCTGTACATGGAATTAAACAATCTTTATTGCTGTATAACTTTCCTTTGTTTATAATTGAAAATCCATCTACATCTTTTGTATACAATATAGAATCATTTATAACTTGTGAATCAATATGAGCTGGTAATGGAAATTGAACAATTATTCCCGTCACATTATCACTTTCATTTAGTCTATGTATAATTTTTAGCAATTCATCCTGACTCACTTTTTCATCTAATTTTATTAGTTCTGATTCAATTCTACATCTTTCACATGCTTTTAGCTTATTATTAATGTAAGAATTACTTGCGAAATCATCACCAACTTGTATAATAACCAATCTTAACTTCAAAGAATTTTCCAATATATATTTTGCTATACCTACTTCTTTTAAATCTCTATATTCCTTACAATTAAGAATCTTATAAGAATAATCTTTCATGAATATCACCTCTTAATAATCATATAAAAATATTTTTTCAAACTCAATATTAAATAAATATAAAATCCTCTAACTCTTTCTTTCCTTGTATGATCAAGCTATCTATAATATTTTCATAATTGTATTTATCCAATATGAAGATATAATTTTTTGTTAAATCTGCAGACTTGTCGTTACTATATTCCTCAATACTCAAATCTCTTACTCTAATATCATTGTTTTTTAAAATTTTGTGTACAGCATTTGAATATTTACTTTTACCGATTATACAAACTTCTCTATTCCTTATATAAGATTGTAAAAATTTAACTTTAGATTTTATAATCTCCTCAGTGTATTTTTCATTTAAATGTTTTTGTTTATGAACAAATTCCGAATTAACCCTATTTAAATAAAGTTTCTTATCTATGATTCCAACTTTAAAATTTTTATTAATCAAATTAAATATAAAATCTAAATCTTCTGAAGATCTAAGTCTAATATCATACTTGATTTTATTAAAAATACTTGACCTACACATAAAAGTTCCATGACATATTTTGTGACCATTCAAAAATTTCACTGAAGGATTCTTATCATCAATTTTAAAATTAAATATTCTTTCACAAAATTTAATATCATCTCCATTTTGGTAATCTGTAAGTTCAATTTCAATAAAAGATCCAACTAATGCAACATCACCATTATCTTTCAAATATTTAAGTTGAACCTCAATACGTTCTTTAAATGAATGATCATCTCCATCCATTCTCGCTATGTAATCACCCTTTGCATATTCAAGCAACTCATCAATTGAATTTGCAACCCCTTTATTATCTCTAGAAATTAATCTAATGTTCTTATTATCCATAGCATACTTTTCAATAATTGAAAGAGAAGCATCTGTAGATCCATCATCTAAAATTAATAATTCAATATTTTTATAAGTTTGATTTAAAATACTCTCGATTGCATCAGCTAAATATTTTTCATTATTGTATACAGGCATTATTATCGAAACCAAATTATTTTCCAACTTTTATACCATCCTTTTCAACGAATTATTATAGAACATTATTATTATTTATCAATAAAATATTTATATACTAACTTTAAATATTAAAAAGGAGCAACTAAATGAATTTTTCAATTGATATAAGGGGATCTCATTTATATCATGGCACTGGAATAGGAACCTATACGAAAAACCTAATAACTCATTTACTTAAAATAGATAAAGATAATTTTTATAATCTGCTTTATTGTGGATATAATCCTACTCAATTTAAACAATCAAATTCCCAAATATATTTCATTTCAAGAAAACACAGCTCATATTTTGAGCAAATTTATATACCAAATTTGTTACAAAAAAATAATTTATCCCTCTTTCACATGCCGCAAAATGGAATTGGATATAAAGAACTTATCTCTTCGAAGAAATTTAAATCCATAGTAACGATCCATGATTTAATTCCTTACATTCTTCCTCAAACAGTTGGTAAATCCTATTTAAAAAACTTTTTGAAACAAATGCCCTATATAGTTGAAAATTCATCTGCAATAATAACAGTTTCAGAATACTCAAAACAAGAAATCATGAAATTTTTCTCCGTTGATCCAAATAAAATTTTTGTTACCCCCCTTGCAACTAGTAAAAATTTTAAACCTTTGAACACTTCATACTGCAAAGATATTTTAAAAGAGAAATTTAATATTGATTATGAATTCATTTTGTATATTGGTGGTTTCAGCAAAAGGAAAAATATATATAATTTGATCTCAGCTTTCAAAATGGCATACAAAAATTTTAATAAACCTTTAAAGCTTGTACTACTTGGTCAAATACGGGAAGAATTTAGAAAACTATTGAAAATGATCAATGAGAATGGTCTTTCAGATTACATTGTATTCACAGGGTTTGTTGAAGAAAAATATTTGCCAATATTCTACAATGCATCAGAATTTTTTGTATACATCTCCTTATATGAAGGATTTGGATTACCTCTTTTAGAAGCAATGAGCTGTAAAAAAGCAATAATCAGCTCTAATGTTAGTTCTATACCTGAAGTTGTTGACAGCACTTCTTATCAAGTTAACCCTTATGACATTTTGGAAATTTCAGAATCTTTATGTAAATTATCAAACGATAATAATTTGAAAAATAAATTATCTGAAAATGCGTACACACGTTCAAAGCTTTTTTCATGGGAAAAATGTACTTATTCAACCTTAGAGATTTATAAGAGTTTACACGAAAATATGAACTAGTTTATATACAAAAAGTAAAATGATCTTAAACATTTTACTTTTTGGGTTTAAATATTTTTCATTTATCTTGGAAATAATATTTTTCAAACAAATTTAAAAGGAGCTTTTTAAATGAAGTTGATAAATAAATTTTTTATACTATTTTCTATATTTGTTATACTAAGTTCAATTCCGACAAAAGCCATAGATGAAACTCAAAAAAAATATGTTTACTTAACCTTTGACGATGGACCAACAAAAGGAAATACTCCAAAATTACTAGATGAACTTGAACGCCTAAATCTTCCTGCTACATTTTTCGTAGTTGGAAATTTAGTTAAGGAAAACACGGAAGCGATGAAAAAGATAATTGATAAAAATCATTCAATAGGTCTTCATACGATATCTCATAATAAAAATAAGTGCTACGAATCTCATGAAAGTTTCATAAGAGAGAATTCAGAATTAAGGAATTTACTTAAAGAAAAATACAACATTGAAAGTAATATTCTTAGATTTCCCTTTGGATCTCAAAATTCTTATTTAAAGATGGATAAGGTATTCCTAGATAAATTACATAACAATAATTTTAAAATATTCGATTGGCATATAGACACAACGGATGCTTTAAATCCTCATAAAACTCCTCAAGAACTCTTAAATATATGTAAAAGACAATATGAAAAATTTTATAAAAATAATTCAAACATAATTATCTTAATGCACACAAATTCGAATAATAATAACACAATAAAAGCTCTTGAAGGAATTAAAAATTATTTTGTAGAGCTCGGATATGAATTTAAATCATTGGATGATAACTCAAAAGAATTATATAATGTAAAATAAATCAAAAAATAGCATAGCTAATTAGCTATGCTATTTTTATATCATTAAATATTGAAACATATTAAACAAATAACCAACGATTATAATTCCAATAATACAAATTGTAACGAATATTCCTAATAATTTTGGTTTTATAACTTTTTTCAGCATTATAAGAGAAGGTAAACTTAAAGTAGTTACTGCCATCATAAAACTTATAACTGTCCCAAGCTGTGCTCCTTTTGCAAGCAAAGCTTCTGCAAGAGGTATCATTCCAAAAATATCTGCGTACATCGGAACACCTATTAAAGTTGCAAGAACTACGCCAAAAGGATTATTATTTCCAAGAATAGTCTGAACCCAAGTTTCAGGAACCCAATTGTGTATAATTGCACCAATAACAACACCAATTAAAATATATATAAAAACTTTTCTAAAGGTTTCAATCACTTGATTCTTAGCGAACACCAATCTATTTCTCACTGTAAGAGTGTAAGATTCAATAGATACTCTCTTTTTATTATCTATAAATTTTTCTACATATTTTTCCATGTTCATTTTATCAATAATACTACCTCCAACTACAGCTATAACAAGTCCGATAAACACATATAAAACAGCAATTTTAGTTCCAAAAACACTTATTAATAAAACCAAACTTGCCAAATCAACCATTGGCGATGAAATAAGAAATGAAAAAGTTACTCCTAATGGTAGTCCAGAACTAGTAAACCCAATGAACAATGGAATAGATGAGCATGAGCAAAATGGTGTCACAGTTCCTAAAAGTGCTGAAACAATATTAGCTCCAATGCCACGAAAACGTCCAAGAATTTTTTTACTCCGCTCTTGTGGAAAATAACTTTGAATATATGAAATTATAAAGACCAGAAAACATAGTAAAATAGAGATCTTAAACATATCATAAATAAAAAACTGAATACTACCTCCAATTGCTGAATGAATATTTATTCCTAAAAAAGATATAGCATTTCCTATAAAATCATTTAACCATCTCATCCCAAGTAACTGATCTTGAATAAATCCCCAAATAGAATTTAAATTCATAAATTAAATCCTCCATTCAAATTGATACATTCAAAAGTATCGAAATATTATGCAAAATAAAAATCATCTTTTCAGATGAATTATTTATCATTAAAACAATTAATATTATCTTCATTAATTCTATTAATATTTAACTGCTGATCTAACAATTTCTTTGCACGCTCTACCCCATCAAGATTAATAGAATAATAAACCCACTTTCCATCTTTACGAGCTCTAACAATATCAGCATCACAAAGTAACTTCATATGATGTGAAAGAGTTGATTGAGTAACACATAAATAATCTAATAAGTCACAAGCACATTTTTCCCCTACTCTAAGCTGTTCCAAAATTTTTAAACGATTTTCATCACAAAGAGCTTTAAATACTTTAACAACATCACTATACAAGATTTCCATATAACATCATCTCACATTCATTCCTTTAGACTACCATTTTATTATATCCATATATTTAAATTTGTCAATATATTTCGTGAAATCTCCAAAAATAAATAGGAGCACTTAGATAAAAATTAAAATATAATCGCTCCTATTTCTCAATATTTAAAATTAACATATCTTAAAATTAAGCTTTAAACTTACTAACTAAATTTTTATATTCAATATCTGACTTCATTTTGTTGATTATTTCATTTATTGATTCTTCAGAACTTTTACCTTCCTTTTTTAATCCCTCAAATTCAGATTCCCAATATTTTTTACCGTCCTCATCTGCATCCCTTAAAAGAACCATCTTATAGATGTCAGATATAATTTCGTCATTTGATCCTCTAAGGGTCAAAAATTTAATGTCTTGAAAAGAATCTAAATTAAGAGAAATTGCATTTAACACATTAATTTTATCTTCTAAACTACAATTTGAAAGATCTATTTGATTTATTGCCCAAATTAAATTTACAGCTTCTCTAATTTTATCTTCAGTAAGATCTTTAAATTTATTTCTTATATATCTATCGATCTTATCATAAATTATCTTTTCTTCAGCATTTAATCTTGACTGATCAGTTATTAATACACTTAAAGATAATTTAAATAATTCTGCATCCGCACCAATCAATTTAGGATTTGCAGTTGTCAAAACGTTCGTAATTTCAATTGGTGTTAATTCTAAATATTTTAATCCCTCTATCATATTCTTATCGCCATAATACATTCCCTTAATAAATGCCCAGTATATTTTTGTCCTAATATGCAACTCCTTTTCTGAATAAAACTTATTCTTTTGCTTATAAATCTCAGATATTTTTTTAAAACTTTCATTATAACTATTTTTAGATTCTTCGTCTAAATAATTTATATCTATCTTCTCTACTTTGGCTAAAAAATCATCAAAACTTGTAGATTCCTGATTACTTTCTGATACCATCATTTCATTTGCATTCACATTAATAAAATTAAAACTAAAAAATGATGATAAACATAGTGAAACACTCACAATAATATTCGAAACTTTTTTTCTCATATTTTCACCCCAAATTTAATCACATAAAATAAGAAAGGACTACAAAATGCAGTCCCTTCTGTTAGTTAAACAAATTTTTACCCATTAAAGTCTTATACTCTTCTGACTCTCTTAATCTATTAACTATATCATTAATGGAATCTTTAAAACTTTTACCTTGATTTATAAATTTTTGCAATAAATCAACCCAAAACTTCTTCCCATCTTCATCTGCATTTCTTAGGAGTACAACATCATAAAGCTCATTTATGATTTCATCACTTATTCCAGAAATTGTTAAAGCCTTAAGATCTTGAAAAGATTCAAAATCTATAGGGATATTTTTCAACATCTTAACCCTATCTTCTAACACAAACTTAGATAAATTTATTCTGCTCATTGCCCAAAATAAATTTATACTACCTCTCATATCATCTGGTTTAAAATCTTTGAATTCATTTACAAACTCTTGCTCAATCAAAGAATAAATTTCACTATCTTCTCCAGATAATTTTGTTGGATCAGTTAACAATGAAGTAAATTTAAATTTAAATAATTCTAAATCAAATGGAGATAAATTCAACTCTAAGCTTGTCAATATTTCCATCATATCATTAATTGATAATCCTAAATATTTTACAGCCTCATCTATATTGCTTTCATCATTATATAAATCAAATATGTACGAAGCATATATATTAGATCTTAATTTCAATTCATCTTCTGAGTAAGACTTATTTTGTGATTTATATTTATCAGAAATTTTTTGATAAATTTTATCATAAGTTTCCTTACTAAATTTATCTTTTAATAAATCAATATTTAAATTCCCCACCTTCTCTAGAAAAGCTTCAAAAGTTTCATCAGATGATGAAGTTGATAATTCTGGTATATTAATTTGCGTTAATGAAATTGCCTGAGTTTTAATAGGTGATATATAACTCAAACACGCCAATGATAATGAACCCGCAATAACAAAACTTAAAAATTTACTTTTCATAATACCTCCTAAATATTGTAATGATTAAAATATAACACAATCAAATAATTATTTGAATAGAATTTCGAAATAAATTTATTTCTAAAACAAAAAGATACAGTAAGTAAAACACTTACTGTATCTTTTTAGCTAAATGTGGAGGCACCAGCGGGATTCGAACTCGCGAATAAAGGTTTTGCAGACCTCTGCCTTACCACTTGGCTATGGTGCCGTATCTTAATTATGTCGTGTCGTATCGTAAAATTTAGAAATTAATGTAAACACCATTTGAAAAGATATGGTGGCTAGAGCAGGAATCGAACCAGCGACACGAGGATTTTCAGTCCTCTGCTCTACCAACTGAGCTATCCAGCCACAATGATTTTTTAGTAATTTGGCGACCCAGAAGGGGCTCGAACCCTCGACCTCCGGCGTGACAGGCCGGCACTCTAACCAACTGAGCTACTGGGCCAATTACTCGCAAACATTTATTTACTGTTTACTTTATTAATTATATGCTCATTTTGTTTATTTGTCAATTATTTATTTCATTTTATTATATAAATTTTTCAAATTATTTTGATTAAACGTATATTTACTTTTGCAATAATCACAAATTATAGTTTCTTCCCTGCCTTCATCGATTATATTTTTGAGTTCCACCTTACCCAAACTTATCAATGCCTTCTCAACTTTTTCAACGGAACAATCGCATTTATACTCAAATAAACTTTCGTCTAGAATTTTAAGTCCCATATCATCAAACATAAAATTTAAAATATCGTAAATTGTCTTTCCATTCTGAAGATGTTCCAACATTTTTCCCATATCTTGAAACCTATATGATATTATATCTGCGAGCATCTCATCAGCTCCAGGCAACATTTGAACCATTAATCCTATTGAATTTTTAACACATCCTCCATTGTCAAAATCTATTTCAACAGAAATTGCCGTGGGTGTCTGCTCAGATAAAGTATAATAATACGCCAAATCATTGCAAATATCTGATTTGTACAATGGTACCTTGCTTGTATATGGATTTTTAAGTCCAAAATCTTTTGTTACAACCAAAAATCCATTTCCAATCAAATCGCTCACTTTTAAACTTTCACAAAATGCATCTGGATCTGAAATATATCCCTTTAAGGTTCCATCTCCTCGTGTAATTGTTGTCATATTCTTCAAAAATCCATCTCCATCAAATCTTATCATAATACTATCTGACTCCGTTTTATTTGTTGATGAAATCATAGCAGATGCGGTCATCAATTTTCCGAACGCTATCATTGTAAGCTCATTTAATTTATGTAATTTTCGGATTTTATTTAATAAATTTGTAGACGTAGTTGCAATTATTCTCACAGTATCATTTTTAGCAACAGCTTTAATAATTTTATCCTTCATAAAAATACCTCATCTTAATATTAATCACCTTATATTCTACAAGCTGAAAAAATTTTTTCAATAACCGCAACAAAAAAACATCTGCATATAAACAGATGTTTAATAAATTAGTGCAAATCCATTTGGATCAGATGACATTTGTCTTTCAACCATGGCCTTTGCATTTGGATCTAACTTTTGAAGATCTTCTTGAGTAACTGTTTTAAATATAATTACAGTTCCTTCTCCCTTTTCCAATATTTCATGATTACCATTTGCATTATATTTAAGTTTAGTTCCTTCTGCTAAAGTCACAATCTCACCATCTTTGTAAACACTCTCACTACTTTGATTTTCATTTCCCATGTTAACTTGTGGCTTTCTATTACCTGTTTCTCTATCAGTTTTAGTTGTATTAGAATTTTGGGTAACATTATTTTGCTGATTACCTCCACAAGACATAAATGATGTTGTTAATCCTGCAAATAATGCTACCGATAATAAAATATTTTTAATTAACTTATTCATATGTAATCTCCTCACATTTTTTGAAAAAATAAGAACCATCCAAACTAAGAGTTAGATGATTCTATTTTTTGAGTTTTTATATGAATTTATTCATTTATTTTCAATTGAAGCCTTATTTGCTTATTATTTCTTACCACCAAAACATTCAATGTGTCTTGTATAGTTTTCTTAAGTTCATTTATTTGATCAATAGAAAATATTTTTGTTCCGTTAAATTCAACAACGCTATCTCCTGGCATTATTCCAAGTCTATCTGATAAAGATCCCCTTTCTACTTCAACAACAAATATTCCAGATGAAACACCAACTTTAAATGGTAATTGATCAGTTATATTAACCCCAGATAATCCTAAAGTTATAACTGGTGTGCTTAATTCTTCAAGTTTAAGCTTTGCAATACTTATAGGAATTGACAAACCAATTCCTTCAACACCATCAACTGAAATTTTTGCAGTATTAATACCGATTACCTCACCTCTTAGATTAAGTAAAGGGCCTCCACTATTTCCAGGGTTTATTGCAGCATCTGTCTGTATAAATGTTGAAATACCATTTTTTGTCTCAACTTTCCTTGATAACCCACTTATAATACCAACTGTTGAACTTCCACTAAATGATAAATCAAGTGGACTTCCTATAGCAATTACCCATTCACCAACTCTTATATTATCTGAAGATCCAAATTGAAGAACTGTTGGACTTGCAAATCCTGGTGTCGTAACTTCTAAAAGAGCAATATCATTAGTAACATCCGTGTTTATTACTTTTGCATCAAGCCTCTGTCCATTGTAAAGTATTATGTTAACAGTTGAAGCGTTAAGTACAACATGTTGATTTGTTAAAATTCTAGTAGGAGTTATAAAAAATCCACTTCCTATACCACTAACTTGATTAGTCGTATTATAAGAATCTACAATAGAATTAACACTTACTGTTACAACTCCTGGACTTAATGCCTCTATTATATCTGCAATACTATTATGTTTAGGTATCATTTTTTCTTCTAAGCTAGATTGATCTGCTGAAACTTTAGCATCATTTTGGTTTTGAAGTTTACTATATACGCTTGTACCAAAACTAAATAAACTTAAAGATACAATTAATAACAACGCTACATAAATAACTGATACAACACTTCTCTTTTTCAAATCTGCTACACCTCTTTTTATTTTAAAAGTTAAAAAATTATTATAATAATTAAGTATTAACTAAAACTAATAAAAAAATATATATGTTTAAAATAATTTTAAAATATTGTTTTAATAAGATGATTAAATAAACTTTTTACATACTCTTCTTTAATATTTCTCTAACATCGTCACGAACTAATTCAACATATTCTCCTATTTTATCATTAATTGGAAATGTATTTTCTACTAAAATTTCTAAACTATCTTCTGTAATGCCACATTCTTTCAAAGATGTTTGTATACCAATGCTTTTGAAAAATTCTTTAAACTTATTTGCAACCTTATGACAAAATTCAATATCTCTAAGTCCACCTTGTTCAAAATCAAATAGTTTTTTACCTAATTTAATAATCTTATCTGGCTTTTTAGTTGCAACATATTCCATCCAATTCGGAGTAATTATAGCAAGTCCAACCCCGTGAGGAATATCAAATATACCACTAACAGAATGTTCAATCTCATGAGTAGCCCAATCACCACCTGCAACAGATAAAGTTCCATTCAATCCTACAAACGAAGTATACATCATTGCTTCTCTTAACTCATAATTATTTAAATCATTTAATAATTTAGGTGCTATTTCCATCATGTATCTAATAGAAGATTCACAAAATCTATCAACAAGTTCTCCATTTTCTCCAGCATTAAAGTATTGTTCCAATAAATGCGATATAGTATCAACAATACCATTTACTGTTTGATTACGTGGGACACTAATCGTATATGTTGGATCTAATATCGAAAAAACCGGAAAAGTAAACGGTCTATGTGCAAATCCTACTTTTTGATTATTCTCATCATTTGTAATAACACTATTAGGATTCATCTCTGTACCTGTTGCAGACAACGTCAAAATAGCCCCCAAAGGTATCCTATCAGTAGGAGTTTCTCTCTTGATTATTAAATCCCACACATCTGCATCACTCTTTGCTCCAATAGAAATAGCCTTAGATGCATCAATTACACTTCCACCTCCTACGGCTAAAATTAATTCAATATTTTTATCTTTACATATCTTAATTCCACTTTTCACACTGGATAGTTTTGGATTTGGTTCAATACCACTCAATTCATATATTTCACAATTTAATTTCTTAAGCATAGATATAATTTCATCATATAAACCATTCTTCTTTATACTTGAAAATCCATAAGTTAATAATACCTTAGTTCCTTCCATGATTTCTTTTTTTAAAACTTCTATCTTCCCTTTTCCAAAATAAACCTTGGTTGGATTATAAAATTCAAAATTCATCTAATCACCTCTTTTTAATACTTGTAAATAATTATACCTCATACTAAAATAAAAAAACAGATTGATTAAATCAATCTGCTTTCTAAATATGTACTATTTATTCCATTCTAGGATGGATTTTTTAGTATCTTTATTTTCCTCATTTTTAGAAGTTAACTCTATGTTAAACGGAACAAAAACATATATTCCTTTTTCAATTTCCTGAAGCTCAGCATTCAAAACATAACTTGCCCCACATAAAAAATCTAACATCCTATAAGATATTTTACTATCTAAAGCAGTTGTGTTAATCAAAACAATTTTTCTTTCTTTCAAATCTTCACATATTCCTAAAACATCACTGTAAACAACAGGTTTAATAATTTTCATTTTTGTATCACTATAAAATCCGTCACCTCCTCCTTTCTTAATTATAGATTTAAGATTCGTAACTTTACCATAGTCATTACTTTTTGTATCATTATCAGATTCCACATCTCCATCGAATTCAAATTCACCATCTTTAAGACCAAAAAACCCCCAAACTTTATCAGCAGCATTTTTCAATCCCATAAATACCCCTCCTTAATCACATACCTAACTACACTATACAAAACTAACTTACTATAGTTCTTAATCTATTGTTATCCATTCCAGTGAAATATATTTTGAATTAAACAATAACATTTTTTGAAGGTGATTTCTGTGATTCCTGAGATATTATGGGAATATTGGTTTTTCTTTAGCTCAGGTTCTCAATTACATTTTTAAAATGTTCCGGAAGATTTGATTTAAATTCAATATATTTCTTTGTCTTAGGATGAACAAAACCAATAATTCTTGCATGAAGCAATTGACCTTCTTTATAAATATTATCTTTCTTAAGTCCATACAAAGGATCTCCCACCAAAGGAAAACCTATATGGCTCATATGAACACGAATTTGATGAGTTCTTCCAGTATATAATTTACACTTAATGAGAGTACATCTTCTATATCTTCTCAAAACTTTATACTCGGTTATTGCCTCTTTACCCTTTTGTACAACCCCCATCTTAATTCTATCTTTCGGATTCCTCCCAATATTTGTTTCAATTAATCCTTTAGATTTTTTAATAATTCCATGAACCAATGCCACATATTCACGTTTAATTGAATGAACTTTAAACTGCTCACCCAAAAATTTATGTGCAAAATCATTTTTAGCCACAACAATAAGTCCAGAAGTATCTTTATCAATTCTATGTATTATCCCTGGACGCTCAACACCATTTATAGAAGATAAATCTTTACAATGATACATAAGAGCATTAACAAGTGTATCTTTATAAACATTTTGTGCTGGATGTACAATCATTCCCTTCGGCTTATTTATAATGATTATATCACTATCTTCATAAACAACATCAAGTACTATATTTTGTTCAAGAACTTCAAGGCGTTTAATCTCAAAATCTAAAATTGAAATTTCATCACCCATTCTCGTCTTATAACTAGCTTTAACACTTTTCCCATTAACAAATATTTTTTCATCATTAATAAGTTTCTGGACAAAACTTCTAGTATAAACATCACCAAAATACTCTAAAACAAATTTATCAATTCTCTCACTTAAATTCTTTTCATTATTAACAATAATTTTTTCCATAAAGCCCTTCCCATAATTATATAAAAACAAAAAAGCACCTAACGAAACAATCTCCTAGGTGCTAACTAAACAAATTTAACTCTCACTTATAAAAAACTTCTTTATATTCTCAAGATCTGAATCAACATCTTCTGATGTCTTAAGTCTTGATGATGAATCTTCATTTTCAAAAGAATTCGCACTAAATTTTGTTTGTACAGATATATCATTTTCATTAGATATTACCTCTGTCGTACATTCTTCTATTTCCTTATCTTTAAAATCTCTATCATTGTTTTCAAAGCTTGTCCTATCATTAACTTTATTTATATTATAATTCTTAATAAAATCTTTCTCCAAATCTTCAAAGGTATCCATTTGAACAGTAATAAAGTTTCTAAATTTTGCTCTAAATTTCACAAATTCTTGCTTAAGTCTATCATACTCTTGAGTTATAGAAACAACATCAGTATGAGCTTTATCCAAAATCTTTTTAGCTGAATCATTTGCATGCTTAATAACCATATCAGCTTCTTTTTGAGAAGAAACTTTCGCTTGTTCAGCAGCATTCTGAGCTAATAACAAAGTGTTTTGAATAGTTGACTCAATCTTTGAATAATGCTCAATTTTTTCATTCATTGCATTAATCTTTTCTTTTAAAAGAGAATTTTCCTTAAAAAGTTCTTCATAATCTTCCACAATTTGATCTAAAAACTCATCTACTTCTTCAGGATCATACCCCCTAAGCATTTTTCTAAACTCTTTATTTGTAATATCAACCGGAGTTATCTTCACGCTCTTCACCTCAAACCATAAATTTAAATAAATTTGTCTACAATGATCTTGTTTTTATTTTTAGATGTACTTCCTAAAATCTCTTTAAATTTAAATTTACCAAATCCAGTTACGACGATTATATCATTTTCACAAATTTTTTTATCTGGATTTGATTCAATAATTCCATTTATTTTAATCTTACCTTCCTTTACAAGAAGCTTAGACTTTTCCCTAGAAACATTTGTTAAGGACGATATTATATTATCAATACGTAATGACGACACAACTTTATATAAAATTTCGAATCTCTTCTGAGGCAACCTATTAAATAACTCAACAGCAACATTAACCGGAGAATGTTTAACTTTTATCAAATTTTGAATTATATAATCTACAAAATCAATAACTACTGGCACATAGACAGAATTATTCTCTATGACTAAATCGCCCATCTTTTCTCTCGAGAAGCCTAACGACATAATACTTCCCAAAAAATCCCTATGCGATAATTTATTGAACTTATCGTTATAAGATATTTTTAACACCTTCGCAACATCATCAAAAATCGAGAGATCAATCTCACCTATTGAAAAAGCGATCAAGCATCTCTCGGCATCATCAACAAAACCATAACATAAAACATTAAGCTCTTTAGTTGATAAAAAACTTTTAAGAACATTGCATACATTGACCGTATAAAATTCATTTGTAATCATCGTTTTTCCACTTTTAAGTGCAGATACATACAATGAAAATAGCTTGTTCGCATCTTCAATAGAATTACCACAGCTTTTTATAAAATCATTCTTAGATAACAATGTTTACTTTGCCCAACTAAACAAACTACTCTTAGTTTGTATTTCTTTTTTAAGCTCATTTGTGACTTCAACATTTGAAGGAGCTAATATGTAAATTGATTTTTCAACTTCTTGAAACTCAGCATCAAGAGCATAGCTTGCCCCACATAAAAAGTCAACTGTTCGCTGAGCAACCTTAGGTTCTAAAATTGTCGCATTAACAATAACTATCTTTCTGTTTTTTAAATCATCACAAATACCCAATACTTCCTCATATGCAACAGGCTTTATTATAGTCATTCGTGCTAAACTATTTCCCGTATGCAAGTTAACAACTTTATTGTTTAAATTTTGTGATTCTGATGTATTATTTTGTTTATTCATCGAAAAAATCTCATCATTATTTTTTTGTTTTTCTTCCCTTTCTAAGGAATCTTCATATTCATCCTTTAAACCAAAAAAGCCCCACACCTTTTCAGCTGCATTCTTTAATGCCATAATATCTCTTACCTTCCCCCATAAATTTCACATTATTTTAGTTAAATATTCTACATTTTTTTTTAAAATCCTTCTCAAAATATATAAAAATTTTATATTATTGAATCGAAATAATAGGATGATTTTTAGTCCTAACATCAATATATCCTGTCATCTTACTATATCCTTCATTAGAATTAATAGTATTTATAACTATATTAAATTTTTGTCTAAGATCCGAATTCTTTCCTATTTTAATTATTATATTTTTATATCCAATAATAACGTTATGGATATCTGTCAAATCAACGTAATCAAACTTTACATTTGTTTTATTTAATTCAAGTAAATCACTTATACTCCTAATCCAATCTAACTCTCTGCTCCCATCTTTCAACAATTGATCTCCAATATTCAAGTTTCCTGAAAAATCAATTCCCTTTATTTCCATAATATCAAGATCTTCTATATAATCTCGTACATCAACAAGCCTCAAATTAGAATCTAATATATAAAATGAATTATTATATGGAATATAATAATCCACTTTCTTTTCTTCGATAATGATATCCAATTTATTAGGAAAAATTTTTTTATACATAACCCCATCAACATATTTATTTTGTCTTAAAACAGAGAGGTTCTGCTCTATTGAATAAAACAGAATATTTTTATTATATAAAATATTTAATTCTTGCTTCACGTAATCCGCAGACAAAAGTTTATTTCCCACAATATTAATATACTTTATATTAAACAGAGGAGAATTGATTAAAACCAATAAAAATATTACAAATATTAAAAATAGTAAAATAATTCTCCTGATCAAAAATATTCTTCGTCTTCTTATTAATCTGTTCTTATTTATTATTTTATTATCCATAATAACGTAAGCTACCTCTTAATTACCATTTAACCCTATTTCTAGATACATTTAAAAGAATTCCAACAGCTGTCATATTAAATAACAGGGACGACCCTCCGTAGCTTATGAATGGAAGCGGAACTCCAGTAACAGGCATAGTACCCGTAACAACAGCCAAATTTATAATTGCCTGTATTGCAATAACAGATGTTATTCCCATCGCAAGTAATGTACCAAAATTATCTTTACATTTTATAGAAATAACCACTCCTCTCCATATCAAAATCCCAAATAAAAATATAATTATTATTCCTCCTAAGAATCCTGTTTCTTCTGCTATAACCGAAAATATAAAATCATTATGTGGCTCAGGTAAATAATACGCTTTTTGCCTAGACATTCCAAATCCCAACCCTAAAAATCCACCTGATCCAAGAGCTAATAGCGACTGGATTAATTGATATCCATCTCCTCTAGGGTCTGCCCACGGATCCATAAAACTAAGTAATCTCTTTAATCTATACGGAGCTACAAGTATAAGTGTCATACCAGCAGCAAGACCAATCCCTCCGAGCGTAAAAAGATGTTTCTTTTTAGCCCCTGATACTGTTATGAGAATAAATGCCACAAACATTATAACTGAAGTTATACTTAGGTTTTTTTCTGCAAGAACAAGACCTGCAAATATCCCAGCTACCATAAGTGTTGGAAATACTCCTGACCAAAAGTTCTTTATCCCATCACCTTTTTTATCTAAACTTCTAGCAAGATATATAACAACTACATACTTAGCCATTTCAGACGGCTGAAGTGACAAAGGTCCTAATTGTATCCATCTTTGAGCTCCATTTATTGGAGGAAACAAAAAAACAAGCAATAATAGTAGTATTGTTATACCCATAAGTACGATTACAAGCCTTGGATTTTTGAATTTATGATAGTCCCACTTTATAAAAAAGACTATAGCTGCTGCACCTACAAATACAAAAACCAATTGTCTTTTTAAATAATACATGCTATCTTGAAGCTCATTAGCAGCCCTATAGGAACTTGCACTATATATCATTATCGCTCCAACTGCAACAAGAAGTATTACTGTATAGAATAAAATATAATCAATCTCACCATGAGCTTTATTCAATTTAAAAAGCCTAGATATTCTAGTACTTTTAATATCCAATTCATTTTCTTTATTCCCCATACAACCCCCACTCCTTTCACAGCACTATCCAAGATAAAATACATGCTATTAATGTGATTGCACCAAAAACACAAACAATTTTATTTTCACTCCAACCCAAATGTTCAAAATGATGATGTATCGGTGCCATTTTAAACACCCTTTTCTTCGTACACTTGTAAACTAAAACTTGAATAATAACGGATAATGTTTCAATAACATAAATGATCCCAACAAAAACTAAAACAAATTCTATTTTCAATATAAAAGCAATAGCAGCAACTGCCCCTCCTAAAGCAAGAGATCCTGTATCGCCCATAAAAACTTTAGCGGGATTAATATTAAATATTAAAAACGCCATCAAAGCTCCAACGAGTATAAAAGCGAAAACACTTAAATGTATCTTTCCAAACATAAATCCAATTACAAACAGAAACAACAATACAATTATTGTTACAGTTGTAGCTAATCCATCTAACCCATCGGTTAAATTAACAGCATTAGTTACACCAGTAAAATAAATAAATAAAAATGGTACATAAAAATAAGATAGATTTATATAGCCGTTTAAAAATGGAATATATATGACTTTAAGATCTTCATAATCTTTCGTAACCAAATATATACCCAACGTTATAAGAATGAGAAAAAACATCTTTTGGTATGCTCTCAATCCTAAATTGTTCTTCCTCAATATTTTAAGATAATCATCTAAGAAACCAATGAATCCAAAGGCTAAAAATATACTCAAAGCTATAAATTCTTCTCCATCAGATGTTTCAGCAAAAAACACAGAATATAAAATCGTAACTACTGTTGTAGCCAATATAAAAATTAGACCACCCATCGTTGGAGTTCCCTGTTTCTTAAAATGGGATTGTGGTCCTTCTTCCCTTATACTTTGTCCATATTTCATACGATGTAAAATTGGGATTAAACCTTTGCCTAATATGTACGCTAAAACAAATGAACAAATCAAAGGAAGAACTAACAATAGTAACATTTCCATAAACACGCCTAAACTTATACGTCCATATAAGTTTAGTCCCTCCCTCTCATTTTTAAAATATATCTCTTATAATATCCAACACTCTTTCAAACTTCGCTGAACGTGAAGCTTTTATAAGTATCGTTTCATTTCCATTTAATATTTGCTCTATATTATTTCTAAGTTCATCTAAGTTTTCAAACTGAAAACACTTTTCCTTATTTTTAAAATTACTACAATATTCATTTCTAAATTTTCCAACAGCTATCAATTTATCTATCTTTTCGTTGGCATATCTAGAAACTTCTCTATGATATTCCTCTGCAAACTCTCCTGCTTCTCCCATATCACCAAAAATACCTACTTTTTCATTTTTGTATAACGAAAGTATATCTATAGCACTTTTCATGGAATTTAAACTTGCGTTATAGCAATCATTTATTATTGTAATATTTTTATAATTAATAATCTCCTGTCTCATACTAGCTGGAGTTAGCGAATTAAATTTATTTCTAAGCACATCCATAGGAATATTAAAAATTTCACAAAGCTTAAAAGCGATTAGAGAATTTAATATGTTATGTTTACCTTTAAGAGGTAATGAAACACCTTCTTCTTCTCCGTTATATAGGACATCAAACTTAATTCCATTTAAAGATACATCTTCATTAACAGCATACATATCACAACAATCTTTTGAAAAACCAACTCTGTTAATTAAAAAATCCGATGAGTTAATTGACTTCAAGAGATCATCTTCATAATTTACAATTAAAATATCATTATGATTAAAATAATTTACTATCTCCATTTTAGCTTTGAGTATATTTTCTTTAGTTTTTAAAAACTCTATATGACTCACTCCAATATTTGTTATAACCCCAATATGTGGTCTTAAAATATTAACTAGATAATCAATTTCACCTAAATTATTCATACCAACTTCAAACACGCCAATTTCAGCATCATCATCAATATTAATAAGAGATATTGGCATACCTAAATGATTGTTAAAATTTCCAAAATTTTTATAAACTTTATAATTTGAAGATAAAAAATCATAAATTAAATCCTTTGTAGTTGTCTTACCTACCGATCCCGTTACAGCTATTAAATCTATATCTAATTTTGATCTTACATAAATAGCAAGTTTTTTAAGTGCATCGAGAGTACTATCAACCAACACAACTGAAACATCATATAGTTCAAATTCTTTGTAAGAAAAATAATCCTTATCAATAATACAAAGTTTAACGCCTTCTTTTATAGCATCAAAAATATATTTGTTTCCATCAAAGTTCTCTCCACTTATTGCCAAAAATATATCTTCGCCATTTATGGTTCTCGTATCAATAGAAATTTTATTAAATTCACAATATGTACCCTTTATTAATAAATTACCTGAAACACATTTAACAATTTCCTCAATGTTAAGAATCATTTTATCACACCTTCAAAGTAAAATATCGCTAAATTATTTTTCTTTTAATATTTCATCAATTACTTCTCTTTCATCAAAATGTATAACCTTATTCTTTAATATTTGGTAGTCCTCATGTCCTTTACCTGCTATCAAAATTATATCATTAGTTTTTCTATTTTTTATAGATTTTTTTATCGCATCAAATCGACTTATCACAACTTCATAATTCGACTTATTAACGCCTGATACGATATCATTTATTATACTTTCTGGATCTTCACTTCTTGGATTATCAGAAGTTATATATACATAATCACTAAGTTCTGTTGCAATCTTACCAATCTGTGGACGCTTTTCTTTATCTCTATCCCCACCGCATCCCACTACACAAATAATTCTTCCTTTGGCAATATTTCTTAGAGTACAGATACAATTTTTAAGCCCATCAGGCGTATGCGCATAATCTAAATAAATATCGCAATTTAACCCATATTTTTTTGAAACATTTTCGAGTCTTCCAACTACAAAAATATTTTTTAAACTTTCTTTAATCACATTTATTGAAATTCCCTCATTGATAGCTATAGCAATGCACGGTATTGCATTATACACATTAAATTTTCCTACAAGATTATAATCAAAATTATATCTATTTCCAAATTTATCACATACAACAAATTCTGTTGAATTATCGTTAAGTACAATATCTTTTGCAACAAAATCATTCATGTTTTCTTCAATTCCATATGTAATAACATTAGAGGGAATTTTATCAATTATCTTTTTCCCATATTCATCATCCCTATTTATAATGATTCTTTCACTGTTTTCAAACAATTTAAACTTAGCATTAAAATACTCTGAGAAATTTTTGTGAAAATCTAAATGATCTTGAGTTAAATTTGTAAATATACCATAATCAAATTTAATTCCATAAACCCTATCAAGTTCTAAAGCATGTGATGAAACTTCCATAAAACAATACTCAACACCATCTTTAACCATTTCACTCAATAAATAATTTAATTGCAAAGCTCCTGGAGTTGTACCCTCAGCCTTTATCTTTCTATCATTAATAAAATTACTTATTGTTCCTATAACTCCTGTCTTAAATCCAGCATTACTAAAAATTTCTCTAAGTATATATGTCGTAGTCGTTTTTCCATTCGTTCCTGTAACACCAAGTATCTTAAATTTTTCATGTGGTCTACCATAAAAATTTATAGCTGCTATTGATAATGCCTTTCTAGTATCATTAACACAAATCAGAGTAACATTATTCCCAAAATCAAAATTCAGCTTGTATTTACTGTCAACAACTATAACTTTAGATCCTTTTGATAAGGCTAAATCGATAAAATTATGACCATCAAAATTATATCCTCTTATACAAAAAAATAAATCTCCATCTAAAATATCGTTTGTGTTGTCAGTTATTTTATTAATATCTACATCATCATTTCCAGAAATGACTCTATAATCGAATGATTTAAATAATTCTGATACTTTCATATTCCCTCCAAGTATTATAATTAAAGAAGGATAGAAATCCTTCTTTAATCTGTTTTATTAATGAAGA
Organism: Candidatus Arthromitus sp. SFB-rat-Yit; assembly: GCF_000283555.1. Lineage (NCBI taxonomy): Bacteria > Bacillati > Bacillota > Clostridia > Eubacteriales > Clostridiaceae > Candidatus Neoarthromitus > Candidatus Arthromitus sp. SFB-rat-Yit. The sequence goes on from NC_016012.1 coordinate 868,409, forward strand.
TCTCTAACACTAAAGATAAGATCAACAACATCGCCTTTTTCTACTATTTTGCCAGCTTCAATGCTCTGACTGACCAGAAGTCCTTCACCACTTATATTGTATTTAAGTCCAATACTATCGAGTATTTCCATAACCCCTTGCTTACTATAACCATATAAATGCGGCATCAATACCTGTCGATCTATTTGTGCAGAATCACCTTTATATATAATTATCTTAGTTCCTTCCTTAACTGAATAACCTGGCTTTGGTGTTATATCTACGATCTTCTCTCCTTCTCCAACAGTTTCATAATCAAGATTCAAATCTTTAAGAAGCTGTTGACCATCCTTAACACTAAACTCCCTAATTTCAGGAACTATTACATCTTTAAGTAAACTCTTTCTAATTTCTTCATCTGTTGATTTAACATCTATCGCCAAATAATTAAATATATCTGAGAACAATTGTCTAGCAACAGGAGTTGTAATTACTCCTGCATAATATTCACCAGCTGAAGGTTCATCAATTGATATAAATATACTAACTTTTGGATCACTCGCTGGTGCAAAACCAACAAAGGATGAAATATATTTTCCTACTCCATAAGTTCCTGTTTCAGTATCAACTTTTTGGGCAGTACCAGTTTTACCAGCTATTTCATAACCCTCAATAAAAGCTCTTGACCCAGAACCCTCAGATATAACAGATTCAAGTATATCTCTCATAAGAACTGAGCTTTCTTCGCTTACAACACGTCTTTCAGAATAATCTTCAAATTTTTTATCAACAACATAATTAAACTCATTATCATAATGAGAAATTTCTTTCATAAAATGTGGTTTAACCCAAACCCCATCATTCGCAACAGCATTAACAGCAGCTAAAAATTGAATAGGCGTAGTTGTGTTTGTTTGACCAAATGAAATTGTTGCAAGATCAACTGTTGATATATTATCAACTTTCTTTATAATTCCTCTAGCCTCTCCAGATAAATCTAATCCAGTCTTTTGACCAAATCCAAATTTTTCTATATACTTGTTCAATGTTTCTGCTCCAAGTTTTTCACCAATTTCCATAGTCCCAACATTGCATGAATTTTGGAGAACTCCCCTAAAATCTAAAGTTCCATGACCTGTTCTCTTCCAACAATGTATAATTCTTCCTCCAACTTCCTTATGACCATTGCAAACAAAAGTATCTGATTCAGAAACGAGTCCTTCCTCAATGGCTGCGATCGCAGTAATAATTTTAAATATAGATCCAGGTTCATAAATGTCATTAACTGCCCTGTTTCTCCAGAGCTTTTGAAGTTCATCATAAGTTGCAACTTCATCCCTAACAGTATTAGGGTTAAAATCTGGCTTATTAACCATCGCAAGAATTTCACCATTTTCAGGATTCATAACAATAACCGAAACTGCCTTTGCATTATTATCATCAAGCGCCTGCTTTGCAACTTTTTCAGCAAAGAACTGTATTTTTTCATCGATTGTCAAAACTACATTTTTACCATCAATAGGCTCTATGTACTCACTTATAGAATAAGGTAGATCTCTTGATTTTGCGTCAAGCTCAACTATTCTAAATCCATCAACACCTGTAAGCTCATCATCATACATAAGTTCAATCCCCGTGAGACCTCTTCCATCAATATCAGTTGATCCAAGTACATGAGATAAATACGCATTGTTTGGATAATATCTTTTTGTATCAGGTGAAACAATTATTCCTGATATGTTAAGCTCTTGAACTTTATCTACTTTTTGCTTTTCAACCCTTCTTATCAAATAAGCTGAACCTGCTGGATTACCTTTACTATCTTTGGTATTTAATACTCTTAAAACTTTTTGCTCATCCATTTCTAAAGAAGCAGCTATTTTAGGTGCAATATCTTCATATGTTAAAGAATTTTTTTCCAAATATTCACGTATAGTTTTTAAATCTAAATCTACACGGTAAACATTAGCACTAACAGCCAACTCTTTTAAATTTCTATCTAAAATCGCCCCTCTCCTCGCTTGAATTTTCACTGAACTAGTCCATTGATTTTCTGCTATTGCGTAATATTCATCACCTTTTATAATCATAACCCTAAAAAGATTCACTAAAATGACTAATATCAAAAAGTAAAATATAAACATAGTCACTAATGCCCTTTTCTTCATCATGAATCTATCAGTAAACTTATGTTTCATGTCTCACCTCTGTAAAAATAAAGAATCTAGATGCTCCTTTAATTCTTTCCCGTTAATTTATCATACAGCTTAATAAGAAATGGTCTATCTGGTTCTTCTTTTACTTCAACATCAAAATTATCTTTGTTCAAATCAACAATCACAAAATCTCCAAGTTTAGGTGGCGTCATTCCCAAAAATTCTGCATACTCCATAACCTTATCAAAGCCTTTTAAATTTAAAATCTCAAGTTGTAAACTTTCAAGCTCCTCCGTCAGATTACTAATTTGAGATTTCAAAACATTAACTTCCCTTTGTTTCTTATAAACCTTCGAACTTCCATTAATAAGAAAAGCACCACAAATAATAAAACATATAAACACGTAAAAAAAACTTCGTCTAACATAAATATTAAAGGAACGTTTCTTTACAAACATCACCTCTTCTTCTTGATTATTAAAAATTTTTCTATTTTCTTCCATGTTTACTCACCTTTTAAGAAATTTATTACTTATTTTAATAAATTAATTTTTCTGCCACCCTCAATTTGGCCGAAGATGAACGTGAATTTTTGGAAATCTCTAAGCTTGATGGCAAAATAGGTTTCCTAGTTATGATTGATATTTCTTTTTTCTTTTCACATTTACAAATAGGAAAATCTTTTGGGCAAATACACTCAGTTGCCAAATAATTAAACGTGTTTTTCACTATCCTATCTTCTAAAGAATGGAAAGTTATAATAGCAATGCGTCCCCCAATTTTCAAATTATTCACAGAATCAACTATTGTATTTTCTAATATTTCAAGTTCCCCATTGACCTCTATACGAAGTGCCTGAAAAACTTTTTTAGAAAGATGACCTCTCTTTTTTATTTCAAATCTTGGTATAGTATCGTCAATTAATTTAACTAAATCATGTGTTGTAGATATCTTGTTTAATTTTCTTGATTCAACGATTTTACGAGCTATTTTTTTATGATACTTTTCTTCTCCATAAACCCTAAATATGTGACTAAGTTTTTCTTCATCATACTCATTTATGATATCATAAGCCGAAAAAGTTTGAGATGTATTCATTCTCATATCGAGCTTACCATTTCTTATATAACTAAATCCCCTTTCATCTGTATCAATTTGATATGAAGATACACCTAAATCCATTAAAATTCCATCGACCTTTTCTATTTCAAGAGTTTTAAGTATTAGATCAATATTTTTAAAATTATCCTGTACAAAATTTATGTTGGTATGATTCGAAAATTTTTGTTTGCAATAATCAATTGCATACTGATCTTGATCTATCGCTATAAGTCTTCCCGTACTATGTAATCTATGTAAAATTTCCGCTGAATGTCCACCGCCTCCAAGGGTGCAATCAACATAAATTCCTTCCTTTTTTATATTAAGAGCATGGATACTTTCGTCAAGCATTACCGAAAAGTGATTGAACTGCAAAATTTTTCCCCATTTCTATTTTTAACTAATTGTATATATTTTACTTAATTATATAAAAACCTTCTATAATCTTCAAAGTTTTTAATTAATAAAACAAAAGCCGAACCGAATAAATAGGTTCAGCTAAATTCTTAAACTACTCTGGAATATACCATGTTAACTTCTTTAAAAATACTTTTAAATTCAAATATAACATCATCGAGTGTAACTTTATTTAATTCATCAAAATAATCAAAGATATTCAAATTATTTTTTATAAGTTTAATCATAAGTTGCGAAATATGATCAATGTTGTTAAATAAATTAATATAATTCCCGTACATAGCTTTCTTAACTCGATCAAAAACAATCTTATCTTTTGAAAAATCATAATTATTATAATGGTCAAACAAAATTTCTGGAAGATTTTTGAACAAATCACCATCACCACCAAATAAATAATGACCATACTCATTTTCGTTTATATAATCTGTATAATAGCTTCCGTTTATTATCCCATCTTTATAAATCTTTTCATAAAAGTTTGATGTCGCTCTAAAAAACATTCTATGTATCATCTCAAAAATTATAAATTTCTTAACATAATTTGTAGATCTAGTCACATCTTTAAATCCTATTAGATTCGTAGGCACGCTCATTTTCATATCCTGCTCTACATAATGCTTACTAATTTCATCAAACATATCAAATTTTTGTCTAACTATATTTTTACTAAATTTGTTTACAATGAATCTCTCTAGCATCTCTTTACACTCTTCTGCCTTAACATTACCGACCAAAACTAAAAACATATTATTATTTGAATAAAATGTATTATAACAATCTTCCAAGTGACTCTTTTCTATAAGTTTTATTGTATTAACATCTCCGCCTATATCAAATCTAACAGGATGATTATTATACATTGCAGAAAGTAAATTTCTATAAACTCTATTGTATGGATCATCGTCATACATTTTAAGTTCCTGTTCAATAATAGGCTTTTCTTTATCAACTCTCTCAGTTGTTAACTTTAAGTTGTAAATCATATCGCAAAGATACTCGAGCGACTTTTCAAAATTGTTGATAGTGCTAAAATAATAATTCGTAATATTATTTGATGTATAAGCATTAACATCTGCACCAATATCCGAAAATTTTTTAAATACCTCATCATCACCCATACCATCAAACATTTTATGTTCCAAAAAATGAGCAATTCCCAATGGATATCTCTTAAATTCCTTTTCATCATTAAACTTAAATGAAATATCATTTGAACCATACTTTATAACAAAATAAGCTGATGCAATGGAAAATTCATTTTTTTCCATGACATAAACTTTAAGTCCATTTATCTCAAAACTTTTTACAGACTCCTTTAGTAAATCATTTTTCAAAATTTTCATTCATTCATCTCCCCACAAGGTCTAACAGAAAATATCGCCGATTTAAATATTCTTTTTGAAACTTCTATTATTCTCCCTTTATCAACCTTATCTATATTGTCTATAAATTCATCTACACCTATGTATTTATCAAAAATATATAACGGTGCAATAAATGCATGTATAGCAGAAATTCTATCATAAATGGACATCAAAATACGCCTTATTGTCATTTTAGCATTTTCTATTTCTAAATCCGTAATCTCTCCACTCTGCATACTCTCAATTTCTTTTAAAATAATTTCTTTTGTATAATCCAAATTTTTATCATCAATTCCGCATTCAATTGAAATTAAACCTTTAAACTTTTCATAATAAGAATTTATATAATAAACAAGACTTTGTTTCTGACGAACTTCTCTATAAAGTTTTGAATATCCACCACCCAAAATACAATTAAACACAAAAAAGGCATAATAATCACCGTTAAAAATCGTGATATCAGTTTTAAAGTTTATAACTAACTTTGTTTGTGTAACTTCATGGTTTTCAAATTCTTCAACAAAAGGAGTTTCTATAAATTTATTATTGTTTGTTGAAAACCTTTTTTGGATATTATCTCCAAATCTATCGCTGAGCATACTCTTTATTTTTTCTTCATCAAAATCGCCCATAACAATAAAATAATATGGAAGAGTCTTCAAATTTTCATAATACTCATAGAGATTAAATTCATCAATTTTATCGAGACTCTCAATACTTCCATAAAAATGGTTTGCATATGGCTCATTTTTAGTAGATAACTGTTCGCATTTTATGTACGCATAATAACCCTTTGAGTCTACAATACTCAAAATATTTGAACGAAGATTTTCCTTCTCTATATCGAGGAAATCCTTTTTAAAACAATTTCCATCATTTAAAGTGTTATAAAAAATTTCATATAAAAAATCAATCACATCTTCCCAAAGTGAAATATTTTCTATGATATATTTATCTTTCAAAAAACTTATGTAAATTGTAAATACAGCAACCTCTCCATATTTATTAAGATAACAATCAAATTGGGCTCCATACATCTCTTGAAGTTTGCTATAAAGTTTTTTGAATGAATCGTACTTCTTTGATCCTACCTTAATCATTTCCGCTATCAAATTTAGATCCGTAATCTTTTCATCTAAATCAATTGGGATATTCAAACTAATGCTATTGGACTTAAATTTATCATTTTTAATAAATTTTATGTTCATAAAAACAGAAACCTCGCTAACATTATTAAATTTGACACAACAAAATTAATCATCTATAATATCTAATATATCTTGGGGGTAGATGAGTTCTGGTGGACTTGCAAGTCTTCAAAACTATGTTATCGTGCTAATACCACGATAGGTGGGTTCGATTCCTACATACTCCCGCCACTAATTGCAATAAAAAGGCATATCTCACGATATGCCTTTTTTATTGAAAAAATATAACATATAAAATAAAATAAATCAATTATCTTTTTTGATATACAACTGTTGAAGTTCCACCATTACCTTCATAAGTTTTAGTGATACTATTGCCATCTTCAAGCACAGTAATCTTTGTTGTTGTATTATTCTTAGAGTCAGTTGTTTTAACCTCTTTTTTAAATTGTGATCCATCTTTAGTATTAGTAACTGTTACTTTCTTAGTTTTAGTTCCTCCGTCAATAGTATTATTACTAGTTAAAATTGTTGTACTATTACCTTGTTGATTTACAAATATATTTTTAGGAAGTCCATCTTTTGTCTTTGTTTCTATTTTAATCTGTCCTCCTAAGGGCACACGAACAATTGTATATGGGCCATTATTAGGATTAATATTTTTTATAATACCATCTCTAGTTATTGTAGTAACATTAGATCCTGGTCTTACATTAAGAGTCTCGTCTCCCCCAGTACCACCTGTAAATTTTACTTTTACAGCATAACCTCCAAATGTATCTCCATTAATAAAAGGTGATTTACCTAAACCCTGTTTTACACCTGTCATTAATCTAAGCATAATCTGAGTAACTCCAACCTTCAGACTAGCCTGAGCTTCAACTTTAGTAAACAAACTAAAACAAGACGCTAATCCCACTACTCCTAAACAACTACCTAAATATTTTTTGTTCATCATATTATGTCAACTCCTATATCCGATTAATAAAATGAGCTAATTAATTATTTTCGTATATGATTACCGTCTTATCTCCACCATGATATTTAGTAGTAGTACCTTCAGGATTTCTAGTTACAGAACGAGCCGTAAGAGAATTTGAATCTCCAAGTGTCATAGTTACAACAAGTGTTGTAGTTGAATCTTTTGTAGGATCAGTTGTTCTAACAGTTTTTGTGAGTTTTGACCCATTTCCACTACCAGTCACCTCATAAAATTTAAACTTACTTCCCCCACCTACAGTAGTCTTATAAGTTGAAGCATCTACTGAACCATCACCATTTGGTTTTATAAGCATCGTCTTAGGAGAACCATTACTCGTAGTCGTATCTATCTTCAATTGACCTCCTGCAGGTAACATAATAGTTTTAGGTCCATTCCCAGTAACATTAATAGGAATATTATCACCATTTCCATTTATCAAAGTATATTTAGATCCCGGTCTTAAATTAAGAGCAGAAGTATTATTTCCACTATCGTTCCCAACGAGCGTCTTAATAGAACTTCCTCCAAATACATTCTTTGTTATAAATGAATTTCCATTACCCAAACCATATTTAGTCAAAGTGGAAAGAAGAGTAGGTCTAGCCTGAGCTTTAGTTCCAGGCAGAAGGCTACTAACAGCTGCTACCCCCCCCCATACTCCTAAACAGATTCCCAAATATTTTTTCTTCATATGTACTTTAACCTCAATACTTAAATTTTTATTTATTAATAAATTGTAACACACTAATGAACAATTTTAAACCAAAACACCAAAATTAAATAATAAAATAAATCCATTAACTATTTTCATATATAATTGTCATATTAATTCCATCGCTATATCTTGTAATCCTCTCTTCTGGAGTTACGGTCACAGAACGAGCTGTACTGTTTGGATTTTCACTACCTCCCGTTACTATAGTAGTTGTTGTCGTTGAATTGTTCCGATCGTCTGTCTCTCTAATTATTTTTTCCATTTTTGAATCCACTCCCGTACCAGTCACAGTTAAGAACTTAATCTTAAATCCTCCATTATCATTTCGTTTTGAAGTTGTAAGAGTTACGCTATCAAAGCCAGTTTCTAATAACATAGTCTTAGGCATTCCATCCTTAGTTTTCGTATTTAATTGAACTTTTGAATCATTCTGAGTGTTTAAATACATCAACGATCCTTCACCAGCTAAATCCATACTCGTTCTTGTTCCATCTTTATCTATTACAATTACCTTAGTTCCTACTCTCACATTAAGAGCCGAAGGATCTCCTCCAGAATTTCCTACACGTATTTTATAAACATTCCCTCCAAATGGACCTCTAGTTAAAAAACCTCTAGACCCACCCATCATAAGTTTTACCATACTAGATGTTGCTCCAAGTTTTGGAATAGCTTTAACATCAACTTTTGTCAAAAAACTAAACAAGGACACTATACCCAATGTACTCAGACAAGTGCCCAAATATTTTTTATTCATATGTACTTTAAACCTCAATACTTAAAATATTTTTATTTGTTAATAGATTGTAACACACTAATGAATAAATTTAAATAAAAATAATAAAAGCATTTTTATTTTGATAATTTGTTTGGTATAATTTACTTAAAAATTTAAATTTTAAGGATAAAGATAGAATTATATGAACAAGTATTATTTAAAAACTTATATAGCTACATTTGGAGTAATGTCATCTTTTTGTTTTTTACCAAGCATCACTTCTAAAGCCACACCTTTAAGATCTACATCCAGAATTTTTAATGCTCTTTTAAGATTAGGTACTTCAAACGAATCGTTTGTAAAAAGATTAGGAGGCGGACGAGCTATCCTCACTCTAGATTACTCAGGTAATGGAAGCGGAAGAGGAATACCTGTACCGCCAAATTCCCTCGTCTTTATTGAAACTAAAGACGGGGTTAAATTAACTTCAACTACCACAAACGAAAAAAGTAAAAATATTTTATTAGATAGTGGTAGCTTCATCTATTACACTAAATTAAGTAAAAATGGTCAACCTTACAAAACTAAAGTAACAGTTGGGAGCAATTCCGTTACAGTCACTACACTTAAAAAAACTATTGACGGCTCAACAGTCAAAAAAGTCACAAAATTAACCGAGTCTTCTAATAAATATCCAGCAGGAAAAGTTCAACAAGACATTCACATGACTCCTTATCAAGGTAATTCTCTTACACATCGTTCGTATCAAAAATTAGATCTACATAATGAAAACAACTATACAAAATATGAAGAAACCAAAACCCCCGTTCACTTCACATCCAAATATGAAGATCCAAATAAATTAATTACAACAGAAAAACTTCCTGGATTTGATTATAAAAATACATTAATTAAAGCCACAGGTGAAACTCAAATCCAAGCTACAAATAAATTTGGAAGTGTAGTTACTACTACAAAAGGTGGTATAACTACAATACATAAATTTAATACAAATGGTGATCTAACTAAAGTATCTACTAAATCTCCTTCTGGACGTTCAGAAACAATATATAACTCTAGCGGAGCTATTGAATCTGGATACAAAATAACTCACCATTAAACAAAAACAAAAAGCAAGTACGATATGTACTTGCTTTTTATATCTTTGAGCTTTAAGCATTCTCCTCAAACTGACTATTATAAAGATCAGCATAAGAACCATTTTGAGCCATAAGCTCATCATGATTACCATGTTCAATTATATTACCTTGTTTCATTACAAGTATTAAATCAGAATCTTTTATTGTTGAAAGTCTGTGAGCAATAACAAAGCTTGTTCTACCTTCCATAAGATTCCTCATAGCTTTTTGAATTAACGCTTCCGTTCTTGTATCTACGTTACTTGTAGCCTCATCAAGAATAAGAATCTTCGGATCAGCAACAATCGCTCTAGCAATAGTTAAAAGTTGCTTTTGACCTTGTGATATATTTGACGCATCCTCATTTAATACTGTATCATACCCATTTTCAAACAATCTTATAAAATCATCCGTATGTGCTGCCTTAGATGACTCTATTATTCGTTCATCTGTCGCACCATCCAAACTATAAGATAAATTTTCTTTTATGGTACCATTAAAAAGCCAAGTATCTTGAAGAACCATTCCAAAGTTACTTCTCAAATAATCCCTGGTCATGTCATTAATATCTACTCCATCAATCTTAATACTTCCACCATTTATATCATAAAAACGCATTAAAAGATTTATAAGAGTTGTCTTACCTGCACCAGTATGACCAACAATAGCTACTTTTTGCCCTGGCTTAACCTCAAAACTAATATTATTCATAAGAGGTTTATCTGGATTGTATCCAAATTTAACATTTTCAAAAACAACTCTACCATGAACATCTGGTATCCTAGCATCTTTAGTAGACTCTGGAGTAAGTTCTTCTTCGTCTAAAAATTCAAATACCCTTTCTGCAGCTGCTAAAGTTGATTGAAATAAACTTGCAATACTTGCAATTTGGTTTATTGGCATTCCAAACTGTCTTGAATATTGAATAAATGCTTGAATATCACCTATTCCAATCTTCCCTATTATGCTGAAGTATCCTCCAATTATAGCTATAATAATATAGTTTATGTTATTAATAAACATCATTACAGGCATTATAATTCCAGATATAAATTGAGCTTTCCAACCGCTTTCATATAAACTTTCATTAATTTCATCAAATCTTTTAACATTATTTGGCTCACGTCCAAAAGCTTTCACAACATTATGTCCAGAATACATCTCTTCAATGTATCCATTAAGCTCACCTACGGTCTTTTGCTGGCTCTTAAAATATTTTTGTGACTTGCCAACTAAAGGTTTTATAAGATTAGTCCCAATAAACAAAATTAAAATAGTAAGTATCGTCATTATAGGACTTATCGTTATCATAGCAATTATAACTCCAACTATAGTTATAACCGAAGAAATAAATTGAGTTAAGTTCTCTTGAAGTGTTGTCGCAATTAACTCTATGTCATTAGTCAAACGACTTAAAATTTCTCCATGTGTTTTGGTATCATAATAATTCAAAGGAATTCTAGAAATCTTTAGATCCACATCTTTCCTCAAATCATACATAGTACTTTGTCCAAAACCAGCCATTATATAGTTCTGCAAATAAGTAAATAAACATCCTAAAGAATAAAGGACAATAAGTATTAGAATTATCTTCCCTATAAATTGAAAATCAATACCACCCATGCCTGTTGCTATTCTAATAGCACCATCAAACACTTCATTTATAGCCTTACCCATAATTTTTGGACCAACAATATTAAATACTTGACCTATTATAGCAAAAACAATAATCACTATTAAAATCCACAATCTAGGTTTAAAATATCCAAATAATCTCTTAGCAGTTCCTTTAGATGGTTTAGATTTTTTAATTTCCGAGAAATGTCCTACATCTTGTTTCCTCATGACAATTCCTCCTCTGATAATTGAGATTTTGCGATTTCTCTATATACTTCACAATTATTAAGTAATTCTTTGTGCGTACCTATTCCAACAACTCTACCATTATCCATTACAATAATTTTATCTGAATGCATTACGGAAGTTACTCTTTGCCCTACAATTAAAATGATTGCATTTTTTATATTCTCTTTAAGAGCAGCTCTCAATTTAGAATCTGTTTTAAAATCCAATGCAGAGAAACTATCATCAAACATATAAATTTTTGAATCTCTAACCAAAGCTCTTGCTATTGACAATCTCTGTTTCTGTCCTCCAGAAAAATTAGTTCCACCTTGAGCTACATAAGAATCAATTCCATCTTCAAGATTACTAACAAACTCATGAGCTTGAGCAATCTTAAGAGCCCTCTCGAATCTTTCATCTGTCGCAGATTCATCACCATATTTCAAGTTAGATCTTATAGTACCAGAAAATAATACTGCCTTTTGGGGCACATATCCTATACTTTCCCTCAATTCTTTCTGAGTTATATCTTTAATATCAACTCCATTTAAAAGTATTTTACCTTTAGTAACTTCATAAAATCTTGAAATAAGATTTAATATAGTACTTTTACCCGATCCTGTACCCCCAATTATCGCAACTGTATCACCTGACTTACATTCAAAATCTATATTTTCAAGATCATATTCTCCAGTATTATTATAAGAAAAACTAACATTATCAAATTTTAAAGTAACCTCATTTGAATCACTTAGTTTCTTAACATTCTCTATATCATTTATAGAAAAATCTGTTTCTAAAACTTCATTTATACGTTTTGCAGAAGAAATAGCTTTCGGTATCATCGCAAAAAGCATGAAAAATATCATAAGTGAAATCATAATCTGATTTGAATATTGTATAAATGCAATTAAATCTCCAACCATAAGAGTACTATCAGCAACTCTATAACTTCCAAACCAAACAACAGCTAAAGAGTTAAAATAAAATATGAGAAACATTATTGGTATTAACTTTGCAAAAATACGATATGCCTTCGTAACCGAATTACTCAAATCCCTATTTGCATCATCAAATCTATTTTCTTCATATTTTTGCTTATTAAAAGCTCTAATAACTCTTATCCCCGTTAAATTTTCTCTCGAAATCAAATTAACTTTATCAAGTTTCTTTTGTATTTTAGAAAATAACTTAATCGCCTTTTTCCCTATCATAAATACAACTATAAAAAGTATCGGTATTGATATCAAAAGTATGATTGATAATTTAATATCTGTATACATTGAAACAATCAAACCACCTATAGCAGTCATAGGTCCAAGTATCATCATTCTTAACATCAATAATGTCATATTCTGAACCTGAGTTATATCATTAGTTGTTCTAGTTATAAGTGATGCAACTCCAAACTTATCTACTTCTTTAGAAGAAAAACTTTGAACTTTAATAAATACCCTTCTTCTTATTTCTTGTCCAAATTTAACAGAAATTCTAGATGACAATAGTATTGATAATAAAGATACTATAATAGAAATCGAAATAACCACTAACATTTTCAATGCCTGAATGCCTATGATTCCCATATCTTTATTTACTATTCCTTCATCTACAACCTTTGACATTATATTTGGTAGCAATAATTCCATCATCGATTGTGCGAAAATAAGAAAAAATATAAGTAAAATCATGAACTTATATTTTTTAAGATATTTAAACAAAGATAACATTTTTTCACCCTCCTTAATCTTAATAATTTATAGCAATTAGACTATTATATCAATTTAAAAATAAAATTTGGTTTCAAATAGGTTAAATTTATTTATTAACCAAAAATTTTTAACTTTATTCAAACATGTAAAATCTTTTCTACTAATAACGCAAAAAACATTTTTTATGTAAAAAATTTATCTAAGTTAATTAAAACGAAATTTCATTTATTTTATGTGAATCAGGAAATTTATTTTTTAGCACAAATTTATTTAATTCCATCAGTTTTATTTTTGGCAATTTCGAATTCACGTAAAATATTTGAGATTTTGTTTTAAATTAAATTTTTTATGATGATGTAATCGTTAAACTAAACCATAAATTTCACATATTTTTAATGATAGTTTTTTAAAAATATGTTAAAATTAAAACATAATATTGGATAAATTTTGATGTATACTTAAGGTTTTGGAGGTAATTTAATGATTGAGGTAATTATAAATGATAAAAAAATATCATCTGAAAAAGGAAAAACCATTTTGCAAATAGCTAAAGATAATAATATAGAAATTAAAACATTGTGTTTTCTAGAGGATTGTCTAAATGTAAATCGTTGTGGTACTTGTATGGTTGAAATTGAAGGAAGTGGGGATGTCGTTCATGCTTGCTCAACTCTAGCTGAAGATGGAATGTCAATAAGAACAGACAGCGAAAAAGTGTCCGAAAAAATAAAAGAGAATATATCAAAAATTCTCGATTCTCATAACTTTACTTGTGGTAAATGTAAACGTCGTGAAACTTGTGAACTCTTACCTTTGGTTGTTCAAACCAAAGCTAGAGCATCCAAACCATTTATTGTAAAAAATCATGAAGAATACATAGACAATAGAAGTAAATCTATAGTTTTAGATAGATCAAGATGTATAAAATGCGGAAGATGTGTTGCAACTTGTAAAGAACGAGTTGGAACTGATTCAATAATTTTTCATGATGTAAATGGTGAAATTGTTGTTGGTCCACAACATTTAGATTGTTTTGATGATACAAACTGTATACTTTGTGGACAGTGCGTAAATATTTGCCCTGTTGATGCTCTATATGAAAAATCACACATTGAAAGAGTAAAGGAGGCTCTTGAAAATCCAGATATTCATGTTATAGCAGCTATGGCCCCATCCGTTAGAACTTCTTTAGGTGAATTATTTAAGATGGATTACGGAATAGATGTTACAAATAAAATTTACACTGCTTTAAGAAAAATTGGATTCGATAAAATATTTGATATAAATTTCGGTGCAGATTTAACTATAATGGAGGAAGCAACAGAATTTGCAAACAAAATAAGAAGTAACAATACAAATTTCCCAATGTTTACATCCTGCTGTCCTGCTTGGGTAAGACTCGCTGAAAATCATTTTCCAGAACTTTTGGATAATCTTTCTTCAACAAAATCACCTCAACAAATTTTCGGTGCTGCAAGTAAGTCATACTACCCTTCAATAGAAAATCTTGATCCAAAAAAAGTATTTACTGTAACTATAATGCCTTGTACTGCTAAGAAATTTGAGGCAGATAGACCTGAGATGATTAATAACGGAGTGCGAAATATTGATGCTGTTATAACTACTCGTGAGTTTGGAAGAATGTTAAAAGAATTAAAAATAGATTTCGCATCTCTTGAAGATGGAGAATTAGATGAGGCTATGGGACTTTATACCGGTGCTGGAGCAATCTTTGGAGTTACTGGTGGAGTTATGGAAGCAGCCTTAAGAAGTGCGAAAGATATGCTTGAAAATAAAGATCTTGATAAAATTGAATATAAAGATGTTCGTGGATTCGAAGGAATTAAAGAAGCAACTGTTGAAATTAACAATAAAGAATATAACGTAGCCGTTGTTAATGGTGCATCTAACTTCTTCAAAATGATGAAAGACAATCTTCTTGATAAAAAACAATATCACTTTATCGAAGTCATGGCTTGTTATGGTGGATGTATAAATGGTGGAGGGCAACCTTATGTTACACCTAAAATGAGAAACAAAATTGATTACAAAAAATTACGTGGAAATGTCCTATATAATCAAGACAAAAATTTAAAATATAGAAAATCACACCAAAACCCTGCCTTATTAAAAATGTATAAAACTTACATGGGAACACCTGGTGAAGGATTAGCACACGAAATATTGCACCAAAAATACAAAAAGAAAGAGAATTAAATATTCTCTTTCTTTTTAAATATCTCTATCGCTCTATCAAGTATTCCAGTCAAATAGGCTATTACAACTCCATAATTTGTGATACTAATCCCTTTCTCTCCACAAAAATTAACACGATTAATAACACTTTTCCTATTTATCATACAGGCACCGCAATGTATAACCAAATCATACTCATCAAGATTATCAGGAAAATCATTACCAACATAAAAATCATATTTTAATTCATAA
Organism: Candidatus Arthromitus sp. SFB-rat-Yit; assembly: GCF_000283555.1. NCBI lineage: Bacteria > Bacillati > Bacillota > Clostridia > Eubacteriales > Clostridiaceae > Candidatus Neoarthromitus > Candidatus Arthromitus sp. SFB-rat-Yit. Next base: position 884,133 of record NC_016012.1, read on the forward strand.
CCAACATGCTTATTTAACAATTTTGGGATTTTAAACCTCCCAATATCTTCATGTGAAACATTATGACTACAACTCTCTGCAATCAATATTTTTGAATCTTTGTTCAATTCTTCAATCTTTCTAACTCCATCAACAAAACTTTTTAAATTCCCTTTATGCCTTGCAAACAAAATTGAAAAACTGGTTAAAGGTATATTTTTTGGCACAACTTCCGAAACTTTTTTAAAAACTTGAGAATCTGTTATAACAAGATCAATATCTTTCAAATCCTTCAGTCCATCTTCAAGTTCTGTATCTCTTAAAACATAGCTTTTTATCCCATGATCCAAACAATCACGAATACATTGAACTTGTGGAAGAATTATTCTACCCTTTGGTGCCTCGGAATCTATAGGTACAACCATAACAACCTTACTATTATAAGGAAGAATATCTCCAATTATTGGAATTTCATACTCAGATTCACTAAAAATTTGGATAATTCTATTTTTTAAATTTTCAATACCTTCACCACTCTCGGTTGATACAAATATAAAATCATTAAAATCTTTAGAAATCTCTTCACGATCCGAATCTTTTAATAAATCAGCTTTATTTATAACAACAATATGAGGAACATTAAATTTTTTAAAATTAATCCTCATTTTCTCATACGAATCTTTATCCAAATCCATACAATCAAAAACATATATAGAAAGATCTACTCTCTTTAAAGTATCATATGTTTTGTTAAATCTTAAACTCCCAAGTTCACTATCATCGTCACTCCCAGCTGTATCTATAAATAAAACAGGCCCTATCGGTATAAATTCCATTGGTTTTGAAACTGGATCTGTCGTAGTGCCACCTATTGGTGAAACAATGGAAACATTTTGATCCATAATTTTATTAATTAAAGAAGATTTTCCAACATTTGTTTTCCCATAAATCCCAATGTGCTTTCTATTAGCATTCGGAGTACTAAACATATAAATCTCTTTCTCCCTTCCTTAATCTATCTATCCTATCTTCAACCATATCACGCACATGCTTCTTTTCAAAATCATTTTTAATATTATCAATAAGTCCATTAACTTGATTCATAATCTCATCATCACCATAATCAAGTGCATATTCTACTAAACTCATCAAAGCATTCGGTTCACAAACATTTTGTATTTGCCCAGTCTTAGCAAGACTCATAAATCTTTCACCAGTTCTACCCTTTCTATAACAAGCAGTACAATAACTAGGAATGTAACCATCATTCACAAGTTCCTTTAAAACTTCGAGAGGACTTCTATCATCACAAGTTTCAAACTGGTTAACATTTTTTCTATCCTCTTTTTCTTTATATCCACCAACTCCTGTTACAGAACCTGCACTAATTTGAGAAACACCATATCTAAGAAGTTCTCTCCTCATTTCCTTATTTTCCCTAGTAGACAGAATTATACCAGTAAACGGAACAGCTATCCTTATGACCGCAACAATTTTTTTGAAAGTTTCGTCATCTAAAACATTTGGAAAATCCTCGAGATTCATTCCTTCAGCCTTTTTAAGACGTGGTACAGAGATTGTATGAAAACCTACTTTAAACTTTTCTTCCAAATACTCATTATGTAACATAAGTGCCAAAACCTCAAATTTAGGATCAGCTAAACCAAATAAAACCCCCGCACCAACATCATCAATTCCTGCTTCCATAGCTCTGTCAAATGAATTCAAATGATAATTATAATCTCCCTTTATTGATTTCGGATGCATCTTTTCATATGTTGGCTTGTGATAAGTTTCTTGAAACAATATATAAGTTCCTATGTTCGCATCTTTCAACTTTCTATAATTTTCAACAGTAGTAGCTGCAATATTTACATTTATACGTCTAATCTCTCCATTATCATTTTGAGTTTTATAAATAGTATCAATACATTCTAAAATATAATCAATAGGAACATTTATAGGATCTTCTCCAACTTCAAGTGCAAGCCTTTTATGCCCCATACTCTCTAAAATCTTAACTTCATTCCTAATCTCATCTTGAGTTAATTTTCTTCTCTCAAATTTGTTATCTCTCCTATAACCACAATACAAACAGTTATTAACACAATGATTACTAACATACAACGGAGCAAACATAACTATTCTCTTACCATAAATAGACTCCTTTATCCCTCCTGCAATTTTATAAATACTTTCTAATTGATTCTTATCTTCAACCTGAAGAAGTATTGCAACTTCCTTATGATTAAGTCCTTCTTTCTTTTTAGCCTTATCAATTACAAATTGAACATCATCTTTTGATGCGGATTTGCTTTCATTTAAAATTTTTTCTATATAATCATGATCAATGAACATAACTACTCCTCCTAAATAAAAATTAAAATCCAAGTATACTATTTATAGAAACTTGTTGTTCATCATACTGTTTAACATCTGGATTATCATGACTCCACTTTACATTGTCACCCCTAGTTATTGCAACCTCAAAACCCGCATTATTAATTCTTCTCTCTATACATTTTCTACATTCTGCTGCTTCATCACCAGTACAAATTTTACCATCATAAAGAGCATATTTTTCTCTAACATTTGTAGGAGATAAATTCGGCATAACAACATTTCCTCCAGCCTTTATTCCCTTTTCTCTTCCTAACTTATCAATACTTCCAAGAGCTGTTGTTGCAGGTAATAAAACATTAGGTAAAAGCAATCTAACAAGTGCAAGCATAATCACTGTATCTTCCAAAGTTCCAGCTGGATATTCACCAAGAGATGTCTCTTTTTGAGGTATAAACGGACCAATGCCACACATATGAGGCTCAATTTCCTTAACAAATCTTAAATCCTTAACTAAATCTCTTTTTGTTTGCCTAGGTAATCCAACCATAAATCCAGCACCAAACTGATACCCTATCTCTTTAAGATTATAAAGACACTTTATTCTATCTCCAAAAATTTCTCCAGGATGAAGCCACTCATACAATTCTTTTGAAGCAGTTTCATGCCTTAACAAATATCTATCTGCCCCAGCATCAAACATTTTTTTATAAGAATCATAACTTCTTTCACCTAAAGATAACGTTATTGCATTATTAGGAAACATTTCCTTAATTCCTCTTATGATTTCAATCATTCTTTCATCAGTAAAATAAGGATCTTCCCCTCCTTGCAACACATAAGTTTTATATCCAAGCCTATCTCCAATAACCGCACACTCCATTATTTGATCATAGGTAAGCCTATATCTATCTGCATTTTTATTTTTACCTTGTATACCACAATACTCACAATTTTTCTTACAATAATTCGTAAATTCAATAAGACCTCTCATAAAAACTTTATTCCCATAAGTTCTCATTCTAGTTTCATGTGACTTTTCTATCAAATATTCTTTACTATCCTCATCAATATTTTCCAAAATATATAAAAGCTTCTCGTCTGAGAGATTATTAAATTCAAACAACTCATCAATATATCCTTTAATCACAACAACTCTCCTTAAAATAAAATACTTTAATTTAATTATACATAATATAAACTTTCACTTAAATAAAAATAAAGGTTATCCTTAAGATAACCTCAAATAAAAATTTAAACTACACATTAAATCTAAAATTTATGATGTCCCCGTCTCTAACTACATATTCTTTTCCTTCTAAACGATAATATCCTTTTTCTTTCGCAACAACCTCACTTTTACATTCGATCATCTTGTCGTATGATATAACTTCAGCACGTATAAACCCACGTTCAATATCTGAGTGAATTTTCCCTGCTGCTTGAGGTGCTTTAGTTCCTTCCGTTATAGTCCAAGCTCTAACTTCCTGAATCCCAGCAGTTAAATAACTTATAAGTCCAAGCAAACTATAACTCTTAACAATCAATTGATCCAATCCAGACTTTTTAATATCATACTCTTCCATCATTTGGGATCTGTCTACATCATCAAGTGAAGATAACTCCTCCTCAAATTTTGCACAAAGAGTAATTGCCTCAGATTTCTCACTCAAAGCAAATTCTTTAACCTTCTTAACCATAGCATTTTCTACTTTATCAACAAACTCATCTTCTGATATATTGCAAGCATAAAGAGTTTTCTTATTAGTTATTAAAAAATATTTTTTAACTCTTTCCTCTTCTTCCTTAGTTAAATCCATGCTCCTAACCATCTTACCCTGTTCCAAATGACTCTTAACCCTTTCAAGAATATCAAGCTCTATCTTAGAATCTTTATCTCCAGATCTTGCAAGTTTTATAATTTTATCTATCCTTCTCTGAACAATTTCCAAATCTGATAAAATCAATTCAAAATTTATAACCTCTATATCATCAAGTGGATTAACCTGACCACTAACATGAACAATATTACTATCTTCAAAACACCTTACAACATGTACTATCGCTTCAACTTCACGAATATGGGATAAAAATTTATTTCCAAGCCCCTCTCCCTTACTCGCTCCTTTAACCAATCCAGCAATATCATAAAATTCAATTGAAGCATAAACTTTTTTCTTCGTATTATATATCTTCTCCAATTCATCCAACCTATTATCAGGTACAGTAACAATACCAACATTAGGCTCTATAGTACAAAATGGGTAATTTGCCGATTCTGCTCCTGCCTTAGTAATAGCATTAAATAAAGTACTTTTACCAACGTTTGGTAACCCAACAATCCCTAACTTCATAAAAAACTACCTTTCTATATTAATTTTTAACATATATTTACACTTATTTATCAAATAAAATAAAGACATACTAAAATAATAAAATTTAAATTATTAAATGGAGGATTAAAAATGAAAAAAAGCATCATCGCTTCACTACTAATATTAACTACTTCACTGTCAACAAACTTCGTTCCCATCCAATCAAAAACATCATACATCACCACAAACAACTTTACAAATTCAAATACTCAAGAACTTGATTGGTACATAGTCCCAAACAAAGAAAATAAACCTCCTGAACCAAACAAAAATGCAATCCCAATATTAAATAACTTCTCAGGGTATTATCTGGGAGATACCGAAAAAAAAGTACTCTACCTAACATTTGATGAAGGATACGAAAACGGATACACTTCAAAAATACTCGATATATTGAAAAAACAAAATGTCCCAGCTGCATTTTTCGTTGTAAAACCTTACCTTAAAACAAATAAAGATCTAATATTAAGAATGGTAAATGAAGGTCATTTAGTTTGTAATCATTCCTCTTCACATCCATCAATGGCAAAAATAACAGATCCTAACAAATTTAAAAAAGAATTCACAGATGTAGAAGAAGAATACAAAAAAATAACAAACTCTGATATGCCCAAATATTTCCGACCACCTATGGGCAAATTTAGTGAATACTCTATGAAGCTTACAAATGAACTCGGATACAAAAGTATATTTTGGAGTTTAGCTTATAAGGATTTTGATGTCAAAAATCAACCATCAAAAGAAACTGCCAAAGATAAAATTTTAAGCAGAATACACAATGGATCTATAATACTATTACACGCAGTATCAAAAACCAACACTGAAATATTAGAAGAAATACTGATCGAATTAAAATCTCAAGGATATGAATTCAGAACTCTAACAGATTTTTAATTTATGATTCATCCTTAACATATCCCATAATTATCCAAAATATAATTCCAATTAAACTTGGTGTATAGACCAACACAGATTCAAACATACCTATAAACAAAAAACTAAGTACAGCAGAATACAAAACTATGTAATTAAATTTATCTATGTTTTTTCTCAATATTTTGTAGATTCTTATAAGATAGACGACTATAAACGAAACAAACAATACTAATGCCACACTACCATAAGATAATAAAATATCAAGAAAAGTATTATGAGTTCCTCCCTCTTTTACTCCAGATAAAAATCTTATAGTGCTATTATCTAAAACATTTATAGAGTGCGTCTTAGAATATCCAAATAAAATGTTATTTTTAATAATTGTTAAAACTTGCTCCCAAATTTCATATCTTCCATTCAATAACTTAACCAACAAAGTATTGTTAATTAACAAATATATCGAAAATAAACAACACCCTACAAAAAACGTTATAACTATCCACTTCTTTTTAAACGTTATCGCTGTAAACACAAAACAAAATACTAAAAATGCAATAACAGCACTACGTGCACTAACCAAAAACAACATTATAATCGACAATATAACATTAATTATCGCTATCTTCTTAAACAAAATTTCTTTATAATAATTCAAAAATATAAACGAGAATACAATACCAATAAAACAAATTATACCTAAAATATTTTCATTATCGTAAATACCCGTAAAAGATCCATCAAAATGAAATCCATAAACCTTAGTTAAAACAAACCTAACCTTAAATATGTAAAAAATTATACTAAATATATGTGATATAAAACAAACACCCAATATAACTGTGGAGAGTATTTTTAATTTAATATCCTTATTTTTATTAATAACATTAAAAAATATAAAAAATTGAAACATTCCTAATAAAATAAGCTTTATTTCATTTATATACTCACCAAAACTATACGAATTTAAATACATGCTAACAACCGTAGAAAATAAAAACAATATAAATACACAATTATAAAAAGTGAATTCAAACTTGTTTTTGTATACAGAATAAACAAATATCAAAATAAATACTACGTAAAATAAATAATTTAATATACTCACAATATGTGACAATTCACCTATTATACTGACATAAGAAAAATTAAATATCAAATATACCAATGTTATATAAAATTTAACCATATCAAAATCTAATTTAAGTCTGTCCCCTGCTGGCTGTAAATCTTTTGATTCTAATCTTTTAAACACGTTACATACACGTCCTTTAATTTATCTATGATAATACTTTTTTCGAAATTATTTAAGAAATAACTATGTATAGTTGTATAATTATATTTATTAATATTAAGAATCATTTGTACTATAGCTTTAGATAAATTCTCCTTACTGTTTGTATCTACTAATATGCCAACATCATCTATAATAATATCCTCAGCTCCTCCATTTTTTACTCCTATAACTGGTTTCCCACAAGCCAAAGCTTCTATATATACAACACCAAAAGTTTCATACGAAGATGCCAAAATAAACGCATCACATTTATTCATATAAAATGCAACTTCATCTCTACTAAGAATTCCCAAAAGCTTAACATAATTATGCAATTTTTTATCATTAATTTTCTTCTCTAATTCATCTCTTAAATATCCGTCTCCACCTATTTCTAATACAAAATCATATCCTATATCAATTAGATATCCGCAAGAATCTATTAAATTTTCGAACCCTTTACCCCTAACCAAAAAACCTAACGTAAAAAATGTAAATCTAAGATTGCGGTGCATTTCTTTTAAAATTTTAAACTTATTTCCATCAATAAAATTATGTATAACACTTATATCATTTTTTACAAACTTCCCTAACTCTTTTTTCAAAGAATTACTCACACTTACCAATCTGTCTGCACTATTGTACGAGTCATAAATATATTTCAAATAACTTTTCTTAATATTACTTGCATAACTTATACCAGTATGCTCAGTTAAAACATATGGTATATTAAATTTTTCCTTTATATACGGAGCACATATACCTGCCCAAAAACAAGAATGAAAATGAAATACATCTATTTTACCTTTATCAGCAATAACTCTATTTATTAATTTTTCAATCCTCTTGGCAAATACATTAAATCTCATACTACTATGTAATAAATAATTAAAATTTTTGTATCTGTATGTATCTAATCCATCCTCAATATCAAATGTTATCTTTTTACTAAATATTGTCTTAAATTCATCATAACAATATATCGGCAAAATTTCATTATAACAAATAGTAATATTTTCACCATGCTCTTTAAGTGCCTGTGCCTGTTCTTTAAAGAAACTACCTAAAACTTTATTTTTCCTGTTTGAATACCATGACGGTATAACCACAATATGCATAGATAAACTCCGCTAAATATTTAAAAATTTAGATAACCTTGATAAAACCATGCTACTATTAAACTCATCTCTATTAAACTCAATACCTCTATTAAAATTCTTCAAAATATTAACCATAATTTTCGTTATATCTTCACATTTATTAAGACAACAATATACTCCATCTACCTTATTAGATAATTTATACAACGGATCATCATAATCTTCAAGTATTACTAAGATAATCGCATTCGAACCCATATAATCATAAATCTTAGCTGGTATTTGTGAAAATTCTTTATTGCCAAATACAAGAAGTATATCTGCATTAACAATCATATTTATAATTTCAATGTATGAAACACGTGATTTCAATCTTATAATACTTTTATTAACTAATTCCTTTTGATCTACATCATTTATACTTCCAACAAAATTTACATTTAAACTTTCAAACACACCTAAAGAACTTTTTTGTATTAATTTCAATGCTTTAACAAACTCGTTTACATTTCTTACACCTTTGACAATATCGCCAGCATACAATATATTAATTTTATCAAATTCGAATTCAACAGGATAATTTTTTTTGGAATCAGCATATAATTTCTTATCAAATCCTCTATGGATTATCTCCATAGATTTTGGCATTAAGCCATATTCTTCTCTATAATATTCCATATTATTTTCAGTTACAAACAGAAACCTATCACTGTTATTCACTATCTTATTCTCAATTATTTTGTTAAAAATTTTTGGAATAATACCTCTATTTCTTCTACTTATCTCATTGCAATAAGGATCACTAAAGTATGATACAAGTCGCACATTTTTATTATACTTCTTAACTATTTTTTTAATTTTATACGCACAAATCAAACTAGATGGAGGTTCATGCATACCAATAATAATATCAAAATTTATATCACTTAAATATTTTTTAAAATATTTACAAGCATTATTAATCCAAGAAGTATATGGATCGACAATAACAATTTTATTTTTAATCCAAATTAAACGCTTAGATTTCTTATGTGTTTCATTTTCAGAAATCTTTTTTTTAGGTAGCATCTTATTTAATATAAAACTTCCATTGACTCTATGTACAACCACATCTTTATTTACAAACTTGGATAGTTCACTATCATAGTAAATACTATTACTAGGAAAATCTAAAGTTAAAAGATGTATTTTAACTTTCTTGTTACTAGCAAGTAAATTCATATAATAAACAAGCTCTATGCTGGCAGAATTGTTTATATCAACTGAGTAACAAGAAACAAATAAAATATTACTCATTACTACCTTTAAAATGATATTTAAAACTTCGTATCATAAATTTAGGTATGCTAATTAATCGTACTATTCTCACTGGCTCTTTCGATACTCTATAAAGCCACTCCAATCCCAAATTTATCATTATTTTTGGAGCTCTATTAAGCTTTCCAGCATACAAATCAAAACTACCTCCAACTCCCATAAATAATTTGCAATTGAACAAATCTATATATTTATTTATAAAAACATCTTGGCGTGGACTACCCATAGCAACAAGTACAACATGTGGTTCGCTTTTCATTATTCTTTGAGAAACACCATCTGAATCATTCCCAAAATACCCATCATCATATCCAGCAATTTTTATATTAGGATATTTTTTTGATATATTATTAACAGCTAATAATATATTTTCGTTCGTGCTGCCTACAAAATAAATTTTCAATAATTGTTCGTTGCAAATTTTTAAAACTTCATCCATTATATCAATCCCAGCAATCTTAGAAATCCTTATTTTATTTAATATCTTTAAGAGCATCGTTATACCCACACCATCCGGTATAATAATACTATCATCTCTACAAAAATACTTTTTAAGAGAACTATCATTCAATCCATTAAATAAGACCTCCGGATTACCAGAAACTATGTTTAATTTTTGATTTCCATTTGACAATAAATGTTTTCGTATTATATGTACCAAGTCATTTTTACTTCCTGTGTATATTTTGTATCCCGTTAAGTTTGTATACATAATTCAACTTATAAAATTAACTTTTCTAACTCCTTTAAAATTTCATCATTCTTGTTTATTCCACGAGCTATTTCAAAATATTTTTTAACATTCTCCATATCATTCAATTTTAAATAACTCATTATCATATTTGTACAAGATTCTATCGAATTTGTAACTTTAAATACTTTCTCAAAATATCTTATAGCATGAGAATACATTCCAAGAGCTGCATAATTCAATCCCAATTCATTTACGACCTCAACAATATCGCTATCTATTCTCCTAGAATTCTCTAAATAATAAATTGCTTGTTGATGCATATTTAGTTTCCTGTGTGCTACAGCAATATAGTAATATATTAAAGCATCATTTTTAAACATATCAATTAATGGAATTAATTTTTCTAATGCTTCTTTAGGTGAAGAATATATTTTTTCTTTACCATCCTGATAATTTTTGCATGACATTAGATGCTCTTTAAATTCTTTTACTCCTTTCTCATCTTGATCTTTATATTTTCCTATGCTTTCAAGTGCAAGTACATAGTTTCCCTCATCTCTTTCAATCATTGCCTTATATAAATATACCTTATTAAATGTTCTATAATTTTTTATTGCATCATCAATATGAAATTTTAATTCTGAATTAAAAAATTCATCCTTGTCTTTTAAATTTATCAAAACTACTATTAACTTTTCCTTGTACTCATCATTAAAATAAATTTTGCACAATCCCTTTAACATTATGTAAGCTTCAAATAATTCATCTTTTTGAATTAATGAATATATGTACCCCTTATAAAACTCCTGACTATTGTCAAAATTTAATATTATTTCTTCATAGTAATTATTGTATATAAAATTTTCATTTCCCCCGATGCATAAGAGCATTCCTACAAAAAACTTATCCATAGTAAGCTCACTACTCTTAGGATTATTTTTATCTGTTATAAGTTTTAAGTCTACAGGGAAAAGCACATCTTTACCCTGTAACTCTTTATACAAATAAGGACTTATTTTGTCTAAAATTTTCAAATCTTTTAACTCAATAAATATTAAATTCGAAAGTCTTTCATTAATATTATAACCCATGTTTACTCCTAATTTTAATCCATACATTTCTTTATTAAATTTAATACATTTTCTTCAAACTCTTCCATCTTAGCAGATATATCTTCCTTACTATTACTTCTAACGCTCATATAAAATTTAATCTTCGGTTCCGTTCCCGAAGGTCTAGCTGCAAACCAACTTCCATCTCCAAACAAAACTTTCAAAACATTCGATGAAGGTAAATCTATTTTACTTTTTATATTATTTATCACATCTTTTTCCACTCCACATTTATAATCTTGGACCTTAACTGTAATCATATTTTCAATATCAATTCGATCCATCCTTCTCAATTTTTCCAGACAATTAGAGATCTTATCTTGCCCTTCTTTACCACTCAACTCCATAGAAACTAATTTTTCAAGCGAGAAACCATATTTACTATATAAACATTCCAAAGCATCACATAAAGTTTTTCCATTCTTTTTATAATACAACGTCATCTCTGCTATAATATTCGTTGCAATAACAGCATCTTTATCTCTCACAAAATCCCCTAGTAAATATCCATAACTCTCTTCAAATCCAAAAATATATTCTCCGCTATTATCACTTTCAAACTCTTTTATCTTTTCTCCTATATATTTAAAACCAGTTAATACCTCAATTAAATTAACCCCATAACAACTACAAATATTTTTAATAACGTCAGTTGTTACAATAGTTTTAATAATAGTAGATTTGTTATTAAGTTTTCCTTGCTCCTTCAAAGAACACAATATATACTCAGATAATAAAATTCCTATTTGATTACCCGTAAAAAATTTATACTCACCATTTTTATCTCTAGATACAACTCCTACTCTATCGCAATCTGGATCAGTTGCTAAAATCAAATCGCTATTATTTTGATTAGCTAATTTTATAGATAAATCAAACACATCCTCAAGTTCAGGGTTCGGATATGATACAGTAGGAAAATTTCCATCAGGATTACTTTGTTCTTTTACAACTTCAACATTAATATACCCTAATTCATCTAGAACTTTTGTAACTGGAACAAGACCAGATCCATGAAGTGGGGTATACACTATTTTTAATTCTTGGCTATGATTCTTAACCAAATCTTTTCTTATAACCAAGCTTTTAACTTTATCAAAATATTTCCTATCTATTTCTTCCCCTATATACTCAAGTTTAAGTTCATTAATAGCTTCATCTTCTCTTAAAATATTTATATCTTCAAATATGTCAACCTCACATATTTTTTCATAAACTTCATTCGCTAGCTCATCTGTTAATTGACCTCCATCCTCTCCATAAACCTTATAACCATTATATTCCTTAGGATTATGTGAGGCTGTTATAACAACCCCTCCCTTACACTTAAGTTCCCTAAGTGCAAAAGAAAGCATAGGAGTTGGTCTCAAACTTTCATACAAATAAACTTTTATACCATTAGTCGCAAAAATAAGTCCCGCCCTTTTCGCAAACTCACTAGATTTATTTCTTGAATCATATGCTATAGCCACACTTATATCTTGATTCTTATATTTATCTTTCAAAAAATTTGCATACCCTTGTGTAACCTTACCTACTGTGTAAATATTAATCCGATTTATACCAGATCCAATTATACTTCTAAGTCCACCTGTTCCAAATTCTAACTCTTTATAAAATCTATCTTCTAATTCCTTTTCGTCTAAATCATATATTTCTTTTTTATAATCTTCGCTAATATTATTAGATGACAACCACTTATCTGCCAACTTTTTATACAAAATTACCACCTCATCAAGATAACATTAATTAATATCTTGATTATACTACATCCATGGGAATATATAAATATAACAGTACAAACAAGACGATTTGTACTGTTATATAACACAATTAATTAATCCCCGATTCAGTTGGTGGTATAACTTCACTCGAATCATCAACAACATTTTTAGCAAAATTTATCGAAGCTACTACAGATTCTAAACTATCCAATATAGTTATTTCATCTCCTATTTCCATATCAGAAATCCTAACAGCGTGTCCTAACATCTGTTCCTTTATAACCAAATCAATTTTATCCGGTATTTTACTTGCCTTACATCTAACCTTTATGCTACTTTTTTCCTTTTGTATAAATGCACCGTTTTTAGTTGCCACAAATTCATTAATATAATTAACTGGAATTTCTGCATTAATTACTTTATCCCCATTAAAACATTCAAAATCAACATGTAAAATATTATTTGTAATATGACATTTCTGAATTTCCTTGATTATTGCGTTGTATTTCTTACCTTCAACATTTACCTCTACAGTATTATGTTCACACCCATGAGCAATTAATTCTTCCACATCTCTTTTATTTAAAACTATTTTAGTCGATGGAATATCCGTCCCATAAATATTGCCAACAACCTTACCTTCTTTTCTTAATCTTTTAGTTGATCCTTTTGTTGTCCCATTATTAATCATTGCGTTTATCATTTTATCAACTCCCTTTGTCTGTATTATCACACTTTTAAATATTTCTTATACAACTTTTTTAACTTGTAGAAAATTTCTTCAATGTTATTGTAGAAATTATAATTTGTGTTATTATAACCATTAGTAATTGATATTTTGAAAGGATGGTTTAAAACTTTGTATAAACTAGATCAAAACAAAACACCAATTTTCGATTCACTAATGAATTATGTATATAATGACACGGTTCCATTCCACGTTCCTGGACATAAAAAAGGAATTGGTATACCTAATGAATTTAAAAATTTTATTGGACAAAACGCATTTAAGATAGATGTTACAGTATTTAAATCAGTCGATAGTTTGCATCATCCTACATCGTCTATAAAAGAAGCAGAAGAATTAGTCGCAGATGCATATAATTCCGATCATTCATTTTTCTGTATAAACGGAACCACCGTTGCAATACAGGCAATGATAATGTCTTCAGTATCTAATGGCGATAAAATATTAATCCCTAGGAATATCCATAAATCAATAACAGCTGGCATTATTTTAAGCGGTGCAATACCTATATACATGAATCCAGATATTGATGAATTTCTTTCTATTTCACACGGAATATCGTTCAATACAGTAAAAGAATCTCTAGAAAATAATCCTGATGTTAAAGCAGTTTTATTAATAAATCCAACATATTACGGAGTTTCAACTGATATTAAAAAGATCGCTGAACTCGTTCATTCATACAATATTCCATTACTTGTGGATGAAGCTCACGGTCCCCATTTAATTTTTAATGATAAATTGCCAATATGTGCCATGGATGCTGGAGCTGATATATGTGCTCAAAGTACTCACAAGATAACTTCTTCACTAACACAAGGATCATTCCTGCATGTAAAATCAAAATATATCGAATCATCAAGGGTAAGACAAAATTTGAATTTATTACAGACAACATCCCCATCATATATAATACTCGCATCTCTTGACTGTACAAGAAAACAACTTGTATTTTCTGGAAGAGAATTACTAAATCATTCAATTGAACTTGCAAATTATGCAAGAAAAGAAATAAACAAAATAGACTCTTTCTACTGTTTTGGTGAAGAATTAAAGAATGATGAAGGATTTTTCACATTTGATCCAACAAAAATCACAATTAATTGTAGAAAACTTGGAATGAGTGGATACGAACTTGAAAAAATACTTGCATCAAAATATAAGATTCAATTAGAAATGGCTGACGCATACAACGCATTAGCTGTTGGATCTTTCGGAGATACAAAAGAAAATATAGATAAATTAATAAATGCTCTCAAAGACATAAGAACAAATACTGAAAAAACAAAAACAAACACCTTTTCAATAACTGTACCTAAAATTCCTAAACAAATTTATTCTCCAAGAGAAGCGTTTCAAGCAAATAAAACATCAGTTAAACTTAAAGAAAGTGTAGGAAAAATTAGTGGAGAATTTCTACTTGCATATCCTCCTGGAATTCCTGTTCTATGTCCAGGTGAAATAATTACAGACGAGATAATTGAATATATCGAACATATCAAATCTTTAGGCTTATTTGTTCAAGGCACTGAAGACCCTAAAATCGAAAATATCAAAATATTAAATTAAAAAATTAAAAGAGTCACATTTATCAAATGTGACTCTAAATTTTCACTTTCAAACAATCACTTACCCTTAAAACTATTATTTAAAAAATAATTTAAAACTAAAATTTATAACTTAATTTGCAGCTCATCGAGGAGGGTGTAACCACCACAAAATATAACAATTAATAACTGCTATTCCTCTATATATAATTTGCTATTTAAATTTTCTCTTTCTTGCGGCTTCAGATTTTTTCTTTCTCTTAACGCTTGGTTTAACATAATGTTCTCTTTTTTTAACTTCAGACAAAACCCCAGCTCTTGCACACTTTCTCTTAAATCTTTTTAATGCACTTTCCAAAGACTCATTTTCTCCAACTTTTATTTCAGACATATATTTCCCTCCCTCCGCTAGTACAAAATACAAACCTTATACTCATTTTGGGTTAGCGATTTCATCTAGAATTATACAATAAATAGTTTTTTATGTCAATAAAGAAAACTTCAAGTATAAATCAGTTTTCAAAACTATATTAAATGATTTAGGCTATAATTAATTATGTACTTTTTTTAAATTAATTATTACATTTATTAAAATTATTTTTGAGAATTTAAAACATCTATTGGATTAAAATTATATGTTGCAGATGGATTGGAAAATATGAAATAAAATTCTTTAGATCCATCAACAATATATTTCGCAATATTTACACCATCAACGTTTGACATATTCCTCGTCCTTCCGAGTTTTACAATTATATCAAAGAAATTCATACCACTTTTTATTTCAGATAATTGAGATGAAGTTATAGCTCTAATTTTATTCCCTTTAGTTAATAACTCCGAATAAAATAAATTTAAATCAATCTTCTTGAAAATTATATTCATTCCTTTAATTCTATCTAAAAATTCTGTATTGTCAGCAATATTCAAAACTATATTAACCATTCTTTGAGTTGTCTTATCTTTTTGATATAGAGAATTCCAGTAATTGAGTCCATCAGAATCAGCTTCTCTATTAAATAATACCTTATATATTTCACCA
This sequence comes from Candidatus Arthromitus sp. SFB-rat-Yit, assembly GCF_000283555.1. Classification (NCBI taxonomy): domain Bacteria; kingdom Bacillati; phylum Bacillota; class Clostridia; order Eubacteriales; family Clostridiaceae; genus Candidatus Neoarthromitus; species Candidatus Arthromitus sp. SFB-rat-Yit. Next base: position 900,260 of record NC_016012.1, read on the forward strand.
ATAAATTGTTTATCAGAAAGCTTTCTAGCCTTAAATTCATCTAATTTTATAAATTCATTTATTAAATCTATTGCTCCTTTATCATGTGACGTCAATTGACCTTTCCAGTAATTAAATCCTTCGCTATCATAATTTCTTCCTAAAAGATACTTATATGCATCACTTATAAATTCCTCAAGATCACTTAACTTTTCTGGCTGTACTACGATCTCCTGCTTAAATTTTTTAAATAAAATTCCTAAATTATTTATCTCACTCATAAATTCTTCACTATGAGCCATATCATTAATCAATTTTAATCTTTCACTTTTTGATTCACTATCTCCCAATACAGAAACCCAATAATCAAATCCATCTTGATCAGCTTCTCTATTTAATAACAACTCATAATTTTTATTTATAAATTCCTCATTAGACACATTAAGTTCATCAAACTCAGGCTGATCCAAAATTTGATTTAATAAATCCAAAACACCAATTTCTTCATTTAGTACCTTGTTTATCCAATAATATTTTCCTTCTTCATCAGCCTCTCTATTGAAAATTATTGAATATATATTTTCAACAATTTTATATAAATAATCTTCTTTTGTTTGAGCAAATGATGTGGTCGATCCTAAACATATTGATATTGATAGTAAACTACCAAAAATAATTTTTTTAATATTATTCTTTCTCATATTTAACCCTTTCAAACTTGATGTCTATTAACAAAATGTCGGTGAAAGCTCTTCTCCTCCAACAATATGAAAATGTAAATGTTTTACAGATTGGAAAGCATGTCCTCCACAATTATTTACAACCCTGTATCCTGTTTCTTCTATATTAAGAATCTTAACTATTTTCTTTATTGCCAGAAAAATATTCTCAATATATGAAATATTATTTTCATCAACATCATTTAAACTTTGAATATGTATCTTAGGAATCACAAGCACATGATTAGCTGCAGAAGGGTAAATATCCTCAAATGCAATTACAAAATCATTTTCATAAATTATTTTACACGGAACTTCGCCTTGAATTATTTTACAAAATATACATTCCATATTTATATATCCTCCTATTTTAAATGTTGTCCAATAAGATAATCATCTTTTAAATCAATGATATGTGTTGATACAATTTCCCCTAAATATTCTTTACCAGCATTTAAAACAACTTTTGTATAATTTTTTGTATATCCATAAACTCCACTACCATCTGAAATGGATGTACAATATAATACATCTAATGTTTGTCCTAAGTATTTCTTTTGAAAACCAAACTTGTTTACTTTATTAAGTTCTATAAGCTTTTTGCTTCTTTCATCTTTTATCCGTTCATCAACTTGGTTTTCCATCTCAGCTGCCTTTGTTCCACTTCTTTTGCTATATTTAAACACATGCATATCTTGAAGTTTTATATTTTTCAAAAACTCATATGTTTCATTAAATTCACTATCAGTTTCAGCTGGAAATCCAACTATAATATCAGTTGTTATACTAACATCATTAATTTCTCTTCTAAGATCTTCCACAACTCTCTTATAAAGAGCAACATCATACTTCCGCCTCATTCTCTTTAATACTGAATCACATCCACTCTGGAGTGATAAATGAAAATGTGGCATAAATTTTTTAATTTTGCTGATTCTTACAATAATTTCTGTCGTAAAAAATTCTGGATCAACTGATCCAACTCTAATTCTTTCAAGTCCATCTATCTCATCAAGCAGTTCTATTAAACTAACCAAATTAATATTTTCGCTCAAATCATCACCATAAGAAGTCGAATTAATACCTGTTAATACAACTTCCTTATATCCATTACTTACTAATGATTTAACCTCATCAAAAACTTTACGTGGCTCTTTACTACAAACTCCCCCACGTGCAAACGGAATTATACAATATGTACAAAACTTATTACAACCATCTTGAATTTTTATAAATGCTCTATGTTTATCCTTTAAAGTTTTTATACTTCTATCTTCGAATGTTATATTTCTCAAAATATTATCATCAACTTTTATAACCTGATTCCTAGTTTCCAAAAACAATCGTATGTAATACGCTAATTGGCTCTTAAACCTATTGCCCAAAATAATATTTACATCTTTTATATTGGATACTTCATCTTTAGAAACCTGCGGATAACAACCAACCATGGCAATAATCGCATTTGGATTAATTTTTTTACATTTAGCTATAAACTGTCTTGATTTTTTATCGCTTGTATTGGTAACTGTACAAGTATTAATACAATACACATCTGCAAATTCATCATAAGAAACAACTTCAAAATTATCTTCTTTCAATGCAGAAATCATAATTTCTGTATCATAAATATTAACTCTACAACCTAGTGTAGAAATTGCAACTTTCATTTCTTATTCCTCTTAAATTTCAATTTATCTATCACCAAATTCATATTTTAATATAGATGAAATAAATACCGTGGCTGTTTCTGTCCTTAATATATTCTGACCCAAACCAACAGATATACCACCTAAACTTCTTACAAAATCAACTTCACATTCTTCAAAACCACCTTCAGGTCCTATAAATACACAAACATTTTTAATCTCATCCATATCAAAACTACTTATAACCTCTTTTAAATTAAATTCTTCTTTTTCATATGGAATCAATATCAAATCAAACTTTTTTATTTCATCCTGATCTACATCTATAAGCTTAATTGGAAATTTTATTGTTGGAATTGTAGAAATTCCACACTGCTTGCAAGCTTCTTTAGAAATTTTATTTAATCTATCCCATTTAAACTTACTTATATCGATTTTAGCATTAACCCTATTGGTTACTATAGGCACTATTTCCTGAATACCGATTTCTGTGAGTTTCTGTACAATGAATTCAAGCTTATCAAATTTGGGATATCCCTGGAATATTGTTATATTAACTCTGCTTTTATTTGTAATATCTATTCTATTTAATAATTTTACCTTACAAATTTTCGAACTCGTATCTACTATCTCTGCTTCAAAACTTTGATCATTAAAATTGCTTATTATAAACCTATCACCAAGCTTCAATCGCAGCACTTTCAAAATATGTTTTGCTTCCTGTTGATCAATCGATAAAATTTCATTACCTTCTGTAAATTCAAAATCTGTAAAAAATTTACGCATTTTTAAATACCCCACCTATAGATTATACCATATTACCTTTGATTTTTACAGCAAAAGCACACCAACCATTTTCCATAATTTCATCTATAATTTCCATATTATATTTATCTAAATTATTTTTAATGAGGTTAACCTTATCTTCAATTATACCTGATATAATAAAAACCCCGTCTTTATCCATTACTTTTGTAACATCCGGTATCAAATCACAAATTATTTCTGCAATAATATTTGCAACTACAATATTCCCCTTCTCACTCATGTTATCTAAAAGATTTCCCTCAATCACTTCAATATTTGAAATATCATTTAACTTAACATTGTAATTTGCAGCACTAACAGAAACTTTATCTAAATCAATCGCAACAACTTTGCGTGCATTTAATTTAGCTGCCAAGATTCCAAGAATACCAGATCCAGTACCAACATCATAAACAAAATAACCATCTTTCATATATTTACACATCATTTGGATACACAGCTTAGTCGTTTCATGAGTACCAGTTCCAAAAGCCATACCTGGATCTATATTTATCAAAATTTCATTATCTAATTTTTCATAATTTTCCCACTCAGGTTTAATAACAACTTTATTATCAATTTTAAAAGTATGATAATATTTTTTCCAATTATTAGCCCAATCTTCCTCAATAACTTCTTGAGTTTCAAAAGAGAACTCTATGTTTTCATATTGAATCATCGATTTTATAATATTTAAAAATTCAGCAACATTTTCTCTCTCACTTATGTAATATTTAACTGTACAAATTTCTTTTCCATCTACAAGGATCTCATCTTCATTAAAATAAGTATCCAAATTCAAACTATTTTCTTCATATAAATATCTTGGATCTTCAACATACAATTCAAATCTTCCAAGCTTATAAAAAATATTCTCAATCTTTTCTAGATTCTGTATATTAACTTTAATTTTAATTTCCAAATAACTGTTATCCATTATTTCCTCCAACACAAAACATTATTTTTAAAATTATAACACCTAAATTAAATAAATTTCCATTACATAAATAAAACTTTGAAATATAAACTGTGGTATAATTAAAGTGTAAATAATTTTGGGAGATATATGATGTATGACATTTATACGGCTGTGATACAAACTGGTCTTAATAAAGACCGAAAAATCCTAAACCTTAATGATGAAGTAATTTTACTTAAAGAACCTGAAAACATTTATGATACGGAAGCTATAATCTGCGTTGTTCCTGCATTCGGAAAAATAGGATATGTTATAAACAATTTTAAAACTTTACCTAAAGGATGTTTTAGCAGTGGTAGAATATATGACATATTTAAAATTGGAATTTTTGCAGAAGTAAAATTTATAATAAATGATATTTCTATATTAAAATTGAATTTAGAAAGCAGAAACGTTTTAAATGATATTTACAAATCATCTTCTCTATCAAATTTAATATAAAAATAATTAGAGCCACTTTTTTAGTTAGACTTAAAAGTGGCTTTGATATCTTAAACAACTAAAATATTATTACTTTTTAATTCCACAGGATAATCTGGATTAAACTCTATACTTTTTTCACCAATATGTATAGTTTTGAACTTTATATTATTAAGATCCTTCCTGAATTCAATAAATTTTTTCTTGAACAATTCAATATTTTTAACCTCAAACTTCCTCTTTTCTTTATTGATTTTCATATTTCTTATGAATCTACCTATTTTTTTATCAAGCTTCCTTATATATTTAGAAAGTTGCTTTTCTACACTCAAAACGCTATTTTTTATCAACTCATTAACATTTTTAAATATTTCTTCTTTAATATTTTCAAAGGCTTCCTTAATTTTACCTAAAAAATTATCTTTAAACTCTGTAATATCAACAGAATAAATAATCTTCTCTCTTATCCGTGTACTTTTCAATTTTTTTATGTAAAAATATAGTAAACCTATACCCGCTCCGAAAGTTGCCCCTATAGCTGTTTCTAATACGGAAAGATTTTTCCCAAGTATTCCACCAACAGCACTTCCCGCAACACTTGTAGCTGCCATTCCTAAACTAAAAGTTGAAGTGTTAAATTCATCACATTCTTTAACTTTACTTTGGGTTTCCATTATATTTAATTCATTAAAATCAATATTACTCATACAAATATCATCAAAATTATAAATTTGAAATTTGAATTTTATGTGTTCATTCACATATTTATTGAACTCATCTCCAATTTTCCTAAAAGCTTCATTTAAATTTTTATTTATCTCTATCTGAGTATTAAAAAATTCATTATAAATATGATCATTTACTTTATTTAAAGTAACATTCAAACTTTCCTTAATGTTGTTTTCTATTACATTAATCTTATATAACAAATCATCTTTGTTATCAAATTCCAAAATATTTTTCACAGGCAACATTTCATTCACAATATTATCTAAATATTGCGACATTTCATCAAGTTTATCATTAATACTATCTTTTAAGATATTAAGAGAAATTTTAGGTATATTGATAACTTCAATAAATTCTTTTTTCAAATTATGTAATCTACGTTTAACATTTTCAATTTTAGCAAAGGAAATATTATATTTATTGTTTATTAAAGCTATATCGTTATCAATACTATTTATTATATCATTATTAAGCTCAATAATTTTTTCAATTCCAACTTCCAAACTCTCCTCAGCAAAAGTTGAAAATATACAATTCAAAATTTCATCTTCTACTATTTCAATTCTACTTTCTTTCAATAATTTATCACAATACTCATGTGGTTCAAGTTTAAATTGTCTAAGACATCCATTTATCTCTATACTTTCTGTATACTTTGATCCATAAAATTTGTCAATCTCATCTAAAATTTCCTTTGATGCGAAATTATTTTTAACAATTCTAGCTAAAAGTGCCTGTCTTGCAGAAATGTAATTAATATTCGGATTTTTAATTGCAGGTATATATTCCATAATCATATTTCTAGCTTTTTCAATACAATCGTCTATACTTTCATCCTTACTATTAAGTAAATCGATCTTGTTGATAATAAAAAATATCTTATTTTTATCACGTTCTATTAACTTTTCATTACTAGAAATTAATTTCAAAATTTTACCGTTTATATCTGACATGAAATTTTGATAATCCAACACAATAATAAGAGCATCAGAATCTCTAAGTTCCTTAAAAGAAATTTTCTTAACATGCTCAGTATTAAAATTGCTTGTGGAAATTTCATCCAATCCCGGAGTATCTAATAATATAAATTTCTTTATTACGTCCCCGTACTTAGAACCCTCTATACCGCTTATAGGTGTATGTACCAAATACTTTTCTATATTAAAATGGGTGTTATTTTTTCTAACATTTTTTATGTCATTATGAAACATTTGCTCCAAACTAAATCCCTTATTGGATATTATATTTTCAGAGCTACCGTCCTTAAATTGTTTTTTTACATAATTACAACATTCGTTTGAATGAAAAATTTCTATAGATGAAACTGTACATGGTGCATTTTGATTTGGAAGCAAATCTCTCCCAATAAAAGCATTTAACATTGTAGATTTACCAGATTTTATAGCTCCAACAACAGCGACTTTAAAAGTTTTTTGTGTTAAAATATATTTTATATTGTTTAGTGAAGTGCCAAACTCATCATTATCAATTAATTCTTTGTTAGAACTTAACTCTAAACTAATATCATCAATTAAAGAAATAGCCTTCTGATATTTATCAATATACAAAACTAATTTCACCTCAAAAATGGAATATTTTTACAATTATTATAATATATTTAATCCATTTTTAAAATATATTTTTTATTTTTATTTGGAGGATACTATGAAACCATTAGCTGATAAAGTTAGACCTGAAAAAATTGAAGATTTTGTTGGCCAACCACACTTAATAGGAAAAAATAAAATTATAAGCAGCATTATCAAATCAAAAAAAATACCAAACATGATAATGTATGGTCCACCTGGAACTGGTAAAACTTCTCTAGCGAACATTCTCTCTAAACATTGTAATAAATCATTTTATAAAATAAATGGCACAATGACAAACACCGATGAAATAAAACAAATAGTAAATAATGCTTGTAGCATTTCAGATCATAACGGTATTATTTTATTTATAGATGAAATTCATTTCCTTTCAAAAAAACAACAACAAATTATTTTAAAATTCATTGAAAATGGATACGTAAACTTAATAGGAAGTACTACTGAAAATATTAATTTTTCAATTGTTGATTCAATCATTAGTAGATGTATTCTAATTAAATTCGAACCATTAACTAACTTTGATATCGAAAATAAATTAATAAATGTTATTAATGAAAATTTTAAAAATTATGATTTCAGGAAGGATAGTATAGAATACATCTCATATATCTCTAATGGCGATCTCAGAAAAGCACTAAATATTTTAGAATTATGCCTAATTACATTTGAACCAAACACAACCATAACTACAAATGAAATAGAATCACTCTCCCAATCTCCAATAAATCTAAGTATTAAAAATCAAGACAACCTCTATAACAGTTTAAGCTATCTCCAAAAATCAATAAGAGGATCAGATCCAGACGCATCACTAATAGCTCTATCCCTATTAATAAATTCTGGGGATTTAAATTCCATCTGTAGAAGATTACTCGTAATAGCATCAGAAGATATAGGTTTGGCATATCCCCAAGCCATATCTATTGTTAAATCATGTGTTGACTCTGCACTAATGCTTGGATTTCCTGAAGCAAGAATACCTCTTTCACAAGCAACAATACTATTAGCTACATCACCAAAATCGAACACATCATATTTGGCTATAAACAAAGCTCTAGAGGATATACAAAGAAAACAAATAGAAATTCCAACGCATTTATGTTCAAATTACTCAAATAATAAAATAAATATCAAATCAGAATACATATATCCCCATAATTATCCTAATAATTACGTCAAACAAGAATATATTCCAACCAACCTTAAAGGAAGAGTCTATTATAAATATGGTAATAATAAGTTTGAACAATCAATTAAAGATTTTTGGCAAAAAATAAAATAAGTAGCCTAATAGGCTACTTATTAAAATGAGAAAAATTTCTTAAAACCCTTCTTCTTATTCTCTTGTTTCTTCTCAGAAAAATACTCTTTATTCCCTGCATAAGTTTCCTTAAGCATTTCAACTGCTTGTCGTTGACTCTCGTTATGAATACTAGGTATATCTACTATTATATTAACATGATGTTCTCCTCTAAAGTTTGAATTAACCTTATGAACACCCTTACCTTTTAAAACTTGAACAGTCCCTGACTGAGTTCCTTCCTTAATATTAATCTTATATTCACCATCTAGTGTTTCAATAACACTCTCACCACCAAGTATAGCAAGCCAAATAGGTATATGATGATCAGTAAAAACATCATTTCCCTTACGTTTAAACTTATTGCTATTCATTACATTTATCGTAATATATAAATCTCCAGAAGGTGCTCCAAGATCTCCTACTTCTCCCTCACCTCTCATAGAAATTACTTGACCAGTATCGATTCCCCTGGGTATATCAATAGTTATCTTTTTCTCAGCATTAACTTTTCCATTACCTCTACAATTAACGCACGGATTCAAATTTATCTTACCCGCACCAGAACATTTTGAACAAGTAGTCATAGATACCATACTTCCAAATGGAGTATTCCTTTGAACTTTTATTTGTCCACTTCCATGACACTTATCACATGTAGTTTTATCAGTTCCTGCCTTACTTCCTGTTCCGGAACACACACCACATCTATCTTTACGCTTTATAAATATATCTTTAGTGCATCCAAAAACCGCTTCATCAAAAGTTAATGTTAATCTATATTCTAAGTCTTCTCCAGGCTTAGGCCCCCTCTTAGTTTTGCCTCCACCAAATCCTCCAGTGAAAAAACTAGAGAATATATCTCCTAAATCAAAATCCATATCAAATCCTTCGAATCCACCACTTGAAGAAGATCCATAGCTAGCTCCTTTTGTATAGGCATCATGTCCTACCCTATCATAACTAGCTCTTTTATTGGCATCACTTAAAACTTGATATGCTTCATTTATTTCTTTAAATTTCTTTTCGGCTTCAGCATTACCCTTATTTCTATCTGGATGATACTTTATGGCTTGCTTTTTAAAAGCACTCTTTATTTCTGAATCTGAAGCATTACTATTAACTCCTAAAATTTCATAGTAATTCTTATTAGACATAAATCACCTCAATTTATTGACCAAAATTATAACAACAAAATATAATTATTAATTATTATCTTCTACCTTATAGTCTTTAGCTTCATATGTTTGTTGATTTTCAGAATTTTCTGTTCCTGCAGCATTTGGATCTTGCTGATACATTTTACTTGATAACGCATAAAATGCCTGAGTTAATTCTTCCTGATTCTTTTTAATCAATTCTAAATCTTCGCCTTTTAAAGCATCTTTCAATAAATTTAATTTTGATTCTATATCTGTCTTTTCTTCATCGCTTATTTTTTCACTTAATTCTTTTAATGAATTTTCAATCTGATAAACAGAACTTTCAGCGTTATTCCTAACTTCTATTGATTCCTTACGTTTTTTATCTTCTTCAGCATACTTTTCTGCTTCTTTAACTGCTTTATCAATTTCATCATCACTTAAGTTAGTAGTAGCAGTTATTGTTATATCTGCTTTCTTACCTGACGCTTTATCCATAGCACTTACTTTAACGATACCATTTGCATCAATATCATAAGTAACTTCTATTTGTGGAACCCCTCTTGGTGCTGGTGGTATTCCAGCTAGAGTAAACCTTCCTAAGGTTTTATTATCTGCAGCCATCTGTCTTTCACCTTGAACAATGTGTATTTCAACTGATGTTTGATTATCTGCAGCAGTAGAGAAAACCTGACTCTTTGTTATAGGTATCGTAGTATTCCTTTCAATAATAACTGTAGACACTCCTCCTAAAGTCTCAATTCCCAAACTAAGAGGTGTAACATCTAATAATAACAAATTAGAATTCTCATAATCACCAGCTAATATTCCCCCTTGTATAGCTGCTCCAACAGCTACACATTCGTCAGGATTAACCCCTTTTGACGGTTCTTTACCTGTAAAATTTTTTACGGCATCTTGTATAGCTGGAATTCTAGTAGATCCTCCAACTAAAACAACCTTATTTATATCACTAATTTGTAATCCAGCATCTTGTAATGCTTTCTTCATTGGCTCTAAAGTTCTATTTACAAGATCTAAAGTTATTTCATTAAATTTAGATCTTGATAATTGTAAATCAATATGTTTAGGTCCTGAAGAATCAGCTGTTATAAATGGTAAATTTATATTAGTTTGTTGCGAAGATGAAAGCTCAATCTTTGCTTTTTCAGCAGCCTCTTTTAATCTTTGAAGTGCCATTTTATCATTTCTTAGATCTATACCATTATTAGACTTAAAATCTTCTGCTATAAAATCCATTATTTTTTGGTCGAAATCATCACCACCTAAAAATGTATCTCCATTAGTTGCAAGGACTTCGAATACTCCATCACCTAACTCTAATATAGATACATCAAATGTACCTCCACCTAAATCATATACCAATATTTTTTCTTGAGTTGAAGTTTTATCAATACCATAAGCAAGAGAAGCTGCAGTTGGTTCATTTATAATACGCAACACTTCTAAACCAGCTATTTTACCAGCATCCTTTGTTGCCTGTCTTTGACTATCATTAAAATAAGCTGGAACCGTTATAACTGCTTGAGTAACTTTTTCACCTAAATATGCTTCAGCATCTAATTTAATTTTTTGGAGAATCATTGAAGATATTTCCTGTGGTGAATATTTCTTACCATCTATATCAACTTTATAATCTGTCCCCATATGCCTTTTAATAGATATAATTGTTTTATCAGGATTTGTAATTGCTTGTCGTTTAGCAACCTGACCTACTAATCTTTCTCCTCCATTTTGAAATGAAACTACTGATGGTGTAGTTCTACCTCCTTCAGAGTTAGGAATTACAACTGGTTCTCCACCTTCCATTACGGCAACACATGAATTAGTTGTTCCTAAATCAATACCTATAACCTTTCCCATAATAAACCTCCAAATTAAATTTATTTTTTATTTGTTAATTGGCAACTTTAACCATACTATGTCTTATAATTTTATCATTTATCATATATCCTTTTTGCAATACTTCTACTATAGTATTTTTTTCTAAATTTTCATCATTTACATGAATCACAGCTTCATGAATATTTGGATCAAATCCAGATTCACAACTTATTTCTTTAACATTCATCTTATCTAAAACATTGTTAAATAATTTAATTACCATACTAATTCCTTGTTTAAATGAATCCATATCATAACTGGAAGAATTGGCTCTTTCCAAATTATCTAATATAGGTAAAACCTCAAATATTACATCTGCACAAGAATTATTATATATTTCACTCTTTTCTCTTACACTTCTCTTTCTAAAATTATCATACTCTGCACTAATTCTCAACATCTTATCTTTTAAAGAATCTATCTGTGATTTCAACTCTTCATTTTCTTTTTCTAATTCTTGAATTTTATCTACAATATTGTTCTGAGATTCGTCCTCTAAATTTTGTTTTAAATCTTCTTCTACATTCTTTTCTTCTACATTTTCTTCAGAAGTTACATTATTTTCATCCGTCATGTTTAATAACACCTCCATAATATTAGATTTTTAATCAATATTCCTATTTATAAAATCTATTAAAAATTTAGTTATTGTCACTATCTTAGCATAATCCATTCTGGTAAGTCCTATTATGCCTATAGTTCCTAATATTTTCCCATTCCTTACACAATTACCTAAAACAACACTATAATTTTTAGCCTCTTCTACACTATTTTCTTCTCCAATCTTAATCTGAATATTATCAATACAATCACAGCTAAGTAAATCATTAAATCTATTAATATTATTGAAAAAAAACACTAAATCCTTAACTTTATCAATACTATTAAATTCTGGATAACTTAAAACATTGTCAATACCTTCAAAATAATAACTTGCCTCTGTATCATGCATAAATAAATTGTGTAAAATCATTCTTAATTGATCGAATATATTTCTATCTAAATTCAGACATTTTATAGACTCATACACCAATTCAAAATCAATATCTTCAAATTTATACGAAATACAATGATCATTAATTATTTTATTAATCAAAGTAATAGTTTCATAATCCATAGGTCTATTTAATTTAATGATATTACTTTTTATAATACCTTCATTGGTTATAATAACAGTCAATAAATTGTAGGTATTTATTTTTATAAATTCAATTGATTTTATAGAATTTTCAATTACTGGTGGTATTTTTAATACACAAGCCAAATTTGTCAATCTAGAAATGAGAGATAATTTAGATTTTAAAACATTTTCAAGATCAAATAAATCTAAATTTAATAAATTATCTTCAATATACTTTTTTTCCTCATTGGTAATTTTTTTGGGTTTCATTAATTTATCTACATATAATCTATATCCTTTATTTGATGGTTTCCTACCAGAAGAAACATGAACTTGTTCTAAAAATCCCAATTCTTCTAAGTCAGACATTTCATTTCTAATTGTTGCTGAACTTATTCCTAAATCGTATTTCTTTAGTAACGTTCTGGATCCTACTGGCTCACCTGTACATATAAAATCCTGGATTATCGAATATAGTATTTTGGTTTTTCTCTCATTCATAATAATTAACCTCTCTTTATTAGCACTCTATTTATTAAAGTGCTAATGGCTTGAAAATAAAATAACATTTTAAAATCAATTTGTCAATTTTTTTATTATAATTTATTTTGTATAAAATCTTTTAAAATTAAATTCATTAACATCAACCCATCATTTGTTATAAAAATCCTGCCATCCTTCACATTTATTAATCCATTTTTTTTATATTTTTCAATGACTTTTTCAAATCTAGAAACAAAATCTATATTAAATCTACTATAAAAATCCTCTATTGATATACCTCTTATTTTCCTTAGACCTACCATTATATATTCTTCAATATTATCAATAAAAGAATTATCATGAATATTTTTATAAATAATTTTATTATCTTGTTTAAGTGCTCTTATATATTTATTCAAATCTTTTATATTTTCAATTCGCTTATTTTTGTAAAAGGAATGAGATGAAACACCTATACCTATGTAATCATCAAAATTCCAATATATTAAATTATGTAAACAAGGTTTGTTATTTCTACAATAGTTTGAAATCTCATAATGTTCAAATCCATTTGATTCCAAAAAATATTTGGTGTAATTATACATATCTATTTGAATATTTTCATCCAATTCAGTAAACTCACCTTTTTTATACATATTATAAAATTTGGTATTATTTTCTAATATTAAATTGTAAGCAGAAATATGGGATAAATCATATTCTACTAACTTTTGTAATGTAACTTTATAAACATCTAAATTTTCATTAGGTATCCCATATATAATATCTGCATTTATATTTTTAAAACCAATATTTTGTGCATAATTTATACTTTTTTCAAAATCATCAAACGAATGAGTTCTACCAATAAAATTTAAAGTAGATGAATTTGCACTCTGTAATCCTATACTAAGTCTATTTACTCCATAATATTTCATAATATTGAGTTTATTATATGTTAATGTTCCAGGGTTACATTCAATTGTAAATTCCAGAACCTTCGTTAAGTCACATATGCTACTTATACCTTTTAATAATATTTCTAACTGTTTATCATTAAGATAGCTTGGAGTTCCTCCACCAATAAATATGGTGTCGAATTTTTCATGTTTATATAAATCTAGCTCTAACAATAGTGCATCTATATAATCATTAATTAAATATTCATTTTTAATATAAGATGTAAAATCACAATAATAACATTTACTAGCACAAAAAGGTATATGGATATAAAGACCAATCATACTAATCTACCTTTAAAACAGATATAAATGCTTCTTGTGGTATTTCAACTGCCCCCACTTGCCGCATCCTCTTTTTACCTTCTTTTTGCTTTTCAAGTAACTTCTTCTTTCTAGTTATGTCCCCACCATAACACTTAGATAATACATCTTTTCTAACTGCCTTAACTGTTTCTCTTGCAATTATTTTAGCTCCAATAGCTGCCTGTATAGGTATTTCAAACAATTGCCTAGGTATGATAGTTTTTAATTTATCCACAATCGCTTTACCTCTTTGATATGCTTTCTCCTGTGGAACTATCATAGATAAGGCATCAACTGCATTTCCATTTAATAAAATATCTAATTTAACCAACTTAGTTTTTTGATATCCACTTAATTCGTAATCAAATGAGGCATATCCTTTGGTTTTAGATTTTAAGGTATCAAAAAAATCGTAAATTATTTCATTTAATGGTATTACGTACTTTAAAATTACTCTCGATGTATCTAAATACTGCATATCAATAAAATTAGCACGTCTTCCTTGACATAATTCCATAACCCCTCCAACAAACTCTGAAGGTGTTATTATAGTAGCATTAACCACAGGTTCTTCTGTAGATTCAATTTCTGTAGTTTTAGGCATATTATATGGATTTGTAATCTCAATAACACCGCCTGAGGTCTTATTAACTTTATAAATAACAGACGGAGCTGTTATTATTATGTCTAAATTAAATTCACGTTCCAATCTTTCTTGTATTATTTCCATATGTAATAAACCTAAAAATCCACATCTAAATCCAAAGCCCAATGCCAACGATGTTTCGGGTTCAAAGATCAATGCCGCATCATTTAATTGCAATTTCTCTAAAGCTTCTTTGAGTTCATCATACTTATCTCCAACTATAGGATATATACCACTAAAAACTGTAGGTATTGCAGATTTATATCCCTCCAATGGCTCACTAGCTGGATTTTTAATTGACGTTATAGTATCTCCAACTCTAGCATCTTTTACATTTTTTATAGCTGCTGCTACATATCCAACTTCTCCAGCTTGCAAAATATTTACTGACTTATAACTCGGTGTAAAAACGCCTACCTCTGTAACCTCATATTCTTTATTAGAAAACATGAATTTAATCTTCATTTGAGGTTTTATGTATCCTTCTTTCACTCTTATATAACAAATTACACCTCTATATGAATCGTATACAGAGTCAAAAACAAGTGCTTTTAATGGATTATTCACATCCCCTTTAGGTTTAGGTATTTTTCTAACTATAGCCTCTAAAACATCACCTATATTCAATCCTGTTTTAGCAGATATAGCAGGAGCATCTTGTGCTTCTATTCCTATAATATCCTCTATTTCTTCTCTTACTTCTTCAGTTCTCTGACTGGGTAAATCAACTTTATTTAAAACCGGCACAACTTCAAGTCCCGAATCAGATGCTAAATAACAGTTTGCCAGAGTTTGTGCTTGAATTCCTTGACTAGCATCAATAACAAGTATAGCACCTTCACAAGCAGCTAAACTTCTAGAAACTTCATAATTGAAATCAACATGCCCAGGGGTATCTATTAAATTTAATATATATTCTTCATTATCAATAGGACTAGTGTATATAAGCCTCACAGCTTGAGATTTAATTGTTATACCTCTTTCTTTTTCTAATTCCATATTATCCAATACTTGAGATTCCATCTCCCTTTTAGTCAAAGTACCAGTAATCTCTATTAGTCTATCTGCTAAAGTCGATTTGCCATGATCTATATGTGCTATAATACAAAAATTACGTATATTATCTTGTTTTTTATTGTTCATCCAAAAATCACCTACAAATTAATTAAATATACATTAATATAGATTATAAAATATAATTTTAAAAATTAATACTACCTAATTTTGTGCATTGTTCATCTTTTCCATGGAAATTTTATACTGAAAATCTTATTTTCTCCATTAATTCTTAAAATCACATCGTATCCATAGCTTTCTTTATAAATACTTATCAATGTTTTATCATCAAAAGTTGATATGCTTAAATCATTATTGCTATTATCTTGAACTTCTCTAACGTTATTTACAATTCCTGTAGACGAGTATACAACATTGATTTTTACAAAACCCACAGTAAAAACACATATAAACAACAAAATTCCAAAAATATATTTAAATTTTTTTTCCTTAAAAAACAAAATAACACCACCTAAATAGTTTTATTTAAATGATGTCATTTTTTATATTTCTTATTCCATTTTTTTACAATTATTGTGCTAAATATTCTCCTATAACATTTGAGAGTAATTTTGCTGAATTTATAGCTTCTTCCATGGTATTAAGTTGAGCGCCCATCTCAATCAAGGCTAACTTAGAAGACTTGGTTTGATTAAATGCGTTACTTCCACTTTCATAATGAAAAACGCTCCTTGCAAACCCTGGATATAAATCATTTGCTAAACTTGTTAAATCCATAGCAAGTTCCTCATTGTCTAAATAATTAGGATTGTTATGAGCAACAACAAACATTATTTTTGCAACATTTTTTCCTTCTATATTTGCAGTAACTAGATTTTTATTTTCTAAAGAATCTCTATGCAAGTCCAATATCAAATCAAAATCCTCAATCTCAGATAAATATTTATCTAATGTTTCTGCTGATCTCTTATAACTTTCTAAATAACTCGTGTTATGTATAGTTTTGTCATGTATAACTTTAATATTATAATTTTTCTCTAATTCAGTTTTAAGAACATCTCCTACACCTACAATATTATATTGTTCATAAAATGAATCATTTTGAGCTGGTTTAAATGCTTCTGTTGTATGTGTATGATATATAAGTATTCTCTTCTGAGTATTGTTTAAGTTAACAATCCCATTTGTAGTTTTATCATCCGAATTTAAGTTTTGAGATGAATTATTGTACATATTAGATGATAATTCCATTTCATTAATATCAGATGATTTTAAAATATTTATCTCTTTTTCAATTATAGAAATTGGATTCATTAAATCAATTCCTAAAATATTTTTTATGTCTCTAATAAAGGCTTCCTTAGAATTTTCAAAATATTCACCATCCACAAAAGCCATATAATTATTTTTTAGTATCGAGCTATAAGCATAATTAAAATTTCCCGATATATTGAAATATGTTATGTAGGTTTTCAATATTATCCACAAAATAATAATAGAAACTACAGTAACAATTCCTATTATTTTAAAATCTCTTAAGTTAATCTTATATTTTTTCGTCAATTGCATCTAATTAACCCTCCCATATAAAAAATATATGAAAGGGATAATATTTTATTATATTTTTTCTATTTTTTTATTTTAAATCTATAAATTTATTTAACTTGTCCATATCTAAATTAGGATGTAGTGCAATATTTATACCCATTGCAATCATCTTGGACATTGATTCTATTACTGAATCTACATCTTTAGGTGCAACTATCATCTCACCCATAGATATAGACAATGTTTTACGTATCATATCCATCCTTTGTCTTTCTCCCAATAAATTTTTTTCTATATAACTCTCATCTATATCTTTGATTATGGTATCTAAAATTAAATTAACGCTATCACTGACAATTGTGAGTGAATCAACAACTGTGGGTATACCTATTCCAATTACTGGCACACCTAACGTTTCTTCATTAAGTGGTATTCTATGATTATTCACCCCAGCCCCAGGATTTATCCCCGTGCTTCCTACTTGTATCGTTGTATTGAGTCTAGATACTTTTCTTGCGGCTAAAGAATCAACACAAAGAACATAATCAGGTTTAATTTTATTTACAAGAGATTTTACTATTTCGCTTGTTTCTATTCCTGTAGTTCCAAGCACTCCTGGCGAAATAGCACATACAGATGAAATATCATCTTCGATATATTTAGGCATAAATTCTTTAAGATGTCTTGTAACAAATAATTTTGATATAACTTTAGGGCCAAGAGAATCTGAAGTTACATTCCAATTTCCTAGTCCTACAACAAGAGCCGTTTTACTTGAATCCATAGTTATAAATTCTTTTAATACTCTCCCAAATATCGAGCTAATCTTGTCCATCATCTCAACATCATAATATGTTAATTTTGGTAATTCCAAAGTTGAATAGTATCCCATCTTCTTACCAAGAAGTTTTTCACCATATTTATTTTTAACTCTTATATTAGATATTCTTATATTCGAATCTTCGATTTGTTTAAAATCTATATTTGGATTCCCTTCAAATATCTTATTAAAATCATTTTCCGATACTCTACCTTTAACCATAACTTGTCTCCTTATTTTGTAGACATTTTTAAAAATTACACTTATTTATTTTGTGTAGTTTTTTTTAAATTATTTAATTATGTCTTGAAATTATTTTTAATTAATGTTACTATATTGGCATTATTGGTGTTCGATCTAAAAGGATGGTGAAAAATATGGCAAATATTAAATCAGCTAAGAAGAGAATTAAAGTTACTCAAGCTAAAACTTTAAGAAATCAAATGGTTAAATCTGCATTGAAAACTGCTATTAAAAAGTTTGAAACTTGTTTAAAAGATAATAATATAGAATCAGCAAAAACTGAATTCTCTCAAGTTACTAAAGCTTTAGATATGGCTGCTTCTAAAGGTATTTTACATAGAAATAAAGTTGCTAGAAAGAAATCTAGTTTAGCTATAAAATTAAATAAAGCTCAAGCTTAAAAAACCTAATACCAATCGGTATTAGGTTTTTAATTATCTACATACTACATATTGAAATAAGCAAAATTTCAAATTCTGAAAATGCATCAATATCTGTTGATGATCTAATTTTATATTCTAGATCCAAAAAATTATCGAGAACATTTATAATATTTTTCAAACTATATTGTTTTGATAACTTAATAAAATTATTTAAACTATACTTATTAATACGTGTTTTTTTAGTAATTTCATCAATATTGATCCCTTCTTCTAATAATAACTTCACATCTAAAAATTTAGAAAATTGACTACTAATCATGCTAAATATATAATTAAAATCATTTCCGGTCAATGAAAGTTCCCTAAAGCTTGTTATAGATTTATTTAATTTTTTCTCCATAACATTATTTATAAGAACAAAAACATTATTTTCTAAACTTTTAGTAATAACATCATCTATATCTTGTTTAGTTACTTCCCTTCCTTCTACAAAAAATTTCAACTTATTAATTTCATTTTCTATATGAAAAAAATCATTTTCAACTCTAGAACAAAAATATCTAATAAGCTCTTGTTTTATATTAACCCTATTTAATAAAAACATCTTAGAAACTTCTTTGTAAAAGTCATCTCCCTTTAGCTCTTGAATATTGCAAACTTGACCAAATTTAGAAAACGCTTTTAAATTGTCCTTATTCTTCTCCTTATTCCCAAACACATAATAAAAAACTAAAACACAATATGAAGGTAAATCGGCTAAATAATCTTTAATTTTCTGAACAAAATCCCTATTTTCATAATCACTTCTTAAAAATAGTGCGTTCTCAACTACTACCATTTTTTTATCTTGCATCATTGGAATTGTATTACAACATTCAGAAAAATAATTTATATCAAAATTATTATCAAACTTAATTTGATTATAATTAAATTGTTTAAAATCCCTCAATATCAATCTTTTCTCTATGCTTTTCAAAAAATTTTTAATAAGTTTCCCATCATAACTATAGATAAAATAACAATTTTTTATATTATCTACTTCCTTCATCAATAAATCATAATCTAACATATAACTCCCTAAAATATAAAATAATATTTTTGTGGATAAATATCCGAATAATATTTAAAATTATCTTCCATATTATTCACTTCTATCTTTTTCTTATCAACATATAAAACAACCTTCTTATTTATAAATTCCACTTTAACCCCACTTATTATAGATGAATCTTGATTATTATTAATATTTGTAAATACTTTATCAACTCCAAGCTTATCAATTAACTGATCTATATTTTTTAAATTACCATCTAAATACAAATAACTTCTATCTTTATTTCTGATTATAACATAGTTTTTATCATAGTATTTCCCTACTTCCACGCTAGAATTAATCATCGTAATAGTTCCAATATAAACAAATGATAATATAAGCACTAATTTATTAAAAGTTTTAAATGAAATCTTTTTCCTAAAAAAATATAGTATGTACAACATAACTATAAAAATAATCAAAATATTTATTAAGTATATACTTTCTGGGGTAAACATCTTTATTAAAATAATCCCACCATCAATTACATCAAAAATAATCTTTATTAAATAAACAGTGATTTCCTTAAAAAGTGGTATGAAACTAAAAAATACAAATACAATACTCAAAATCACTAACAAACTATAAAATGGAACTAAAAATATATTTGAAAGTAAAAATCCTAACTCTAACTTCCTATTAATTATTAAGTTAACAGGAATAATAAAAATTTGAGCACTAATTATAAGTGAAATGGGTTCACTCAATAATTTAGGTAATCTATATAAATAATCTTTAATTTTACTATTAAATAATAAAATCCCAAGTGTAGATACAAAAGAATATATAAACCCTAATCTCAAAACTTCATATGGTCTTATAAGCAATATTAAACTACCAGCAACACACAACGCATTTATTCCATCATAATTTCTATGTACCCTAGGCGACATTTCTCTTATAAACACCATAGAAAATGCTCTTATCCCAGACACCTTAAATCCAGTAAGCACAAGATAAATAAACGTCGCTATAATAGATGGTAAAAAACTTAATATTTTTGATAAGATTCCAAAAATCAAATTAATATGAAAACCCGAAACACTTAAAATATGTACAATACCTAACTCTTTTAAATCATTTTTATACTCCTTGTCCAATGACGATGTATCGCCGAACACTAGGCTCGACAAAATATTTCCACGTTCAACTCCAAAATTATCTGTAAATAGCTCTTTTATAATAGATTTCATCCCTATAAAAATAGAATAAAGATCTTTTTGATACGAATTAATAGTATAATCAATAATCTCTCCAACCACACCAATATCATAATAATTAGATTTTTCTATATTTCCATTCAAATTCAAAACCATACCAATATCAACTTTGTCTATATTTTCAAAGTTTTTAATCAAATATCTTTTGGGTATTATATTTTTTGAAGAAACAACTATATCTTTTGATAATTTTTCTGATATTCTAAAATTTTTATTAGTTACAAGATTCTGATTATTAGAATAATACGATAATATGTTGAAGAAACTAATTACACTCAATATGATTAGAGTTAATTTAAACACTTTATATATTACATTTCTAAGCAAAAATGTAATCAATAAGAGTAACACAAAACCAAATGATATAAAATCATCTTTCATTAGTTGAATTCCTAATAAATTAGACAATATGATCACTGTAAAACAATAAACAAAAAACTTCATAAGCCAAATGTCCTTCTAATATTTGTTATAATAATTTCAAATTTTCAAGATATTTATTCAAAAAAATAAACCTCCAGAAAATAATTCCAAAGGTTTTATTATTATTTTAAAGACTTAGTTTTAGCCGTAAATATAAAAGAGAATATAAAAGATATAAAAATAGCAAATGTTATTCCAGCAGATACCCCACTAAGTCCTCCCGTTATCACACCAAAAAGTCCACTCTCTTTAACTTTTTCAATAACAGAACTTCCCAAGCTATACCCAAATCCTATTATAGGTATGCAAGCTCCACCAGATGCTTTCTTTATCAAAAAATCATATCCAGGAAATAGTGATAAAACATTACCAAGACAAACCATAAAAACCAAAATATATGCAGGTAATATTTTAAACTTATCCATAAAAATCTGACTAATACCACATATAATTCCTCCAAGCAAAAAACTCCATAGATAATTCATAAACGCATCACCCCCTATTATTAAACTCTATAGCAACAGCATGTGCTATTCCTGGAACACTCTCACCTTGAAATGAGGTTGTTGGACTCATTAATGCTCCTGTAGAAATTATAAGTATCTTGGTAATTTTACCTTCCAATAATTTTTTATAAAAATATCCTGTAAAAACTGAAGCGGAGCATCCACATCCACTCCCTCCTGAACAAGTATCTTGTCTTCCATTATCATAGATACTTTCACCACAATCTACATACACTTTCGAAACATCGTACCCTAACTCTTTAAGCATAGTTTCTGTTACTTGTCTTCCAAATTTGCCTAAATCACCTGTCGCAATACAATCATAATAACTTGGATCTCTTCCTGTATCTTGAAAATGTTTATAAATTGTATCTACTGCTGATGGAGCCATAGCAGCCCCCATATTATTTACATCCTTAACTCCATAATCTTTAACTTTACCCGTCGTTATGTGTGTAATCTCTGGATAATTACCTTCTCTTCCAAGAAGAACTGTTCCTGCTCCTGTAACAGTCCACTGCGAAGTTATCGCTCTTTGACTCCCATACTCTAGAGGAAATCTAAACTGCCTCTCTGCAGAACTGAAATGAGATGATGCTCCAGTTACAACATAATTAGCAAATCCTCCATCAATAAACATCGCACCCAATCCTAATGATAAAGAAAATGTAGAACAAGCACCATACAAACCTATAAACGGTATTTTTATTTCACGAGCTGCAAAATTCGAAGATGTTATTTGATTCTGCAAATCTCCACATAACAAATAATCGATATCATCTTCAGTAAGATTCCCTTTTCTTATACTTTCACTAATTGAAGTATATAAAATACTCGACTCTGCCTTTTCATAAGTTTCCTTACCGTTTTTATCATCTTTAAGAGTAATATCAAAATAAGATCCAAGTGGACCTTCACCCTCTTTAGGTCCTACAACACTAGTCGCAGATATGATTTTAGGTCTATTTTTTAATTCAACCGTCTGAGTTCCAACTCGTTTATTATCATACATAACTTATCTATCACCTATCCTACAAATTTACTAAAAATAAAATATCCAATTCCAACTAAAACAGATGAAGTAACACCAAAAGCTATTACGGATCCAGCTATTGTGAACATCTTTACACACGTTCCAAATACAACTCCCTCTTTTTTAAATTCTATCGCTGGAGAAGTCACAGCATTAGCAAATCCAGTTATTGGCACTATACTTCCTGCCCCTGCAATATTCGCAATTTTATCGTATATACCAATTCCCGTTAAAAATGATCCTATAAATATCATTGTTATAGATCCCAAAGCTCTTACCTGAAGCTCATCAAATATATAATTAGCATAGAATTTAAATAAAAGTTCTCCAATTACACAAAATATCCCACCAATAATAAATGACATAACAAATCTTTTAATGTAATTTGGCTTCGGTTCATAATTTTTGGAATAATCCTCAAATGTCTTTCTTAACCTCTTTTCATCAAAACTCAATCCTTTTATCCTCCGAATATACATGATATTTTTCACAAATATATTATAGGTATATTAAAGTATTTTATACTTTACTTTTTTTCCCAACGATTTAATTAATAAAAGGTTTCAAAAATTAATTTTTATTGAATTATGTTTAAATTTATATTATTATATATACAATTAGTTAATTTTCTAATTGTGAGGTGCCTATGTCAAAGTATTTTAATTTTACAAATGATAAAAGTTTGGATTTCGAGCGTAATGAATTCAAAAATAATTCATTAATTGAAATTGATTATTTAAATAAACGTCTTTCTTTCTTAGAAAGAGTAATTCAAGACAAGTATTCTGATATCATATCTCTTGCATCCGAAATTTGTAATGTTCAGAATATGAACTTAAAATATGATTTGATTGACATATTAATAAAACATGGTTATAACTTATCTAATTACAAATCTGAAAGAAATGACATTAGAGATATACTAATAAACGCTAATAAAAATAAACAAACCAAATCCGAAAATAATGTTTCTGTAGGAACAGATATGGAAATTATAATTAATGACATTGACGACAAAGAACCTCATAATTCTGATAGCGATACAAACAAAATAGTTTCAAAAAATGAATCAAAAGTTATAATAGAAGTCACCGATCAAAATAAAGACTCTAAATCTCAGGATATCAAAGATATTGGACAAGCTGATTTAAAAGCAAAAGAAATTGAAACAACTCAAAAAAGTAAATCAGATACTGCTCGTGAAAAAATTTTAAATAATCTTAATAGACTGATTTCATATAAGGAAAATACATTTAATGATTTAATAGAAATGGTTGACTTTAATACAAGTTCTAATGCAAACAAATCAAATTTAAGTAAATTTATTGAATGTTTAGAAAGCCAGATAGTTGAGCTTAATCAATATAAAGATAATATTTTAAAAAATTACTCTCTAAGTAAGGCAATTGAACTCGGATCAAATGGCAAAATTACTTTTTCAAGAGTGTTTATTGAAAAAGAACGTTTAATTGATAAAAATAAAGATGAATATATAAAAATTGTTAACGAAATGTATGAACTATATTCTGAGTTTGTTGATACTTATCTAAATAATATTAGTTCAATGAAACCTTACCTTGATCATGAAAAAATTACATCAATACAAAATAATTGTGCAAAAGTTATATATGATCTAAAGTTGATAAGAACACTTTATTCTTCTTTGGATAAAATAAAGAGTGTATAGAACCTAGTTCTCTACACTCTTTTTATATTGATAATGTATTTTTCGATTAAACTCTATAATTCTTCTTATAACTTCATCAATACTTTCCTTAACTATATACGTTTTTCCATTTAGTAAAATTATTGCCGTTTCTGGTATAAGTTCTATTCTTTCAATTTCATTTGAATTTAAATAAAACACAACATCATTTGTTCTTGTAAGCTGAATCATATTTGACCTCCTTGACCTTCTCTTAAATACAAGTTTTGCAAATTTTAATTTATATATTCCTCACCATCAACTCTCACAACTCTATTAAGTGTTACTGTTTCTATTTCATTAGTCGTGTTTATTTTCACTCTGAGTTTAATCTCATGATTCTCAATTACAATTCCCTCAACTCTTCCTGTCATAGTTTCATATAAATTTCCATTACTTTCATATGTTACAACTTCACCATTCGCTTTCCTTCCTTCTCTAATGTCCTGTTCCAATATAGATTCCAATTCATCTTGAGCTTCTATTTCATCTGTCATGCCACCATCTATTGTTATGTCATCTTCATAATCTTCATCGATATTTGAATATATAAATTCTACTTCTTTATTTATCATGGATGAACCAACAAGCACAGCTATATTATTATTTATATAATCAAGTCTGTTATCTTGTACCCCAATAACATTCATAATATCATCTCTTTCAAAATCTCCAATTACAAATTCCCCTTTTTCATTCATGTACTCAACATTAACAATTATTTTTGATCCATTTTGAGCAACACCTCGCACAACACCAGTAATTGCATTTCCATTATTGTCGTAAGAATTAAGCATAACTCCCTGTCCCAATAACGATCTAGCCGAATATTCATTCATTGTAGTGTTTAAATTAGACATTTGTTCCATAGCTGCAAACTGTGCAAATTGTGATACATATTCAGTACCATCTTGCGGTTGTGTTGGGTCTTGGTTGGACATCTGGGTTGCCAATATTTTTAAAAATGCATCCTTATTCATATCTTCTCCAGGCTGAATAATTTTTGTTCCTTTTTCTGTATATTGCCCATTATAAACATTTCCTGATCTTGAAAATGCTGAGTTGTCCACTTCATTTTCACTATTTTTACTTGCTTCAGTTTTTTTCTGAATCTCCTCAACCAAATCATTAAATGAACCATCAGAATTACTTGAATTACCTATATTTATAGATTTATTTTTATTAATTGGTGTTATTTTAATATTGTTATTTATCATACTTACTTACCTCAATTTAAACTAAAATTCCATCTCTTAAATTATTTCTATCATCATTGTCATTACCTTCATTATCTATCTCTATTGTTGGAGATTTTAAATTTTTAAAATCAACATTTTCATTATTTCGCTTGTTATTTCCACCACCATCATTTGCATTAAATGAAAATTCTTGGAGATCAACTTGTATATTTTCCAAATTTATATTATGTGTTTCCTTTATCATATTTCGTATATCAGTTATTGTTGATTCCATAACCTTGAATGCATCTTTATTTTCAACTCTTATCATAAGTCTAACATTATCCTTAACTACTTCATACTTTACATCCATTCTCCCTAAATGATCTGGATTAAGTTTAACAACCATTTGATTTTTATTATTTGATGCCATATATTCTATATTTTCAATAAATTCTTTAACAATATTTTGATGGTTTGAAGTATCTAATATTTTATTGAATTTTACATTTACATTCTCTTCAGTATTATTTCTAAATGCATTAACAAAATAATTTTCAATATTTTTATTAATTTGTGCTTCCCCAGAAATTTCCTTTAATATGTGTTCATCACTATTACTCTTATCATCAATTCTAACCATATCACTTATACTTTTAAAATTATGGAGTACTTTATAATCTGAATCATCAGTTTTATTAACCGAAACTTCATTATTTAATTTTGTATTAAGCTTAATACTAATTTCATTTTCTATATTTCTTATTAGTTCCTTATCGTTTAATAAAAATCCCTCAAAATTAATTTCATCTAAAAATTTAACATCTGAATTATTTTCCCCTATCTTATCAAATTCATTCCTTACTAAATTTTTAAAGCCATCAACATTATCCATTACCTTTTGTATAATTTCCCCATTTGAAATATCTTTTGAATTAATCTTTTTCAAATCAAATCCCATTTCAATTAAAACATTCTGTATACTTTCATTGTCAAAACTTGAAATTTGTATTTTTTCTATTTCGTTAAACTCTGGTTTTGATACGTTTTCAAATACATTCATCTTATTTAAAGAATCACTATAAAGTTGTTTTGTATTATCAAATTCAATATCTTTAACTTCTTTCAAATCTCCAATAGTGAAATTATCATTAAACTCAAAGAAATTACTTTGAGTATCAATTTTTTCTGATCCCAAAACGTTTAATATACTTAAAATAACTTGTAATAATTGTTTATCATCCTCATTTAAAGTATCATACAAAGTTTCATCAAAAACTTTCTCTTCTATTTTATGTTTACTATTTAGTTGATTCTCACCTTGTAAACTTAGAGATTCATCAAGAGAATTTTTAAAACTACTCACACTTAAATCACTTTTAATATTTTTGTTATTTTGTTTAACTTCATCTTTTTTAGATACTCCATAATTCAAATTATCTATCTTCAAACTCATACTCTCCCCTCTCCTTCTCATCTTTTTCATCGTAATCTTCTGGTTTGTGTAAATCCTTGTAATACATATTCAAAGACAATTCATCTAAAAAATCTTGCTCTTCCTTATCTTGTGCATGCAAAAATTCTTTATATTCTTTATCTTTAAGTTTATCTAAAACAGTTCTATTTTGCTTCTTTTTCTTATAATCTTCAAATCTATAATCATACTCTTTACTCATTTTTTCCTTTTGTTTTTTATTATAAAGGATTGAATTTTCTAAGAAATATGCATAATTATTTTTTATAATTTCATCAACACGAGTTGTACAAGTTGAAAAAGAATTCTTTTTATACAACTCATTTAAAGTTTCAATGTTATCATTAATAACCCTTATTCTAGCACTGATATCTGTAAATTTTTGAGATGCCTCTTTTTCAAGCCCAAGCCGCATATTCAATAATTTATTGAGCGAATACTTAAACCTTTTCATAACAATCACTACCTTAAATCAAATTATTAAATATTCCTTTTAGTATAGTTAAATTTTGTTCATAACTAGTAAATTCCATTGTTTTTTGCCTCAAATATTCATTTATTTGATTAATATATTGAATAGCCTTATCTATATCTGGATTACTCCCATGAACATATGCTCCAATGTTTATCAAATCTTCAGCATCTTGATATACTGCAAGTAAATTTCTAACCGTTCCTGCTAACTCCTTATGTTCATCAGAAACTATTTTAGACATAAGCCTACTAACACTCTTTAAAACATCAATAGCTGGATAATGATTTTTCTGTGCTAAAGCTCTAGATAATACAATATGTCCATCCAATATTCCTCTCACAGTATCTGCTATTGGATCATTCATATCATCACCATCAACAAGCACTGTATAAAATGCTGTTATAGCCCCATTTTGGGAAGGTCCTGTCCTTTCCAAAAGCTTTGGTAAAAGTGCAAAAACTGATGGAGTATAACCTTTTGTTGCTGGTGGTTCCCCAATAGCAAGACCAACCTCTCTCTGTGCCATAGCAAATCTCGTTACAGAATCCATCATTAAAATTACATTCTTACCTTGTTCTCTAAAATATTCTGCTATTGCTGTTGTAACAAGAGATGCCTTAAATCTTATAAGTGCAGGTTCATCTGATGTTGCACAAACTACAACGGATTTTTTAAGTCCTTCCTCACCCAAATCATGATGTATAAATTCCTTAAGCTCACGCCCTCTCTCGCCAATAAGTCCAATCACATTAACATCTGCAGACGCATTTCTTGCAAGCATTCCCATTAAAGTACTTTTACCAACTCCGGAACCTGCAAATATTCCAACTCTCTGACCAACGCCACAAGTAAGAGTTCCATCAATTACTCTTACACCTGTTTGCATTATTTCTGTGATTTCTTTTCTTTTCATAGCAATTGGCGGCTTATTATCTACAGTAAATTCTGTATAATTTTCTGGTGGATTACCTATTTGAACTCTTCCAAGCCCATCCAAAACACAACCTAACAATTCATCTGAAATTTTAACAGATAATAATTTTTTAGTCGCAATAACCTTACTGCCAGTAGATATACCACGCACATCCCCAAATGGCATTAATATACTTCTTTCTTGATTAATTCCAACAACCTCACACTCTATCTCTTCTCCGTACTCATTATATATGTAACAAATTTCTCCAATGAATGGAATTATACCTTCAGCCTCTATAGTCAATCCAACTAAACGTTTAACTCTTCCTTCTTCATAAATTGGCTCAACTTTTTCAAGAGAATTCTTCATTTTCCTAAAATCTATAAACATATCTAATCCTCACCAAAAATTATCTTCCTTAAAATTTCTATATTTTCATTTACATCGTACTTTATGATTCCTCCATTTCTTTCAATTAAAAACTCTCCTTTGTTTATATCCTTACTAATAACAACATGAAAATCTCCAAGTATTCCAGCTTTCTCTTTCAGTATGTGAATTTCTTCACTTATACCTTTGTAGTTAACTTCGTTACACTTTATAATAACTGGCATCTTATCTTTTATATTTTTTATACGTTCATAAATTATATCATTTAATATTTTTTCATCATTCAATTGACGCTTAATTATTTTCGCAACCATTGTAAATATCATATCTTTAATTTCGTTTTCTTTAGCTGTTATAAATTCTTCTGCTTCTTTTTTAGCATTTTCATAAAAACACATAACATCACTTAATATTTTATCTTTTTCAGCCATAATTTCTTGCATTGCCTTAGCTTTTCCCTCTTCGAAGCCTTCTTTATATCCTTGAACTTTACTTGCAACCCTCTGACGAACTACTTCAACTTGTGCATTTTCAATCATATCAGCAAAAATTTTGGACGATTCTTTCTTTGCTTTAGATATCAACATATCACTTATCTTTTTAAATTTTAAAATTTCATCTCTTCTAACTCTATAAGTTTTTGTCCTTATACGTTTAATTATTTCATTATTAGTTTTAATTTCTCTTGATATATTGTTCTGCGTACTGTATGCATCATATATATTTGGACTAATTATTGTTTTAGTAGAATGTGGATAATTTTTATTATTGCCACCGCTACGAATAATATTTTTATTTGAACTACTGAATAATGTCATCATCTCCTCCTCGAACAATTAATATTTCACCTTGCTCATCTAATTTTCTAATCTGAGAAACAATAACTTGTTGAGCCTTCTCAACATCAGACAATTTAACAGGACCCATATATTCAATTTCTTCACGAACATTTTCTGCTGCACCTTTTGATAAATTGCTAAATATAAGTTCCTTAACAGAATCACTACTACCTTTAAGTGCAAGAGCTAATTCTTTTTGATCTATACTTCTTAAAACTTTTTGTATATCTTCGGATCCCAGAGTCACAATATCCTCAAACACAAACATAGATGCTCTTAATTTTTCCGCAAGTTCTTTATCATGATTCTCAAGACCTGAAGTAATATTTCTCTCCGTATTTCTATCAACTCTATTAAGCATATCAACAAGCGACTCAATTCCTCCGATAACTGTCGCTTCAGGCTTCACAAAATTCGATAATTTATATTCCAAAACCCTCTCAACTTCTTTAACCGCATAAGGCGAAGTGTTCCTAATCGTAGCAACCCTATACGCTACATCGTTTTGGAGATGATCAGGTAAAGAGCTCAAAATTTGTGCTGCCTTCTCTGGTTGAATATAACACAAAACTAATGCAATAGTCTGTGGATGTTCATCAATTATTATATTTAATAACTGAGTTGGATCAGCTTTACGTGCAATGGTGAAAGGTCTATATATATCTGTTGCCTCTTTTATTTTATCTAAAATTTCAATAGCCTTATCTGATCCTAGTGCTTTACTTAAAATATTTTTAGCGTAATCAAATCCTCCTTCAAGCAAAAACTCTTTCGCTTTATTCATCTCTATAAATTCATGCAAAATCTCTTTTCTTTCTTCAATTGTTACCGAATTTATAGTTGCTATTTCAAAAGAAATCTTATTTATTTCATCTTCATTCAAAAACTTCATTATTTCTGAGGCTACTTCTGAACCCAAAGTTATTAATAGTATTGCCGTTTTTTGAACTCCTGATATTTTCTTCTTCAAAAGCATCTCCTCCCATTGTTCTATTTTGCGTAAAATTTATATTTTTAAGCATAATTTAAACAAATAAAAAAACTTCTATCACATTACTCGCGATAGAAGTTATAAATTTACTTTCCTATTTCTAATGCTTTCATAAACATTTGCTTGTTTGCATTAAAATTATCAGCATTAGATTCGTATGATCTAGTAGCTAAAATCATTTCAGCCATTTCATTCAATATATTAACATTGCTTCCTTCAACAAATCCTTCTTCATTTGCATAAGGATGAGTTGGATCTAAAATCATTTTAGATGGAGAGTTATCCTCCATTATCTTTGAAACCTTAACTCCCTTAAATTTATTTAATCCAGACATTGATCTATCTAAATGTTCTTGGAAAACTGCAATCTTGCGTTTATATGCATCTGTTGTATCTGTTTTAATAGAATTATAGTTTGCAATATTTGATGAAATCAAATCCATTCTCATTCTTTCGGCAGCAAGTCCACTTGCACTAATTCTCATTGACCTAAAAGCATTATTAAGCATACATCATTCACCTTCCATTTATGTTCTATCTTCCACTTATAATTGTTGAAATATTTTGATACCTACCATTTATAGCAGAAATCAAAGTATTATACATAAGTGTATTTGCAGCTTGATTTGCTTTTTCTATATCCAAATCAACGTTGTTACCATCACTTCTCATAACTGTTGAATTATCTTGTATAATGCTATAATGTTCATTATCAATTTTTATATGTTTATCATTGCTTGTCTTAAATTCAACCCTCGGTATTCCAAAATTCAAATACTTCTCAAACACAACATCAGAACGTTTAAAATCTTTAGTATTAACATTAACCAAATTATTGGATATAACATCCCTTCTAACAGAAGAAACATCTAAGGCAGTTCTTAATAATTGATACATATCAACTTCTCCTAAACTATTTATATAATTTCCCTAAAACTCCTATCAGATCATTAGGCAAATAAATTGTTTTACTCATATTTTTAATATTAGCTTCAGTTAATAGTAACGTTCTAGAAAATTCAATCATCTCCAAAGCAACATCAGCATCTTCTATCTTACTCTTAGCACCTGTAACAACTTCCTGTATTGATTCCGATTGGTCAATTTTACCCTCAAAAGTCGTACTTATAGCTCCAAGCTTTGTCCTCGCATTAATAACCTGTGATGCTGCATTATCTAATTTTTCCAAATTAACCCCAATATCATCTCGAATATCCATCCCCTCAATACCTAAATTTTTAATAGACAAATTAAATGATGGTATTTCAGCAAACTCTCCAGAGTTACCTGTTGTTAGCACACTCATCAACTTTGGATTAATATTATCAGTGACATCTTCATTTCCCAAAATATTTACTTCATTAAATGAAAAATGTTCAATATCATAGTTCATGCTTTCAAGAATACTATTAACCTCATTTTGAATAACATCTTTTTCCTCCCCTTGAATACTTCCATTTCCCAAACTGATAGTTATTTCTCTGAGTCTCGTTATTCTATCATTAAGCGATCCCATAACATTATCTGCAGATTGAATCATGCTTACAGTATCTTGTATATTTTTTCTAGAACTTTGATATCCCCTAATCTCCTTTTCAAAGTTTGCAAGCTTAGAAATTCTACTAGGATTATCTTTTGCAGAATTAATTTGTTTACCTGTTGATATATTATTTATACTTTTCGAATGATTCGAAATATTTTTTTTATAATTCATAAGCGTTTTTGTAGCATTAGAATTAAAAGTTAATTTCATACTAAAACCTCTCATTTAACAAAGATTAAATATTTTTCAATTTCGATTGCCATTTAAATAAAATATATTTCAACTCATACTTAAGTATTTGACTACAAAGCTCATAATCATTATTACAAAAAGCATCTCCAAAACTCTCAAGTGCAAATTTCAAATCAGTTTCTTTTGAAAATATTACCAAATTCAATTGCTCATTTTCTTTTATAAACTTTACTAATAATTCTAATTGTCCTCCAAATTCGGCAACATAAGTTTTAAGAAGTTCAATATTATTTTTTTTAATAATTACATCACAAACCTTATCTAAAAAATAAGACAATTGAACTAAATAATGATTACATTCATCAATAATATCATTATCTAAATTTATCATAATAATTGTTCTCCCATTAATAATATGTTCATTTTTTTCTTAATTATTTCGTATTATTCTGAAAAATTTAATATTAGGATTTAAATAATTCAATAATAAATATTTGTCATTTATTATACCAATTTTCACAAAATTATATTAAAATAGTAATTATTGATTAATTTTAATAAGGAGTTTTTAAAATGGAAAATAGTTTTTTAAAAGAGTTTCTTATGATATCTTCTTTTAATACACTAGTATGTTTAGTAGTATTAGTATTACTTTTTGCACTTATGTTTTTTTTCAAGAAAAAACATATAAACTTCTCAAATAGAATGTTTATAGGTACAGGTCTTGGAATAATTTTGGGACTTGCAATTCAATTCATATCTAAATTCCCTAAAAATCCACTTGAAATAACTTGGATAAATGAATCTACAAAATGGTTTTCTTTATTTGGAAATGGTTTTATAGATTTAATTAGAATGATTGTTGTGCCCCTTATTATAATTTCAATCATTCATATAATAATCAACATGAAAAAAGAGGCAAAAATAAAGCAACTTACAATCTATACTTTAATAACATTGCTCTCAACTGTAATTATATCTGCAATAATAGGATTAATAGTTTCCTCTGTATTTAAAATAGGATTAAACTCAACTATAACTTCTGGATCATCTAACATAAAAGAAGTACAATCTTTAGTTGACATATTCAGGAATTTAATACCAAAAAATCCGATAGAGGCAATGGCTAATTCAAATGTTATAGCTGTTGTTATATTTTCTATTTTTATTGGTACAGCCGCAAAAAAAATGGGAAAAATATATCTAAAAACAATGGAAACATTCAATAAACTAATAGATGCTCTTCACAAAATAATAGTTAGTGTAACAATGACTATAATAAACTTAATGCCTTACGCTGTAATTCCACTATTAGCTAATACAATTGCCCAACGTGGTATTAAGTCAATTTTAGACGTTATACTGTTCATAATCGCTCTATATATAGCAGTAATTCTAATGTTTATAGTTCATATGATTTTATTATCTTTATTTGGTTTCAATCCTATTACTTATATTAAAAAAGCTATTCCTGTACTTGTACTAGCATTTACATCTAGATCAAGTCTTGGGTGTTTACCTGTAACTATTGAAACACTTGATTCTATGGGATGTAATTCATCGACCTCAACTTTTGTTTCTAGTTTAGGATCAACTACAGGAATGAATGGATGTGCTGGTATCTTCCCTGCAATGCTCATTATAATGATATCAAATATTACAGGGTATCCAATTAATTTGAATTTTATAATAATGACATTACTTGTAGTGACTATTAGTTCTATTGGGATAGCCGGTGTTCCTGGAACGGCAACAACAAGTGCATCAATAAATCTTTCTGCTGTTGGATTAGGTCAATATTTTGACTTAACAAGCCCAATACTTGCTGTTGATCCAATCTTAGATATGGCTAGAACCATGTTAAATATAAATGCTGTTTTAACAACTTCCTTAATTGTAGATAAAAAATTAAAACAAGTAGATATGAATAAATTCGATGACATGAATTCCAAAATAGATGGTTCATTTATGTAAAATAATAAAGACAGGAACATGTTCCTGTCTTTATTTGTCTATGTATTTGATAACCCTTGCTGGTACTCCCGCAACTACAGAGTTACTTGGTACATCCTCGTTAACAATAGATCCATCTGCTACGACAGCTCCGTCATTAATTTTAACACCAGACAAAATTGTCGCTCTAGAACCAATCCAAACATTTTTACCTATCTCAATTGAATTAGTATGAAGTATATCCCTTTTATTTGGATTTAGGTCATGATTTAATGTAGCCAAAATTACATTGTGTCCAATCAAAGCACCATCTCCTATATATATTCCACCTTGATCCTGAAAACAACAACATGAATTTATAAAAACATTTTTACCTACACTTATATTTTTCAAAATCAGTATAAAAAGGTGGAAATAACATAAAAGTTTCATCAACTTCTTTACCAATTAATTCTGAAAACAATTTAACAATTTCTTCTTTAGTATGATAAGTATAGTTAAGATCATTCATTATCTTTCTAGAATTCTCATTTACCTCCATCATAAGATCATACATTTCTGATCCATATATATCATTACCGCCTTCAATTCTCTTAATAAAATCATTTAATTCCATTTAGTAAATCAACTTTACTTTAAATCGTTTTCTTTAAATTTTTTATAAACATCAATGAATTCTCTAGCAATTATTTTAAATCCTTCAGCACTCATCAATTGATCTTCAGCATGCATCAAAATCAAACTAAATGGTAATTTTTCATTATTAGCTTCCATTTGTATTAAGTCAGCATGTGCAGCATGACCAGATTTAAATGCATCAATTCCATCTTTCATTAATTTTTCAGCCATCTCAAAATCAAATTTCTTAGCATAAGAAATAGCCTCGATATAAAACGATCTAGCACTTCCAACATTAGATATTATTTCAAAACTTTTCAACTCTAAATCATTCATTTGTAACTACCCTCCTCATCACGTACAAAACTTATCATAAACTTTAAATTTTTTATTCAGATTTACTTATAACTTTCTGAACAAATACATTTATCTCCTGCATTTTAACACCTGTAAACATTTCCACCTGAGTTTTAACGTTTTCTTGAAGTTCTCTAATAACACTTGGAATCTTAATTCCATATTCAACAGCAACACTTATATCTATACTTGTTTTATTATCACTTAAATTAACCTTAATTCCTTTAGCAATATTTTTCTTATTAAAAGAATCGATCCCACTGTTACTATTAAATAAAGGATATACTCCCTTTACTTCACTTGCAGCTATACCTGCTATGACAGTTATAACATCATCAGATATTTTAACAATTCCAATACTATTATTCACTTACTCAACCCCTCTGCTTAATTACAATTTAATTATATCAAATGATAATTTTAAATACCATATTGTAAAATAAAAAACTACTGATATCATAATCAGTAGTTTTTTAAGTTTTATTTCTTTAACTCAATTTCTACATTTTTAATTTTAGCTACACTCATAACCACTTCTTGAATTTGCTTTCTTTGACTATCTGTAAGCTCAGAATTTTTAACAAATATTCTAGCCTTATCATTCTCAATTAAACATAAAATTTCTTCAAATCCTTTACCCTTAAGAGCAAGTTCAATTTTAGTTTCATTTTCTTGGTCCATAACTAGAGCAATTTTTTGCTTAGCTGCTGTATCTCTATCCATTTGTGATACTTTTTCACTATCTATTATTTCTGCTAAATACTCAAGAGTTTCAGATGATTTCTTATCTCTAACAGATTTTGCTTCATAAAAGAAGTCATACCCAACTTCATCTTGTTTAGAATTATTTATATTTATAACCTCATCAGTATCAGTTATAGAAACTGTTCCTAAATCTTGCATCGAACTATTAACCTTTGCAGCTAATACTCCCGCACATACAATTAATGCAAGTAATGCAAGTATAACTCCAGCTTGTTTTTTATTCATAATTAAATCCCCCTAAATTTTTCAAATTAGTTTTCCATTTTTTCAAAATAATAATTGCTATTTCATGGGTATGATATTAACTTTACTTTCACTTATATCATAAAGAGAAGACACCATTTTAGTTAATTCATATGAAAGTTTATTATCTTCTGCCCCTTCAGCAACTATAAGTATCCCAACTATTTTAGGATTATACGTTTTTAAAATTAATGGTTGTGTACTATTACCTTGATTTGACATTACAACTTTATTACCATCCCTATTGTTATTATTAACTCTATTTCCTCCATTACTATCGCGTTCTTCTGTTACTGTATTTGATTTTTCACTATCAAGTGCTGGAATTTTTTCCTCTCCACCTTCAAAATGTATAACAACATCAACTTCTCCTACTCCCCTTACTTTAGATAAAATATTTTTTAATTCTAATTTAACTTTATCTTCATAAGAAATTTGACTATAATCAATTGTATTTTTATTTTGTTGTGATACATCATTTTTTGAAACATCTAAAAATGTTGGAGTTGAGCTATTAAAATAACTAACTGCAAAAATCATAATTCCAGCTATAATAATTAATATAATCATATAAGTAAATTTATTACTTTTTTTTATAATTTTTTGTTTTATCTTTTCCATTTATTGTAATGCTCCTCAATTTAAATATACCTTTATAATATTTTCTGAAATATTTAACTCACTAGATAAAAATATTTTTATTTCTTTAGCTTTTGATCCTTCTTTAGTTGTAACCTTATTAATTTGTTTGTTATCTATAATCACATCTTCAATTATTTCTACTTTCTTAATACCTGACTCTTGTGCTCTTACAATAATTTCTTGTATCTTAAAATCTCCAGCCTCATAAATACCTGATGTTTCAACATCAAATTTATTATTTTTAAATTTATTTTCAAGTAATATCTTGCAATTATTAGAAAGATTTAGCTCAAAACTTTCTATAGTTGTTTTCCTTGCTCTCTCACTATATTCTTCAAAATTATTGTTAAGGTAATCATCAAATTTATCTATATAATTTTCATTTACGGATATATCCTTATACAAATTATTATCCTGACTAACAAAATTAATAATTGGATTTATCACAACAACTATAAAAATAAGACCTAATACAAATTTTGCATACCTTTTAATGCTATTCTCAGGTAAAATAAGTTCTATTGCTGTCATAAACAAAATAGTTACACAAATATCACTTACCCAATCTTTTAAAATATCCATCTATAATAACTCCTAAACACCTATTATTAATTTCCCTGCAGATGCAATTATAGAAATCATTACAAAAAATAAAATAGACACTACTATAACACATGACATTATAAGGATTAACGAATCACCCACAGAACTTATAGCAGAAACTATCCTATTATCAGAAATAGGTTCAATAATAGCTGCTGTTAATCTGTATAATGTTGCCATTATAAAAATCTTAATTATTGGAACCAATACAATAGCTATAACAATTATAAGTCCTAAAGAACTAACAGCATTTTTTAAAAGTATGGAATAACCTGCAACAGTTGCAATTGCATCAGAAATTGCCTTTCCTACTATTGGAACAAAATTATCTACTGCAAATTTAGCCGTTTTAGCTGTTACAATATCCAAAGACTCTGACGTAAATCCTCTTATAGTTAACATACTTATAAAAAATGTTATAAAAATCCCTTGTGCCCAAAGTACAATTTGATTAGTATGCTTTACCAAATTTGATATCTTAAAATTATTTGATATATTGTTTGCAAATTGTAACATAAATCCCAAAAGTATAATCGGAATCAAAATATTTAAATAAAATGTTGGTCCTATATTTGTAAGCAAAATTATTATTGGGTCGAGCGTCGCAATCTGACTAATTCCTCCTGCAGATAAAAGTAACGTACTAAGCACTGGTATCAATACTAATAGAAAATTATTTAACTCTTTTATGGTTTCTTTAGCTATATCAATTCCTATAAGAAAAGTTTTAGAAAGTACTATTATAAGTAGGGCATAACACGCATAAAAAGCAACGTTTGACAACGTTTGGTTTGAGAAAGCAGTTTGAAGATTTTGTATAAGTGAACAAATGACGGCTATTATTATTACAGTCGAAACTCCTTTCAAAACTAGAATAACTTCTTTTACAACGAATGACATGATGTTCCTAAATATAGTTTTACCAATACTCATTTTCTCATTTCCATGACTCATAAGTGATTTTACATATTCCCTTGGATCTAAATCTTTCAATATTTCAATATCATCTTTCATATTAGTTATGTAATTATACAAGCTTGATATTTCTTTTTCATTTTCTTTAATTATTCGCTGTATATCGTTATCACTAAATACATTTTC
Source organism: Candidatus Arthromitus sp. SFB-rat-Yit (assembly GCF_000283555.1). NCBI lineage: Bacteria > Bacillati > Bacillota > Clostridia > Eubacteriales > Clostridiaceae > Candidatus Neoarthromitus > Candidatus Arthromitus sp. SFB-rat-Yit. Next base: position 939,284 of record NC_016012.1, read on the forward strand.
AGTATTACTATTACTAACATTAACGCTTGCACTTGTACTTAAATTCGGTAAAAACAAAGTTAATAAAAATATTAACAAGAATATCTTCTTTATCATAAACAATTCCCTACATGATATTTAATATTGATTGCAGGACAGCCATTAATATAGGAACTGCCAAAAATAATATTAAAACTTTTCCACCGAATTCAACCTTTGATGCAATATTATTAGATCCTGCATCTTTACATATTTCACTACAAAAAGATGCTATGTAACTTATTGCCAATATTTTTAAAACAATATTTAAATAAACCGTATTTATATTTGCTTTTAACGCCATCTCCTGAATGAATAATATAATCGCATTAAATTTTCCAAATATAAATATAAAAATAGAAACACCAACAAATAAAGAAATTATAACAGCCAAATCTTTCCTACTTTGTTGAACAATTATTATAAAAAATAATGCTATTAACGCAAAAAATGCTATTTTTATAATTTCCATTCGATCACCTATAATTGAAACATAGTCTTAATCGTATTAAATAAATCACCTATGAGTTGTATAACCATAAATAAAATTAAAACTATCCCCAAAATATTAGATAATGTCGCATACTCTTCCCTACCAATACTTTTTAAAACCTTATCAAGAATTGCAACAAGAATTCCAACCCCACCAATTTTAAATATCATAGAAAAATCTAACATTTTATACACTCTCCCCTATATGAGAAAAATAACAATAATAGCTCCTACTCCAATTCCTAAAGTATTATAAACTTTTTTGTTCTTATTCCTAAATTCTATTGCCTCTCTCAATTGATCCTCTAAACGTTTTGTAAAAACTTCAAATACATTTTCGAATGAATTAAGATTATTATTTTCAATGTTATTGAAAAAATCATATATCATATCTAGATCTGATTGATTCAAATACAATCTATCCTTGTTATTTTCAAAGACTTTCTTAACACAATCAACTAAATTGTAAAAATCCCCATTTTCAATTTCATCTGCAACCATATGTAAATTTGCACTAAGTACAGATTTTTGAGTGCAAGATTCTCTTATTGCATAAGCTATTGGAGTTTTCATGAACATTATATTATTTTTAAATGAGTGAAAAATTGTTTCAAATTCCTGAAGCTCTTTTACTCTAAATTTGTAACTATTCCCAATCATTATTCCAATCAAAGAAATACACACAAAAATTATTAATAAGGCTATAAATTTCACACTTATCATATTTAAATCCTCTTCACTCTTTCCAGAGTTCCAACTCCATTCTTATTACTGAGTATCAAAATACATCTAAATATTTTCTCCATACTAGTATTCAGATTACTCATACGTAACTTATTATAAAAATCTTCCTCACTATTTCCATGTATTGTTGAAATTATAGACACACCCGAATTATACGCAACTAATATACTCTCAAAATCCTCTCTAGTCCCAATCTCATCACAAACTATAACTTCAGGAGCCATAGATCTTATAGCAAGAATTATTCCCTTACTTTTTAAACAATTATCATATATATCAGTTCTAATACCTATATCTAATTGAGGAACTCCCCTGAAACTCGCTGCTATTTCACTTCTTTCATCAATAATAGATACCTTAAATCCTCTATTAAGAGGACTATCACCGTTTGAAATAATCTTGGACAAATCTCTTAATAGAGTTGTTTTACCACATTTGGGCGGAGAAATTATAAGAGTATTTAAAATCTCACCACCTTTGTATATATGGTTAATAAATTTTTTCCCAAATCCTGAAACTTCCCTACATATCCTAATGTTCAATGATGAAATATTTTTCAAATACTTTACTTCTCTATTTTCAAAAACCCATTCACCAGTTATTCCAACTCTATGCCCACCTTGTATCGTTATAAATCCTTGCTTAACATCTTCCTCAAAAGCAAAAATAGAATACTTACTAATTTTATTTATAGTAGCTCTAATATCCTCAATGGTCATTTTTATATTCAACACAATTTCTCTATCTGAAAAAATTAATATAACAGGCTTGTTTACCTTCAATCTAATTTCTTGCAAACCATCTAAAGAACCATTTTTTTCCAATTGTTGTCTTAAATTAACGGAAAATAAATTTATTAAATCACCTAACTTACTAATGACTATATCCCTCCTTTCTAATAAATTATATTTTTTTTATTCTTTTTTAGTACAAAAAATAAAAAAGTTATTAGTAAAATCACTAATAACTTTTTAAAAATACTATTAATTACGCTCTTTCCATGTACTCACCAGTTCTAGTATCTATTCTTACTTTATCGCCTTCATTTATAAATAAAGGAACTTGAATTACAGTGCCTGTTTCAAGTTTAGCTGGCTTTAAAGTATTTGTTGCTGTATTACCCTTAAATCCTGGATCAGTTTCAATAACTTCTAATTCTACAAAATTAGGAGCTTCAACAGAAAAAGCTTCTCCTCTATAAAATTTTATAACAGCATTCATATTTTCTTTTAAATATTTTATTGCATCTTCTACTTTTTCATAATTCAAAGGGATTTGTTCATACGTTTCTAAATCCATAAAATAGTATAAAGATTCATCATTATACAAGTATTCCATTTCTTTTCTTTCAATAACAGCCTCTTGAAATTTCTCTGATGGGTTAAAAGTTCTCTCAACAACTCCTCCAGCTATTACATTTCTTAATTTAGTTCTAACAAACGCTGCTCCTTTTCCTGGTTTTACATGTAAAAAATCTATAACTATGTACACTTGACCATCATGTTCAAAAGTGGTACCTTTTCTTAAATCTCCTGCTGTTAACATAACAATAATTAAACCTCCACATCTTTTATTTCGCACATTAATTCTAACAAATTAAATTAAGGTATTCAATATATACGACTACATTTCAGCTGATATATTAAAGCTAAATTCCAATTTATTTTTCATAATATTGATCCTATTTATTCTTAAATGAGTAATATTATTTAAAAATTCTAAAAAACTATATGCATCATCGATGTACATATTTTGGTTTATATCAAACCTAACCATATCATCTGTTAAATATTCAATATTATCTAAAATGATATTATTATTTAATAAGTCATTCTTAAAATTTAAAAATGCATTTTTTTTAGCCTGCTTAAATTCATCCTCATACGATCCAATACTATGTTGCATTAGCATAAATTTATCTACTTTAATTTTAGTTGATAGACTTATAAATATCATAATAAGTAAACAAAAAATTAAAATTCCTAATACAAATTTATATCTCTTAATTAACTTATTCATATCTATACCCCTATGTCTATCTTATACAAATATAATCCATCATTTTCAGATACATATCCATATGACTTAATATCCAAATTGTGTTGTCTTAAATTATCAACTATACTATATATATATTTTTTATCTGCAATCTTCACATCAACACTTATATGATTTGAAGTACAAACTATATTTTCTATAAATGGTTTTACATTATCAATTAATAGTAAAATAGGTTCAATATTATTTTGATACTCTTGACTTATTTGATTTATAACACTAGATTGTCTTAAATTCATCAAATCATTGTAAATATTCCTATTTGTTAAAATATTTTTAGCTAATACGCCTATCAATATTAAAATTATAAAAATATACGATATATACTTTCTATGCGTTCTTTTTAAAATCCTCTCTCTTTTTCCAAAACTTAGAAAATTTACTTCTAATGTAGTCATGTTCTCTTAATATTCCCTCCACATCATGATTTAAAAATGTGCATTTGAATTTTTCACTAAGTAATATACTATCTTGATCACAATTCAAGAAATATATATCATTATTAATTGAAATTTTAAACTCTTCTTTAACTTCTTTAATATTATCAATTATATACATATCTAAATTGTTGAAAGTTTCTTTATTAATATAATTATTCAATAATATCAAAGAATTTTTAAACATAATAATGTTATAATTCAAATCATCGATTTTATTTATTAGAATACCATTTTTAGTATTAAATTTATTTGATATATACTCAATCATTACAAATTGCAAAGGTCTAACTACTAGATACGATTTATCTATATATTTTAAAATTTCTTGTATATCGTTTTTTATCTTCATAGCATATAACAATATACGAACCTGTCCATTATTAATTTCTGAATCCAAAAGGAAATAATCATACAATATATCATCATCAAATCCATTAAAATAAAACTTTAATGAATTCAATATTCTATCCCCTATATAATTATCCAAAGGCATTATTAGAGATTTAATCAAAAAATCTCTAACCTCAAATATAATAATTGAATTTTTTATGTTGAATCTATTTATATCTTTAATATAAACATCTGATATATTTGATTTTTCATATTTATTTGTTATTTTTTTAAAATATATATCAAATTTATCCTTGTTATAATATATTAAATTCTTCATAATCCCTCCAAAATGTTAAACTCTAAAAATACGAGCAAGATCTAATTTAATATCTCTTCCATTTTCTTCAGCATAAAAATAGTAACCCTTTTTAGTTATCCTATCATAATAAAGTAAAATTTTATCTCCATTTGGATTAATACTATTTCCTAATTTAAAATTCAATATATATAAATCTCCTTTAAATAATTTAATATTATTATTTATTACGTAATTCAAAAACGTCGTATCATCTGCTATTAGAGATTCATCTATAGCACTATAATAATCGTCTTTGTACATTTTAAATTTAAATAAAAAATCATTAATTGGATCTATTTTATCTATTTCAGAAATATTTTCGTAATCCAAATAAGCTGAAATATTTTTGCTCATATAATTTGAATTCATTATCAAACTGAAAATTAATGTTAATACCATTAAAAATGGTATATAAACTATCCCTCTCTTCTTCAAAATAATTATATATTATAAGACATAGATGAAATCGGTTTTATTAATTCTATATCCCCCAATAAGATCTTAATAAAAACTAAATTCCCATTCTTATAAATTTTAAAATCATCCACATTTTTAAGTAAATTAGTTATATTTCTATCATCGTATTTTAAAGTTATTGTGCCATTTCCAAAAGTAATATCTCGTTTTTTTACATCACATCTTGTTGTATTTACAGGAATAATTTTCTTATAAGATAGTTTGTTTTCACTATTCATTTTAAAATCAAACGCATATTCATTCAATTCACTATTTAAAAATGCCTCTAATTCACGAATTTTTAAAACATCTGTAGATGTATTAATATTTGAAATAAGATATTTAACACTACTTATAATGTAATTATTAATAGATAATGCAATAACAATGAATATTGATAAGCTTATAATTGATTCTAAAAGTATATATCCCCTCTTTTTATGTCTTATAATATCAAGTCCACCTCCAATATCAAATTTTTAATTTATCTTCAAATATCTTTTGATCACCTTTAATGTACTCTATATTGATATCATTCATATCTTCATTAAAATATAAATGAAAATATTCAAAATTATCGTACTTGTAATTTTCGAAATGTTGGTTTAATTCTTTATATCCACCGATTTTTATATTATTTGCATTTATGTAAACATCTCCTTTAATATGAAGATATTGCTTATTATAAAATAATTCGTGTTTTACAATATCAACTTTATTTGTAATATCATTTGTTAATAAAACAGATCGCATGGTTTTAAGATTTATATTTATCATTCTTGAAATTGAAATACATAGCGTAGTTACCAAAATTATCGAAAATAAACTTTTAAACAATATTGATCCTCGCTTTTTATATTTACGCATAATTCACTTTCCCTGTTATAGTTGAAATTGTAATTTTGTTCAGCTTATCGTGAAAATAATATGAGAATGTAGCTCCTCTAGTTATAGCTCCATTATCTTCTATAATTAATCTAGAATTATAAATTCCATTAAAATTTACCATCTTTATATATTTTGGAAAATCAAATCTATCTACAATTTCATTTTGATTATTTGAAAGCAAAATCCTTTTCTCATAAAATTTTAATATATAAATGTTCGAAGTATTAATTGCAGAATATTTTCCCCTATTTACAAAATCTATAAATTCCAATTTAAATTTTGTATGAGTATAATTGTCATAAATTTTTTTGATCACAAATAAATTAAGAGTCAGAGCTCCGACTATAATCATCAATATAACCAATGAAGTTATATTTTCTAAAAGTAATATTCCACTTTTCCTCATATCATCCACCCCATAAGGAATTAAAATTCTCATATGATATCAAAGGAATAATAAATATTGAAATAAATACCAAAACGATTATTCCACAAATTACTATAAAAATTGGCTCTATCAATTTTGAATATCTTTCAAAACTTTCATAATGTCTTTTAGAATAGGTTGTCCAAATATTTTTTAATGCTAATGCTAAATTTGAACTTTTCTCACCAACGCTTATTATAGAGATGACTTCTGAATCAAAGATCTTAGTATTTGTTAATGCCTCACAAAAATCAGATCCTTGATTAATCTCCCCATAAATATAATTTGCATATTTACTGCAATCATCATTACCTAAACTACCTATTATCTTTAATGCTGTAGCTAGATCTATTCCACTATCTATTATGTAATATAACATCTGAATAAATTTAAGCTGACACTTCTTAAAATGAATTTTACTAATTATAGGGATCTTAAATATTATCTTGGCAAAACACACTCTATTCTTAATCAAAGTCATAAATAAAGTTATACTTCCTATCATTAATGTACAAAATGTAAAATAGTTGTCTTTTATAAACAAACATACATCTATAAAAATTCTACTTAAATTTGGTAAATTAGAAATTTGTGATTGAAATGAATTGAAATAACTAGGTATAAAAACTAGAATACATAAATTAAACATAATTATTAAAAATGTAAATAATAAAATCGGATATGACATAGAAGATTTAATTTTATTAGATATGTTGATCTTATCTTCATAATATTTATTCAAATTGTTAAGTACATCTGATAGTTTACCTGTTTCTTCACTAACTGATATCAATGATAAAAATATATTATCTAACTTATAATTCATCTTGCTCAAAGCATCATAAAATAAATTACCTTTTAATAACTTGCTGTAGAGAGAATCATAGAATTTATATTCTGATTTAAGTCTTGCGTTATTCTTTGAGTTATTACTAAAAATTTGAATAGCTTCTGTTAATGAAATTCCACTCTCTAAAAGAAAATATAAGTCCTCACAAAATCTCTTGTACCAAGTAATTTTCAATTTCTTCTTGAATACAAAAATTTTAGGGATTTTAAGCTTAAAATAAATTTTTAACTTGCATTTATATAAGAAATCTCTAAAATCACCTTCATAAAACTTAAATTTAAATTTTCTTTCCTCTTTAACCAAAACAAAATAATTCCCAATCATTTCAGAATCTCCATATCTTTTATATAAACTTCTCCACTTTCAATAAGAGTTTGTACATTTTGACTAAAAGAGTACTCAAAATATTTCATTTCAATATATTTTCTTATATCTGCCATTATTTTTTTCTTTAAGAGCATATCCTTTATTATATCATCTATCACTAAAATCTCACTTAATAAAATTCTTCCACTATAACCTGTAAATTTACATTTTTCACATCCATTTGGTGAATAATATTTTGCTTTTTCATATTTCTTGTTAAATACTATCATTTCATCAATATATTTTTTCTTCTTACATCTACATAACTTTTTTACAAGCCTTTGAGATATAACCAAATCCAATGCGTCTATAGCTAAAAATTCACTAACTCCCAAATCAATTAACCTTGTTACTACAGATAATGAATCCTTAGCATGTATTGTTGAAAAAACCTTGTGTCCAACTACAGAAGACGACACAGCAACTTTTGCAGTTTCTTCATCACGAATTTCTCCAATCATTAATACATCTGGATCATGTCTTAATATATTTTTTGATATTTCATCAAAAGTAAGCCCTGCTTTTTCATTAATAGAACTTTGATTTATTCCATCAATTTCATATTCAACTGGATCCTCTATAGTATAGATGCTTACTTTTTCAGTATTTATATGCTCTATAAATTTATATAAAGTGGTTGACTTTCCGCTTCCAGTAGGTCCTGATAATATAATCATTCCATTTTTTTTCATAAGATACTTTTCTATAATTTCGATTTGTTCTTCACTAAATCCAAGATCAATTATATTTTCATATTCATTCCTATTATTATGGATTCTTATAGAAATTTTTTCTCCCTTAGATGTAAGGAGTGTCGAAACCCTCAAATTATATTTAAAATCATTGTATTTATATGTAATTTTTCCATCTTGAGATATCCTCTTCTCGGTTATATCTAAATTACTCATGACTTTTATCTTTGTTGATATGAATTTATGTGCTCGAAATGAAAGTTTTTTAAACATCTCAAGCTCCCCATTACGCCTAAAACGAACATTAGATCCAGATTTATTTGGTTCAATATGTATATCACTTACCTTCATATCTATAGCTGTCCTAATGGTATCATCATATATATCATCTAGGTTTTCATCCGATAAATTTTGTCTCGATTTAAAAACTTCATAATAATGAGCTATATTTTGTTGCACACTTTCTATAGAGCGTATATATGGAACAACGTTATCATTAAACATAACCTTTAAATCATTTATAACCTTGTCCATAATTTCAGAACAAATTATTATAACTCCATTATCATATCTCCTAATTGGTAAAACATTAAATTTTGTCGCAAAATCATAATTAACATAATTTAATAAATCCAATTCAATATCTTCTAAAACCAAACTTATCACCCCGATTAGTTAAATATATTTTGATTATTTCATTAAATTTTCAAAATATACAGACTTTATATTAAATAATAAAATTTTTAATATTTGTATGTTATAATTTAAAATGAGGTGATATATATGCCATTAGACGGAATTTTTCTATATTCATTAATTGAAGAACTAAGACCTAAAATAATAAATGGTAAGATTAGGAAAATTAATCAGTTTGATAAATATAGTTTTGTTTTTAACGTTAGGTGCAGTGGTGAAAACCAAAATTTATTGATAAGTGCGAATTCCAAATATAATTCAATAAACCTAACTAACCAAAAACATGAAACACCAAAATCAAATTTTATGTTTTCAACTATTTTGAAAAAATACATATTAAATGGAACAATCAAAGATATTTCCCAAATAGAAAATGATCGAATTTTAAAATTATATATAGAAAACAGAAATGAACTTGGAAATGTAAAGGAATTTGAACTTATAATTGAGCTAATGGGCAAACATAGTAATGTTTCACTTGTTGAAAAAGATACTCAAAAAGTTTTAGATTCTATAAAACATCTTTCATTAAATAATAATTCTTACAGAACTCTTATACCGAATTCAATTTATAAATATCCACCAAAAGATGATTTAAAATTAAATCCAATGGATTTCACAATACAAAACTTTAAAAAAATATTAAATATCATAGAAAACGAACCGTCAATGTATTCAAAAATATTTCAAGGAGTTTCACCCCAACTATCAAAATTCATATTTGAATTAATCTCAAATGAATCCTTTGATAAAAAATTTGAAATTCTAAGTGAAATATTTAAAAACATAAAACTCAATCCAACTCTATATAAAGTAAATAATACATATAAAGATTTTTATAGTTTTGACATCAATATAAGCAATGATAAAATCACAAAACAAAACTTAAACGAATTAATAGATGATTTTATTATAAACAAAAATATATCTGACGATATAAATGGAAAACTCACAAATATCAAAAAGATTATAAACTCTATCATACAAAAATCTTCTAAAAAAATCTCAATTTTTAAAAATGAAATTAAAAACAGTGAGGATAAATATAAATTTAAACTTTATGGTGATCTAATTTCTTCAAATATCTACATGCTAAAAGGTAAAGAAGATCACATAATGGTTCAAAATTATTTCAGTGAAAATCTGGAAGAAATTAAAATTCCATTAAATCCTAAAATGACTCCATCGCAAAATATAGAGTATTATTATAAAAAATTTAAAAAGCTGAAGAAATCTGAAGAAATAAATTTAATTAACATTTCATCCTGTGAAAAAGAAATAGATTATTTAAACTCTGTACTTCTTAACTTAAACAACGCACAAAGCATTAATGACATTGATGATATAAGAATTGAGCTTGGAGAAAGTGGCTATTTGAAAGTTATAAAAACAAAAAATAAAGATAGCATAATAAAATCATCTCCACACCATTATGTAACCTCGAATGGAATTTCAATTTTTGTAGGAAAAAATAATATACAAAATGAATCACTAACTTTTAAGATTGCAAAAAAAGACTACACATGGTTTCATGTTAAAAATATTGCAGGCAGCCATGTTATACTTGCACATAACAATCCAAATAACAAATTAATAGAAATAGCATCCATGTTAGCAGCATTTTACAGCAAATCATCTTCTTCCTCAAATGTTCCAGTAGATTATACAAAAGTTAAGAACGTAAAAAAAATGCCACACGCAAAACCTGGAATGGTCATTTATACATCATATAATACTGCTTATGTTACTCCCCCCACTAGTATAGATGAACTTAACTTAACAATAAAATCTTAGTTAATTTAATACATAAATAATAATTAAAATTCTAATAATATAAGTGTATTCTAAAATAAAAGGTGGTTTATATTATGGGAAGAAATGTTCAAGATCACGTAGATTCAAGTATAAATTCAATGCAAAACATAATAGATTCTCTACAAAAAGCTGAATGTAATTGTGAAAAAGAATCTAACAAAAAAGTTATAAGATCGGCAATAGAATCTATAAATTGTGCTTGTAATCATCTTTGTGATTACTGCGATTAAAACAAAAATCCTATGAAAATTATTCATAGGATTTTTTGCTATTTATTATGTGCAGGGGCTTTCTTATCTATAAATACTTGTTTTTCAATCCAAGTATTATCTTCATATGTTATATCAAAGGCTTTACCGAAACCTTTAACTAATCTTCCATTTAAAATAGTTATTTCGAAAAAGTCAAAATCCATTCCATACAATACTTCCATCATTCTCTTTCCATGTATTTCCTCAAACTTTTCTCTAATACAATCTGGAACTTCTTCAACTTTTTTTGCATTACCATTAAAACTTACTCTTTCTCTAGCAAATAAATTTTGAGATTTAGATTCATCAGCTACGACCATTAAGCTTATATTTCCATTCTCATCTATATTCTTATGATGATCTGCAATTCTACTTATATAAATATAAACTTTATTATCTACCATTATATAAGGTGAATAACTTATTTGTGGAAACCCTTCACTATTCAAAGATGAAATCATTATAGTTTTTTGTGAATTTAAAATTTCTTTCATTTAATTTTCCTCCAATATTTTAGGATTTATAATTACTAATTGGTATTATTATTGATTTATTTTTGTACTCACATATATGACAATTTATATCATATACCTCTCTTAAATTTTCACAATTTATAACTTCTTTAGGTTTACCATAATCAAAAACTTTGCCATCCTTCATTAATATAATTTTATCACTATATTGAATAGCTTGGTTCAAATCGTGTAAAACCATAACTATAGTTATACTTTTGCTAATATTTATATCTTTAATAAGTTCCATAAGCTCCAACTGATGTGATATATCCAAGTATGTTGTTGGTTCATCCAATAACAATAAATTTGGAGTTTGTGCAAGAGCCATAGATATCCAAACTCTTTGTCTTTCTCCACCAGATAAACTATTAATACTCGTATTCCTATATTTGAAAACTTTTGTGTATTTCATAGCTTGTTCCACTATTTCACAATCTATATTACTTTTCTTTTCATACCATCTCTTATGAGGTGACCTTCCATACTTAACTAACTGCTCTACTGTTATATCCCCTATTAAATCGTTATGCTGCGATAAAATAGCTACTTGTTTTGAAAAATCTTTTAAAGATTTCAAATAAATATTTTCATCCTCAAAATAAATATCCCCAGACAAAGGTTTAAGATATCTAGTTAAACAATTAAGAAGAGTAGATTTACCCGAACCATTAGGTCCTAAAATTGTTACAATTTCCCCTCTTTGTATCTCAATAGATAATTTTTCTATTATAACCTTGTCTTCATATCCAACTTTTAAATCTTTTACACTTAACAAAAATCACTACTCTCCTTTCTTTTTTCTTAATAAATATAGGAAAAATGGGGCTCCTAATAATGACATTATTATACCAACAGGTAATTCTATACTCCCTCCTATTACTCTAGATAATGTATCGGCTAAAAGTACAATTATCCCACCAAAAGAAATAGCTAAAGGTAAAGAATATTTATAATCATACCCAACTATCATTCTACAAATATGCGGTATTACAAGCCCAACAAATCCTATGATACCAACAATAGATGTGCATACTGCTGCTAAAAACACTCCAACTATAGATACAAATAATCTCAAATATGTAATATTGAATCCTAAATTTAAAATTGTTTTTTCTCCAAGAGCTAATATATTAGCTGGTTTTATACAAAACAAAGCCAATATTAGTCCAATAATCACATAAATACTCAAAAGCTTAAAATCAGACCACGTCTTCTGTGACAAACTCCCATTTAACCAAAGCAGTGCACTCTGTATTCTATCACTATAAAAAATTGTAAATATTGATATTATACTTCCAAACACAGCATTAACAGCAACACCAGATAATATAATTCTGCTAGGAGAAATCCCTCCATCTTTCCATGCTAATAAAAATACTAACATGCACGCTATAAGTCCACCCAAAAAAGATGCTATAGGTAAACCATAAGAAAATGAAGGAATAACCAAGAGTATTATAATTGCTACAACACTAGCTCCCGAAGATACTCCAGTTATTCCTGGATCTGCCAATGGATTTTTCATGACAGATTGTAAAAGCATACCTGAAACAGATAAACCAGCACCAACCAAAACAGCAATAAGATTTCTCGGTAGTCTAATTTCATAAACTATTACGTTTAATAAATTGTTTCCCTTACCAAAAAGTGATAACAAGATTTCTTTTAATTCAAACTTTACACTACCAAAGATACACAATACAAATGCCAAAATAAATAATACTACATATGAAATAACTATAATTGCTACTGATTTCTTTTTACTAACCATTAAATATTCTTCCAAGTTCAGTAAGTGCTTTATCAATATTAATATTTGCAGATGTACCAAATAAATTGGAATCTAAATTATAGATCTTGTTATTTTTTACAGCATCCAAATTCATCCAAGCTGGATTCTCTCCAAATAATTTTTCAAGTGACTTATTAGCCTCATCTATATTTCCATGTCCAAAAGTTAATATTAAATCTGGTTGATTTACTAGCAATTGCTCCAAATTTAAGTTAACATAATTGTTCACTGCTTGCACATCTGAATTGCTCGCCATTATCTCATTAACTATATTTTTTACTCCCAAAGCTTTAACCAAACTTCCAACATAAGAATCTTCCGTCGCAAGCATATTGCTTTCTGAAGTACCGGATATTATAGCAACTTTAAGATCTTTATTTACAGCACTTAAATTATTTAGTGGCTCTCTAAATCTTTCTACCAACTTACTTGCTTCTTTCTCTTTGTTTATCTTTTTCCCTAATTCTTCTATATCACGTAAAAATTTATCATAACTAGAAGTGTCAATATAGAATGTGTCAATTCCATATTGTTTTGCTGAATTTTCAATTTTATCCTTAAACAAATAATCGCCAATCAAAAGTTCTGTTCCAACAGATAGAACCTTTTCAAAATCTGGAGAAAAAGAACTACCTATTTCAGGAATATCAACATAAGTAGCTGGTAATTCTAACTTAGTTGTTGGTCTTCCAACTATCTTTTGATTAAGCTCAGATAGAACATGTGAAATCGCAACACTAGCTACTGATATTTTAATTTCTTTTTGTTGCTGATTAATTGACACATTGCTACTATTCGTATCATTTTCTTTAGATGCTTGTCCAACAGAACTACATCCAAGAAGCAAAAAGCTAACTAAAATGATACTCGATACTCTTTTAAATTTCATAAATATACTCCACTATTTTAATATTGATAATCAAAATCATTTATTTTATTTATAATTTTAGGAGCAACATAAATTATTGCCCCTTAAATCATTTATTAAAGTTTTCCAACCAAATCAATTCCTGGTTTTAATGTTTCACTTCCAGGTTTCCACTTAGCTGGGCAAACTTGATCACCATATTGTGCTACAAACTGGCTAGCTTGTAACTTACGAAGTAATTCTGAAGCATTTCTTCCAACATTACCAGCATTAACTTCATAACATACTATTTTACCTTCTGGGTTAAGGATGAAAGCTCCACGCTCAGCTAATCCATTTTCATCTATGTATACTTCAAAGTCTTTTGAAAGTACATGCGTTGGATCTGCAAGCATAACATATTTAATTTTTTTGATACTATCAGATGCATCATGCCAAGCTTTGTGAACAAAGTGAGTATCTGTAGAAACTGAATAAACTTCACAATTATTGCTTTTGAATTCTTCATAAAGATCTGATAAATCTTCTAATTCTGTAGGACATATAAATGTGAAATCTGCTGGATAAAAGAAAAATATACTCCACTTTCCTAAAACATCGCTCTTATTAATCGTTTTAAATTCACCATTACAAAATGCTTGAACACTAAAATCAGAAATTTCCTTATTTATCAATGACATAACACTAACTCCTTTTTAATTGATATTTATTATTATATCAGATTGAATATATATTGTAAATATTAATAATTAATATCATTTAATTATTATTTTAAAATGTCATTATAATTGTTCCAAATACAATCAATATTAATCCCATAAATGAAACCTTGCTTAATTTTTCTTTTAAGAATATACACGAGAATATTATAGAAACAACGATACTCAATTTGTCTATTGGAATTACTAAGCTTACAATTCCATTCTTTATTGAGTAATAATAACATAGCCATGATACTCCCGTGGAAATTCCTGAAAGTAGTATAAATCTTAATTCACGCTTATCAATTTTTGTAATTCCTTTGTATTCTTTTGTTACAAAAATAATAATCCAAGAAATTATAAGTATAACGATCGTTCTTATTAATGTTCCAAGATTTGAGTCTACATTATCTATACCAATTTTCCCAAGTACTGAAGTTAGCGATGCAAAAATCGACGAAAGAATTGCATATAAAATGTAAATGTTCTTCTTTTTGTTCTTATTTATTTGTTTCCTTTCAATCATCAAAATGGTCCCAATTGAAATAAAAATAATACCTATCAATTTAATTAATAAATTATCCGTTTCATTAAATAAAACTATAGCAAAAAGTATGCTTAACACTACACTTGACTTATCTATAACAACAACTTTATTTAAATCACCTATTGATAAAGCCTTGAAATAAAGTATCCAAGAAAACCCTGTCATGATGCCCGACAATAAAAGAAACACAAATGATCTCAACGTAATGTCCTTAATAGAGCTAAACGCTCCGCTTATAATAACTATCACTAATGAAAATATTACAATTATAATTGTTCTTATTGCCATTGCAACATTTGAATTTGTCTTTCTTATTCCACACTTTACAAGTATCGATGTTATACCTGCAAAGAATGCAGACACTATAGCCATAATAAACCACATTTTCAAAACCTCCACTGTTAATTTTAATACATAACAAAAAGAGTAACAAACTAAAACGTTCGTTACTCTTTATTGGATTTTATATATGACTCGATATATCTTATACGTTTTGATGCTCTTTTCCTCGATCTTTTCTTATAGAAAAAATTCATTATCTTAAAATTTAAATTTGCAGTGCCAGTCTTGCCTACAAACTCTTCTTTATATATAACATCAATATTTTCATCATCAATTTCATCAATAATATAACATATAGTATTAACTCCAGATGCCGATTTAAAATTTGCACTGTACATTTTGGGAGAAGCAAAATGTGTTATTACCACCTCAACCTCTCCTCTTCCTCCAAGTTTATTTTTAAGGTTCTTCGTATATTTAAAACCATTGCGTATATCACTAACAACCATTTTTTTGCCCATTGATTGCTCTATATCATAAATTACAGATTCCTCTATCTTACTAAAAAAATCTTTTGCACTTACATTAAGTCTTTCTTTTATCTCAATCATTTTTATCTAAAACCCATTATTATCATGTAATTCTTTAAACCAATATCCAGACTTCTTAATTGTTCTTTCTTGAGTATCAATATTAAGCTCTATTAATCCATATCTATTTTTATATGCATTTATCCAACTCCAACAATCTATAAATGTCCAAACTTGGTATCCGATACAATTACTTCCTTCACTAATTCCTTTATGAAGCCACATCAAATGTTCTTTGTAAAAATCTATTCTATAATCATCCTCAATGCGTCCATCTTTTTTAAAACGCTCTTCACCTTCTACTCCCATTCCGTTTTCAGTTACCATCCACTCAATATTACCGTAATTTTCTTTTATATTTATAGCAATATCATACAATCCTTTAGGATAAATTTCCCAACCCCTATATGGGTTCATTCTCCTACCTGGCATTACGTAATCATCAAAATAATATTGTGGGAAGAATGGTGAATCTGGGTTTGGCATATTCGCTTTTGCACAAACTCTAACTGGATGATAATAGTTAACTCCTAAAAAGTCTACTGTATTTTCCTTTATAATTTTCAAATCTTCATCTGTATATGTTGGCATCAAATCATGTTTTTTGATTATATCAACTAACTCCCTACTATACTCCCCTTTAACCGCTGGATCTAAGAAACTTTTGTTAGCAAATAGCTCAGCAATTCTTGAAGCCTCTACATCTTTTTCATTGTTACTTCTTGGATATGCCGGAGTAAGATTAAGTACTATTCCAATTTTCCCTTCCTGATTCAAGTTGTGATATTCTCTTATAGCAGATGCACTTGCAAGTGCTGTATGGTATGCAACTTGAACAGCAGCCTTTGGATCAACTTTGCATGGATAATGATAGCAAAGCAAGTATCCACATTCAACATGTACAATTGGTTCGTTAAATGTAAACCAATGTTTAACTATATCTCCATAGAGTTCAAAGCATTTTTTTGCATAATCTCTATAATGATCTACAACTTTTCTATTTTCCCATCCACCAATTTTTTGAAGTTCATATGGCATATCAAAATGAAACAAACAAACAAAAGGTTCTATTCCTTCTCTTTTGAGTTCCTCAAATACGTTTCGATAAAATTTTACAGCATCTTGATTTAAATCCCCATATCCATTTGGGAATAATCTAGACCAACTTATAGATGTTCTAAAAGAATTGTGACCTGTTTGTTTCAATAGTTGTATATCTGATTTATAATTTTTATAAAAAGTTGATGTGTCTTTTGGTCCAATGCCATCGAAAAATTTATACGACTCCTCCTCATACCAAATATCCCATATATCTTGTCCCTTTAGACCATCATCATGTGCACCTTCACTCTGAGTTGCACTAGTAGCACTACCATAATAAAAATTATTTGGAAACTTAATCATCTCTTTTTACCTCCGGATTTATTTTTTTTAAATAAAATTACTCCTAACAAAATAATTAACAATCCTCCAATGATCATTATCATAGGATTCGAGTTTCTTGGCGATAACATAATAAATAGCAATCCAATTGATATTAAAAACAAAATCCAAGCTGATTTTTCATCTTTCTTCATTTAATTACCTTAATTTCCTAAAAATTAAGAGTAGGGCTAGCCTACTCAATTAATTTGTTCATTTATCTTTAACTCTGTTTGCTAACAGAATGAATGGAGTCCATATACAAGTAGCTATAACAACATTCAATAATGCAACTCCAGCTGCTAAAATACTTCCACCTGTTGAAAAGAAAGCATATAACCCAACGGGCATTACCCAAGGTACTTGAATATATACAGGCGGAATAACTCCAATAGCTGTAAAAAAGTATGCAACCATTCCACAAATCGGCGGAACAATTAACCAAGGTATCAGGTAAACAGGATTTAAAACTATCGGCATACCAAATATTACAGGTTCATTTATATTGAACACTCCCATTGGTGCCGAAAGTTTTGCAACAGCTCTAGCGTCATCACGCTTTGAAAAAATAAAAATTGCAATTATCAATCCAAGAGTTATTCCTGATCCACCCATTTGTGCAAAGGCATCAATCGATCCTCTAGTCCACAAATATGGCATTCCTTGAGTTGTTCCATTTTGTGTAAAGTATTCTAAATTTTTAAGCAGTGCTGGAGTATAAACTCCTTCTATTATTGGAGCCATAACATTTGATCCATGCAATCCAAAGAACCATAATAGTTGTACTAGGAACAATATTATTATGACACTAAAGAAGCCTTGTGATAAAGATAAAAGTGGTTCTTGAACCCATTTTATTATTAAATCATTCGGATACAATCCTGTTGTTGAAATACAAATTTGTGTCAATATACCAAATGTGTACACAGTCACAACTCCTGGTATAATAGCAGCAAACGCATTACTTACTGCTGGTGGCACTGATTCTGGAAGTTTAATTGTAACTTTTTTAATCATCAATTTTATGTAAATCATTGATGATAAGAATCCTACTATAAGACAAGTAAACAATCCAGATGCACTAGTATAACCTTGACCTATATATCCCCAAGCACTAACTCCTTGAAGAACAACGTCATTATTACTATTTAAAGCTACATTAAGTCCCATATTCCTAAGAGCTTCTAAAGAAGATAAATTTACATTTGGCAATATAAAATCAAAAATAGCACTCTGGTTCATACATGTAACAACCGACGCAAAAGCTACAATACCCCCAGCAACTGGATTAACATTATATGAGCGTGCTAAATTATATCCAAAGGCAAACGTAAATACGATTCCTAAAATAACAATCGAACCAAAATAAACATTACCGTTAATACTTATAATTTGGGACATTGATTCCACGAATTTATTTCCAGGACCAAACCAAGTATTTGGAAGATCTCTCAAAAAAACATTCAGAAGTACAGCAATACTTCCAACCATTGTGATTGGCATTATTGCAACAAATCCGTCACGAATAGCAACTAAATGCTTTTGACTTCCAATTTTGGAAGCAAAAGGCATAAAGTACTTTTCCATCCATTTTAAAAATGCATTCATTACTTATATATCTCTCTCCCTGATAATAATATAACTTACTTACCAACTAGGCTTAAAGCTTGTTCTAAAACTTTTTCTCCATTCATAGTTCCATATGCTACCATATCTATAACAGCTACTGGTTTATCCCCTGCAATACCCTTCATCTTTGTTTCTAAGAATCTAACTTGAGGTCCCAAGAGCAAAACATCAGCTTTTGGCAAATTATCCGTTGCTTCAGATTCAGGAACAGCCCAAATTTCAGCTTCAATACCTTTTGATTTTGCTGAATCCTTCATTTTTGTAACCATCAAACTTGTTGACATACCTGCAGAACATACAAGTAAAATATTGATCATAATAAAACCTCCTAATTATCTCTTCATAAATATCAGATATTCAGAACAATATCATGTTTAAAACATTTAAGCAATCATTTAGCAAAATTTTATTTCAAATTTTGAAAACGTTTCATATTAATTTAATCATATTTATATAGACATGTCAATTTAAACATGTTATAAAATTACTTATATTTGATTTAAGGAAACTATCAATTTAAAACTAATGAATTTTACATCAAATTTAAATATATTTACATTTAATAATTCTAAAAAAACTTCAAACAGTTAAACAAACTTTCTTAAATAATATGTTCATCTAATAATCTTATATAATTTTAAAAATAAGGAGACATTTTAGATTATGAAAGCAATCAAAATTGTTACAATTGGTGGTGGAAGCAGTTACACCCCAGAATTAGTTGAAGGTTTTATAAAAAGATATAGCAACCTACCTGTAAAAGAATTATGGCTCGTTGATATAGAAGAAGGTCGAGAAAAATTAGAAATCGTTGGAAATCTTGCAAAACGTATGGTTAGAAAAGCAGGTATACCGATGGAAATAATTCTTAGTTACGATAGACGTAAAGCTCTAAAAGGTGCTGACTTCGTTACAACTCAAATGCGTGTTGGTAGATTACCTGCTCGTATACTAGATGAAAGAATTCCTTTAAGTCATGGAATGATTGGACAAGAAACAAATGGTGTTGGTGGAATGTTTAAAGCATTCAGAACAATCCCAGTTATACTCGAGATTATTAAAGATATAGAGGAAATTTGTCCTAATGCTTGGCTCATAAATTTCACAAATCCAACTGGAATAATTACAGAAGCAATTTTAAAATATACAAATTTCAAGAAAGCAATAGGTCTATGCAACGTTCCTGTTAATATGATTGAAGGATTTGCAAAAATACTTGGTGTCAATGAAAAAGACGTAACTATGGAAATACAAGGTACAAATCATTTCATATTTGCGACAGATATATTTGTAAATGGTAAATCAAGATTTCAGGAAGTTTTAGAAAAATACGCCTATTTGTCCGAAGAAGATTCAATACAAATGAAAAATTTCGTTTCCCTTCCCTACTCCCCATCATTTATAAAAGGTCTAAATGCAATACCTTGCCCATATCACAACTATTACTTCTTCACAAAAGAACAACTCGAAGAAGAACTTGAACAATTTAAAAAAGGCGAAGTTCGTGGAGAAGTTGTATATAAAACTGAAGAGGAATTATTTGCACTATATAATAAAGAAGAATTACAAGAAAAACCTGAACAATTATCTATGCGTGGTGGTGCTAAATATTCTGATGCTGCATGTAATCTGATTCAAAGTATTTACAATAACACAGGCGATATACAATATGTAAACGTAAAAAATAACGGTGCTATATCAGACATACCAAATGATTGTGCTGTTGAGATTGCTTGCAGGATAACGGCAGATGGTCCAAAGCCAATTGCAACAGGCAATTTAAAACTTCAAATAAGTGGATATATACAAATGATAAAATCATTTGAAAGAATGGTTGCTGATTGTGCTATAAGTGGAGATAGAAATCTTGCTGTTACTGCACTCAACATGAACCCACTTTGTCCTAGTGACACTATTGCAAACATTGTTATTGATGAGCTTATCGAAGCACACAAAGAATACTTACCACAATTCAAAAAAAAGATGTAGCTTAATGCTACATCTTAAACACATCATCCAAAATATTCCTCAAAAATTTCACAGCATCCACACAAACTTCTCTCCAATTTTCATTACCAACATACCAAAACTCACCATTAAACATTCTAACTCCCATTTCTCTAAGAAGTATCACATTCTCTTTGAATTCCGTATGACCACGCCCAAACTCTATTTCTCTATAATGGTTAGGTATCGTTTCCTTAAGGTGTGCTGCAAATATATGACCTTTTCCACTTTTTATATCATCATTAACACTATGATTATACAAAAGGCTCGCATTTTTAAGATTCCCAATATCTGGATAAACTCCAAGATATGGACTATTAATTATATTTACATAATGCATTGCCTTCTTAACTGTGTCCATAAAACTTGTTTCCATAGTTTCAAACCCAAGAATAACACCCTTAGTTGATGCAAGTTCTACGCATTTATATAAATTTTCTTCAAATATTTTTTCAGTTTCACTTGTTGATTCTTCATAATAAACATCATACCCAGCAAGCTGTATTATTCGAACTCCTAGATCACTTGCGATATTAATAGCTTTCTCCATTATATCAAGAGATTTTTTTTGTATTTCTTTATCCAAATGTCCTAAAGGGAATTTTCTATGAGCACTTAAACATATAGAGTTTATTTTTTGTCCACTCTCAAAAATATCATCTCTTAAAGACTTAATTTCATGAGAAGTCCATTCAAGTCTTTTTAATTTTTCATCAGTTTCATCAATGCTCATTTCCAAATAATCAAATCCAAATTCACGATTCAAAGTTAACTTATCAATCCAACTCAAATTTGATGGCATACTTTTTTCATACTGACCTAGCAAATAAGGTTTCATTTAAAATCACCCCTGTCCATAATAAGAGTTTGGTCCATGTTTCCTCTTAAAATGTTTATTTAAAAGTACTGTATCCATTTTTTCTAATTTATTACCTGTTAATTGATTACTCAAATATGCCATATTTGCACATTCTTCAAGTACAACAGCATTATGAACTGCATCAAAAGCATCTTTACCCCAAGAAAAAGGTCCATGACTTTTAACAAGCACAGAAGGAACATGGTTCGCATCTATATTTCTTGTATTAAAAGTTTCAACTATAACTTTTCCAGTTTCAGCTTCATACTCTCCATTTATCTCTTTTTCATTCATATCCCTTGTGCAAGGAATATCTCCATAAAAATAATCTGCATGAGTAGTTCCCAAAGCTATTATATCTCTTCCAGCTTGTGCCCAAGCCGTAGCATATCTCGAATGAGTATGAACAACACCTCCCACATCTTTAAAATTCTTATAAATTTCAATGTGAGTCATAAGGTCAGAACTAGGTTTTAAATTTCCTTCAATAACTTTACCATCCAAATCACAAACAACTATATCGCTTTCTTTCATAACCTCATAATCAACACCGCTAGGTTTTATTAAAACTAATCCAGTTTCCCTATCAATTGCAGAAACATTTCCCCAAGTCATAATTACAAGATTATATTTTGGCAATAATAAATTTGCCTCAAATACTTCTCTCTTTAAATTTTCTAACACAATAACCCCTCCTTAATCTTCAACAATATAAACAACAGCCTCATTTGCAGTGTGGTTTGCACTCAAAATCAAATCCCTATTACCTTCATTTACTAAATGCAGATTTGCAGGACCTACACCCTTGTCTATTATATTAGTAACAAATTTTCCATCAACATATTGAACATAAAATAACTCAGCATCTATACGTCTAACTCCTGCAATAAATGTTGGAACACCTCTCAAGGTTCCAGATGTAAGTGAATGTGCAAAATCAATTTCATTCTCATAAGTATAAACTTTTTTATACTCTCCATCTATCATCTTGTGAATATGAATTTTGTTTCCGTGAAATGCCTCTATTGTCATAATTTCCTTAACTCCATCATTATCAATATCGATTAAAGAAACCTCTCCAACCATTCCATCCATAACTTTCTCCACACTCCACTCACCTCCTAAATTTTTAGGTGGCTTAACCTTATAAAGACCATCATCACAACCAAAGTAACCGCAAACACTTCCATCTGAATCATAATCTCTAGAATATCCATGATTTCTGAACATTCCATCTCTTAAAACTTCAACTTTCAATTCTTCTTCTGGACTTTCTGGGAGAACTCCTACATAAATTTTCCCAGCACGACTCCAATCCTCTTTGTTATCTTTTAATTCAGCTATAGTTGCAACTATAAAATAATTCACATCTCCAACTCTATAAATATCAAATCTATGAATATATGGGATTTGTAAAATATCTTTATATTCCCACTTCCCATCAACAAGTTTTCCCCAAACAACCTTAGCAAGAGATGGTGAAACTTTCATATAAAATTCTTGAATTGCAAGGAACTCTTTTTCCTTATTTGGTATCGGGATAAGTGACATACATCCCCCTGCCTTTTTCCAAAGCTCGCAATCAAATTCAAAATTTTCTCCCTTAAAACTTTCACAAATAACATCAGGATCTTCACTTGCAAAAATGTAATGATTTACACCATCATAATTCATGCTACTAACTGCATAACATCTTTTGATATCATCTAACTTCTTTTTAGTAATCTTCATTTTAAACACTCCTTAACAATTTTCAGATACAAGAAAAGCTACCTTTACGGTAGCCTTAATTATTTTATACCAGCACCAAGTAAAGACTCTTCAATTTCCTTTACTGACATAACGTTTTTCAATCCAACAATTTTTGTTCCTTTTTTCTCTGCATCTTGAAACATTGGAACAAAGTTCTTAGAACATAATACGACGTCATATTGTGATGCTAATGATTTCCCTTCTGATATTGCACAATGGTAAATTGATTGAACATCTAAACCAATTTTTTTAACAACCTTCTCAACATTTAATTTTATCATCATACTAGTTCCTGCACCATTTCCACAACAAACTAGCAATTTTAATTTTCCTGCCATAATATACACCTCAATTATTTATTAGTCTTTTCTTTATAAGCTTCCCAATCTTCAACAATCAAGAAATAAGTATCTGGTCTTTTACGATATTGAAGCTGTGGAATAATAATTAGAATTAGAACAACTATAGCTATTCCAATATATCCAGCAAACTTCATAATAACTGTAAATATTGGCCATACAGTAGCCCAGTCAAACATTCCTATATATCCTCCAAATGCCGCAAGTCCAACCCATCCTGCAATAAGAGCTGAGCCAAATACTTGTATAAGTCCAGATATAAATGGAAATAACATCGCTGCTCTTATTCCTCCGCGGTTATCTGCATAAACAGCTATTACCGCATTATCAAAGAATAAAGGCACAAATCCCGCGATAATAAGCGTTGGAGATTTAATAAGTAAAAGGATTAAAATAGCCAAAAATTGTCCTAATGCTCCCATAATAAATCCAACAGTTACTGCATTAGAAGAACCAAATCCAAACACTGCAGCACAATCGATTCCTGGAACAGATCCTGGTAAGAATGAATTTGAAATTCCTTGGAAAGATTGAGTAAGTTCTGTTACAAACGTCCTAACTCCAAGTTGCAATATCGATAAATAAACTGCAAAGTTTAATGAAGTTGTTAATGTATAGAAGAAGAAATTATCACTCGCACTAAGGAATTGAGATTGAACTAAATAATCTTTTCCCAAAACTGCAAGTATAATTCCAAAGAACACGAACATTAAACATGAAGTCGCAACTATATTTTCATTAAATATTGATAAAAATCCTGGAAACTTTATGTCATCAAGTTTCTTACCGTCGGCTCTCTTAAGTTTCTCTGCGAGTTTTGAGAAAATAGCTATTCCAAACATTTGTTGGTGAGCTATACAAAACCCTCCACCATCAGTTAATTCTTGAGTAATCTCAACTGTTAAGTTTGAACCAACAGCCCAGTAAAGTCCCAATATAATTCCCATTGTTATAAGTATCCAAACATCATTTAAAAATGGGAAACAAAATAGTATAAGCCAAAAAGCAGTTGATGCCTGTTGTACTTGAACGTGACCTGTTGTAAATACCGCTCTCATTTTTGTATATTTTTTAAATTTAACCAACAATAAATTCATTATAAAAGCAATCAACAACAATATTAAAACATTAGAAAAAGTTCTACCAAAAACTGGTGACAAACCTGCATTTACAGCATTCTGTCCAAAATAAGGATCAATAACAGCTGCACTTAAATTAAATCTCTCTTTAAGTCCAACAAGAATTGGTCTAAAATTATTTACAAGTCCTGATGATCCAACCGATAAGATCATATATCCAACGGTAGCTTTTATAAAACCAGAAAATGCATCATATACAGGTTTTTTTAACAATAAATAACCAATTAAAACCATAAAACCTATAAGATAAGCTGGCTTAGTTAAAATATTGTTCGCAAAAAATTCCCAAATACCAATTAAAAATTCCATAATAATACTCCTATTTGTATTTATCTACAATTTTTCGGAACTCCTGTTCATTATCAGCCTCTAAAAGTTCTGATACCAATTCTTCATTTTCCAATACTTCCATTAAACCTTGTAAATTTTTAATGTGCTCCTCGTTATCCCGTATTGAAAGTGAAAAAAATAATCGTGCCTGCTTTTCACTATCATTGGGATCAAATATTACTGGTTTTTTCACTTTCATGAAAGCTATACTAGTTTCTTTACACCAATCTTCATTTACATTTGAATGGGGCATCGCTATATCTTTCATAAGAACGATATAAGGTCCATATTCTTCTACACTTTTAATAACAGCATCTACATAAAAATCGTTTACAATTCCATTTTTAAGAAACGGAACATAACTAGCTTTAATTGCTTCTCTCCAATCGTCAAAACTTTCATGAAATGAATAATAAGATTTATCTAATATTTTTTTTAGCACTAAAATCATCTCCTATAAAATTGAACGGAATGGAACGTTAGGTTCATCTGTGAAACAATCTTCAAAACCTCTTCTATAATGATACTGACGCTTATCTTTATCATTTGGATAAATAAATTTTCCTCCAACATCCCAAATAAATGGTTTAAACTTATATTGAAGTACATCTTTCTTGTACTCATAAAGCATATTAACTTCTTGAGGATCAGCTTTAAAATTAGTCCAAACATCATAATGGAAAGGAATTACAACCTTGCATTGAAGTGCTTCAGCCATACGCAATACGTCAATTGATGTCATTTTATCTTGATTTCCAATAGGATTTTCCCCAAAAGATCCAAGAGCAACGTCTATTTCATAATCTTTCCCATGTTTTGCGTAATACACAGAATAATGTGAATCTCCACTATGGTATATACTTCCAGCATCAGTCTTTATTAAATAGTTAACAGCTTTTTCATCCATATCAGTTGGACAAACTCCTCTGATATCTTCATCAGCAGTAACCAAACAAGTTCTATCAAAACTATCTAAAACTACAATTTCAACCTCATTTATCTTAACTACATCACCAGGTTTAACTTCAACACATCTATCAGCAGGCACTCCATAAGAAAGCCACTTCTCTATACATTTTTTAGGTCCAATGAATGGAACTTTTTTCTCAACATTTTTCATAACTGCAGCTGCATAAAAAGGATCTATATGATCGTTATGGTAATGTGTGGATAAAACTGCATCAACATTTTTAACAGCAAATGGATCAAATACAATTGGAGCTGCCCTTAAATTAGGCTGAGTTGCTCTACCACCCGTCATATTTCTCATTTGATGATACTTATCCATTTCTTTAACTTTTTTACTTCTTTTACCATTTCCAAACCATAAATCGATTGAGATATTAGTATTTTGATGAGTTTTAACCCAAATACCTGTACACCCAATCCACCACATTGCAAATGTTCCTTTTTCTACAACTTCTTCATCTATCTCTTCATTAAGCCAAGTTCCCCACTCAGGAAATGCCCCAAGTATCCAAGACTCTCTAGTTATTTCATCTATCTTACTCAATTTAAACACCCCTAACATTTATTATATATATTTTAAATTTACTATAAGACATTGTCTAAATTCAATTGTTTTTAAGAACATTTTTATTTTTATATGATCATTTTTATTTAATCAATTGTTAATAATAATATAATAATATTTGACAAACCATAATTTTAAACAGTTATAATAAAATTAATCATAAGTGCAATGGTACAATTATTTATTTGATAAAGTGGTGAGTATTTTGAAAATATCCAAGAAAATAATCAATACTCGTAGAGGCAAAATACTAATGGAAATACAAACCTCCGACAAAGTATTCGTAAACACTCTTTCTAAAAAACTTAAAGTATCCCCTCTAACAATTAGACGTGATTTACAAGTACTTGAAGACAATGGTTTTATTGAGAGATTCTATGGAGGTGCAAAATTTAAAAACAAAAATTTATACATAAAAGAAAGGAAGGATTATATTGATTCAATCGCAAAAATAGCTTCAAATTATGTTGAGGATAATGATATTATTTTTGTAAACACTAGTAAAATAACTTTAAAAATGCTTGAATATATACACAATAAAAATGTAAATGTTATCACAAATAACGCAAACGCTATACTCATAAATAATCCAAACATATCAGTTATTTTAACTGGCGGTGATTTAAACACAAACAAAAAATCATTAACTGGTGAACTTGCAGTTAGAACATTGAATAATATTATTGCCACTAAATGCTTTCTTGGATGCAGTGGAATCACTACAAATGGATTTACCTCAATAATCCCACAAGAAGCCTGCGTAAATGAATGCATGATTAAAAGATGTATTGGAAATGTATTTATCTTAGCCGAAACTTCAAAAATCGGACGTGAATGTAACTTTTTAAGTGGTACGATAAATATGATAAATACTTTAATAACTGACTCTTCTCCATCCGATGAACTCATAAATATCCAAAAAAAGGGTATAAAAATAATTTATTCCCATTAAAAACACCAAAAAGAGTATTTGAAAAACAAATACTCTTTTAATTTATAATTTTATTTTTTCCATCTCTTAATTTTAGTTTTTCCATCTTTAGTGCTAGAAATTTTTTGTACAAAGCCCTTAACTTGATCAAAAATATCCATTGCTATCTTTTTGTTATTTTCATTTGTAACAACTGCTTTTGCTTTTCTAAAAATTTCTTTTACAGAAAATTTATCATATCCTATGGTATGAACAACATTTCTCTTTGGTTTTTTCTTAGATTTACTATCGATGATTTTCCTTAACTCAGATATATCAAATTTAAAATTCATAACTATACTTCTCCTCTATTTTTCAGAGTAATTATTTAAAATATTTTTTGCTTTTCTTATCTCATCTTCGTTCGTTACCCACAATTCATATTCACTTAACCCTTGTACACCCATACTCACATTGCTATTTCTAAATTTCATTCCACTATCCAAAACCTGTTTAGCTGACATATGAAACGCTTTAACTTTGGTTTTCAATAAAAATTCCTTCATCACATCTGTATTCATACCTGAACCTGCCATTATAGAAATTTTACCACTCGATTTTTCATTCAAATTATTTATTAAATCAATTCCATTTAAACAATTATTTTGTTGCCCAGAAGTCAAAATTGTATGAATTCCAAGATCTATTGATTGATTCAACACTTCAAATGGATCTCGACAAACATCAAAAGCTCTATGAAGTACGATATTTATATTCCCACTAACTTCCTTTATCTCTTTCATAAAATCATAATCAAGTTCCCCATTACTTTTTAATGCTCCTACAACAATTCCATCAGCTCCAGCATCACGAAATAGTTCGACCTCATATTTCATAATATTTTTTTCATAATTTGTATATAAAAAATCTCCAAATCTAGGTCTTAAAAGAACATGGATAGGTATATTAGATATCTTTCTAATTTCTTTAAACAAGAATATACTCGGACTCGTCCCCCCAATTATCAAATTCGCACAAAGCTCTAGTCTATCTGCACCGCCATTTATTGCATTTATAGCTGATTCAACACTATCAATACAACACTCCAAAATAAATTTATTTTTCATGTAAAAGCCCTCTCACAATTAAAGATATCATTAATAATAAGATACTTTAAAATGAGGATGTTTTAAAGTATAATTTAAATTAAAATTATATAATTTTGAGGTCACAATACATGAAATATATTTATATATTCTTAGGGGGTTTATTTTTTATAATTGGAGTAATTGGAATAGCTCTACCTTTAATACCAACAACTCCCCTATTTCTATTAACACTAGTTTGTTTTACAAAATCTTCTCCCAAACTTGAAAAAAAATTTATCGAATCTAAATTCTACAAAAAATATCTAGAAGACTTCATGAAAAATAAAAGACTTCCTCTAAAACGCAAAATATTTTTGTTATGTTTGGCTACAACCATGATGTCTTTTCCCTTAATAATACTTGATAACCTAATAATTAAACTTATAGTTATAATACTACTTGCATATCTTTATTACTATTTTTTATTCAAAATAAAAAATTATTGAGACCATAATTCTTTTAATGTATAATTAGGAATATAGTAAATTTAAGGAGGTTAATGATGTTAGATTTTAAAGTTAAAAGTATAATAAAAGACTGCGTTCCAGTATTAAGAGAACGTGGAGTTGAATTAACAGAAAATTTTTATGATTTAATGTTCACCAACAATCCAGAAGTTAGACCTCTTTTTGATGAAGATAGACAAAAAAGTGGTAAACAAGCTAAAGCCTTAGCTGCTTCGCTTCTTGCGGTTGCTCAAAATATCGATGACTTAGAAAAAATTCTTCCAACTGTTAAAAAAATTGGAGAATCTCATGTTAAAGCAAAAGTTTTACCTGAACACTACCCAATAGTTGGAAAAAATCTCTTATTAGCAATCAAAAAAACTTTAGGTGATGCTGCAACAGATGATGTTATTAATGCATTTTCTGAAGTTTACACATATATTTCTAAAATATTTATAGACGTAGAAAAGGAACTTTATAATAATCTTTAACATAGTAAAGAGGAACAATTAATTATTTTTATTAATTGTTCCTCTTATCATTTTTTAGACAATTAAAGTTGTATTGAATATCTTTTTGTTGTAAAATCCAAAATATAAATAAACAATTACCTAATTTTTTTTAAATATAAGGGGGATACACATAATGAATCAAAATAACAAAGAATTTATACAAGATCCTTGGGCAAGAGTAACTACAAGAAATGGTCTTGCTGGGGATGAGGTTATATCTTCACTACAAAAATGTATAAGACGTGGACTTGTTGAGGAAGCTTGTAAATTTGCTTACGAAATGTATATAACATCACCCCAAATGGAGGATAAACTTTGGAGAAGACTCATCACTATAACTGTTGAAGATATTGGTATGGGTGACGTTAATGCTCCAATACTAATAAACAACTTAAATGAAATGAGAAAAAATTATGCTTACGCTGATGGCGATAGACCAATATTTTTCATACACGCAATCAGATATCTATGTGAGTGCCAAAAAGATCGCTCAAGTGATTTACTTAAAAATATAATTATAAAGAATTTTGCTATGGGCTTTGTTCCTGAAATTCCAGATTTTGCTTTAGATAAGCACACTATAAGAGGAGCAAAAATGGGAAGAGATTCATTCCATTTCTTGAATGAAGCAAGTAAAGTAATTCCTCAACTCCCTATAAACAACGACTATAAAGAGCGTTACGAAGAAATATTAAAAAAATATAATCCTAATGATGTTTGCGATTCAGCATTTAAATATAATCCTTGGCAGGAATAATAAAACGAAAGGTTTAATGAGAAATGAAATCGAATTCAATATTTGAAAAACTAGATAAAACGTTATCACCAATAAGCACAAAAATAGCAAACCAACGTCATTTAAGAGCCGTTTCAACTGGTATGATGCTCACACTACCTCTAATTGTAATAGGCTCCCTTTTTCTAATAATAGCAAACCCACCAATAAATCCAGATATAATTGATCCAAATACAACAAATATATTTTTAAAATTTCTTCTTTCATGGAAATCGTTTGCAGTAGAAAATTATTCCTTAATCACTACTCCATATGATATGACAATGGGACTTTTAGGTGTTGCATCAGCATTTACAATTTCATATGCTTTAGCTAATGAATATAAGATGAAAAGCATAATGTCAGGGCTTATATCAATGTGTGTATATTTTATGGTATCTGCAACTGTAATTGAAGGAAATATATCGACGGCATTTTTAGGGTCTGACGGGTTATTTGTTGCAATAATCATTGGTCTTTTATCAGTAGAAATAACTAGATTAATAGAAAAAAAGGGGTTTCAAATTAAAATGCCAGACAGTGTTCCCCCTGCTGTAACATCGTTTATAAATTCAATGTTTCCACTACTTGCAAACATCCTAATCATATATGGAATAAACATAATAATAAAAGTTAACTTTAATATGTCAATTCCTCAAGCTATAATGTCTATATTGAATCCTGCTCTTTCTGTCGTAGATAATTTATGGGGATTTTTATTAATCATGACATTTGGAAATCTATTGTGGATTATAGGCGTTAATGGTACATCAATAATTTTCCCAATTGTATTTACTCTTGGGATAACTAACACTGGACTCAATGCTGATTTGCTTGCATCAGGTCAAACTCCAAATCTTTTAATGAACCTACAAATGTTTAGAATTACAGTTCTTGGTGGAGCTGGGAATACATTGGGACTTATAATTTTAATGATGTTTAGTAAATCTGTTCATTTAAAATCATTAGGTAAGCTATCGATTGTTCCAGGAATATGTGGAATCAATGAGCCTATAATTTTTGGTGCTCCAATTGTATTTAATACAATGCTCGTTATACCATTTTTATTAACTCCAATAGTTACAGTAAGCATGACATATTTTGCACAAAAAATTGGATTAATAGGTCTTGGATATTTAGTTGATCCATCATTTACTCCATTCTTTGCTCAAGCTTACTTATCATCACTTGATTTTAGAAATGTTATATTTTCATTCTTTTTAGTTCTCGTAAGTCTTGTTATATACTATCCGTTCTTCAAAGTTTATGAAAAAAATACACTAATCAAAGAAACTAAATAAAAACAATTAAAAGGCATATCAATCTTGATATGCCTTTTATCTTTTTAAATAATCTTGCAAATTTTTAGAGTATTTAAATCAAATATCGGGAATAATATTCATGTTTTATGTTCAATAATTTTTTTCACATTGTAAATTACAAGGAGTGAGATGAATGAAAGATATGGAAAACAACAATTTATTTCCAATTAGTTTGCTAATAGATCGAATAATTTCTAAATTTAATCCAACTAATTGCGAAAATTTATATATTATTTATTCGTTTATATTTGACGATAACGATCCTATATATTTAGAAGTTAAAGATGGTTTTTGTAAAATTTTAAATCATACTCCTTTACATATAAATACAACTATTAGAACAAGTCATAAAATTTGGCAAGAAATTTGTTTAAATAAAGCATCATTAAAAAATGCACTAAAAGAAAACCTAATTAAATGTGATGGTGAAATTAAAAATTACATATTGCTATGCAACCTACTTGAAAAAGATTTACCTAATGACATAAAAAATTCCAATGCATTCTCTATCTCAAAAACTTCATCTAATGAAAACACTTCAAAAAATAAAGAGTTAACCCAAAATCAAAACACCATAACTAAAATCGAAACACCTTCAAACATAATAACCATAACAGAACCTAATCTTCCAGAAATTGAGGTAGATGAATCTACTATTTCAGATAACAAGACATCCATACTAATCAATACCGTACCAAATGATAACATAAAAACAGAAGATAAGAATGCAAATAAAAAATCAATAAAACATCATAAAAAAAGGAAATTCAAGAAAAACATCTTTAGTAAAGATAAGAAACCTAAAAAGAATAAAACTCCCAAAATAAAATCAAACAACATAAAATATCTTTCAATAAGATCTCTATTAAATGTAATGGTAGCAAATTTTAACCACGCTCTTGCAAACGACCTAAACATAACATACAAATTTATATTTGAAAATCCAAAACCAATTTATCTTGTAATTAAAAATAAAACTGCAAAATTACGCTATCAATTAAATGACGAAATAAACACTACAATAATATCAAATTATAAAACTTGGTACAAAATAATTTTTAAAAATTTAAAAATCGAAACTGCACTATTGGACGAAAAAATTAAATGCATTGGGGAAACTAAAAATTTAGAGTTGTTAAACAAATTGTTTAAACATGTCGAAGAAAACAACGAACAAAAAATTACAACTTTAAAACTTAATCCCATAATTTGGTTTGTTTTAGCTATAATACCCTGGTTATTTTACTGGACACTTTTACACATTTGTCAACCACTATTCACTTCAACTTTCGCTGTTTTATACACTACAATTTTTATAACAATCATAAAACCTAGACATTTTAAAAAAATCACAAAACTTGAAGCGTTAACATTAATTATTTTTCCATTTTACAATCTATTTAATGTTTTAAATCCAATTGTATTTAACGATATTGTTTCATCATTTTTCCTCAACATAATATTAATTTTAACTCTTTTCATGAGTTCAGGATGCGAAAAATCAATTATGTCGGAATATTCCGAAATTTCTTATAATTCAGAAATTGCTAAAACAATTCTCTTCAAAAATATAAATAAAAATTTAACAATATTATGGTCAATTTTATTTACAATTAGATTCATTTTATCATTAGTTTTAGACACACCTTTGCACACTATATCTTATATATTTATCGGATTTGGGATATTCATTTCATGGATATATTTGAAATTAAACCTAAATATCAAAGGCTGAATATTTATATATTCAGCCTTTTGTTTACATTTAATTCATTTTTTTGATATTGACTTAACAATAAATTTTTTTTATACTATATTTATGCAATCAAGTTATTGCATAAAAAATATTACAAAATATCACATAGTAATAGTTTTTTAAGAGTTGGTATTTTATTTTATATAGAATTCATTTATAGTATGAATTCTTACATAGTAAATACTCTTTCTATACTTATATCTTTAATTTTAAATACTATAATTGGCATCTTAGTATTTGAGAATAAAAATATAAGTGTTCCTAATTAATACAATAGGTGATTTTAGCTTAGTATTTATTAATTTGAGTGTTAATTGTTTTGTAGCCTGATTAATATTCTTGCTTACGGTTTTACTAAGTTTCCCATTTACATATTTAAATAGGACAAGTTAGAGTGTAAGGCTTAATGCTTTATTCCTATTATTATAAATAAATTATTAACTCAAAACCGATTGTAGAATAAAAAGTCAATACAATCAAAACAACTGGGTATAGGTTTTAAAAATCTATACCCTACTCTATTTTTTAATCAGTAATCTTTTAAAATGCCTTTTAACTTTGCTAATATCTTTTTTTCAATACGAGAAACTTGAACTTGACTAATCCCAAGTACAGAAGCTACCTGTATTTGTGTCTTATCTTTAAAATATCTAAGCATTATAATTTGCCTACTTTTCTCATCAAGTTTACTTATCATTTCTTTCAATACAAGTCTGTTTAAAATAATAGAATCATCAGATGCCTTTTCTTCAATTTTATCAATCAAAAGAATCGGCGATCCATCATCTTGATGCACAGTATCATATAAATACTGTGTACTAGAACAAGAATCTATAGCTAAAATTATATCTTCAACACTCAACTTAGTGTATTCAGCCAATTCATAAACTGTTGGTTCTCTATTTAGCTCTTTTGTAAGCTCATCACGCTTAAACATTATTTTTCTCGATATCCCTTTTACATTTCTGCTAATTTTAACGATACCATCATCTCTTAAAAACCTTTTTATTTCACCCAAGATCATAGGAACAGCATACGTAGAGAATTTAACATTATACTCACTATTAAAATTTTTAATAGCTTTAATAAGTCCAAGTGCCCCGACTTGGTAAATATCATCGTAGTCGTATCCTCTACCCAAAAATTTCTTACTTAGTGATGCAACTAATGGTAAATTAACCTCCAAGAGCAAATCTTCAGCTTTTTTATCTCCATTTCTTACTCTCTTTAAAAGTTCATCATTTTCATAATGACGTAAAGCATTGCTGAAGACTGAATTTTCATATGCCATTATACACTCACCTTACTTTTTTATATACTTTACCATTTTAATATGAGTTCCCTTATCTCTGCTACTATCAACATATAATTCGTCCATAAAACTTTCCATCACTGAAAATCCCATGCCCGAACGTTCAAGATCAGGTCTTGATGTATATAGAGGCTCTCTTGCCTGATCAATATTATCAATTCCACATCCATAGTCTATAATACTTATTGTAACTTTATATTTGTCATTGTCATTATTGTCTTCTTCATTATCTTCAATACCAACATTAATAACTACATTAGTATTTTTATCTTCATTATAACCATGTATTATAGCGTTAGTAACAGCCTCTGACACTGCAGTTTTAACATCGCTAATCTCTTCAAGTGTTGGGTCAAGTTGAGCAATAAATGCAGCGACAGCAACCCTAGCAAAACTTTCATTGCTAGACCTACTGCTTAAAGTTAAACTCATACTATTTTGCATACAAATCCCCCTAAGCATTATTCATAACCTCTGTTAAATCACTATGTATTTTTACAATTTTATTAATACCCGACAATTCAATAACTTTTTTAATTGTTTGATTCAAATTAACTAAAAACACTTGTCCATTCTTAGCTGTTATCTTTTTATGTCTTCCAATTATTATTCCAATGCCTGAACTATCCATAAACGAAACATTTTTAAAATCAAAAACTAAATTTTTAGAAGTGGAAGTATCTATGTAGTAATCTATTTTTATCCTTATATATTCAGCTGAATGATGATCTAATTCTCCATTAAGATAAGCTACAATAGTATTATTTTGCTCTTCACAAAAAACTTCCAAAAAAAACATCCTTTCTAAAAAACGAATTTGGGATATCTTGAATATGTAAAAATTTTACAATATTATAATAATAAATTCAATATAAAAATGTAAATATTTTCTATATTCTTATAAAAATTCAATATACCAAAATTTTTATATGCTAAAATCTTATACTACTTTACTAATTGTATAATCTTGATATCATTATTTATCCTATAAACTAAATGATCACTATTTTTCATAACAAGACAAATATCTTCATCATCATAAAGTTTTTTGAAAAGCTTCAATTTATTTTCAACACTCAATAAAAATTTTTCATTTATTGTTTGTATTGGAACATCATTTTTATATGTAACAGAATCATTCATCTTATTTAATATAAAGCTCAAAACACTATCCAAATCTTCATTCAATAAATACAAATAAATCTCCATAATACATGAAAGATCTATCTCTTCTAAAAGATCTACAAGTTTTATATACAACTTAATATCAAAATTATTTTTAAATTTCATTCCAACTAATATTGAATCGATCTTGAATAAAATATTTTTAATATCTTTATTACTAAAAATTCCATCGCAAATATTTTTGATATGTTTAATATTAATTGGTTGACTTGTATAATGCACATTTAAATTTAATCTACTAACATAACCTTCTATAATTCCAAAAATATTTTTATTAAAATTATTAAAAATCTTATAGAAAACATTCCGAATTTCGTTTAATATAGTCGCCTGGTCAAATGAGTCTTCTAAATCATTCAATAATTTTATAACATTATAACCATCACCAAATAGGAAAAAATATCTTTCACTACAATATTTCATCTATTTTTTACTCCTCATTATTACAAAATTGTTAACTATTTATTACTATTTTAACACATTGTTAACTTTTCACACAATATATTAAAAACAAAAAAACCTCCATTAGGAGGTTAAATACCATTTAATATAAACTCTTTGATCAAACTTACATAATTCGTTAAACGCTCTTTTATTCTCTTGTCAAAAAAATTCTCTAGAAAGTTCATATTATCCATTGGTGTGTGAATTATTCTTCCAAACATTTCGGTCTGTGTACGTCCGTCATTTTCCCCAGCGTTCCAATTTGTCGATTCAAAATATAAAACAGGTATTCCGCTTTCAAAAAAAGGGTAATAATCGCTTTTGGTATTCGTAAAACTTACATCTTCCCCATCTCTTAAATTAACTTTTATATCTATCTCCATATTTTGAGCAATCTCCATAAGCTTCTCCAGAAATAAATTATCTGTTTCTTCAATTTTTTCATCTTTATAAACATTATAGACATACATATTATCTCCAGATACTAATGTATCCAAGTTAATCATGTATTTTATTCTTTCCTTCTCCGAATCACTCAATGACTCTACATAATTATAAGATCCGTGAAGTCCACGCCCCAATAAATTTATCTCTTCCGCTCCAAAAAATATAAATTTTAAATCATACGGGGTATTGATATCTCGAAAAATTTTGCAAAGTTCTAAGAGTATAGAAATTCCTGAACCATTGTCATCAAATGCATTTCCTTCGATACGTCCATCATAATGTGCTCCTAAAATTATAACTTTTGAAGAATCCATACCTTTTTTATTCACTTCGATATTTTCAGTTTCGTGTCCATCGACATCAAATTTATCTATATTGACCTTATAACCCAAATCTTTCAAAACATTTTTTATGTACTTTCTTGAATTTATTTCACTTTGTGTTAAGAACACTCTATTCCCTATCGATGAAAATTTTAATAAATGTTTGTATGCAATATCTCCATTTATAGCCATTACATTAAACGAATCAAAATTATAAATCAATATTAATAGAACTACAACTATATGAATATATTTCTTCAATGCAATATCACCCCTCATAATACTATTTTCTCAAAATTATTTCGTCATAATAAAATGTTTTAAATATGTTAACTGAATTTATTCCAAAAATTCTTCTATTATAAACATCAAATTTCTTACATTGAAACAATGGAATCACAGGCAAATCTTCTTTTAAAATTTCATAAGCTTCAATATAAAAATCCTTATTTGACTCTATATCAAAATTTCTATTGATATGCGTTAATATTTCATCTAATCTTTGATTCGAATAAAAAATATGATTATCCATCCCCGACGTGTGAAAACTTCTATACCAACTACTACCAGAAATAAACCCATCGCTTACTAAAAATAGATCATAATCATTTTTCTTCGAAATAAAATCAGAAATATTATAAATATCGAATTCTTCTTTAATCAATGAGATCCCAGCATTTTTCAAATCTAACTCTATTTTTGGATAAATATTCTGACATAGCTTATCATTTTTTTGGACAAGAATTTTAAATTGTAAGGCTTTTCCATCTTTTTCAAAAATATCGTACCTATTTTTAATCCATCCTTGCTCATTCAAAACCCTAACTGCTTCTATTTTGTTAAAAGTATTTTTCACATTATCCTTGTCATAAAAAAATTTATAAAAAATCCTATCAATCGGACTATCTATAACATTTAATTTTAAGTTTGATACACTTTCCGCAATTTTATTTTTATCTATAGCCAAATTAATGGCTTTCCTAACAGGAATCTCCTTTAACGATTCATTTGAATGATTAATTCCAATCGAAACATAGCCATATGAATCAAATATGTATCCATTTAAAAATTGAGCATTCGCTGTTTTTTCGATATTTTCATTATTGAATAAAACATCATACGCTATATCAATATCACCTGAAATTAAATTTCTTATGTAATTTTCCTCGTCAACTTTTTTAAAAGTTAATGTTTCAATATCTGTTTTACCTTTATAATAGTTTTCATTTGCTTTAAGAATTAAATAATTTTCATCCTCATAACCTAAAAATTTAAATACCCCATTTCCAAAAGGTCTCAAATTTCTTTCAAAAATTTCATTTGCCCTACCCTGATAATAATATTGACCATAATACAAATAAGAAAGAGGATAAATATTTAAAAGTCCTATCGTTTGAACGCTTGGATTTTCCACAGTAACTCTAAAATTATACTCATCTATAATTTCAATACCTTCAATAAAATCCACCGATCCACTGTTATACTCCCTCCAATTTTTAATATCCAAAGTTTCTCGATCAAAACTTCCTCTATAATTTGAATCCATCAAAAATTTATATGTAAAATCAACATCCTTCGTAGTGAGCTTCGTTCCATCTTCCCAAACTAAATCTTCTCTAAGCGAAAAAAAATAAGTCTTTCTATCCTCTGATACTGTTGGAAGTTGTTTCAAAATGTTTGGAAAAAACTCACCATCAAGCCCTGTTTTCATTAAAGGTTCCCAAATAGCATCAATCACCTGATAATCATAATTAGATTCAATTAAATAAGGATTAAAATTAAACTTGTTTAAATACTTTATCCCAACATTCAATATATCTTGCTTTACGATAGCATTATTATTTGAAGAATTAAAATTGCTAGCACTTATGTATAATGTATCTTTATCAAATTTTCCCGATCCTTTATATATGTTATCAACTTGTATTTTATTTCCTGTTTCTCCCTTATTAGATTTGCATGATGAAATGAAACAAAAAATCATAAATATACTCAAAATTAAATTAATTTGTCTTATAAATTTCCTCATTTATAAATGCCTCCACAATTTGTATTAAATATAGTATTTACAACAAAATTGTAATTTATTTAAAAAATAAAAAAGGAGAGGAAAAATCCTCTCCAATTATTAATACGCCAATCCCATAGAAGCAACATATTGTTTGAATTCTGATTCATTCATCATCTCACTAGCTATTTTTATTCTCAAATCTGCTAATGACTCTAATTGTACTCTATACTCATCATATTTTCCTATCCAATATTTTTGTCCTTCTTCTTCTGGATCTCTTCCTACAACTATTTGGTACATCATTTTTATAAAATCTTCTTTGTTTAGATATCTATTTATGAATTCATCTTGTTTCATTAAGCCATAAATAAATTGAGTTACTGTTAATTCTTTAGATTCTAATCTTTGAACCCAGAATTTCCATCCTTCAACCTCTGGCTGGCGTCCAAGTGAAGCAAGATAAATTTTTGATACAAATTCTGCAACTTTTCCAGTAGGTGGCTCTATTGCTGGTTTTGTTGTGAAAGTATTGATTTTATATCTAGTCAATAAACCATTCTCAAGTTTGAAAGTTATTTCTAGACTATTGTATTCAGTCATTGGTTTCAAGTCACTTAATCTTAAAGTTAATGTGCTTACATCCCAAGTAAATTTAATACTTTCATTGTTTAATGCTACGCTAGATATTTTAGATTGTGGATTTGAAAACAGTTCAAACACGATTTCTGCTGTTGTATCTGTAGTAGTTATTGTAGTTCCTTTTACATCTACAGATGAAGCTTGAGGTGTAGTTATCTTTGCGTACTTTGATAAAGTTTGTTCTTTATTATCTTTATCTCTCCAAATGAAATCAAGTTTGTATACTGTTTCAGTTTTTGGCTCTAGATTTGTAAACTTCAACAATCCACCTTCTAAAACCAACTCTACATTAGGATTATTCGCTGGCTTTTGGAAATCAATTCTTACAAATCTATCATTCAAATCATCAACTAACACTGGAATTTCAGCTTTTCTAGCCTCTAATGTCTTAGCATCAAATAAAGTTACATTAAATGCATCTGTTCCTGTTAACTCTGGACCTGTTTCGTTATCAAGATTTACACCTGGAACTTGATGAATACCTGTAGTTGTAAAAACTACTCCTGTGACTGCAGAAGGTGCTGTAGCTATACTAATATTAGTTATTTTATTAATCGTATTTAATACTTGTCTTGTAACAAGCTCTCTCTTATCAATATCAACGTAGCTGAGTTCAAGAATTAAGAATCCATAATCTCTCTTCTCTGATAAATTGTAAAGAGTTAAGATGAAATATATTTTGTCTTTTCCTTCAATTCTCTCAACCTTAAACTTCTCATCACCTTTGAGTCCATTAACAGTTAAATCTTTAATAGTTACATCACTATTATCAACTTCTATAACATACCTTAGAGCTGTTTTATCATTTTTAACAGCAGGCATTACTAACTTATTTGGAAGTTCAACATTTAATTTTGGATAGAATACCTCAACAGTATCACTTCCAGAAACAGTTGATGTAAACATTCCACTTGTAGTATTAACATATTTCTTCTCTGGATCAAGCTCTATATAAAGTTTAGGCTCTGTAAAATTTGAAGTCCTAATAGATAAAGTATGAGTAAGCACAGTTGTTACTGTTGTAGTACCACTTATACTAGATGTCATTATTTGAGATAAAAATATAGTCTTTGTTACATCCTTTTCTTCTGGTTTTGCTGTTACATGTAACTTTCTAAATGTGTATGGAGTTGACCTCTCTAGTCCTGTTACATGCAGGTATCCACCCCTCTCTGGTTTATCTGTATCAATTAAAGCAACAGATGCTGGATATTTATTTAATCTATCATCTTCAACTTCCATTTTTGTTATAGTCTTATCTTTATCAAATATCTTTAACGTATTAAATCTTACACTGTTACCATTAGTTCTCAATGCTATATTTGAAGCTGTAGTTGATATCATTTGTTCATAATCAAAATAAGTCGTATCATCAATTGAATTAAAATCAATATTCATCGCTGAAGGTGTACTATTAGTATGCGTATATATCATTTCTGCTGCTGTTAATGTAGAATTATCTACCTTATAAGTTTCAAATAATGGTAGCTGTTTACCAGTCTTGAAGTTTGTCATACTGAATCCTTCAAGATAATTAACAACACTCTTTGTGTTAGGATCAGAGTAATAGGTAACGTTCTTATTAAGTGCAACAAACTGATAATTTGTATTTGTCTTCATTTTTTCAAATGCTTGGTAATCCTCAGGGTTCTTTATATCAAATCTAACAGCCATTCCCTCTGCATTTAGATTCATATTGGACGTTGTCGTTGTTCTAACATTATTAGTTACAGCGTTATTAACCAATGAATCTTCCGCTATAATACTTCTCAAGTAATCCATACTATCTGGAAATATTGATTCCCCATCATAGAGTACTGTAACTTGCTTAGGAGAAATATCATCAACATCTTTAAATGTAAACATTAAGTTTGGAATTCCACCAGTATAACTCCCAGTATTGGATT
This sequence comes from Candidatus Arthromitus sp. SFB-rat-Yit, assembly GCF_000283555.1. Taxonomy (NCBI): domain Bacteria; kingdom Bacillati; phylum Bacillota; class Clostridia; order Eubacteriales; family Clostridiaceae; genus Candidatus Neoarthromitus; species Candidatus Arthromitus sp. SFB-rat-Yit. The sequence continues at coordinate 981,631 of NC_016012.1, forward strand.
CAAATATTGCTCTAAGAGCCCTTGCTAATTGTGCTCTGTGAGTTATCTCTGGTATACCTGCTGGATGAGAAGGAGCAGATGTTGATAAATTAGTTCTAACTCCATTGATATCATCAATCATTTCATTTGCAGCTTTAATCATAAAATCTCTTAAACTAGCTGTTACAGTTGTTGGTGTTGTTCCTCCGGTAATACTTGAATCCATAAAAACAATATTCTGAGAATCAAAAGAAGATACAAGAGATACTGTTGCTAGAACATCAAGCACCTTACCAGTTAATATGAAATCTGCCTTCGCTTTCCCTTGGAAAGTATACATTCCACTTTCAACTGTAGTTTCTGTAGTTGATATTATTAAATCTACTCCACCAATTGTACTTCTAAACTGTGAAATAGTACCAGATGGCTTAGCTGTAGGATCTATCCTATTATCATTTATCGCTCTTGGAGTTAACCCATAAGTTGCTATACGACTCATATCGGCTACAACATCAAAAGCATCTTCTGGAATTTCTTGAACATCAAATGAATCTTGAACATTATTATCGATTATTACTTCCTCTGTTACTTCATCTACTTTTTCATTTCCTTGATTATTTTCTCCTGATCCGGACATGGCAACTCCATCCTCTTGATTATTTTTTTGATCTTGTAAATCGTGTACGCTGTCATCACTGCTGCTGTCAATTTGTATTTGACTGTCTTGACTGATTGTTTCGTCGACCTCAACAACTTTTTCAAAATCTTCTTGCTTTTCAAATTCCACTTCTTCAAAATCTCCTTCCTCCACTAATATTGTTTTCTCGTCATTAGTAGATTCTTGAGAGTTTTGAAATGATTGTTCATTTTCACTCGTGACCGTTTCTATATGTTCTGATATTTGCACCTCTTCTACGCCTTCAGCTGTATTTTCACCAATTCTACTTTTATTAATTCCTCCATTAGCTTGCTCCATAATTTTGTTATAAATTGTATTAAAATTTAAAGAATTATTATCGTTTTGGTCTTTCATGAATTTTGATTCCTTTAAAATTAATTGATTCAATATCATTATTAGTTGTAAGAATAATGTTTTATGACAAATTTAATGAACTTTATTTCACAAAACAAAAAAAAATTAAAGAGTCAACAATAATTGACCCTTTTTATAAAAATTATACTATAGATGTTACTCTATATTAAATTACTCCATTACACTATCTATTAAGTTAGTTGTAACAACTTTAATATCATATCTTGTGTGTTCAATTACTTTTGATACAGATTTTGCTACTTCACTTAAAGCATCATTTGTTGCTCCTTGCTTTATACCTGAAATAGTTTTTGTAAATCTTCTTATCGTTCCATCATCCTCATCAAAATAAAAAGTTATTACCAAATTACTTGTTAATGTTGTAGATGTTATAACTTGTGCATCCATTAAATCAATTTGTTCCATATTTTGTTCCATATTCATATTCTCCAAAAATATATTACTTAAAAATAATAGATGAACTCAATGCAAGGGGTTCTTCTGTGAAATACGGGTGAACTTGAGTTCATCTACTCTAAATAATATTATCTACAACAAAATTTATTACAAAAAATTTTAAAACTTTAATATATAAGTCCTATCCTACTCACTAACTCTTTAAATTCCGGCTGATCCATCATTTCTCTCGCTATCTTAATTCTTAGCTGTGCGATAGTCGAAACTTCATTCCTATATTCAACATATTTTCCTTCCCAATATCTTTGCCCTTCCTCTTCTGCCTCTCTGTCTACTATTAAAGTGTACATTGTTGAAACAAATTTCGATTTAGTAAGTTCCCTGTCAACAAATTCTGGTTGAGTCATTAAATTCTCAGCTATAAATTCCGTAGCTGAAAGCTCTTTACTCTGAAGTTTTTCTATCCAGAAATTCCATCCTCCACCTTCAGGCTCACGTCCAAGAGCAATATTATATACTCTTCTTACAAATTCAGCTACCTCTCCTTTTGGTTTATTCTCATCGACAACCGTTTTAAAAGTTCCCAGTGGATATTCAACACTCTTTCCATTTTCTAAATTTATCCTTATAATTACGTTCGTGTATGTGTATTCTGGTTTAAGTCCTTCTAATTTTATTGTGTTTGTATCGTTATCCCATGTTGATTTAAAAACATTATTTAAATCATCATAAACTGATACAGATTTTACTTTTGATTTTGGCTCTGAATATGTGTTTAATTTAATATTTACCTTAGTTGGATCAACTACATTTATATCTGCAGATTTAATATCATAATCTGGTGTTTCTGTTGTTGTTAATCTAACATATCTTTTTATTTGATTCGCTTCTCTAGCAGTCGTATTATTACAATTAAATATTACAGTAAACATTCCACTTGTTTCTGGTTTCAAATCACTAAATTGTAATACAAAGTTGTCATAACTTACTTTTGCATCTGGATTATCGTCAGGATTTTTAACCTCGATTGAATCTATCCTATTTTCCAAATCATCAATTAAAATTGGAACTCTTGCAACTCTTGCGTACGATGAACTAAAATTATCATTTAATGAAATTTGTACAGCTTCTTCAACTGGTAATGGTTCACCCTCAGTTGTGTTATCATATTTAATGTTTTCACCTTTTGATGGATTTAATGTTGATAAACTTTTTCTAGCAATCTGAACATTTCCATTGCTATCTAAATAATTTAATTCCAAAATTACAAATCCATAATCTTTATTCTTCGTCAAATTATTAAGCGTCACTATATAATAATTTTCCTTCTGCGTTTTATCTATCATCTTTTCTACTCGGTATGTTTCAGAGTCCGTAAGACTTGTAACATTAAGATCTAAAACATTCCCTTGTTTATTATCAACTTTAAATACATATCTTAATGCAGAATCAGAATTCTTAACAATGTTAGTATCAAGACCATTTGGAAGCTTAATCATCGAAGAATTCGTGCCAGCTAATTGAATTTTTGGTTCTGGCTCTTTTAATGTAACTACAGGTTCATAATTTTGTTTAACAGTTCCATTATCATAATAACCTAAATTCAATTCTTGAGTTGTCGTTCTTCCATTCATATCTGATGTTATAAATAATTTTGTAAACACATATGGCGTACTACTCTTAAGCCCATTTACCTCAATTGAAAAAGTATCCGTATTCTCCAAAGTCAAACTACAATTATATCTATAACCTTGATCATCCTGAATCTCAACTCTTGATATACTTCTATCAGTATCTTTGAAAGTTATATTTCTAAATCTTATAGAATTTGTTGTAATAAAAATATCTTGCTCACTTGTCCCATATGATTTCATATCCAAATAAACGCCATCTTTAAATTGAGTGACATACATATCATTTTTAGCAGTACCTTGTAAATTTTGTGAAGTCGTTTCATATAAATTAGATTTTCCTGCATTTTTAGATACAAATAACGCTGGAGCTTTTCCAGTTTTACAGTTACTCAATCCCGTTAAAGTCAACTTAACATCATCACCAACAGTTATATCTCGATTCACTTCCTGTTCCTCTAAAGCATTCAAAGTATAAACCGTATTAGTACGAAGCTTATCTCCAATTGTGTTTTCATTCTCATTTCTAATTACAATTCTTAAAGCAACATCACTAGCTCTTATTTCACCTTCTGAACTCATGCTTGATAAATCAATAATATTTTTAATATACTTTTCTTTATCTGGTGCAAAGTCCGAACTCATCTTAACTTTTTTCACACCACCATTACCATCAAATGATAATTGTGCATTCATATCATCTAAAATTTTAGAAAGAGCATCACGAAGTTTTTTCCTCTCTACAGTTTCATTTGAATTTTTCTTCGCTTCCTCATATGCTTTAATAATTAAATCTCCAAGAGTGCCTTCATCATAATTTCTTATTACATAAGTTGAAATTTTAACTTCTTGTTCTGTATCTTCTTGCTCTGCATCATCTTTTTCCGTAGTGTCTTCTTCTGTATCAGTATTATCATCCTCTACAGAATCATCATCACCTGTAGTTCCATCTTCTCCAGGTTTTGAAGGTTCTGAAGGTTCTTCAGGTGATGGAGTAGTTTCTGATGGTGGTTGTGGTTGAGAGGTTTCTCCATTTTCTTCATTTTCATCTCCTGCTTCACCTTGACCAGGGTTTGATCCAGCATTGTCGCTTCCACTTCCATCTTGTACACCATCTTCAGTTTCGCCCCCTTCTACCTCATCTCCATCTTCTTCTGAACCTTGGTCACCATTTGGCTTATCGCTATCACCTTCACCTTCTGAAGGTTTATCCACTTCTTCACCTTCTGAATTTTCTGGAGGTGTTGTTTCAATCACTTTTTTATTTAATATTTCACCTGATAATTTTAAACTCAACTCTATTGTTCCATAAGGTGTGTATGATTCTCCAGAACCAAGCAATTCAGAACTACCTAAGCTCTTAATAATTTGAACTTGGCTTTGATTTGTTTTATCTGGTTGTGATGGTTGTTCAGGACTATTCTCAACATTAGGTGGTTCTGTACCATTTGATGGTGGAGTTACTGGTGTAGTCGACGGATCTTGAACACTATCCCCCTCACTACTACTTTCATCTTGATCTACAGAACTGTCGTCTGTTGTTGGGGCATCAACTACAACATCTCCATCTCTCAAACTTGAATTTAAATATGCATAAATCAATTTATTATCTTCACCCGTTTCAACAGCCGCACGATCCAAAGCCATTGTAACTTCCATATTTTTTTTCATATTATAAGGCATAAGATGTCCTGAAAAAATATTTGATGTAATAAACATCACAACTAACATAAAGCTAACTTTCCTCTTATTCATTTCAAAACCCTCCCTAGTATAAAAAAAGAGATGGCAGATAAGCCATCTCTCTTTTTTGAAATGATTAATATATCAATTGAAGTTTAGTCACTAACTCTTTAAACTCTGGTTGATCCATCATTTCTCTCGCAATCTTAATCCTTAACTCAGCTATAGACTTAACTTGATCTTTGTATTCATCATATTTTCTTTCCCAATAGTTTTGGCCATCACCGTCTGGCTCTCTATTAACTATCAATGAATACATTGTCGTAACAAACTTCGATTTACTTAACTCTCTATCAACAAATTCTGGCTGAGTCATTAAATTCTCTGCAATAAATTCTGTAGCTGAAAGTTCTTTTGATGTCAATTTATTAATCCAGAAATTCCATCCTTCAACTTCTGGCTCACGTCCAAGTGCTATTGTATAAACTCTTGAAACAAAATTTGCAATATCTCCTGTTGGCTTAACAATTTCTTCACTTGTTGTAAATGGACTCAACTCATACTTACTTGTTAATTTATTTTCTAACGTAAATGTTGCAACAAGTTCACTATATTCTTTATTTGGTTCAAGATTATAAAGTGTTATGGTATTGGTATCTTTGTCCCAAGAACTTCTTATAACATTAGAATTTTTATCTCTAACTTCTACTGATTTAATACCTGATTTTAAATTTTCATAATAATCAAGTTTTATACTTACTTCATTTCCTTTTACACTTGCAATATCAGACTTAACATCTACTTCTGGAACAGATGGCGTCATAACTTTCAAATATCTTGTTAACACTTTATCATTGCCACTTGCATCTTTATAATTAAATTCTAGAGTTATCGTTGTAGTAGAATTAGGTTTTAATCCTGTTATATCTAAATATGAATCTTTAAATTCAACCTTTGCATCTGCATTATTTGCTACAGGTTTAAAAGTCATTCCTGATATCCTTCCATGAATATCATCAACAAAAATTGGAACTCTTGCTTTTCTTGCATAATCACTCTTAAACTCATCGTTTATTACCACATTGATATCATTCAAGCCTGTTAAAGCTTCCTTCTCTGTCCTGTTATCCATTTTTGTATTATTAGGATCAGACTTATAAATATTTCCTATTGATTGTCTTGTTGATTTTTCTGTACCTGTTTCATCTTTATAGCTAAGTTCAAAAATAACATGACCATAATCAGTGTTAGGTGTAAGATTTGTTAAAGTTACTATATAATAATTAGTTTTTGTTTTGCTATCCTCAATCTTTTTAACTTCAGATTTTTCAGTTGAAGTTAAAGAAAGAATTTGCAAATCTCCAATATTTCCTTCACTGTTATCAACCTTAACTATATATCTAAGTGCTGTAGAATCATTTTTAACTGGTTTTACTTTTAACCCATTAGGTAAAGTAACATCGTCATTTACATTACCAGAACCTAATTCTATTTTTGGTTCAGAAACCTTAGTTGTCCTAACTGTCAATTGGTTAGCCGTAATATTATTACTTGAATCTACGTTAGCTAAATCGATAGTAACTGTTTCATCTTGCACTCCAATATTTGAAGTTACAAGAAGTTTCGTGAATGTGTATGACGTATCTCTCTCAAGGCTATTTACTTGAATATAATATCCCTTATCTTTATTTGATGGGTCAACAGGCACCAAACTACATGCATACTTTGTTCCTCTAGCATCTTGCATTTCAACTTTTGTAATTGTGCTATCTGGATCATCGAAAACTATATTTTTATATTTAATAAATGTTCCACCAGTTACTATTCCATCTTTAATATTTTGGTAATCTGTCATATCCAAATAAATTCCTGGTTTAATCATTGTTGTTATATATTTTTGTTTTTCAGTTCCTTTATTATTGCTTGCTGTAGTTTCATATATAAGAGTATTACTACTATCATTCTTAACAGTTAAAGTTGAAGGTGATTTACCTGTTCTACACTCTGGAACTGTAAAACCTGATATAAATTGATTGTCATTTGCATCAACTTTCAAACTATTTCCATCACTATTAGTTCCACCTATACCGACGAATGTATAATCGGTATTAGTTTTAAGTGTTGTATTATCATTTGAAGCCGAACTACTTCTTATCATCATTCTTAATACAATATCTTTAGAATTAATAGTTCTTGCACTTCTCAAAGTTCTTCCTGTTGTCCTCATACCATTTAAATCTATAATACCTCTTACATAATCCTTGTTGCTTGTTGCATCTGGGAATATATCAGAAATAGAAACGTTTACAAGAGTTCCTTTTGGATCTCTAAACATCAATGTTTTTCCTGTATTATTATCAGAAATTACTTTTTTAAGTGCCTTTTGTAATGCTTCCCTAGCTGTTGTTACTTGTCCTGACCACCCACTATTAGAATCTTTAATTGCTTCATCAAAAGCATTTGAAACTAATCCACTTAAATTCTCTTTATTTAATACTTCTCCTGATAATTTAAAGCTTAAATAAATAACACCTTGAATATTCCCAGCATCACCTGTACCTACCACTTCACTTGATCCAACACTTCTTACTGGAATAATTTCTCCTATCGTTGTTTTTTCTGCAGTAGCCTGTGGAACAATACCGCTATCTTGTGTATTTTGTGGGGCAACTACATTAGCTTTATTTTGAGATTCACTAGCTGATGGTGTTACTTCTGCACTATTGATTGCATTATTTAAACTTCCAGTATTTCCTTGAGATGAACTATTTATTTTACTATCAGTTGTATCATTTATCATTGAATCAACATCATCTTGAACAATAGCTCCACCAAATCCTGTCATAGTATTTCCATTATTAAACGAATTAACATTATCGTTTGATATTATTTCATCAGATGGAGTCATTTGATAATCTGTCATTGTTTGATCAAATAAGTTTACATCATTTGATTCTGGATTCATTTTTAAGTTATCTGTTACTTCATTATCTTGAGTTCCATAAATATCGTATGGAGCTACATCATATGGAGCTACATTATTATCAAAATTATTTTTTTCATCTATTATTGATGTTTCATCTATAATTTCATCACCATAATTAACATTTGGATAAGTTTCAGAACCATAATCTTGTGAAGTGTTATTAGTATAAGGATTATTTACTCCATATCCATCTCCTGTATATTCCGTAACAGTTCTATCTGCTGCTCTTCTAAATCCACCCTCTCCTTGTGCTACATTTGCACCATTATCCGCACTTTTATTGTTATTTGATGTGCAACCTGTTAACATACTTGAGGCAACAACTAATCCAGTTAATAGAAGTGTAATCTTTTTTCTATTCATAACCTTCTTAAAACCTCCTAATTCATAAATAACATTTGTTAATTTATATCAACTAATAATTTAATCCCAATGAAGTTACTAAATCTTTAAATTCTTTTTCATTCATCATTTCTCTTGCAATTTTAATTCTCAAACTTGCAACTGTACTTGTTTGTTCTCTATATTCGTTATATTTTCTTTCCCAATAGCTTTGTCCATCTTCATCTGGAGTTCTGTTAACTATTAATGAATACATAGTTGTAACAAACTGTTGTTTATTTAATTCTCTTTCAATAAACTCTGGTTGAGTCATTAGGTTTTCTGCAATAAACTCTGTAGCTGAAAGTTCTTTTGATGTTAATTTATTAATCCAGAAATTCCATCCTTCAACCTCTGGCTCACGCCCAAGAGCTATTGTATAAACTCTAGATACAAAGTTTGCAACATCTCCTGTTGGTTTTGGAGTAACTGTTCCAGTTTTAAATGTAGTTAATGGATATTCTACAATTTCTGTATTTTCAAGAGTAAATTTAGCTATTAATCCTTTAAATTCTGTATTAGCATCCAATCCTTGTACAAGAATTGAATTTGTAGCAGAATCCCAATTAGAAGTATATTTTTTACCTGATGAATCTTCAACTGATACAGATTTAATAGGTGATTTTGGAGTTGAATAATAATCAAGTTTAATTGTCGCCTCATTATCTTTAATAGTAGCCGTATCTGTTTTAATATCTAAATTTCCTATAACTGGAGTTTTTATAGTTACATATTTCCTAATGCTTTGCTCTGTATTTGAATCATTATTATAAACAAATTCAAGGGTAATAGTTGTATTTGTATTTGGAGTTAAACCTGATACGTTTACATAAGAACCATCATACTCAACTTTAACATCAGGATTTGATTCTAATGGAATATAATTCATTCTAACGAATCTTCCATTCATATCATCAATGAATAAAGGAACTCTTGTACTTCTTGCATAATCAGACTTATGGTTTGTTTCAATATCTACTGTAAAAGTACTTTGTCCATTAACAGGGTTATTTTCTGTTACGTTATCAACTGTTGCATCATCTCTCTTGCTATTGATTTGAGCTAATGTTGTTCTAAGAACCCCATTTTTACCATCATAATCTTTATAATCTAATTCTAAGTTAACAAAGTTGTAATCTGTTGCTTTAGAAAGATTACTCAAAGTTACTACATAATAATTAATCTTAGCTTTCTTATCTACTATTTTTTGAATCTTAGACTCTTCTCCTGGTCTTAAACTTGTTACTCTTAATTCACCGATATTATCTTCAGAATTATCAACCTTCAATACATATCTTAATGAAGTTGCATCGTTCTTAACAGCTTGTACGTTTAATCCTCCTGGAAGCGTAACCATTTGTTTAGGTCCACTTGCTCCTAATTCTAATTTTGGCTCACTAAATGTTGTTGTTTTAATCGGCTTAGTATTTTTAGTTGCAGCTCCGGTTGTTTGCTTCTCTTTTAATTGAAGAACACTAACTTGTTCTTTACCATCAGTGTTTGAAGTTATATCAATTTCAGTGAAAATATAGTTACTATCAGTTCTTAATCCTGAAATCTGTAAATACTTACCTTTTGTTTTATCGTCAGGATCAACTTGAATTAATGATCCTGTATAAGTTTTATCCTCTGAATCCTTCATTTCAATCTTTACTATACTATCATCAGGATCAACAAATTTAATTCCTTTAAATCTTATAGTTGTACCTCTAGCCTCAACATTATCAGCACTAGTAAAATCAAAATCTCCTACATTAAGATAATATTTTTTTGCTAACTGGCTTGTATAAAATGTTCCACTAACCTGTGTAGTAGTCGTATTACCACCAGTAGTAGTTTCTTCATATATTGCATTATTCATTACATTTATAGTAGAAGGGGCTTTTGCTGTTGTCGCTTGAGGAATATTTAATCCCGTTAAAATTTTATCATCTTTTATTGGAAGCTCATTATTTTTAATATTGCTTCCTGTTAAACCAACAAATGTATAATTTGTATTTGTAGCTAATTCATCATTACCTTGTCCATCCGCACCTTGTAATCTCATAATAAGAGTAATTGGAATATCTTGTGAAGTAGCTCTTACAGATCTTTGTCCACTTCCTTTATACATACCATCAATATCAATTATTCTTCTTACGTACTGTGAATTTTGATTCTTTGGAGGACAGATATTAGCAGCAGTGTATGGTATATTAACTATTTGACCTTTGCTATCTTGGAATGTAAAATTATTACCAGCTGTCACATTAAATATTTCAGCTAATCCAGCTTGTAAAGCTTCCCTTGCTGTAGTATCTTTAGCTGCTCCTTCAAAATTTGTATTAGCATCTTGTAAAGTTTCCTCATAAGCCTTTTGTATTAAATCAGCTAAAGCAACCTGAGTACCACTTCCATTATTAACTTTAGTAGAAAGTACATCTCCTGTTAACTTAAAACTAAACCTAATAGTTCCTTGTGGTTTTTTCTGTCCTTGAGCTCCAGTTAATTCGACACTACCAATACTTCTAACAGGCACGATATTACCAGCTACATTAGTTTGTGTATTTCTAGCATCTTGTGCTTGTACTTGAGATTGTTGTGGCAATACATTCATAACTTGTCCATTACCATCAACATCTGTACCTGAAGTAACTCCATTATCTTTAACATCATTGGAGTTTATATCATTTGTTGATTCATCAATCCCATTTATATCGTCTGACAATCTTCCAAAACCATTTAATGGTTCCATAATAGACGCATTATTTTGAAATTCATTCATCCCATTTGTTCCAAAAATATTTTCTGATGAAGCCAAATTATTTTCCGTTCCATTTCCATTCATTGATCCATCAGACGTTATATTTTCTGAATAGTTATTTAAATTCTCATCTGCTGAGTTATTAAATCCATTATTAATTTCATTATTTGATTCATTAACTGTATTTGTTCCTGTTTTATCATCAGCATAAGCAATATCTGGATATCCTCCAGATTGATATTGATCATTAGAATTGTATGGATACTCTGCTGCTTCTTTAAATTCTGTTACAATTCTTTCTGTTGCTCTCTGCAATGCATTCTCATCATATCTAGAAACTTTAGTGTTATTATCTTGAGAGTTCTTGCTTGATGATGTACATCCCGTAAATATACTTGAGGCAATTGCTAATCCAGTTAATAGAAGCGTAATCTTTTTTCTATTCATAACCTTCTTAAACCTCCTAAATTTTAAAATAGCACTTATAAAAATAAATAACTCGAACCTTTTAAAAAATTTTTTAATAAATCAGCAATTTCTTAACTACTGATAAAACTATTATGAACATTTTATTTTTTTATATTCATAATTTTAAAATAAAAAAATGGCTATTTAAAATAGCCATTTTTTAATAATCATATTCACTTAATTTTTGTTTGAAAATTTCAAGATCACTTCCACCTGGAATACTAACTCTTTCCATCATCATATAATGATCGAAAAATTTTCCTGGCTCTGTTGATAATGCCCATTCATATCCTACATTTTGTGCAACTCTTATGACCTCAGAATTAAATGAAGAATTTGGATAAACCAAAAATAAAATTGGTTTATTTAACGTTTCTTCCAATATTTTTTTACTTGTATACATGGACTTATGAACTTGAGCAAGTGATGTATTAATAAAATCTTCATTGTTATGACCTTGGCTTTCAATATCTTGACCAGCTTTATGCATCTCTACAAGATTTTCTTTTGTCACGTATCCCTTTTCTCCAAGTTGTCTCGTTGTTACAAAAAAACTTGCCTTTAAATTCCGTTTTTGAAGCTCAGGAAATATAGTATCATATGAACTTTTATCACCATCATCAAAAGTTAAAATTAATGTTTTAGCCGGAATCTCTTCATAAGATTTACGTAATCTATATAATTCTTCCAACGTAACTACATTATATCCATTCTCAACTATATAATCTAATTGCTCTCTAAAATCATCAATATGTACATATAAGTCATCCTCTTGACTTACCTTCTTACTATTTGTCACGTTGTGATAAAGCAAAATTAATACTTCATTTTTTTCCTTCCTATTTAACATTTCTTCATTAATAAGTGCTGGCTTTACTTCATCGTATATTTTTTTCGCATCATAGTATGATTTTGCAACCTGACCACCTATAAATAAAAAGAATATCAAAATTAGCGATGATATAAAAACCTTATATACTTTCCTTCGTTTCAACTAAACACCTCCTTACAAAGATAAAATTAAGTATAGAAAATATGTTAATATACTTGCTAAACTCAATAACAAATAAACAAATTTTAACTTTTTGTTGGAATTTTTAACTATAAGCAAAATTGCAATAAATATCGTTGCAATAAATCCAAATAATAATAAAATTTTCGTTTGTATATGATTAGTAAAATAAAGTGATGTCCTTGTATACAAAAGATCTATTATCGAAATTATAAATAGATTAAACATATTACTTCCAATAATATTTCCTACTACTAAATTAAATTTTGATTTTTTAGCAAGTGCCAGACATGATGTAACCTCTGGGAGTGATGTTGCTATTCCTAAAAATAAAGCACCACTCAAACTTGCAGCTAAATTTAATTTTATAGAAATTATATCTGTTACATACGTTATAGCAATACTTGCAATAACCAATCCTATGCTAGAAAGTATAAATCTTATAAAAATTTGTTTAAGTGTAAGACTATTCTCCTCATCTTCTTCTCCATCTTGACCACCATCTATATCATTAGTAGCCATAAATTTCAAAGAAGTAAAATATAAAATCGAAACTAAAATTGAAACAACACTAATATTAAAAATGTTAAAATCTTTTGAAAAATAAGCTGGTAAAAATAAAATTATATTTATTACTATAATAAACATGGTTATTTTAGTATGACTTTTACTTATTTGGCTTTGTACAAAACCCCTTATAAATAAAATAACAATAACAGACAATGTAGCTAAATTAAAAATATTGCTACCTAGAATATTTCCCAAAACAATCTCAGAATTATTTAAAATAAGCGCTCCAGAAATACTTGTGAATAACTCAGGAAGAGATGTCACTGCTGCAAGCACAACTCCTCCTATAAAAGCCCCAGATATATTTGTTTTTTTATCGATTAAATCAACATAATCAGCTGCTTTTATCGAAAATACTATTACAGCTATTGCCAATATTATATAAATCAAATATACCAACAATGTTTCCTCCCTTAATTTTTTTAAACTTTATCACAAAACTATGTTTTATTATAATAGCTAATCTATTTTTATACAATATATATTAAAATTCCAAATCATGCTACGATTAATATTAGTAAGGCTTATTTACAAGGACGTATATTCTTGATCAAGGAGGATCTAACTATGAAGATAAATAAAAATTCTAACATCACAAAAGCCTTAAATGTTTTTAAAATTGAAAAAATAGATAATAATTTATCCAAAGATAACTCAACTTCTGACCATGTTCAAATTAATTATCTTATGGATGAGCTAACAGAATCACAATATATAACACGCAATTATCAAATAGGTATAACTTATGTGCAAATAGCTAAGTCAACTTTAAGTGAAGTAAAAAAAACCATCATAGAAATGAAAGAAATTTTTGATAAATGTAAAAATGAGAATAATACTTCCTTTGGTCGTGAATCGCTAAATTTTAAATTCGAAGAATTACGTCAAAAATTTAATAAAGATTCAGATAAATTAAGCGTTGATATACGTGAAAATTTATTTTACAACAGCAAAAATGAACTTGTATTTAAAGTATTCGATTCAAAATCTCTAGAAAATTGCATTCTCATTCCAAAACTCGATGCAAACAAATTAAATCTTAAAAATATAAATATAAAAAATGAAATCAATGCCAATGAAGCCTATGAAAAAATTACTGAAGTTCTCGATTACATTATATATTCAGAAAGAGCGATAAAAAATTCTGAAGAGAAACTTCTTAAGGTTAATCTTACAGATATTATGTCTGCAAATCTTATGGCATTGAGCAGCAACGAAAGTAAAGAATCTATCCAAAAATTGTTAGACCTAACAAGAAAAGGACTACTTAAAGAAGGTAATACCTATTTGAAAGACTTGAATAAAGACAAATAGTCAAAATAAAAACGGAAAGTATCATAAATTATGTGATACTTTCCTTTTTTGTATACATATTTCTTTTTAATTTAATACTGTTCTTATCCTACTAAAACATTCTTTCAACATTTCTCTAGGATAGGCCATATTAATTGCAATCTTACCTTGAAGACTTCCTTCAATTTCTTCTCCAAACTTAACTGTAAGTTTACCATTTTTTAAAATTCTATATTCAAGTTCCTCAGGCATATATCCATATTTCGATAAATCAATAAATGCTAAAGTTCCACTCTCAGGTTTTTCAAGTTCCATTGTCCCAAATATATTTTTAAGATAAGTATCAAATAATTCAAAATTTTTATTGACATAATCTCTGAGCTTCCTCAACCAAATATCTATTCTACTATAAAATACATTAAATATTTCAACATCTATTGCGTTAATCGCAAACCTACTATTTTCACTTAACTGGTGCTTCATAAAATCTCTAAATTTTTTATTATTTATAACCAAATTACCCATAGTACTATCCATCAAATTCAATGTTTTGCATGGACTTAAATATGTTATAACATTACTACTATTGTTCAATGCTTTAGAAAGAGGAATATATTTAACTCCTTCTCTTGTTAATTCATACCCTTCTTCAATACTCAAAATCCAAAGATTATTCCTTCTCGCAATATCTCCAAGTTTTTTTAGCTCCTCTTCAGTAAAACATCTTCCAGAAGGATAATGCGGATTACTTATAACCATAACCTTAGAACCCTTAGAATATTTTTCTAAAAGCTCAAAATCAAGTTCCACTTTATCTCCTTCATAAATAAGTGGTATTGATATAAGATTCCTACTTGATGCCAAAATCTTATAACGTAGTATTTTTTCTAAAGGAGAAAGTACAACCACATTATCATTCACCTGAGTCAATGACTCAAATATTAACGTATACGCCATTTCATCACTCGGTATATACTGTATATTTTGTATATCAATCTCCCACTCATACTCTTTCATAAAATAAGCACTCATAAGCATCTTGTATGATTCTTTATCATAATAACCTTGCTTTATCTGATTTTCAAAAAGATCATAATTCTGTATCACAAACATTATAGGTTTTGGACTTAAGAAATACATTTTCTCAGTTTCGTGCATTATTAAATCAAATTTATTAGTATCCAAATTTGAATATTGATAATTATTTTTAATATTAGTTGCTCCCATACTTCTCCCCCTTAACACAAAACTTTTATTCTATGTCGTCAACTTTTTCTCCATTATCTTCAAAATTATTTTGATTCATGGAATACTCCTGATTGCTTTCTACTATTTGTAGATGAAGATCCTCTGAAATTTTAAATTTGTTTACAATATTATTCAATTGAGCTGTTGTAAGTTTATTTTCCTTAATAAAATGTTTCAAACTATCTATCTTCTCAACAATCTGAAAATTCTTATCAGAAATATTTGACAATCCAATAGTTCCAGTATTAACAGTAGTTGAAATTTCAGTTATTGATCCAACTATTGTTTCAACTGCATCACTTACTTTCTTAGATATATCCAAGAAATTTTTCATAAAATCATTAATCTTAAATGTGTCACTTCTATATTCTTCACTGCTATCTATAAAGCTATCATAATCAAGAATAATTTTATTATCTATAAAGTCCAAAATTTGTCTTGAACTTGTAATCAAACTTTCAATAGATGTATTAACATTCTGAGCTATACTCTTAATATTGTTTGCTGTAACTGAACTTTCTTCCGCAAGAGTCCTAATTTCCTCTGCAACAACAGCAAATCCTTTTCCTGCCTCTCCTGCTCTCGCTGCCTCAATTGCCGCATTAAGTGCAAGTAAATTTGTCTGACTAGCAATACTCAAAATAGATTCTGTAAGAGTATTAATTTCATCAACTTCTTTTGATTTATCTATTGCTGTTTCCAAATCACTCTTAACATTTTCATAAATCTGTATAGCTTTATCTTTTGACTCTGTGATATTACTCTTTATCAAATTAGTTCTCTTAGAAATATCTTGAGTACTATCATATCCTTTTTCAGCGTTCATTTTTATGTTAAACATCTCATCACTTATAAGTTTTGATGAAGCTGTTATTTCTTGAAGAGTCGCATTTGTTTCTTCCATACCAGCATATAAATTATCCGTTTCAGACGATGTAATTGTAGTGGAATCTTTCAATTCTTTTGTTAAAAATTCAATATCGTTATACTTAGAGTTCAAATCAACTATCTTAATCTTAATTGTTTTTATCATTTTCCCAATATTTAATCTCATTCTAATTAAACTATTATAAGATTTACTCAACTCATCCTTGGAATTATTATTAAGCTTGTAATTATCTATAAGTTCAAAATTTGATGTCTTATCAATTATCCTATCATTTTCTTCTAATCTTGATAAAATCAGGAATTTAAGTGTAAACAATGATATAATCGTAAGTAAAATTACAAATGCTCCTAACAATATACAAGTAATTATTTGATTCTTTGTAAACGACTCATCCATAGATGATACAGATGCAAAATAAGAAATCTTCCATTTAAGTCCTGAAATATAATAAGTCAACATCTTATAATCTCTTTTCCCGATATTTATATCACTTAAATATAAAAGATTTCCGGAATCAGATTTTGATATATTAGTCAGCATATTTTCATCATTTAAGTACTCTCCAACAATATTTTTAAAATCAGAATAAACAACTCGCTTATCAGCAGTATAAATTTCAACATTGCTATCATGTAATATATCAATTTTCATATTGGAAACGATTTCTTTAATTAAATCAGATGATAATATTCCACACAAATATTTATCCGATAAACCATTAGTATTAGGAATATTCGATACTAAAACAATATCAACTTCCCCTTTATTAGAATCAAAGTCTAAATACACACCATAATCATCTTTTAATTTGTTATTTTTTACAATATCATCTAAATTATCTACCTTTGTTCCCTCTAACCTTCTGTTTGTAGATACTTCAACTACACCTTCAGAATTAATAATTGTTACATCTTTTACAAAATTATTATTCAAATTTATATAATCTCTAATAATAGAATAAGGTTTATCATTATTTATTTGACTATCTTCAACTATGTACTGAGAGTCTTTAATCATTGTTCCTAAAAATTTAAAATCTAAAATATAATTATTTATTTGATTTTCAATCTGTAATGATGTAATTTGTGACTTTCCTCTTAAAGCATCAACTTTTTGAATTAAAAAATCATTTTTAATTATAGAAAGTCCGAACGAAGCAATTAAAACGTTTAATATAGAAATAACTATACTGAATAATAATATCTTAAATTTAAGAGACATATAAAAATTCCCACTTTCTTAAAACCACAATAAGCATAAAATATATAAAATATTATTTGTTATTTTTCTTCATTTAAAACATGATTTATCTAAATTTTTAAAGGTAAAAAAAGCAAGGAATTACATATAATGAAATTCCCTGCTTTAAAATATGTCATTAATAACTTCATGTATATATTTAAAAGCTTTTATTTCTATATTTTTAAAATTTCCCACCCTATAATTCTCACCATAAGGAACATAAACTCTTTTAAATCCCAATCTATCAATTTCTTTAAGTCTAAGTTCCATAGATGGAACTCTTTTTATTTCCCCTGTAAGTCCAACATCACCAATAAACACATAGCCATTATCTATAGCTTTGTTCTTTATAGAAGAAACTATACTAATAATGATGGATAAATTAACACACTGTTCCCTCAATCTAATACCACCAGTAGATTTAATTACAATATTTTTATCAAATAATTTTATTCGTCCTCTCTCTTCTAAAATTGAAATAAGAGTGTTTAATTGATCTCTCTTTAAACAATCAGAAATTCTTGAAGGGTATGGCGTTATAGAATTTGAAACAAGACTTTCAATTTCAACAACAATACATCTATTACCTTCTTTCACAACACCTAGACAACTTCCAAAAACTTCATTATTTTCATCTCTCTGTGTCATAAAAAACTGTGATGGATTATCAATAGAAACCATACCTCTCTCTGTCATAGAGAAAAATCCTACCTCTCCAGTACTTCCAAATCTATTTTTTGTACAAATAAGAGATCTCAATTCCTCAAAATTATCTCCTTCTATCATAAGCACACAATCAACCAAATGCTCTAAAGCTCTAACACCAGCTAATTCATCTTCTTTAGTCATTTGTCCTACTATCATAACAGCTCTAGGCCTATTTGAACTTTTTGCAATTCTCAAAAGCTCATTTGCACACTCCATTGTTTGAGTGGGTGATCCTGGTCTTGACGAATATTCTTCTAGTATAAAAGTTTGTATACTATCGATTATTATAAAATCTGGATCAATGTCATTAATTACGCTAATTACATTATTTAATGAAATATCAGAATATATCCATATATTTTCATCAGATAATTCAGGAATTATTCTATCAGTTCTTTTCCTTATTTGACTTTCACTTTCTTCCCCAGATGCATACAAAACTTTAAACCCTTTTTTTGAAATATCATAAGCAACCTGAAGTAATAATGTTGATTTCCCTGCTCCTGGTCTTGCCGCGAGTATACTTATAGAATCTCTTACAATCCCACCGCCAACAACTCTATTAAACTCACTAATATCAGTTACTATTCTATCGCTATTAAGTACTTCTACATTTAAAAGTTTTTGAGCCTTCTTAGAAGTAGTCAAAGTTTTTGTGTATGTATTAACCTTAGCATTTGCCTTTTTAAGTACCTCAGACTCTTCAAAAGAATTCCAAACATTACAATTAGGACATTTGCCCGACCATTTAGCTTGTTCAAATTTACAATTTGAACATGTATAAACCGTTTTAATTTTCAAATTTACCTCCAACAAATTTTAAATAAAAGGTAAATCGATTATATCATAATATAAACAAATATAAACACTACTTAAAATAAGTAGTGTTTATATTTAAAATACTATTCTCCAAATTCTACCTATGAAGTCTTTAACCATAACAACTTATAAAATTAATATTATAAAAATTAAATCAAAACATTTCACATCAAATATCAACAGCTACCTTATTGTTTAATATTTTGTGTTTCATATAAAAGGCTGTAGGAACTGAAATATCTAAATTTTTTGCAGCTTTCCTTATAGTATTGTCGCTAGTTACTTCTTTTACACACATTTGAATTTTTTCAAACGGTAACTTCGCATTATGAAATATTGTATTTGTTGTATCCGAAAAAGTTTTTCTGCACTCTTTACATCTGAATCTTTCTTTTGTAACTCCATCCTTATATTTAGTATACTTTTGATGTCTTGATATAAATCTACTATCACAATAAGGACATCTTCTATTACTCTTGTCATTTATAATTTTTAATAAAGATATAATTTCTTTTCTGCTCAATATAATTTCGTCATTTGACTTAAAAATATTTATAAGTGCATTATAGTCAATCCTATCTGTGCTTTTAAGATAATTTATTATATCTTCCTTACTTTCAATTTTTATATCTATATCTGTAACTTTAATATTATCCATATTAAATACCCCCGCAGTCATATTTATGTTGTGATTATTTCAATCTTAAAATTTTTTATACACAAAAAAAGCTTACTAAAAAAATTTTTTTAGTAAGCTAAAAATTTTATCTTAAAACATCAAATACGTTTCTTATATTTAAAATTCCATATCCCCAATATCTATTTGGATATTCATAACCTTTTGGAGTTACAGCTGAACTCACAAGCAACCACATTATAATAGTAGAATCTAAATTTAATTTATTTTTTCTTACAATTCCCCATTCTAAAATTAATGCGATACCTCCAGCAGCTACAGCTGCAGCAACAGAACTTCCAGTCATAAAAATTTCCCTTCCACCTTTTCCTATGGTCAAAATATCTACGCCACCTGCAGCAAGAAGCGGTACAATTCTATTATCGAGTGTAAATCCCTGACCCGACTTTGTTACAATTGAAGTAAGGTTTTGATTATAATAAGCCATAGCAATGGCAAGGTGTGCTGAGCTTGGTTGAGTAACTGTACTAATTGATGTTGAATTCAAAAACCTAGTATCTGGTTTTAAAAGTTCCTTAATCGGCAAATAGGCATCATACTTTAATTTTATATCATCTTTTGATACAATAACTATCTGCCAAATTCCTGATTTCAAATTCACAAATGAAATCCCAACATATTGAATAATAGAAATAGATGTTTCTTTAATCTCACAAAATATTTTCATCTCTGTCTGCTCTAACAGAAATTTAAAATTATACTTATTATAAGTAACTCCCTTAACATCAAATTCTCTGGTTCTCTCACCTGAAGGAGAAATTATATAAAATGCTGCCTTTGCATAATATTCTATAAATATATCAATTTTTAAACGCGTTTGTCCTCTATCTGAAAAAAATTCTATAACTTCTTCTCCATTTTTTTTATCAATTTGACCCTCAACATGTATTTCTTTGTTTGCCTGATCTCCACATGGAACTGAAACAATAAATCCTGAATTTTTCGAATACTCTGTAATTTGTTTTGAAATAAAGGATTCTCCAGTATGATATCCAGCATTAGATTGAACTGGCAATAAAACAGAAACTGGTTTATTATATTTAAATCTAATTGACCTCAAATACCTAAGTGCTAAATATATTACAACCTCATTATATATAGCTATATCTTTAGGAAAATCCAATACATCTCTTAAAGTATCATACACTTCTCTTAATTTCACAACAACTATATTACTTGCAGGTGCCGCTCCTCTAATCAAACCAACCCCAGAGGAACTTGTAATTCCAGCCATCGATGTTCCATGTCCATTTATATCTCTAGATGGAACAATTGTATATGGATCTCCTCCGCTTTTTTTAAGCCTGATTGCAGAATCTATATCTTCCTTTGTATAAATTTTCCCAAAAAGAACATTAGGTTGATGTACATCATCATCAATTGTTTGATCCCAAATTTCTAAAATCCTAGTTTGATCAAGCTCATCCATAAAATTTTCATTCAAATAATCAATTCCTGTATCTATTATTCCAATTATCACATCTCTTCCTGTTAAATCCAAATATTCATTACTTTGTGTTTGGTAAATTCCTGAATCTGATAATGGAGATATACTCTCACTACAGAGTGTATAATAATAGGAAGCTTCAATATTTACTGATCCATCCGGAACATAATTTTCATATAACATATCTAATTTATTTATCGGGAATGATAATATTGATAGGTAAACTTCTTCATTTTCCTCTTTTAAAGGATAAATACAATAATCTTTATCAGTAAAGTTCACATTATTTTGAACAGTCACTAAAAATTGTGCTCTACTATCATCGCTAAGATTATTAAGCGAACAAATATTAATATTCATGTCATCATATTTTAAAATATTTATATTTTCAAGTTGATCATAAGTTTGAATAGGGTTTATGATTTCTTGCTCCTCCAATTCTCTATTCTTGCCAAATTCATCCCTTCTTATATCGTATAAAATATTATCAACGCTATCCTCAATATCTATAAATGCCTTAGATCCACAAATAAATCCATATCCATAAGAATTATTCGGATAATCTATTCCCCTAACTCTATTTGCTCCCCTAACTAAAAAATATTTTATAACTTCTCCATACAAATTGGGTTTATTTTTTTTAACAATTCCCCACTCCATCAAGAGTGCACATATTCCAGAAACGATTGGAGTCGAAAAACTTGTACCCGAAACCACATATTCTCTTCCACCAATTCCTATAACTCTAACGTTCTCTCCCGGAGCTAATACATCAGGCTTTAAATTATTTTTGTCGTCAATAGATCCCTTACCTGAGAAAATAGAAACACTTTCACGCCTATAGTTATAACTTCCAACAGAAATTACATTATATACAGTAGCAGGAGAACCTAAAGTATCATTATTATCAGGTTTCAAAAATCGAGTACTTCTACCAATAGACTCAGTTGTTGGCAACCACATATTGTAAGTACTCTCAAACTCATTATATAACTTAATGTTTATATTCCAGATTCCTTCCTCAATAGTTGAATTTCTATATGCTCCAATACTAATTAAACATTCACCAAAAACATTATATCTTGTAGGACCGGTATACAAAACATCAACAACATCTGCTCCTACTCGTGCACGCTGATTACCCTCAAACAATCTTATAGGACGACTTACTCCTGTAGAGGGTGAACTTATCGTTACAACCACATCAGACAGAACTCCTTTATATAATGAAACTATAACAAGCTCATGATTACCTGAAATTTCAATTCCAACATCTTCTCCATCTTGAACAATAGTTCCACTTTTGTGATGTGCTGCACCTCCTTCATTACCAGCAGACACTACAACAGTAGTATTTTCTCTCGTAGCAAAATTTCTTACATATTCTGCAAATAAACTTGTCCCAGTATGAGCTCCATAGTTAGTACTAAAACTTAAATTTACAACTAATGGGAACTTCTCTTCATCTTGTTTTTTTGCTAAAAAATCGAGTCCCATCATAATAGTGTGAAAAAGTACAATAGTTGAATCAATATTTGTTGTACTATTTACACTAATTATAGATGCTCTAGGTGCTACACCATATGAATTAATATTTATATTTCCTCCAGCACAAGCAAGAGATGCAACTTCTGTTCCATGACCTTTATAGTCACGCTCACTAATAACGCTAAAAGGATCTTCACTTCTAAGTGCCTCATTTATTTGATCCGAATTATAAAGATCTCCTGTTGTAGCGTTATACATATATTTAATTCTTGTTGTTCCATCCTCATTTCTAAAAGCATTGATAGTATAATCAATGCCCGAATCTATAAATGCAATAACAACATCTGATCCATATAATTTTTGAGAATTATTAAGATCAGTAACACAGGAATTAAAATTAGAATTTGAATCATTTAATACAATTGGATATGAAAAATCAAAATAAATTTCATTTTTAAAATCATTAAAAATTTCATTTACTATATCAAGCTCACCAATATTTAAATGAATAATACCAAAATTACCTTTTAAAGGATATTGTTCAATCTCCAAATCTTTTAAATAATTTTCAAAATCAACTTCACCTAAGTAACTATAAATTATCGGCACTTTATCATTATGTTTAAACTTATCATGCACAATTGTTTTATAAAGTTTTGATCTATTATAAATAGATTTTTCTTTTAAAACTAATTTTAAAATTTCACTCATTTACTACCTATTTTAAAAAATTATTCTATAATAAACTATATTTTTAAATACTAATAGTTGATTGATATCAAAAATATTTTTTGCTAGAATTATATGGAAAGTAATAATTTTTGGAGGTATTGTTATGTGCGGTATAATTGGATATACAGGATCAAAAAATGCCTTACCTATATTGATTCATGGACTTAAAAAACTTGAATATAGGGGATATGATTCAGCAGGAATAGCCTTATTATCTCAAGGATCTATATTTATCGAAAAGTCAAAAGGCAACATCTCAAATTTAGAAAGAAAGTTATCTAACATAAAACTAACAAGCAATATCGGAATAGGGCATACAAGATGGGCAACTCACGGTGAACCCTCAGATATAAATGCTCATCCGCACACAAATTCAATAAATACAATTGCAATAGTACACAATGGAATAATTGAAAACTACATTGAACTTAAAGAGTTATTGGAAAAAAATTTTAATATTAAATTAAAATCAGAAACAGACACAGAGGTTATAGCACATTTAATAGATCATCTATGGAATGGGAATTTATTAAGTACACTCTATAAAGTCACTCAAAAATTAACTGGATCATATGCTCTGAGTGTAATTGCAAAAGATGATCCTAACAAAATAATAGCTGTAAGAAAAGACAGCCCACTCATAGTTGGTGTTGGTGAAAATGAAAATTTCATAGCATCAGATATACCTGCAATTTTAAAATACACCAAAAATGTAATATTAATTGAAAATAATGAATTTGTAGAGATTACAAAAGATTACATAAATATATACGATGAGTCTGGAAATTCTATTGAAAGAGAATCCATTGAAATCACATGGCAAGTTGAAGAAGCTGAGAAAGAAAATTTTGATCATTTCACACTTAAAGAAATTCATGAACAACCAAAGACACTGAAAAACATATTAAATCACAATATAATTAAAAATAAATTAAATATTCAAAACCTAAATATAACAGAGGAAGAACTGAGAAATTTTAATAAATTTTACATTGTCGGATGTGGTACAGCCTATAATGCAGGGTTAATCGGAAAATATATTTTTAGAAAATTTGTAGGAATAGATATTATATGTGAAATAGCCTCAGAATTCAGATACAACGATCCAATAATTGATGACAAAACTTTAGTTATTTGTATTTCACAGTCAGGTGAAACTTTAGATACGATTCAGAGTATAAGACTTGCAAAAGAAAAGGGAGCAAAGATATTAAGCATAGTTAACATTATCGGATCTTCAATAACTCGTGAATCGGATTATATATTCTATACAATCGGTGGACCTGAAATAGGAGTTGCATCAACAAAAATTTTCACATGCCAATTACTTGCTTTAAATCTTATTGCACTAGAGTTTGGAAAGTTGTTGAAATTTTTAAACGATAACCAAATTGAAAAATTTTTAAAAGAGCTTCAAACAATTCCAGAAAAAGCCCAGACAATACTAGATAATACTCAAAAAATTAAAGACATTGCACATAAACAATTCCAAAATGAAAATATTTTTTATATGGGACGAACTCTAGATATGGATATTTCATTTGAGGCAAGTCTTAAACTCAAAGAAATTTCATATATAAATTCTTTTGCAATAGGTGCTGGAGAATTAAAACATGGAACAATAGCACTCGTTAATGATAAAACCTTTGTTGTTGCTCTCTCGACTCAAGACAAATTAATAGAAAAAATGATGGCCAATACAAAAGAAGTTAAAGCACGTGGAGCAAAAGTTTTAGCTATTACAAAAGAAACTTTAAAGTTCCCAAATGATTGTTGCGACGAACTTATATTAATACCTAATACATTAGATATTTTTACTCCACTATTATCTATAATTCCATTGCAGCTTTTTGCTTATTATGTTTCAACATTTAGAGGTAACGACGTTGACAAGCCTCGCAATCTTGCAAAATCTGTAACAGTTGAATAAAAGGCTACTAGTTAACTAGTAGCCTTTTATTTAAGCAATTTTCTTTAATGATCCCTTTAAATTTTTAACTATATTTTTAAATTCATTTTCATTAACCATAGTTTCAGCAACAACTCTTAAGGCAAATTCATTAGAGCATCCCTTGGAAACAATCGTATCATACTTACTAACCCAATATCTTAACCCCTCATTATCAGACTCTCTGTTAACGATAACTTTATAAAGTCCCTCAATTTTTGATTCAGTTGTTGATCTTAATGTTAAAAATTCCTCTTCAGATAATAAATTTATCACAAAATTTTCAAAACTAACTTTTCCACTAGATAAGCTATCAATCCAAAATTTAAATCCTTTTTCATCTGGATTTCTATTTAAAGAATTAAAATATACAGATCTTACAAAATTATTAATGTCGCTTGTTTCTTGAAGAGTTTTAAATGGTGCAACGTTTAAAACTATCCTATTTCCATCTTTTGAATCAAAATATATTTTTAAATCTGAATACTTCTTTGATGGAACTAAATTACTAACAGTCAATTTACCATTTAAAAATTTTATATCTAAGCCTTCTATATTACTTTTAAAATCCGTTACTCCTATTGCAAATTTTTTAATATCATCATTTAAATTTAAATCAATTTTAATATCTTCAATATTTGAATTGTTTATATCATCACTCGTTAGTGTATAATATAAAATTTTTGAATTTGATGATCCTTGATTTTCATTTTTATCGGATTGAAGCGTTTTGAACATACCATTATCTACAACTTTCTCAATATTTTCACTTTTAGTTACGATATCATAAGTATAATTTAAATTTTCTCTTAACCCTGTAAGATTTAAAACCAAATTATCTCTCTTAGGTAATTCAGCAGTTTTAAATACTTTCCCATCAAGTTTCAAAACTAAATAAAGAGGATAATATTCGTTTGGCAAATTATTTTCTAAAATCTTAATTTTCACATTGTCCGTTCCTTCAAACTCAACTTGTGTTTTAATCTTAAGAGTACTTGCCTCAATTGACGGAGAAAATATTGTATTCTTAGAACTACCTTCACCATATGAGCAAGAAACATATAAATTGTAATTCTTTGATTGATCTAAATTTTTAATTTCTGTAGCAAATTGCCCTCTTCTATTTAAAGTTAATTTTTCGCTTTCATAAACCTTATTATTGTTTTCATCTAAAGCCAAAACACGTAAATCTCCATCACTAAATTTTGGATCAACGTTTCCAGTAAATGAAATTGAGTTTCTATGGCTTATCATATTTACATTTTGAACAACCATTACTTGTGATGCACTTGCAGAAGTTGCAGATACCCCACATACTAAGATAGGAAATGATGAAAGTAAAGCAGACAATTTTTTATACATAAATTTTCTCCTTAGATTACAATTCATTTAAATCTTTATCTTAATATTATTTTAACAATTATGTAATAAATTTGCAACTATTTTTTTAAATATTTTAAAAAATAAAAAGCTCACCAATTAATGGTAAGCTTTCAATTAATTAAATTAAATACCTAAATCTTTAAGTCTAGCTTGGAATTCTGATTCACTAATCATTTCATTAGCTATTGACGTTAAAGCTGATGAATCAGACTGATTACTTCTCTTAAGATCTTCAAATTTATCTGTCCAATATTTTAAACCTACAGCGTCAGAATTTCTATTAACTATTACTTTATATAAAGCGTCTATTTTTGCACTAGTTGTAGTATTTAAAATTGAAAATTCTTTCTCTGATAATAAATTCATAATAAAATTCTCAGGTGATATAACTTTTTTTATTAATTGGTTTTCCCAATAAGAAAATCCTTTTTCATCAGGTTGTCTATTTAAAGAATATTTGTAAACATCAATTATAAATTGTCTTACTTTAGATTCGCTAGATTTAGTTGTAAATGATGCAACCGTTACTCTTCTACTAGTTCCACTCTTATCAGTGTAAGATATAGTTAAATTTCCATAATGTCTTCCAGGAATTAATCCTACTAACTCTATATTTCCATTTCTATATGTTACAGTAACATCATTAATACTAGTAGAAAAATTTCTACCCTCATTCATACTGCTAACCAAACTTGTATTTGAAACTGGTATAATTGCTGTAGTATCTTTTATTGTTGCTCTGTTTATATCAGCTTCCTTAATTTCATAAATGTTTGATGAAATTGAACTATTGTTATTTGAACTTCCACTAGACGATGATGATGAAGTTAATGTTCTAAATGATCCTCTATATAAAGAGCTTTTATTTGATTCATTAATTATTTCATAATAATAGTCAGTATTTGGGTTAAGATTTGTTAATCTAAACTTTCTTGAACGCCATGCATCTTCAGCATAATTACCAATATATGTACCATTATAATAATCTCTATACAAATACAATCTTAATGAATCATTAAGATTCGTACGCACTTCTATATTAGCTGAATTATACGTTCTATCTAAAACTGACACATTTATACTATAATTTGGCGAATATGAATTAGATAATGTTCTAAATGATCCTCTATATAAAGATCTGTTATCTGATTCACTAACTATTTCATAATAATAATCCGTATTTTGGTTAAGATTTATTAATCTAAATCTTCCTGAAAGCCATGAGTCTTCACTATAATTACCAACATAAGTACCATTATAATAATCTCTATACAAATACAATCTTAATGAATCATTAACATTTGTACGTACTTCTATATTGGCTGAATCAGTAGTCCTATCTACAACTGACACACTTATACTGGAATTTGATGAAGATGAAGAAGATGATGATGATAAAGGTAACGTTCTAAATGTTCCACTATATACAAGTCGATCTGATTCATCAAATATTTTATAAGTATAATCTGTTTCTGGAGTAAGACCCGATAATCTAAACTCTCTTGATCCCATTGAAGATTCATTATAACTATAAATTTTAACATCATCATAATCTCTGTATAAATCTAAAGTAAACGAATCAGTGGAATTAGTATATATATCCACAATAGCTGAACTAGTAGTCTTGTCTACAACTGATGCACTTACATTTACAATAGGATCAAACTCAATAACTTCATCTCCTATTCCGCCGTTAATAGTTATGTCATACTTTGGAACTATAATTTTCGATGTTGTATCTGCTGTATCCTTTGTAGTTTGAGATGATATAGCAAAAGCTGTAACAGTCCCACATACTGAAATAGACAATGATAAAATCAAGGTAAGTAATTTTTTATACATAAATTTTCTCCTTAGATTACAATTCATTTAAATATTTGTCTTAATATTATTTAAACAATCATGTAACAATTTTACAACTATTTTTTAAAAATTTTCTAAAAAAATATAAAGCCTACCATAAAGGTAAGCTTTAAATTAAAGACCTAATGACTTAACTCTAGCTTGGAATTCTGATTCATTAACCATTTCATTAACTATAGATGATAGAGCTAAAGAATCAGTGTAACCATTACCCTTTAAAGCATCAAATTTATCTGTCCAGAATTTTAATCCTGTTGCATCAGATTTTCTAGCAACAATTACTTCATATAAAGCTTCAACTCTTGAAGCAGTTGTTGAGTTTAAGTTTAAAAATTCTTTCTCTGATAATAAGTTTGTAACAAAGTTTTCTGGAGTTGTAACCTTAGTTGACAATTGGTTTTCCCAATAAGCAAATCCTCTTTCATCTGCTTGTCTTCCTAAAGAGTATATATACACATTACATATAAATTCTCTTAATTTAGTTTCAGAAACTTTTGTTGTAAATGTTGCAACATTAACTCTTCTACTAGTTCCATTTTTATCAGTATAAGTTATGTGGAAGTTTTTGTATTCTTTTTCAGGAACCAATCCTACTAATTCTACATTACCGTTTCTATATTCTACAGTAACACCTTCAACATTAGTTGAGAAATTTCTTCCATCTCTCATGCTGTTAGCTAAACTAGTATTTGAAACAGGTATAGATGCTGTGATATCTCTTATATTTCCTTTATTTATGTCAGTTGTTTTAATATCATAAGTAGTTGAAGATGAACTACTTGAGCTTCCTCCAGATATTGTTGATGAAGATGCTGTTCTAAACTTTCCTTTAAGTACAACAGTTGTTCCATCTAATATTTCATATGTGTAATCTGTATATGAAGTAAGACCTGTTAATCTAAAATCTACTGGAAGTTTTGAAGTACCTGTAGATGTACCATTAAATGTTTGTCCATTTGGAGTTAATTTTAAAGTTAATCCATTAGTTGCAGTTACTGTATATGTTCCGTTTGCTGTAACAGTAGCTGAACTTGATCCTATATTTGAAACATTTGAACCTAAGTCTAATGTTTTAAAATCTGTTTTGTTTTCAGCAGTTATTCCTTGATATGTATTACCATCTAGAACAACTTCTGCAGTTCCTTTTACTGTGTATTGAGTATTTCGTTTTAAATCAGTAAACTCATGATTTATAATATTTGTACCTGTTGGCTGATCAATATTGATATCTGTTGATGTTGTTCCCTCAATTATGCTTAATTGAGCTTTACCAATAGTTATACCAGCAGTTGATGTACCTTCTGTAACTGTAAATCTAGCATCTGCAAAGTTACCACCAATATTAACTTTAGTTATTTCCATTTTCATATTTTGTCCTACATACAACTGAGATCCTGGAGTAAATATGTTTCCTGTAACTCCTGTAGCAGGCACTGCAGGTTTTGTATCAAATAAAATACCTGTTATAGTATTGTTTTGTATAGTAACATTTTTATTAGTTGTAGTTTTAATAAACGCATCCTTAGCTGGTGAAACTGTATCTTTAAATGTAACATTTGATATAGTTAAATCTTCTTGAGCATCTATAACTGCACCAGTGCTAGTTGTATCTCTAGTTATTGTTAAAGCACCGTTACCGTCTAAAGTTAATCCAGTAGTCTTTACTTCAAATGAACCATTTTTAAAGTTTAAAGTCAATGGATTAGCAGTTGTTACGTTTGCCTTTATAGCATCTACTACAGCTTGAGTTAACTGAACAGTTCCAGTTACATCTGTTGTAGCTTTAGTTGTAGTAGTTGTCTTAGTTAAATCTATATTAATTGTTTTAATTCCTAAATCTTTACTAGCTGTTATAATATTTGCTAACTTAACATCTGCAGATGCTTGTGTAGTACTACTTCCACTACCAGTAACAAGATCATTATTAAATTCAAGTACACCATTAACTACTGGATATTTATCAGTTGTGCTTCCACCATTGTTGTTATCCCCACCAGTATTGTTATCTCCACCATTTCCTTGATCTGGTGTAGGTGTAGTTGTTCCACCATCTGTAGATGGCTTATCTGTTCCTTCTCCACCTGTTCCTGGAGTTGTAGTTTCACTTCCACTTTCAGTGTTTATTGTATCTGTAGTTGCGTTTCCGTTTTCAGTGCTTCCTGAAGCTGTTTCAACATTTGCATTGATTAATTGAACTTGGTTTGCTTTAACAACTTGTCCCATTCCTAAAGATGATGATGTAAATACTCCAAGCATTACTGCACCTAATATGAATTTAGCTAATTTTTTTCTTAACATATAAATTCTCCTTAACATCTATTTCATTTAATATAAAAATTAATTGAATTCTGTTTAACATTTTTGCTACATAGTTTTGTCGTTAATTTTTATCTAGCCACATCATTTCGTCATCTTTTTTACAATTTTATTAAATTTTGTAATATTTTGCAATACTTTTTTAATAATTTTGTTATATTTTTTTAATTTTAAAATTTTTAAAAAAATGAGGGACCACTTTAAAGTGATCCCTCACGATTTATAACTAACCCCATTTATTACATTTCCATGTATTGAAAATTCTTGTAGATTAATCCTCAACTGATTAAATAATCTCTCTCTTGTTTCAAGTGGACACCATCCATAATGCGGTGTAATCACACAGTTCTGAACGCCTAACAAAACATTTGACTCTAACATCGGCTCAACTTCAATAACATCTAGAAAAGCAATCCCTACTTTCCCATTTTGAAGTGATTCTTTTAAGGCTTGTTCGTCTATAAGTTTCCCTCTTGCTGTGTTAATAATAATTACTCCGTCTTTCATAATTGAAAGCGTTTCTTTATTTATAATATGTTTTGTGTCATTTGTCAATGGACAATGCAGAGATAATATGTCACTATTTTTGAATAGCTCTTCTTTTGATACAAATTTTATATTGTCTGTGTCTTCTCTTTTTGTGGTTGTATGAACTAGTACTTTCATTCCAAATGCTACGGCAATCTCAGATACTTTCTTCCCAATATTTCCATATCCAAAAATTCCAAGTGTTTTACCTGCGATTTCAGATACTCTTCTATCGTAGAAACAAAAATCTTTTGACTTCACCCATTCACCGCTGTGAACTCGCCTATTATGTAATGAAACTTTTCTAAAATATTCAAAAATATATGCGAACACGAGTTCAGAAACTGCGTTAGTTGAATAATCTGGAACATTTGTGACTGTTATATTATTTTTTGAGCAAAAATCAATGTCTATGTGATCAACTCCTGTTGCCATTGATCCAATGTACTCAAGTTTTTTACATCTGTCAAGAACTTCACCTCTTAAAGGTACTTTACATGTTAGAACATAAGTTGCATCTTTGACTCTTTCAAAAACTTCATCTTCTTGTGTTCTATCGTGAACCTCAACTCTATCGGCATAATCTAAAAATACACCCCAATTAAATTCTCCAGGGTTAATAGTGTACGCATCTAAAACAACGACTTTATCCATAAAATCTAACCCCATTCATTTTAAATTACTTATATAGTATATAGATAATATCATATAAACAAGTAATATTCAAATTTATTTAAAATTTATAGTGAGTGTGTATTTAGAAATGATGTCTATGAAACCATATATCGCCCCAAATAATATAAACTTTAGAAATAATTAGCAAAATTTTAAAATTAATTTTCATGAATTAAATATTTAATCAATAGTTACGATAATTTTTAAAAAACAATTAAAACCTTGTAACTTGATTAATATAAAATTTTGATTTATATTAATATTACATTAATTATGTTAACTTTATATTAATTTCATTAATTATCAATAATTAATTGAGAATCTAATTTAAGGAGATCAATTATTATGAAAAAAAATACAAAATTGAAGCGTGCAAAAATAATTTGCTCGGCAATCATATTATCATCAACCGTCATAGCATCCTCAGCTCAAGCTGCAAAAGCTGCAGGTTTGGGTACTCGAGTTAGAAATGTAGGTGCTTCTGTTACTTCTGGAATTAGAGGCATTGGTGATTTTTTCAGTGGATTAGGAACTAGAGTATCTAGATGGACTAGTGGTTTAACTTCTTGCTTTGGACGTGGAAATACTACTAGTGGTGGTTATACTGTTGAAGGTACAGTAGGTCCCGACGGAACAGTATATTCTACAATAAAACTTAAGAATAATGGGGGTGGACCTAATAGTGTACTACCTAAAGATGCCGTTTTGATTGAAGAAGTAATATATACTACTGTTAAAAAAACTAACAGCGGAAATAATGGCAGCAGTAGTGGAAGACAAAATAGGCTTTCAACATTCAGTACTGATAGTGGTGGAAGTACATCTCCATATGCTGTTGTTGATTCTAATGGAAAGATTAATGCTCCTTCTAAAAACCCAACTAGCGGATCTACATCAGGTAATAATGGACCAACATATGAAAATTTAGGATATCATGGTCATTCCTCAACTGGCGATCCAACATATGCTGATATTAATGCTACAAACAAAACACCTAAACCAACAGTTACTAGCACTACAACATCTAGCACCACTTCTTCTACAAGCCCAACTAAAACTCCACCACCTGTTGCACCTAAGCCAAAGCTTAATACCACTGGAACATCTACTAGTACTACTACCACTACATCTACTAGTACTTCTACTTCTTCTAGCACTACTTCTTCTAGCTCATCTGGGAATCAAACTAAAACTCCACCAGCTACTCCACCTAAACCAACAAAACCAACACCTCCACTAAGAACTACTTCATTAGGTCCTAATAGTATACCAATAAAAAATAAAGATGGTAATGGAAATACAACTGGTACTAAATTAACACCAATAACTGAATCAGGTACATCACAGACTAAATTAACACAAACTAAATTTTAATTCTACTAGAAGTGATATCTATTTAAGATATCACTTCTTTTTTTTGTAAATTTTCAAAAAGTTGGGACGATAATAAGATTAAATATGAAATGTATTAAATTTTTAAGGATATGCGAGGTTTTAAATTATGAATAAAATATTAAAATCCTTGTTGGCAGGGAGTGCCATAATCGTTCCAATCATCGCACTGTTTAGTTCCCAAAAAGAAGCTGAAGCATTTAAAATAAGTGGTATAAGATTACCATCAAGAGTAACAAGCCCAACTGTTAAACTTAAATCTCCAAATATAACTCCAGTAAAATTTTCTGGAACAACAGTTAGTAACATAAAAAAATCTCCTTCCCAAACTACTACTCCTAAGAAAACTCTAGATAACCTTCCGCAAACTGACCCACAGCTTGCTAAAAGTCTAGATAAACTCGGAGAAATAATAACAACTCACAAACTCAAAATAGTTAAAGTTAATGGTAATGGTAGTACTAAAGCCCCTACAGTACCTCAAAGAGGTGACCAGACATATTCAACTGTGGGAGAATCTCCATATGAAACTCCTACTACTGATCCTATTTACGAAAATGTTCTAACTATTAAACAACCTACTACCAAACCTACTACTAATAATGGGAATTCTACAGGATTAAAAAAGAGACCTGCACATAACCCAAATAAAGGACCAGCTCCTCAACCTCCAAAACAACAACTAAAGCCTGTTGAAGAACACATCTATGAAGAAATCCCTTAAAAACGTTGTTATTAAGGGGTGAAGACAATGAAAAATAATAAAGATAAAATATTGTTAACTGCTTTAATCCTCGGAATACCAACGATTACAACGTTAACAAAATCTGAAGACTCGAACGCTATGTTGAGAGCTGCAAGTGTTAATTCAGTTAAAACTATGGCATCAATGATTAATAAAGCAGCTCTTATTAAACCACCAGTAGCACCAAAGCCCTCTAATATAAAAGTAGTAAATAGTGGTCTTGTTAAAAATGCAGCATCACTATTTAACAATACTACAACTGCAACAAACAAAGTAGCCACAGTAAAGCGTACTCAATCAGTTGGAAGACTAAATCTTAAAAGCACTTTTGCTAGTAACTTAGATAGCCTTTTGGGAGCTACTCATGGATCAGGTGCAGGATTAAAGAAATCTAATAGCGTATCTGTTAATAAATTAGATTCTTCACAAAAAAATAAACTCAGTAGTCTTCTTGGTGGTGGAACGTCATCAAAAGGTTATAGTCTAGACCTTAGCAATCTTCCAAAAACTCCACCACCGCCACCTACTCAGTCACAAGGAACACCTATAACAAGTTCACAACAATTAACAACCACTACAACAACGACTAATACCACACCACCACCTATACCAAACGCTCCACCTCTTCCTGCACCTAAATTAAGTTCAACAAATACTACAACGAACGGAGCAGGAAATTTAAAAAATCAGCTATCAAATAAATTAAGCAGCGGACTCAATAAAACAAATACAACTACTCAAACACAAAAACAACCTACTCCTCAAGATGATTTATTAAAAGAGCTTAAAACAAAACTCCAATTAAGAACAAAATAAAAAAAGTGCCTGTAAAAATTTTTACAGACACTTTTATTTTGTACTCACTGATTTAATTTCAAAAGCTTTCGATATATTATTCAATTTATCCACTCTATCTAAACAACCCATAATTTTTTGAATATATACTTTCTCTTCTCTCAATCCCTGTATTCTTATATCATCATTAATTATAACAAAAGGAACTCCCGTAAGATCGACATCTATAGCATGAGAGGCATCGTTTGAATATTCAACATAGCACTTCTTTAACTCTTCATCAGTAAGATTTGTTGGAATACCAATATTTGCAAATACCTGCTGTATTTTATCAAGATCACTTATATTATCAAGATTTTCAAACATCATTTTATAAATGGCATTTATATATTCCGATTCTTTATTGTATCTTTTCGCAAATTTAGAAAGTATTAACGCTGTCTTCGTATTATATTTCATCTTAACATCATTAATTTTAATTCCATATTGCATTCCTATATTACTTAATATTTGTAAAATAGATGAATAGTTAGGCAACACATCTAATAATTCAGATGTCCTAATTCCATTCTCAGAAATATCAACATGCAACTCTTTAGTATAATATTCAACTTTAATCGGATATTCTTTTTCCAACTTATCAAACATTACCTTACACACATAACTAAATGGACAAATAAAGTCGTAAAACAATTTTACACTTATCAATCTTACTCCTCCTACAAATTACTACGAACTCATAGGCTTATTATTTGTGTAAATATAATTTATATTCACCTATTGACTACCAATCTGCAAAAAAAGATTTCACTATTGCAAAAAATTCTCTTAAAACATTAATTTTAAAAAATTTACTCCGATCTTTGCTTCCTTTTAAATAAACTTTTTTAAATCCAACTCTGTGGGCAATCATCATCGCTCTAAATAAATGATAATTACTTGAGATTATCATAACTTTCTCTATATCCCCTATAATTTCCCTTGAATTTCTCAAATTCTCAAAAGTATTCCTAGACTTATCCTCAACCAAAATCCTATTAATATCAATTCCATGATTAATCAAATATTTTTTCATTACACTAGCCTCAGTCGTAACTTCATCAATTCCCTGACCACCTGTAACTATAATCTTTGACTCAGGAAACTTATTCAAATAATCAATCGCACATATAAGACGATTTTCTAACGCCCTACACGGCCTATTCTCATCCAAAACTCTAGCACCAAGAACTATAACGTAATCACAAAACCTATCACAATTACTCATACTAAATAAAAAAACCGAACACACAAATATTAATATCAAAATCAAAAATATTGTAAGTATAAACACGCTGAATTCACCTCTTAAATTTTAATAACTATTTTTGAAAAATTTAAGAATATTTTTTGCCATTTATTTGCAAACTATAAATATAATAAATTTTTTGGTACATTAAGGAGAACATTATGGCATTAATACAAATTTATCTAGACAAATCAGATGATTCTTCAAGACAATATATAGAATTATTGAGAAATAAAAATATTGATTTCTTACAAACAAACCTCAAAAATGAAACAAGCATTCTAAAACTTCACAAATTAAGCAGTCTACCTGCTATAAGATTTCAGAACAGCTTAATTTACGACATAACAGAAAAATCAGTACATAAAATTGTTAAAAAATTTAATCAGTATGTGTATAATCTAACAGACCTAGGCTCAAACCAAAAGATATTAAACAATTTCAAAAAATCCATAGAGCAAGAAAATTCTAAAGAAAACAAATTTAAAAAAGCCAATACAGATAAAATCAGAATTGGAAACCTCCAAAAATTTTTAAAACTAACTAAAACTATGCTGAAACCAAAAAAATAAAGTCCCCCACTTCATATAATAATTAATTTCCCTAAATGTGTTCTAATTTCCAAAAAATAAAACACCTTTTTAGGTGTTTTATTTTTAATTATTTATTTAATTAATTCCTAGAAACTGATTGAGCTTGTGCAAGTCTTTCTTGATATCCATCTGCTAATTTTCTATTTAAAGATTCAGCAAAGTTAGGATCTACTTTAAGCTTTGTAACATTAGAATCTGTTAAAATCACTTCTGAAGTCTGAGATGAAATTTTAACCTTTCCATCTTTACTTTCAACATTAATGCTTAGAGTTCCATTCGTATTAGACGCTTTTGGTTTTTTATCTTCATCAGATTTCGTTTCAAAAAACTTAGTAAGTACTTGTACACTACCACTTCCTGAAATATCTTCTCTATTTATTTTAACATTTTTTTGTAAATCCGCATCTTTCCTAGATACATCTTTAGTATTAATCAATGCTCCTGAAGATGAAGATCCTGAAGTCGTTGTTCCTCCAGAAGTAGAAACTGGTTTTAATTTTGATTTCACATCATTAATTTCTAAAGTAGATAGAGTATATCCTTTTTCTCCTGTAGAACTACTAGTCCCTATATTTTTTTTTTGACCTGAAGCCTCAGCAGTTTGAGAACTTCCGGTTTTATCTTGAGTTTTTACGTTAGTAGTCGTTGTTGTTCTCGATGCTGGAGATGGAGTAATAATTATTGTACTTGTAAATTTTTGATCAGGTTGTTGTCCACTTGTACCAGTTCCAGTGGATGGCGTAACTGTTGTTTGAGTAGTAGTAGGAGTTTGTGAAGGTTCTTCCACCTTAAGTTTACTTGCAATTTTAGTTGCTGGACCCATAACTTGAGGATTGCTAAACTTAACTGTACCACCAGTACCTGTTTGTTGTTGAGTAGTCGGTTTCGTATCTGTACCAGTTATTTTAGTTACATCTCTTGTTGTATCTGTAGTAGTCGGAATTTTCAACGTAATATTTTTTACTGAAGTTATATAATCTGGGCTAGTGCTTGTCCCCCCAAGTTGCACTCTTAACTCAGTACGATATATATTGTTTCCTTCAGTTTGACTACTCTTGTCTGAAGATGATTGTGTAGTAGATTGAGTTTGTACATTTAATGTTGTTATCTTTGAAGTTTGAGATCCTGTGGCAGCAGTAGAACCTTGTGAAGTTTCTTTCACCTTAAGTTTACTTGCAAGTTCAGCAGCTGGAATCATTACTTGTGGATTTTTAACATTAACTGTTCCTACTGAAGATTGTTGAGTTCCTTGTTTATCAGTTTGAGTAGATGTAGTTGAAACCGGTATTTTATCTGTCTGAGTAGCTTTAGTTCGGTCATTTAATCCGCTTCCATTTACTTTAAATTTACTTGCAATTTGTTGAGCCTTCTGGATAATATCTGGATTATTAACTTTAACTTTAGGCGTTTCTTGTACGAAATTAACATTACCATCCTGATTCTTAACCATCTGCAATTTCAAACTACTAGTAGTAGTGTTGCCTACTCCAGTTCCACTAGCAGCACTTCCACCTGAAACTGCACTACTTCCAGTGCTAGCATTTTGATCATTCACTTTAAGTTTATCTGCAATTTGCTGAGCCTTCTGAATAATATCTGGATTATGAACCTTAACTTCAGGTATTTTTTCTACAAAATTAATACCACCGTCACCATTCTTAATCATTTCTAAGTTTAATCTTGAAGTATACAAGCTACTAATTCCACTCGATCCGCTAGCAATAGAACCTGTTTCTTGTGCTTTAGATTGCTGTGCATTTATTATATCTGCTCCAGTTATCCATCTTGGCTTTGATCTGTATATGTAACTTACTATTCGTCCAGTAGTAGGGTCTACGTATTTATCCCTTCCAACTTTCGTATCACTAAGGAATATTTCAAAACGTGTCCCAAGATTTTTCTCATATGTTTTTAAAGTACCAGAGTCACTAACATATTGCGTATATTTTT
This sequence comes from Candidatus Arthromitus sp. SFB-rat-Yit, assembly GCF_000283555.1. Classification (NCBI taxonomy): domain Bacteria; kingdom Bacillati; phylum Bacillota; class Clostridia; order Eubacteriales; family Clostridiaceae; genus Candidatus Neoarthromitus; species Candidatus Arthromitus sp. SFB-rat-Yit. Next base: position 1,020,573 of record NC_016012.1, read on the forward strand.
TATTAGGATCGATAGGTCCAGTAGCTACAAAAGTATCCGCAGTTGCTCCAAATTTATGTTGAACCTTATGTGTTGGCAACACATTTTCTGGCTGCTGTACTATTCCACTAACATTTCTTACACTAACCCTAGAAGAAGCAGCACTTACACCACTAACACTACTTGTACCACTAGCTATACTACTTGCACGACTTAAACTTCTTGCAAGTCCTGAAGCAACTCTACCAACCATAGCATTGGCCTTTTTACCGTCACCCAAATATAAAGACATGGCCGCAATTACCGATAATACATAAAGACTTCCACTATAAAGCCCGACATTTTTATTATTTCTAACACCCATGTATTCTCCTCCGTATTTATTTAATTAAAATCAAAAACAGCCTACCTATCTTTGTTTAATTCATTTTTTTGTAATAATTATAACATTTTTTTCTAAAAAGTTCATCATTTTTTAATTTTTTATATAAATTTAATTCACATTCTAACAAAATAACTGTTAAAAAAAAAGAGATACAAAGATCTCTTTTAAGATTTCACACTAATTATTTAGCATATCTCCTATATTTACTTAATATTTGTTGAACTTCTTGACTATCAAATATTCCCTTATAATCTACACCATCTGAACCACTTGAACCTAATGAACCCCTTCTTGAATTCTGTCCTGATCCTCCTTCATCACCTTCAGGTATTGTTGCAAGACTTGGTCTGTATCCACCATCATCTACAGTGTCAAATTCTCGATTTTGTCTGCCCTTTGGTCTTGCTCCTTCTCTTCCGTCTGAAGAAGAACCTCCCGTACTTAAACCTGAACTTGAAGAGCTTGAGCTACTAGATGATGTTGTTGTAGTCGTGCTAGAAGTAGTACTTGTAGTTGACGTAGTTTTTGAGCTTGTACCACTAGAGCTTGAAGAACTTGAAGAACCACCTATTTTAGTAACAGTTCTTGAGCTACTCGAACTTGTTTGTGGTGATGATAATTTAGGTCCTGATAATGTTGTAGTTGTTGTTGTAGATGATTTGCTGCTGTTTTTTAAAGATTCTTCAAGTGCCTTTTGAAGATTTGGATTAGAATCATCAGGATCCAATCCAGTAGGTGGAGCAGTTTTAGGTGCTTTAGTGTCAGGATTTTTAGTTTGAGCTGTCACTTGTTTTTCAGTACCATTAGGACCCTTTAAAGTTACTGTCACAGTTCCAGGAGTCGCACTCGAACTTGAACCAGTAACAGTCGGCGTAGGAGTAGTTTTAGTGCTAGTTGTAACTGTTGTAGTTGCTCCACTACTGGAAGATGTAGTCGTTCCTGTTGAAGTTGTAGGCGAACTACTACTTGTCCCTGTTCCAGTAGTTGGAGTCGTTGTTAATTTAGTTGCTCCTCTAGTAGGAGTCGAAGTTGTTTGTGGAGATGACAACTTTACACCACTTAATGTGCCAGTAGCTGAACTTGTACCACCTGGACTAGTTGTGGTACTAGTTTTTGTACCTGTAGTAGAAGTTGTAGTTGTCCCTGAAGTACTAGTCGCTGTTGTAGTTGTCACTGTCGTAGTTGTCGATGATCCAGAACTTGTACTTGGTCCACTTGACGTTGTAGTAGTTGGTGTTGACGTACTAGAGGTTGAACTACCTTGTACTTTCAACTTGTTAGCAATCTGTTGACCCTGTTGAGTAACCTTCCCATCAAATTTAACCTTGTTTTGCTCTACAAATATAATTTTATCCCCATCTTTAGTCATGAGTAAATTCAACCTAGAAACATAGGCTTTAGTGCCACTTGAGCCTCCAGATCCAATACCACCACTTCCATCAACTCCGTCTTGATTATTTCCAGCACCGCCACTTGTTGCACTTGATGAGCTTAATCTGCTACCTGAACTTCCAGAAGCAGAAGTTGATGAACTTGATCCACTAGCACTTGTGCCAGAACTTGTCCCACTACCACTACCACTAGCACCAGTACTAGAACTAGTACCACTACCTACTTTATATGCAATCCTTTTAGGGGTTCCATCACTTCCAGTATATTTTAAAACACCATATGTACCTGGTCCCCATGTCAATTTCTCCATAGCACTTGTTGGCTCTTTAGGTAATACTTTTACTGTTCCAGAACCATTAGCTCCTTCTTCAAAAAGTAAAACTAGTGTTTTAACCTTACCACCAGATACAGTGCCACCACCTACAGTTTGTTTAACTTTAAGACCTTGATTTACATTTGCAAGACTCGAAGTGCTACTAAGTCTAGCTTTATTAACAGCACCATTAATACTATCTCCAATTCCTCTAAATGCATTCACAACTTGGGAAGCAAGAGCACTAACCCTACTTCTAAGAGCAGCTTTAGCATTCTTACCTCCAACTACACACAAAGAAGTAGCGGTAACTAAAGATAACACACAAAGTTTACCGCTATATTTTACAACTTTCCCTTTATTTTTCACATCCATGCACTAACTCTCCTTTTTAAAACAATTCAAAATTAACTTAAATCATAATTTATGTATATTTGATTCATTTTTATTTAACAATTGTACCATTATTTTTACAAAATTTCATTATTTTTAAAATTTTTACTAAAATTTTCATGATCCCATAAAAAAATTGATAGATATTAAAATCTATCAATCATACATACAAATCACTTACTATCTATTAAAATATTTCGGTCTTGCACCTAGATTAGTAGTCGAATTACCTCCATTAATACCACTTACTACAGTAATAAGCATTCCCGTAGGACCAGAATCTACACTTGAAGGCATAGTTAAACTCTTTGGACCGCCATTAGTTGACGTAAACAAATCTTTATACTGACTTCCTGACCCACCTCTTGTCCAACCTCTACTAGTTAAACCACTTATTCCAGTTTGAGTATGACCCCATCCACCAAGTATAGATTTAGGTCCAGAATCTACACCTGTTACTGTGGCACTCAAGTTTCCACCACTTCGAGTAAATCCATCATCTCTTAAAGGTTGTGGACCAAGACCAGTTCCATCATAAATGCTAGAGCCTTTACTTCCTGTCGACGATCTTGTCCAATCAGACAAACTTGGATAACTTGGATCACCATTTTTATTTACACCTAAAATAGAATTAGGTCCTGATTGTTTCGAAAATCCTCCATCAACTAATGTAAGACTTTTAGGTCGAATGCTAAATCTACCATTATTTACAAATAACTTGATTCCCGAAGTGAATCTAGGTCCGCTACTTGATAGCATAGCTTTAGTAGCTGACCCCCCCCGTCATAAATGACGAAACACACGCAACAACTGACAAAGCACAAAGATGACCACTATATTTTGCAAATCTTTTTCTGCTCTTTAAACCCATAATTAATTCTCCATTTATCAAATAATTTTAAAACACATAACGTCATATCTTAAATGTTTGATTCATTATTTTGTTAACATATTAACATCTTATTAAAAATATTGCAATAAAAAAGAGAGGTCACCCCTCTCTCAATAATCTATTTATCTATATAATTCTCAATCCTAACCAAACCTTTTTCAAGTTCATCAATAGAATTACAATAACTAATTCTCATATATCCTTCACCCATTTCTCCAAAAGCACTTCCAGGGACACATGCAACCCCTGCATATTTAATCAAATCAACGCAAAAATCATAACTATCCTTACTCGCAATACCTTCAAGAGATGGGAAAATATAAAAAGCCCCCATCGGTTTCTCAACTTTAAATCCCATTTTAATTAATCGATTATATACAAAATCTCTTCTTGCCCTAAACTCTTCTCTCATTATCTCAACATCATAAAGAGCTTTATCAAATCCATACAAAGTTCCATACTGAACAATAGATGCCGCAGAAGACGTAGCATACAAATGAACTTTATTAAGCTCATCTATATAAGGGCTCTTTGCACAAATAAACCCAAGCCTTAATCCCGTCATGGAAAACATCTTAGAAAATCCAGAAACCAAAATAGTTCTATCTAACAATTCTTCATATTCGCAAATCGTCTCAAATTTATCATAAACAATAGTGCTATACATTTCATCACTTATTATTTTACATTCTGGATATTTTCGTAAAATTTCATAAAACTTGATCTTATCATTTTCAGTTAAAGAAATTCCAGTTGGATTATTTGGAAAACACATAACAATTCCTTTAATATCTTTCGATTCAAAAGCATCTTCTATTCCACCAAAATCAATCTTTCCATTTTTATTTACATCATAAAAAATAGGATTAGCTCCAACAAATCTGAGAGTATTTTCATATGCGGGATAACCCGGACTAGGTGTCAAAACATTATCCCCTTCATTAAAAATTGTATTAAACGTTACAAAAAGTGCCTCACTTCCACCAACTGTTAAAATCATCTCATCTTTATTAAATTTTATAGAATACTCATCATCTAAATATTTGCATATCCTCTCCCTAAGCTCAGGTATCCCCTGATTCATCGTATAATAGGTTTTCCCCTCGCTTATAGCCTTCAAAACTCCATCTTCAATAGACTTTGGAAGCTTGAAATCAGGTTGTCCAACAGTTAAAGAAATAGCATCTGGATAATTTTTAACTTCATTGAAAAATTTTCTGATGCCAGAATATTGAACATTTTTCATGCGTCTATTCATAACATATTCCTCCTAAAAACTTTTAATATTCTATGCCAACTCTAGCTAAAATGCCATTATCATAATAATGTTTAACCTTATCAATTCTACTAACTAGATCAGCATTATCAATAATGTCTTTAGATGCATTCCTTCCTGTCAAAATTAGCTCTAGATTCTTCGGCTTATTTTTCATAATCTCTATTATTTCGAATTCGTCTATAAATCCTCCTTGAATTGCTCCAAGAACCTCATCTAAAATTATCAAATCATAATTCCCAGAATTTATAAATTCTTTCGCTTTATTCAATTCAATTTTAATTTCCTCTCTGAGAAGTTTAAGCTCCTCTTCATTAAGGTTATACGTGAAATCCTTTTTACTCTCAATCCTAAAAATTTCAAACTTATCCCCCAAAAGTTTAATACTATCGAGTTCTGATGTGTGCCAATTCTTAAGAAACTGAACCATCATAACTTTAAATCCAGCTCCAATACTTCTAAACGCAAGCCCCAGAGCACACGTAGTTTTTCCCTTACCATCACCCATATAAACATGTATGTATCCGTTATTTTCCAAAATCCTCACTCCTCTGACATAAATTTTACCTTACGAACCTATATTAATCCATTACTATTTAATTAATTTTCATCCAAACCCCCTAACATATAGTATAATACTTATAAATTAACAAAAAGGAAGGAATGTTTATTTAATGAATTACGATATGAAAAATCCCTATGACATTGCAAGATACATAAAAGATTCTAAAAAATCAACTCCTCTAAAAGTCTACCTAAAAGGGGATTTAACAGATAAAGATTTTGATAATTTAGAATTCTACGGATCAAATGGAAATTACACTCTATTTGGTGAAAAAGAAGATATCCTTTCATTTTTATCTAAAAATCAATCCAAAATACACAAACATAGAATTGAAAATACAAAAAGAAATTCTGCAATTCCAATGTTAAACCTAATAGACATTGAAGCAAGAATTGAGCCTGGAGCAATAATACGTGACATGGTAACCATAGAAAAGAATTGTGTAATCATGATGGGAGCAGTTATAAATATAGGTGCAGAAATTGGGGAAGGTACAATGGTAGACATGAACGCTGTTGTTGGTGCTCGTGGAAAACTTGGGAAAAATGTACACCTAGGAGCTGGTGCTGTTGTGGCTGGAGTTCTCGAACCTCCATCAAAAGAACCATGTATAATAGAAGATAATGTTCTTATAGGAGCTAATGCCGTAATACTAGAAGGAGTTCATGTGGGCAAAAACTCTGTAGTTGGTGCGGGTGCAATTGTAACAAATAATGTACCTCCAAACACAGTAGTAACTGGATCTCCTGCAAGAATTATTAAAGAAATTGACCAATCAGTTAAAGACAAAACTAAAATTTTAGAAGACTTACGAAGCCTCTAAAAAACAAATAAAGATCATCATTACGATGATCTTTCTTTTATCCAACATCTTCAGAGGATTCAATAATCTTATTATCTTTATCTACTTTTTCCATCTTTGAAACTGATACTTCATATGCTATCTTTATTATTTTCTCAGTTTCAGAAATTTTCTTTTGATATTCACGACTCTGTAATCTTCCCCAAACTCTTATATTATCTCCAATTTGTAGATTTTTACAAAATCTCGAATTCCTTCCCCATGCTATAGTAGGTATGTAATCCGATTTATTGTAAGCCCTATTAACTGCTAAAAGTACATCTGCAATTTCTCTGCCAAAAGGTGTTGTCCTATAAAGTGGCTGTTTACAAATATATCCATCTAAATAAATTTCATTTGGATTTTTACTTTTTTCAGTACAAGGAGTAACATTCCGAGCAAAAACAGTTAATATCAATTTATTTCTTCCATCTACAATTTTATTATATGATCTTAATTGACCCTCTAACATTATTTCTGTTCCTATTAAAAAATCTATTCCAACCATTATCCTCTCTGATATAGTTACACTCAAAATATCTCTCGAATCGCTTAACCGCATAACTTCTATATCAAAATTATAAAATCCCTCTCCAAACATTTCATGACTAAATTTTGGTTCATTTACTACCTTCCCTTCAAGCCATATCCTATTATTAACTAAGTTTATGTCCATACTACACCTCTCCACATTAGTTTTTATTCTCTAATATGTATATTAGTCAGGATTTTTTTTATTACTTTGATTATATACAATACATTATAAAATTCATTAAATCATTTTTCGTATTTAATTTTATCAACATTCACGTAACATTCTTAATAAGTTTTTGAACTCCCATGCTATCTATTTCATAATTATCTTTATAAAGAAGTTCAGATAATGTAACAAATTCATATCCTTGATCTTTGAATTCTTTCAATATCCTCTCTAAATTCTCTGGTGTATTCTTAGCATTAGTATGAAATAGTGCAATTGATCCAGGTTGAAGTTTACTTTGAACACGTTTATATTCGATTTCTAAACCTTCCTCTTTCCAATCAATAGAATCAACATCCCATTGAATCGGAATATATCCCAATCCTTTAATTATTTCAACGGAATTTTCATTATATTCTCCCTTAGGGAATCTAAATAATTTACTCCTCTTATTTGTAACTTCATAAATCTTACTATCAGTTATTTCAAGTTCTCTAACTATTCTATCTCTATCTATCTTTGTAAAATCTGGATGAATGTTGCTGTGATTTGCGACCTCGTGCCCTCTATTATTCATTTCCTTTACAAGTCCAATATTTTCTTCACTGTAATCAATCCATTTTCCAATTAAAAAGAATGATGCTTTTGAATCGTATTTATCTAATATATCTAATATTTGTTTCGTGTAATCTTTCCCCCAATTCACGTCAAAAGTTATAGCAACCTTCTTTTCCTCCGTATCAACTCTATAGACTGGTAAAGATTTTTGAGTGCTAAATGTAAGTACTGCTGGATTATTAAAATATACATATGTAACCATCACTGTTAAAAATAGTATAAAAAATATTCCGATAAATGAATTTTTTCCCTTCCTTTTCTTTTCAATTTTAACTTTGTTATCCAATTTCTTCCTCCTAATAATTATTTTCTCTAAAATATATGCTAATTTAGTTTTTAATATTAAAATTTCATAAAACAAAAATATTTTTATTTGTATTATTTATATTTTAAGATTAGAATAACTATATGTGCTTAGTGAGGTGAATTAATTTATGATGAAAGATATTATAGAGCTGGCAGATAACAAACTCCTGATTTTATATATAGTAAAAAAATTAAAACACCCTTGCTCAAATAACCATATAACAGACATTATACTTAGTAATAATTTTTTGAATTATTTTTTGCTTCAACAGTACTTAATAGAATTGGTTGAAAGCAATTATTTAATCATTATAAATTTTAAAAACAAAGAGCTGTATAAAATTGCCCCTCTTGGAAAAAAAGTACTCGAAATGTTCCAAAATAGAATATCTCAATTTAAAATTGATTGCTTTAATAATTACATGTCAACGCTTGATAAAAAAAATCAAGTCATTTCATCAAAAGTAAATGTTAGAACTGACAACATCGAAATTACATTTTTAAAAAACAATAAAACTATATTAAATTTAAACTTACCTAATCAATCCAAAAATCAAATTCAAATAATAACCCAAAACTGTAAAGACAATCCTGACCAAATATACAACTTAATTTTATCCAGCATAACCAACCAAAAAAATGATACTTAGTTAAGCTACAAAACTTCGCTTATTCTAAGTATCATTTTTTAACACCCATATATTCTAGATGGATCTTCTCCAATTTCTATAACTTCATTATTATGAGTATACAAATCATATTTTATTAAGACTTCCTTGTCACTTAATACAACATATAAAAACCTCCCATTTCTATAAACTCCACTAGGATTTCCATTTACATATATCCTCCCAATCTCTTTAAGTTCTGATAAATCTACTACACTCACACAATTTCCCAAATAGTTTGATACAAAAACACATCTCGATTCATAATCAATAAACATATCAATCGGTGCATTATTAAGCCTTATACTTTTATAATTTTGACCGCTATCAAAATCATAAATACTGAAATTTCCACTACTATTATCCCCAAATCTACTTTCACAAACAAAGATATATTTGCTATCTTTATAAAATTTTGAGTTCATTGGAAAACTATAAGTTCTAAATTTTTTTACAATATCATTGAGATTATAATCAATCACATTTATTTGATCACTTTTGGAACTCGTAACACAAAGCAATTTATGTTTATCATTTATGTCCATACTTTGCGGATAATTTCCACATTCAATTTGATAACATAAATATTTATTTCTCATATCGTAAACCACAAGACAATTTGTATCGCTACCTATTAAATACATAGAATCATTTATAATTTTCAAATCATTCGTAAACATTCCAATATTCCAAACTTTAATTCTCAATGTATTTACATCAATCTCATAAAAATTGTAACTATTGTTTGTTGCAATATAAACTTTATCATTAAAAAAATCAATACCATGTATGCCTATAATTCTACTTTCATTTTCTAAATATATTTTTTGATGCAAATTATCTATTAAGTTAATCTTTGAAATATAATTTGATGATCCATTACAAATATAAAGATCATTCATAAACTTTCCTTTCAATAATTACTCAATACTTCATGATATTCAAGAAACAATTTATTTCCAAACGTTTTTTAATTGATACACAAAAAAGGTAAGACTTAAATGTCTTACCTTTCATATACAATTTTTGCAATATCTGCTATTACTTTCTCTGCATTGCTCAAATCTTTAGTATAAATCGCCAAAATAAATGGTCTATCTCCAAAAACAATTCCCATGTCATGATAATTCCCTTGAAATGATCCATACTTGTTTGCAACAATTGCCTCTGGTATATATCTTCCTATTCTAACACCAGTTGAACTATCTTTTAAATACTGTATGATATTTTTATAATATGGGTTATTATCTTTATTTTCATATAATTTAAATAAAAACTTAGTCATATCATTTGTTGAAAAAAGGTTGCCTGTCCTATCTAATGGTGCTCCCAGAATCTTTCCATATTCTCTATAAAGACTTGTAACTTCGCTAATTCCACTTATCAACATATTAGCTGCAATATTATCTGAATTTAGGAGAGATCTTTTAGATAATTCACTGAATGTCTGTGGAGATAAGTATTCATTTACTACATAATTTTGTAAAATTCCAGAACCACTTTCATAGTGTTTTGAATGAATATATTCAACTCTACTATTTAAATCTATTTTACCAGCTTGTACAAGATCGTATAAAACAATATTAAGTGGAACTTTATGAGTACTTCCCGCTTTAAACAACACATCTCCATTTATACTAAATGATTCTTTTGTTGTAATATCATAAAATGTAACACCAACATTATCAACTCTATCACCCAAATAAGTTAAAATTTTATTTTTCAGCTTAGAAGATCCCAAGCTATTAATTAAATTTTTCTCAAGTTTAAGTGCCTCTTGTTTTCTTCTTTCAATCTCATCAGTATAATCCAAAACTTTTATATCATTTTCCAAAGAATTGTATATACTCAGAGCACTTGTTCTATTTTTCGGTATATTAATATTACCTTCATCAAGTTTTATATTCATAAGAGATACCCTTATAGCAAATTCATCACTAAAAATCAATTTATTCATTACATCACTAATAACTTTTGGGGAATCATTTATATTCCATCTTAAAGTAAGAATTTCATTATCCTTATATGTTAAAGGGTACTCATCTTTGTAATAGTATAAAATTCTTTGATCTATATAGTTTGACCAATATTGTTTCCCCTGCTTGTCCGTATCCCTTCCAAATATAAATCTATAAATCTTACTTATAAACTCTTCCTTAAGTTTAACTGACTCTAAAAACTCATTAGATTCTAAAACAAACTTCTCTATAAAAGTTTTTGCAGATGACATACCCTTACTAAGCATATTGTACCAATAGGTAAAACCATCTAAATCAGCCTCACGTCCATAAAAAATGTTATAAGCTGAACCAATAAAATTTCCTAATAGCTTGTCTGACGTTTGAGTTACAACCATATTCGTCTTAGAAGATACTTCTGTAACTTTATACAAAAAAGAACATATTATTAAAATTAAAAACAACGCTGAAAAACATTTGGAAATTCTTTTCATTATTCTCTCCTTATTTTTTAACTATTATATATAAATATATAGTTATATATAAAGTAAATCTTCCTCGAATTTTATATTCAAGGAAGATTATTTGCATATAAAATAAAATTTATTCAAATATAACTTTATTTCAATTAAGAATTATATTTAAAATTATCAATACTTTTATTTACTTCATCAAGCATAGATTCATATTTTTTAAGTTTATCTTTCTCTTCCTCTATAACTTTTTCTGGGGCTTTACTCACAAACCCTTCATTTGATAATTTTTTATTCAAACGCTCAATCTCTTTATCCAATTTATCTTTCTCCTTAGATAAACGTTCAATCTCCTTATTAATATCAACCAAATCTAATAAAGGAATATACATATTTGCCGATGATGAAACAACCGTTACTACTTTATTAGAACTCACAAGCTCCTCATTAATTTTTGAAACAATTTCTATATCTTTTGATAAACCTAATTTTTCTATATAAATCAGAGATTCTTCATAAATATTTTTAAGATTACCTTTAGGCACAATGTAAAGTTTAGCTTTCCTTGAAGGAGGTATATTCATTTGTGACCTTAAATTTCTTATAGCTCTAATTGATTCTATAACATAATTCATGTTATCCTCAAATTCGCTAAAATTTAAATCTTGATCAAATACTGGGAAATCAGAAGTAGTTATAAATTCTTTCTCAGAATCTTTTAAATTTGTATATAATTTCTCAGTTATGAATGGCATCACTGGATGCAATAATTTGAGTGAATCTACCAAAACTCTCTTTAACACTCTTAATGTAACACCTTTTTGCTTATCACTGTCACCATACAAAACAGGTTTTGATAACTCTATATACCAATCACAAAATTCCGTCCATATAAAATCATAAATTTTGGATAATCCAATTCCAAGTTCAAATTTTTCAAAATTATTTGTAACTTCAAAGATTAACGTATTTAATTTATTTAAAATCCATTTATCAGCTAAACTATAATCATTACAATCTTTATATTTTTCAATCAATTCATCATCTAAATTCATCATAACGAACTTAGATGCGTTCCATATCTTATTTGCAAAGTTAGATGCCGATTCAACTTTTTCTTCAATATATCTAATATCATTCCCCGGTGAAATTCCATTTATGAGCATAAACCTCAACGCATCTGCTCCATATTTACTAATAACATCTATAGGATCGACACCATTATCAAGAGATTTTGACATTTTTCTTCCCTGAGAATCTCTTATAATCCCATGGATAAATACCTTTTTAAAAGGAACTTTGCTCATATTATGTAATCCTGAGAAAATCATTCTAGCAACCCAGAAAAATATAATATCATATCCTGTTACTAAAGTTTCATTCGGGTAAAAATATTTAAGATCTTCCGTATCATTTGGCCATCCCAAGATCGAAAACGGCCATAACGCTGAACTAAACCAAGTATCTAATACATCTTCATCTTGATAAATTTCTGTCGATGAACATTTATCACACTTCTTTAATTCGTCAGTAGAAACCATAACATTCTCACAATCTTTACAATAAAAAACTGGAATTCTATGTCCCCACCAAAGCTGTCTAGAAATACACCAATCCTTAATATTTTCCATCCAATTAAAATAAATCTTTTCAAATCTATCTGGTATGAACGAAATCTCTTTATTCTTAACACACTCTATTGCAGGCTTTGCTAGTTCTTCCATCTTAAGATACCATTGAGTAGAAATAATTGGTTCAATAATCGTACCACATCTATCATGACAACTCACATTGTGATCATGATCCTTTATAGATAATAACAATCCTCTTTCTCGTAAATCTTCAACTATCCTTTCACGAGCATCATATCTATAAAGCCCCTCATACTCAAAACCATTTTCATTTATACAAGCCTTATCATTCAACACTTTAATTTGTGGTAGATTATGTCTTAAACCAACTTCATAGTCATTTGGATCGTGTGCTGGAGTTACCTTAACAACTCCTGTACCAAATTCCATATCTACGTATGAATCTGCTATAACAGGTATTTTCCTACCAACAAGAGGTAGAATAACATTCATTCCTATATATTTTTTATATCTCTCGTCTTCTGGATGAACCATAACAGCAACGTCACCAAGAAGAGTTTCTGGTCTAGTTGTAGCAATCTCTAAATATCCTTCCCCATTCTCTAACAGATATTTAATGTGCCAAAACTTGCCTTTCATTTCTTTATACTCAATTTCAGCATCTGAAAGAGCCGTAGTACATTTTGGACACCAGTTTGTAATTCTATTTCCTTGATATATGTAACCCTGATTATATAATTTTACAAAAACTTCTCTAACAGCTCTACTAAGATTATCATCCATAGTAAATGCTTCTCTTGAAAAATCACACGATGTTCCAAGCATTTCAATTTGACTACGTATTTTTGATCTATATGTATCTGTCCATTCCCAAACTTTTTCAAGAAACTTTTCGCGTCCCAATTCATTCTTTTTTATTCCACTTTTTAAAAGCTCATTATCAACCCTTACTTCAGTTGCAATACTAGCATGATCTTCTCCCGGAATCCACAAAGCTTCAAAACCTTGCATTCTTTTAAAACGTATTAAGATATCTTGTAATGTCAAATCCAAAGCATGCCCTAAATGTAATTTCCCTGTTATATTTGGAGGAGGCATTGATATAACATAAGGTCTTTTATCTTCATTAACTCTAGCTCTAAATAGATCATTTTCCTGCCAGGCATTGAAAATGTCTTTCTCAAATTCTATAGGACTATACTTACCTAACTCTTCTCTCATTTAACCCTCCGTAAACTTTACAATTATCTACTAAATTTTTTCTTTTATATTATCAATATTTTATCACATCGTATACTATTGTCAAAAATATTTATATATCAAACTGTATAATCAAGGTAATTTTTGGAATAATATTACTAAGTTTAACAAGAGGTGATTAATTTTGGATTTTTACTTTAAAAAGGCGAATGATTATTACAATAAAAAAGATTATAAGAAGGCTCTTTCATTATATAAAAAATCTATCGAAAATCAAGTAGGTGAAGCATGTTCGCTTTACAATGCTGCTGTTTGTCACATAAAACTAAAGGAATATAATGAAGCAATCGATTTATTAAAACAAGCTCTTGAAATAAAACTTGATCATAAATATTTATTTAATTTAGCTTATTGCTACTCTCTGCTTGGTGATAATGCTAAAGCTCTTACATATTTTAATTGGTCATGGGCTATTAATAACGATGACTACGAATGCAAGAAGGCAATTTCTATGATACTAGATTCATTTAATAAAACAAAAAAGTAACAAAATAAAAAGGGTAGTCTTAATCCCCCAATTAAAACTACCCTCATTAATTATATTTTAAACTGAAAATTCCCATATGACTCTTTCCCTTATGTGGTCTTGTTCAAAATTGTTAATATCAAAATAATTACCCGTTTCTCCGAATGTAGTATCAACTTTGATCCAAACATTAGATTCTTCAATATAAACTTCATTCCAAGCATGATTTATCCAACTATTTCCATCATATCCTTTCCCAACAACAATACGAGTTGGTAACTGTATACTTTCAGCAAGTACTGAATAAAGACTCGCATAATCAAAACAAATTCCCCGTTTGCTTTCAAATGCAGAAATAGCTCCAGATAAATTGCTAAAATCTTCATTTAATATATCATTTGATTTTTTTTCATCATATTCAAGCATATTTACAACATCATCATATAATTTTTTTGCTTTATCATATGATGTGCTTAATCCTTTCGTACTTTGTATAGCAAATTCTACAATTTCATCAGTACTCTTTGTAGCCTCATCTATTGTAACTCCATTATACAAATACTTTACGTTATTCGTTTTAATATCTTCAAATGTTTCTAGAATAGGACTAAAAATATTAAGCATGATCTCATTCAAATCATATTTAAATGGAGCTATAATCCTACTAGATATGTTTTTATACAAATTAGATGAATTCATAATTTGATTAATCCTATTATTGTCTGTTAAAAACACAGAAAATGTATCAAGAGCGAAAATAAAAATCAATACAACAAGGATTGCCTTAGGAGCTTTTATAATTCCAAATATTATATTTTTAAATATATTTGGAAGTTGAAATAAAAACTTATGAGACTTAATTACCATGTTTTTAAACAATAAAATATGAATACACCTACACATTAAATTGCAAATAATAAATGCTAAAACAAATAACACTATCTTCAATATAAATCCAATCAATGTATTATCCACATGATTGATATTAAGAGATTTTAAAATTAAATAATATAACTCGTAAGCAATAAAATCATAAGATAAATAAACAAGATAAAGTGAAATAATATTTATATAAAATCTTATATCATGAAAAATATATTGTAACTTATTATACTTAATAATCCCTCTAAATATAGTAAATGTAAACAATACCACAATGAAGACAGAAATAATACCATTGTTCAAGATATCTATCAATAAATTAAACAATCCGTAATCCCCTTTAAAATAGATATCTGATATAACAAAATTATTTAATTTCTTGAATAAACCTGATCTAATATTTTTGTTGCTAAGTCGTAATCATATCCTTTTCCAATTAAGTGACAAAAAAGCTTGTGTCTAATTTTAAATCCTTCAAACTTATCTTTAATAGCATCGTACTTCTTTTTACATATTTTAACGCCTATCTCTATCTTTTGTTCATCAGATATTTTTGAAAATTCCGCTTTTAAAAATTCACTATCTAATCCTTTCAGGATTAAATCAAAGAATATTTTCTTTTCCCCGTACTTTAACAAGTTTTTATTTATGTAATTTCTGGCATATCTGCAATCATTTATAAAGTTATACTCTAATAAATATTTGATCACATTATCTGCCACATTTGGATCAACACATTTATCCAAAAGATATTTTTTCATTTCCTTTTGCGTTTTATCATACCGATTCAATAACTTTAATGCTAAATTTTTCGCGATTATAAATTCTCTACTCATAACTATTTCCCTTTGAGAATATGAACTGTTGGATTATTAAGATGTTTTTTACAAACTTCCATTATTTGTTCTTTATTAACACTTTCTATTTTTTTTAAATCTTCTATATATGATTCGATATTTTTACCATAAATAAGTTTTTCTATCAAATACAATCCAAGCTTCCTATTATCTTCAAAAATTGAATATATAGCTATTAATTGTAGTTTTTTCATAAGATTCAAGTTATAACAATCAAAATTATAACTACAATTTTTTATTTCCAATATAGATTCGTCTATAATCTTCTTAGCTCTATCTACATTTTCTTTGCTAGTCGTACAAAAAATATACATACCTTGAAATTCATCGCTAATTTCTAATTGTGTATAAATATCATAAGCTAACCCTTCTTCATCTCTTACCTTCTTAAATAATATAGAATTCGAGCTTCCACCAAGTTTATACTCTGCTAATTTTAAAAGTATTTTCTCGCTTTGTTTTAAATCTTTAAACATAAACAAATATGTAATAGTACTTACTTCTAAATCGCTCTTTTCAGTAACTATAGTCTTTGGAATATTTACCTCTTCAATTAGTTCTCTATGTGAAATATGTTTTCTTTGCCAGGAGTTAAAATATTTTTTAAATAAACTAATTATGTAATCTTCACTGTATGAACTAATAATAACTGCATACGCATTATTAGGAACATAATATTTATTGTGGAATTCTATCAAATCGCAACTAGTTACATTTTTCAATAATTCTCTATTTCCTGCTACGTCATACTTTATATGAGATTTTTCAAAAGCTTGCTCATTTAGCTTTGAAAAACTAAATTCCTCATAGTTTGCATAGCACGAATCTAACTCTGAAATTATTATATCTCTCTCAATATCAAGCTCTTCACTATCAAATTTAGGAGCTATAACCATAGATGAAATTAGTTCTATGCATTTCTCCAAATCATCATCCAATCCATTCACAGATAAAACGGTTGAACCATAATCAGTAAATGCATCATAATCTCCTCCTAAAAATTCAATAATGTTATTTACCTCGTAATCCTTAAATTTATTATTTGATCTGAATAACATATGTTCAACAAAGTGACTGAATCCTCTCTCGTTATCCGTTTCATATGCACTTCCAATTTTAATTCCAAGATTAAAATTAAAAAATTTACACTGCCTATTTAAAACGAGGATCTTAAATCCATTTTCTAAAATAAATTCTTTAAATTTAATTTTTAAACTTTCCATACTTTCTCCTAACATTAGATAATAATACAATGTTTTGTAAAATTTTTCCAGTTTATGGGAAATAAATTTATAACTTTTTAATATATAAATTTTTATTTAACTTTTATGATACAAAAAAACTATGATTTAAACTTAATTAAATCATAGCCATATTTTAAATTTTCAATCCTAGTTCATTCATCAATCTTACATATTCTTCACAAATTAACATCTGTTTTAAAACATCTTGGCGTGATGTCCTTTTAACTTCACTAACCCAATATTTCTTACCATCCTCATCTGGGTCACGATTCAGTATAACTCTATAAACTCTGTTTATAAACTCACCATTAGACATTAATTTATTTTGAAATTCAATGCCCTCAACGATATTTACAATCAATGTACTTGGTGACAATGTTTTATTGATTAATGCTTGTACATTATTTTTCAACTCCGTAGTAGTTGGATTTCTTTTCAGTAAACTACTATAAATGTTCATTACAAATTCTTCTATAATATCCTTGGTACTAAAATTATATAGAAATGTTTTATTAATTTTTTTAATGGAAACACCATCCAATTCATTTTGAAATAACAAACTTAAGTTAAATTTTAAAGGCTGATCAGACGGAAATCCATCAAGATATATGTACACGTATTGTTTAAGTTCTTCAGATACCACAACATATTTTATTTCAAAAGTCGTACTAGAATTGGTCACTAACTCTGGATACACAAGTACAGATTGTACACTTTTAAGCATATCCCAAGGGTCATCTATTTCAACCGCTAAAACTATTTGATTTTGGTTATAATATAGGAGTCTTGGCTCTCCAATAACACTCGAAGATCTAAAATTTTCATTTTTGGCACTTAACGTTGCAATTTCTTTTATACTCTCTTGTGACCTATTTACAACGAAATTCACACCTAATTTTACATTATCCATATCATAAGATTTTGTATTTTGGTTAATAATTATAATGTATTTATTTTCAGAAATCTGATATGTACTAACAGGCGTAATCTTATTATCAACTTCGATGAAGAACTCTTTAATAACTCCATCTACTTTTTTCTCAACATCCACACTAAATATAAATCTATTTTTACCAGATAACTCTTCTAGAAACTTAGTCT
The DNA here is from genome assembly GCF_000283555.1 of Candidatus Arthromitus sp. SFB-rat-Yit. Taxonomy (NCBI): domain Bacteria; kingdom Bacillati; phylum Bacillota; class Clostridia; order Eubacteriales; family Clostridiaceae; genus Candidatus Neoarthromitus; species Candidatus Arthromitus sp. SFB-rat-Yit. The sequence goes on from NC_016012.1 coordinate 1,038,734, forward strand.
TAACAATAACATCCTTGCTATCAATTGCATTTGCTTTTGTTCCACAAACTAGAGCAAATAGTACTACGAACATAGACATAAATAAAGTAAATAATTTATGTTTACATTTAAACAACAAATTCCCCCCATTTACTTATTGATTTATTACAATTATATAACATTTGTGACAATTTTTCTATAAATAATTTACAAATCAATTATTAATTATAAACCTTATATATACTTTAATTAATTTATTAAAATTGTATTGAAATTTAAGAATGCTTCCGATATAATAATAATTGTTAATTGATAATTATTAACTTATTTTTGAATAATTATTTTATATTTTGGAGGTTTTTGTAATGAAAAAATTTGTTTGTACAATATGTGGATACATAGCTGAGGGGTCTGCTCCAGAGGTTTGTCCTATCTGTAAAGCACCAGCTGATAAATTTAATGAGCAAACTGGGGATATGACTTGGGCAGATGACCATGTAATTGGTGTTGCTAAAGATGTTGATCCTAGAATTATAGAAGGATTAAGAATGAATTTTGAAGCTGAGTGTACAGAAGTTGGAATGTATCTAGCAATGTCCAGACAAGCTGATAGAGAAGGTTTCCCAGAAGTTGCTGAAGCTTATAAAAGAATAGCTATAGAAGAAGCTGAGCATGCTTCTAAGTTCGCTGAGCTTTTAGGAGAAGTTGTTGACAACTCTACTAAAATTAACTTAGAGAAAAGAGTTGCTGCTGAGTATGGAGCTTGTCAAGGTAAAAAAGATTTAGCTACATTAGCTAAACAATTAAACTTAGATGCTATTCATGACACAGTTCATGAAATGTGTAAAGATGAAGCTAGACACGGAAGAGCATTCAAAGGTCTTCTTGAGAGATACTTCAAAGCTTAATTTATATTTAGAACTCATTGATTTATTCAATGGGTTCTTTTGTTTTTTGTTCTCTCCCTTACTAATAATTTCTTTGTTAAATTTTATGTGATATGTATATTAAGTTTTAAAATTTCATTTCGATATAAATTCATATATATCAACTTAAAATTGTTTGAAATTTATTACTCTTATGGGAGAAATCAATATGAAAAATTCGGAAAATAAAATTAAAAAGCAAAATGATTCGAGAGCATTTGCTTATAAGGCAATCTCACTTGCCTCTTTATCTACTCTAGCACTAACCCTAGGATTAAATAACTTCAAAGAAGCCAAGGCTTTACTTACAAGAACAGGAACTACAAAATTCTTTGGATCAAATGGTTCTAAAGTTATGCTTCCGGGTAATATGGGATCTACTGGAAATACAGGATACGGTATTAAATCAGCAGTTACTGGTGGGGCTACAAAAGTTACTGGCGGAGCTCTTACAAGTGGTAGCAAAGGATTTGCAAACTTCAATAAAAAATGCCATAATCCATTTACTCAACCATACCTAGATTCTGTTAGACCATCTAACACTAGTAACGTAGGATCCTCTAATAAAAATACTTCTACAAAATCTCCTACTACTAGCGGAACTAATGGTACATCTAAACTTCCTACTACTGGATCAGGCTCAACACTTGGTTCAAATAAAACTCCTTCTATAGGAAGTTCATCATCTAGTTCATCTTCATCTTTATCATCTTCATTAAGTAGAAATCCTTCTACAAGTAGTTCATCTTCTACTAGTTCATCTACATCATCTACGTTAAGTAGACCTTCTACAAGTGGATCAGTAGGTGTATATGAAAATCCTACAGATACTAACAACAATACTAATGGTAATAAAAATAAACTTACTCCTAAACAAAAAGCTGGATTAGTTGCAGCAGGTAGTTTAGGTTTCTTAGGAGTACTTGCTGCTATTGGTGTAGGTGTTGGTGCTGCTCAAAATAGTAACAACAATAAGTCAGATTCAAACGGTACTAAAGGACCTGAGTCTGTAGCTACTCCAAAAACTCCAGAAAACACAAATAAAGTAGTTAACTCTGCCGCAGGTAACTATTACACAGATACAAAAGCGTAATTACTTAACAATTCTCTTTTAAGGTAAGGGTGATTATTATGAATAACTCAAACAAAAATAATACTAAAGATATCACTAAGAAAGCCGTAGCTATTGGAACTGCACTCGGTGTAGTTGCAACCCTCGGAGCAAACCTAAATGTTAAAGAAGCTGGAGCTCGCACTCGTAACACTAAACCAAATAAAGAATCTAGAGTAAACTCAGACAAGAAATTTTCGTACACTAAAAGACCTTGGACAAATGTAGATAAAGCAAATGCTCAAAGTTCAGAAGGATACGCAGCAAAAAATAAAGAAGAACGAAAAACTTCTAGTAATAGAAAAATAAGAGTTCCTGTTAGCGTTTCGACTGCAAGAAGATAGTTTATATAAGGGGATACCTCTTCGAGGTTTCCCTATTTTCTTTTTTGTCAATTAATTTTAAATTTTTTTGCAACTTAAATATAAATTTTCCTTTTACCTCACCGAAATATATGATTGTAAAGCTTATAACAAAAATTTTTATAGGATTGTTTTTCAAACAAGGAGGTATTTTATAATGAGTAATTCATCTAAAAAAAATAATAAGAAAGATATCGCTAAAAAGGCTGTAGCCCTTGGTGCTGCTCTTGGTGTTGTTGCTGGTATCGGTGCTACTATGGGTGGTGGTGCTGAAGAAGCTCATGCTGCTAGAAGACCTTCCCAATCTTCTACTACAACTACTAACTCTGAACAAAGTACAACTACTACTAAAAGACCTTCTTCTAACGCTTCATCTGCAAATACTACAGGAACTTCTTCTAGAACTACAAGAAGTTCAGCTAACAGAAAAGTTTCTGCTAAGGTAGCTGATGCTAAAACTACTACAGATACTACTACAGAGGATACAACAACTAGTACAAGTACTGGAAGAAGATCTACTACTTCAACTTCAAGTACTGGAAGAACTACAACTAACAAACAAGAAGATGCTAAGAAGTCTACTTCTCACTCTTCTGTAAGTTCTAAAAGGTCTAAGTCTAAAGCTCAACAAAATAAAGATATGGCTTCAAGGTCTTCATCAACTGAGAAAACAAATAAAGTCGTTGTTAGCGTTTCAACTGCAAGAAAGTAGTTTATATAAGGGGATACCTCTTCGAGGTTTCCCTATTTTCTTTTTTGTCAATTAATTTTAAATTTTTTTGCAACTTAAATATAAATTTTCCTTTTACCTCACCGAAATATATGATTGTAAAGCTTATAACAAAAATTTTTATAGGATTGTTTTTCAAACAAGGAGGTATTTTATAATGAGTAATTCATCTAAAAAAAATAATAAGAAAGATATCGCTAAAAAGGCTGTAGCCCTTGGTGCTGCTCTTGGTGTTGTTGCTGGTATCGGTGCTACTATGGGTGGTGGTGCTGAAGAAGCTCATGCTGCTAGAAGACCTTCCCAATCTTCTACTACAACTACTAACTCTGAACAAAGTACAACTACTACTAAAAGACCTTCTTCTAACGCTTCATCTGCAAATACTACAGGAACTTCTTCTAGAACTACAAGAAGTTCAGCTAACAGAAAGGTTTCTGCTAAGGTAGCTGATGCTAAAACTACTACAGATACTACTACAGAAGAGGCAACAACTAGTACAAGTACTGGAAGAAGATCTACTACTTCAACTTCAAGTACTGGAAGAACTACAACTAACAAACAAGAAGATGCTAAGAAGTCTACTTCTCACTCTTCTGTAAGTTCTAAAAGGTCTAAGTCTAAAGCTCAACAAAATAAAGATATGGCTTCAAGGTCTTCATCAACTGAGAAAACAAATAAAGTCGTTGTTAGCGTTTCAACTGCAAGAAAATAATTTAATGGACACTGAAAAGTGTCCTTTTAATATAATGTAACGGATTTTCTAAACATGGAGGTGTATTTAGAAGTGTCTAATAAAAAGAATAAAAAAGAAATAGCTAAAAAGGCTGTTGCCTTAGGTGCTGCTCTTGGAGTTGTCGCTGGTATAGGTGCTAGCATAGGGGGAGGAGCTGAAGAGGCTCATGCTGCTAGTAGAACATCCCAAACAAGATCAACCAGAAATACAAACACTTCAACTTCTACATCAAAAAGACCAACATCAAATGCTAAGACAAGCGTATCAAAAGAAAATAGTGAAACAGAAAGCAAATCAAACCAAAACTCTAGAAATTATAGAAGCAAATTAAGCTCAACTTCAAGGAGTGGTAGTGAAGACGAATCTTCAAATAGAAGAAGAAGTAAAGCTAAAGTAATATCAAATTCTAATGCTGAAGTTGAGAATGAACAAAATGATGAAAATACTACATCAAAAAGACCTACCCCTAAATCATATAAAAGTATAGATGATAAGAAACAAAACTCAAAAGCAATAGTCGATGGGAGTAGATCATCTGCATCAACAGATGAAAGTTCATCAGGCAATAAAATTATAGTCAGAATATCAACAAAGAAATAATGTTTAAAAACAGCATTCTTATTTATAGGTTTGCTGTTTATTTTTATACAAAAACTAAAATGGAGAAGCATTAAGCTTCTCCAAAAATTAATATTTTAATCCCATTCCAACTACCATTTTCATAAATTCTTCTTCATTAATCATTCTATCCACCACGTGTTTCTTTGCATTAAATACATCTCCATTTGCATTTACAAGTGATTCATTGTTGTAAAAATCTATCCAGAATCTCAAACCTTCCTCATCCGGATCTCTATCAACAACTATAGAATAAAGTATTTCAATTAATTTATCTGTGGTATATTCAAGTTCTGAAAACTCTTTTTCCGCAAACAATAAATTAATCAAAAAATCTCTTGCTCCTATATCTTGATTATTTAATCTATTAATCCAATAATCATAACCAAGTTCGTCAGGGGCTCTTAAGAATGCTCTATCATACACATTGTATAAAAATGATTGCCTAGGATTCTCAGCTTCGAGGATTATATTTTGTATATTAAATATAATCTCCTTCCCTTCTTCTACTACAATTCTAACCTCTATTGAAGGATATTCCTTACCTGGCACAAGTCCTTCAACTCCAATATTTCCATCTTCATTAATTCGAGCAGATATTCCATCTATATCACATAATATATCCATCTCTTCTGTCAAACTTATATCTCCGAGATCAGGAATAGGAAATGCAAATTGATTACCTATTCCATCAAATCTTTCAATTTCAACAGGTTGCTCAAAAATTGTTTCATCTACAGGTTCATTCTTAATAATTTTCTCAACATAAAATTCTGTTTTGCCTGCACCTATTGTAAATTTCTCTGTAACAGGTTCTATCATAACAATATAATCTGTATCATCAGTTAAAAATTGATCTAAATTAAAACTTGTAACTGAAATTATATCTGATTCAATAGTATGAATTTTTACATATTCATCCCCAATTACAATATCAGATTCTTTCTTTTCGTTTGAGGAATCCTCATTTTCTTCACCCTGTTCTGCCTTTTTAACTGTCTTCAAATAAATGTTTAACTTATCTCCTTCTAAAAACTTTGTATTCTCTCCATAAGACCACTTAAGATCAAACGTACTTTTAGTAAATTCATCTTCATATTTCTCGCCCTCTTCAACAGTTGGCTTAATTCCTCTATACTCAAGTTCAAAATCTACAAAATAAACTTCATTAAAATATCCATGTGGATTGTAAGAAATCAACAAATCATAATCTTTTGTATTATCTGGAATCGTACACTCAAAATCAAATATTTCATTACGACTACCACTAAATATAGAATCACTATTATACTGTTTATGATCTGCCAATTTATAGAAAGTATCAACATATATATCTAAATAATCCATAACCACCATATCATTACCAAAATCAGTTTTTATTCTAAGTGTGTTACCTTTCATGGAATCTATCCTACAATTACTAAATTCTAATTTCTTTGTTCTAAACTGCATTGTTTTATCTTCAATATCATTTGCTTTCGTTTTATACGTAAGAAGAACATCATAATCCATATCTGGCAATACAGGAAGTATATTAAATTTCGTTAAATCTTCTAACTTATTACTCTCACCATGGAATGAAATTATATTAGGTTCTTTAGGATACTTATTATCACTTCGCTTCTTTACATATATTTCTACATAATCTCCATTTGCAAATATATAATCTTGTGGAGCTGCAATATTTAAAATTGCATAATACTCTGTCGTACTTTCTAATTTTATAGACGCATCTGCATGCGTTGTTTTAAATTCCACAGTCTTTTCAAATTTAACATTACTTATTGTGTAAACAAGCTTAGCTGTATAATCCATATCCATATAAGTTACAGTCCCATCACCTTTAAACACTCCGCTAACCTCAGAACCAACTTTTGAAAATGAAGATCCTGCAGGATATCCATTAACAATCTTTCTTTTAATATAAATCTCAACTTTATCTTTCTCATCAAAAGTCGTAGGTTCTCCAGATACTTTCCACTCAAAACTTACACTATTTGGTCTAATTGACGTTGTTTTAAATTCATCTATAGTAAATGAGCTAGTTTTCTGATTTTCAAATGTCTTTTCTAAAGTTTTTCTTTCTTCTGTATTTCTAACACTATATTTTTTATTAGAGCTTGAAGGTTCTTCTTCTGTTTCCTCTGTTTTTCCTGTTTCTTCAGATGAACCTCCACCTTCTACTGTTCCAGTATTTCCACTATCTTCTGAACCTTCTGTTCCAGTAGACACATCTTCACTATCTTCTGTTTCTTCTTCATCACCTTCTTCCTCTTCACTGCTGCTATCATCAGATCCTTCACCATTTTCTTGATTGTCATCACCATTTGAACCATTTCCGTCAGATAAATCTCCATTGCTTCCCGAATCTTCTCCACCTGATTCTGTTCCTCCTCCAGTCGAACCACCTCCAGTATCAGATCCGCTTCCAGATCCTCCACTACTACCGTCACCACTTCCAGATTCAATTATAGTATCTTTATCCTTTAGCTCATTTTTTGTCTTAAACTCAATCTTAAAATCATATTCTTTCTCTGGAATTAGGTATCCAATGCTCACCTCTTTTATATTTTTCAAATCAATTTGGTTTTCTCCATTACTAGCATGGATGTACTCTTTATCAGGCTCACTAGAAAAATTCTTTGCAGAACCATTTCTAAGTTTTTTAAATAATCTTATACTGTCACCTTCTTCAAACGTAAAATCTTCAGAATACTCAAGCTGAAATATAACTTCATTAACTTTTTTATCTTTAATAGAAACTTTTACCGTATTATTTTGATTGTTAGCTTCCCCAGTATTATTTGTTTCACCGTTTGAATATGATGTACCTTCAGATTGTGTTCTAACAAGTGCATTATTTTTTAAATCACCATAGCTTACATATTCTTTTCCATCTATATCATAAACAAATTTAAAATCATATTCTTTGTTTATATCTCTCCCCAAATTTAAAATACAAGATCCCAATCTGCTTAAATCTCTATTTGCATAAAATTGCGAATCATTTGGATATTCCGAATCATTCTTTTCTTTAATAAAAACTTTTAATGAATCATTACTCCCAAATCTAAAATTAGGCTCAGTTATTTCCCATCTAAGTTTAACATTTAAATTTCCATCACTATCAACTATAGGCTTGGCACTAATATTTTTAATTTCAAATGGAAGAGTTCTGAAAGTTTCATTTTTAATTATCAAAGATTCATCATATGAATTTAAAATTTCATAATCAATACTATATTCTGTATTCGTTTTCAAATTTTTATAATCAACACTATTTCCCTGAATTTGATCTTTTAAATCTATAGACCTAACTTTCTTTCTGGATAATTTATCATCCTTCTCCTCAATATAAATGTTTAACCTATCCCCGGATTTAAAATTTAAATTTTTAATGAAATCAAATTGTATAAATAAATCTCTTAAATTTTTTATCTTAATATCCGTATTAAGATTATAACAATCATTAGTCTGACCTATCTCTTTTTCAATAACTCCATCTCCAAACTTATAAGCAAGCTTTATATCATAAATAGGGGATAATTCTTTTAATTCAATAACAGTTGAGTTAACCTTTTCATCATTTATTCTAATATCTGGATCAACTGAATAATTTATATCACCCTTACCTTTGATATAAATATTAATTGAATCATTATTGATAAATTTAAAATTATTTGATGTGACATCCCATTTTAATTCAAGCTGATTATTATTAATCATTTTTGAACTCATATCCAAAATATCAAAATCTTTAGTCTTTATATGCTTATCAAATACTAAATTAACATTATCCTTTAAATTAATGACATATCTGATATCATATGTGGTAGATGGATGTAACGAAATATTATTAAACTTAAAAATATTTCTGAGATTATTTATTTCCTTCTTTGATTTCTTTATATGAAAGTCAAATCTATCTTCTTTACCTTCATCTCCAAATTTTTTACCATAAAGCTCAATTCCATTTATAAAAATCAGATTCTTTTTATCATATTTAAACATAACATCACAAGTATTAATTCCAATATTATTAACGTCAAAACTATTGTTTAAATATTTAAACTTCGAAACTTGATTAATTGTTTTAAATGATGATCTATCAATTAATGAAATTTTTATCTCATACCCAGTACCATCTTCTAACTTGTCATATATAAAAAATCGTTTATCAATTTCATTAATTTTAATTTCATTTCCAGAAATCAAATCTTTTAAACTAACTTTATTAATTTCATATCCAAATGCATCATCTACTACAATTTCAACAAAATTTCCACTCTCAACTATGTAAATAGGAACATCTATTTTATCCAGTGTATAACTTACTTTAATGCATAAATTCAAACACAATATTACAAAAAAAACAAACCTAATCATCATTTTAAATAAACTCTTCACACAAACTAACCCCCTACCGAATTTATTAAAAGCATAGATATTAGTTTTAAAAATTTTTAATAATTTATTCATATTCACAAAAAAAGAGAGCCTAAAACCAAATGGTCAAAGCTCTCTTAATTTTATGTTATATCATCTATTATGATAGTACCATTTCCATCAATGTTATTACCTAAATTTTTATTTGATAATATCAAATTAGGCTTATCAAAATTTATAGTTTTTATATCTGATTTAATATCTTCGTTAGAAATTAAAATATCATAATCATCTTTAGTTAAAACATTTTTTATATAATCCTCATCAAACGCAATAACATTACTTGATAAATTAAACTCCTCATATAGAAAATTTTTCAAATTCCTCGCAAGTTCTATATAGTTGTCATCAGAATAAGTAACAATCTTTAAATTCATCTTATCTTCAAAATTATATTTTTCAAACTCTTTTTTCAAATACTCTGTATTAAATTTGTACTTATTTAAACCATCTCCAGTAATGCCATTTATATGTCTTATATCTTTAACATCAACTATAAAATTTAAAAAGTTCCCTTTATCAATCTTATTATCTTCAATTTTAACTATATTTCCTTCTTCATCTTTCTGCTCATCTTCAATTTTTGTTGAAACCTCTGCACTCCCATCATCAACATCCAACTCATCATTTATATACTCATCTAAATCAAAACTCATTTTTGACTCTTCATTATGTACATAATAAATTTGATCAGAATCAAAATAATCTGAAACACAATTGTATGCCATATCAAGTACAAAATTTAATTTACCCGATTTATAAGATTCAAGAGCAAATTCACGAGTTGGAAATACTTCAATCACAACTTCCCTATCTTTAAGCACAGAATATAACTTTCCGTTTACTGCCTTGTAATTATTCAAATAGTAGTATTCATTTGGTGATAATACTATTTGCAAATTACCATTATAATCCTCCTTAACAGAAGATATTTTATATGCTCCCGAATAAGATATGTACTCATAAAAATCTTTGTAATTATATAAATATTTAAAATTCTCTCTCAAAGAAAATTTGTCCTTTGTTAAATTTTTCAAAAACATTTCATCTCTTTGTTTAAGTTTAATAACAAGAACATCATCTTTTAAAGCTTCAATACCAACTTGTTCAAAAAGTATGTTCCCTTTATAGTATTCCTCCACACCAACAATAAACTTCAATTCATCATAATAAAATTTATCTTTGTCTTTATCTAAAATATCTTTGAAAAAATTCACAAAATCTTGAGATCTTATTGGATTTCCTGTACTCATGTACGCATCATTTCTTATATAAAATCTATACTCAAGTCCATCACTAGAAACCGTATATCTTTCTGCAATCCCAGATGAAATATTTCCATCAGCTGTAAGATTCACAAGACCTTCAAACAAATTTCCAAGCATAACATTACTAACGTAATCATCATTAGAAAGATAAACCAAATTTTCAGGAATATTTACAACTCCAATACTCAAACTTGGTTTATCCAAAATAATATCTTTTTCTTGAAAAATATTAAACACTAAATTAAAAACTAGAAAGGCTATTAATAAAATTATCTTAATTACCCTCATAAAACACCTACTAAAATTTTAAAATATATAAGGATAATTCCATATTTTGTATTTTATATTCCTAGTTTTTTAGTAATCTTATTAAATTCATCTTCAGAAATTGTATTTACATTTAATTCCTGTGCCTTCAATAATTTGCTCCCAGAATTTTCACCATATATCACATAATCAGTCTTTTTACTAACAGAATCTGAAATTATAGCACCAAATCTTTCTAAAAGATCCTTAATCTCTTTTCTCGATAAATTTTGAATCGTTCCCGTAACAACAACTCTCTTCCCGTTAAATAAATTATCTTTTACTTCAACATCTTTTTCATATTTAAACTTTATTCCAAGTTCAATTAATCTTTTAATCTCTTCCTTTACTCCCTCATTATTCAAAAATTTAAATATATCATCTAAAATAACGTCACCAATTCCATATATTTTATCAAGTTCTTCACGACTCACATTCATTATTTTATCAAGCGTCTTAAACTCTTTTACTATGTCCTTTGAAGTTTTAAGTCCAACATTTTTAATACCAAGTGCATAAATAAAATTATACAAATTACATTCTTTACTCTTATTAATAGACCTTAAAATATTATTTGCCTTCTTCTCCTTAACTTTATCAAGGGTCACAAGATCTTCAAATGTTATCTTATAAAGATCAGAGATCCTTTTGACGCATAATTTTTCATAAAATTGTTCAGCAAGTTTTTCACTGAAACCTTCAATATTCATCGCATCTCTCGAAGCAAAGTGGACAATAGACTTAATAATTTGAGGTCTACAAGAAATTGTGTTTGTACAATAAAGATGTACTCCTTCACGACTTAAAGGAAACTTACACGAAGGACAAACATCCGGTATATCTATCTCTTTCAAATTTCCGCAAGAAAAACCTTTAATAATCTCCGGAATAACATCATTTGATCTCCTAATTAATACATCGCAATTAAGTTTAACATTTTTTCTAACAATATCATCTATGTTGTTTAACGTCGCACGCTTTATTGTTATTCCCGAAATATCAACAGGTTCAAGTATTGCTGTTGGTGAAACCCTTCCACTTCGTCCAACATTCCACTCTACGTTAATAAGTTTTGTTTTCACTTCTTCAGCTTCAAATTTATATGCTATAGAAAATTTTGGATGTTTAACCGTATATCCCAGTATTTCTCGTAAATTCAGCTCATTTATAGAAACCACGACACCATCAATATCATAATTTAAATTTTCCCTTAATGACTCGATCCTTTTTATTTCTTCCTTGACCTCATCAATTGTATTACACAATTTAAATTCAGGACACTTGAACTTATTGTGACTTAAAAAATTTAATATTTCAAAATATGTAGAAAATTTTCCATCATTATAATATGCAACATCATAAATAAATGTATTTAGTTTCCTCTTCTTCGTTTCACTCACATCTAAATTTCTCAAAGCTCCTGCTGCACCATTTCTTAGATTTTTAAGAGGTGTATCTGAGGTCTTATTATATTTTTCAAACTCATCTTTGGTCATTATGACCTCTCCACGTATTTCAAAATTTCCCATGTCATCTATTGATAATGGTATACTTTTTATAGTTTTTGCTTGCTCTGTTACATTCTCCCCAATCTCACCTGTTCCTCTTGTAGCTGCCTTTATAAATTCCCCGTTTTCATAAACAAGATTTATACTTACTCCATCAAATTTTTGTACAACTATATATGAATGGGGATTTAAATTATTTTCATTTGACAGATTTATATTTTTCTTGTGCCACATATCTAAACTTTCAAATGATGTAACCTTATCAAGACTCCACATTCTCGCTTTATGTACTGACTTTTCAAATTTATCTAAAATTATATCTCCAACTCTTTGAGTGGGCGAATTTTTCAAGACATAGTTACTCTCTTTTTCAAGCTTCTTAAGTTCATCATAAAGCTTATCATATTCCTTATCCTCAATTTTAGGATTATCAAGAACATAGTACTCATAAGAACATTCATTCAAATATAGGACAAGTTCGTGTATCCTTTTTATTTTATATTCCAAAAATCCCCTCTCCTAATCTTAAATAAATTCAATCGGTGCATTATTCAATCCAAGTTTCTTAATTCCATTATTATCAAAAGCAACCACAATTTTTGGACTTTCGGTATCCTCCTCAACTCTAACGATCACACCCAAACCAAAATTTTTGTGTTTGATCTTCATTCCCGCTCTAACATCATCTTTTGAAACATTATTATATTTTTTGGGAGAATCACTAACAAGTGGATTATAATTAAATTTCCCAAAACTTTTTGATGGCATAGACTCACAAATATTAATTTCTTCACCCCTAAAATCAATATTTAATAATAAATTACTTGGAACTTCTCCCAAAAATTTAGATTTAGTTCTAAACCCTGTTTCACCATAAACCATTCTCATGTTTGCATATGTAAAATAAAGTATATCTTTCGCTCTTGTTATTCCAACATAGCAAAGCCTTCTTGATTCTTCCATTTCATCAATATCATCAAAGCACTTATTACTTGGAAAAATTCCATTTTCCATACCAACCATAAACACAACAGGAAATTCCAATCCTTTCGAAGAATGAATTGTCATAAGTGTAATTGAAGAAGATTTTTCATCATATTTATCAATTTCACTAACAAGCATAATATTTTCAAGAAAATCTTCAATATTTCCATCAATATTCAATTGTTCAAAATTAACAGCCGCATTTATAAACTCCTGAATATTTTCAAAACGTGTATCTATATCAGAATCCTTAGATTTTTTTAAAGCATCAATATATCCAATTTTATCAATCATTAAACGAATAAACTCTGAAGGTTTTAAATCAATATATTTTCTAATCTCCTCAATAGATTTAGCAAAATTCTTTATGATATCTTGGGTTCTAAGACTAATTGTTGCAATTTCAGCACATGCAACCATCGCATCAAACAAACCAATTCCATTTCTTTCAGCATATTCCGATAATTTATACAAAGTTGTATCTCCAATGCCTCGTTTAGGTTCGTTTATAATTCTTCTAAGACTTATCTCATCACTCGGATTAACTATTGTTTTTATATACGCAATTATATCCTTAATTTCCTTTCTTTCATAGAAACGCATAACACCTACAAGCTTATACGGTATTTGATTTTTAACGCATATTTCCTCAAACATTCTTGATTGAGAATTTGTTCTATATAAAATTCCAAAATCTCTATATTCATATCCCTTTGATTTAATAAGTCTAAAAATTTCGTTAATAACAAACAACGCTTCTTCTTCTGCGTTACTTGCTCTAAATAATTTAATTTTATCTCCTTCATTATTTATTGCTTTTAAAATTTTCTTCTTTCTTCTTACATTATTTAAAATCACTTTGTTTGCGGCATCTAATATAGTAGACTTAGACCTATAATTCTTCTCAAGTTTAATAACCTTTGTATTTTTATAATCCTTTTCAAAATCCAAGATATTATTTATATCTGCACCCCTCCACTGATAAATACATTGATCATCATCACCAACAACACAAATATTTTTGTTCATATCAGCGAGCATCTTAACCAAGTAATACTGAGAATAATTTGTATCCTGATACTCATCGACCATAATATACTTAAATTTTGATTGATAGAAACTCAAAATTTCTGGATGTTTTTCAAATAATTCAATCGTTTTAAAAATTAAATTATCAAAATCAAGAGAATTGTTCTCAAATAATTTCTTCTCATAAACCTCATAAATTTGTGCAACAAGCCTTTCTCTATAATCAAAAGCATTTGAAATAGCTTCATCTGGTTTTATAAACTGATTTTTATAGTTAGAAATCTTCCTTAAAACTTCTGATGGATCAATATTATCTTGATTAATTTTAAGAATATCCATGCACTGTTTTACAAGAGCCTTTTGATCTGGAAAATCATAAATAGTAAATGAACTTGTATAACCAAGATTACCAATTTCCCTCCTCAAAATACGAACACATAAAGAGTGAAAAGTCGATATCCACATATTTTCAGAAATTTCTCCAATTAGAGAACGAACCCTGTCTTTCATTTCTTTTGCTGCCTTATTTGTAAAAGTGATAGCAAGTATTTGATAGCTATTAATACCTAAATTTTTTATCATATGAGCGATTCTGTATGTAATCGTTCTAGTCTTTCCAGACCCCGCACCAGCTAAAATAAGTAATGGTCCATCAACACTTGTAACCGCACTATATTGTTCCTCATTTAATAACTCCCTTAATTCCATAACCTACTCTCCTAAACCATTTTTAATAAATTAATCTCTTCTACAGTTAAATGCCTATACTCTCCCTCTTTCAAACTTTCATCAAGTTTTAAACCGCCAAACTCTATTCTCTTTAAATATGTAACCAAAAATCCAAATGTTTCAAACATTCTCTTAATTTGATGAAATTTCCCTTCAGTTAAAATGAGTTCACACTCTGACCCATCATTATGAACCTTAAGTATTTTTAACTTTGCTGACTTGCACTTAACACCATCTTCTAAAACTACTCCATCATTAAATATTCCAATAAATGAATCGTTTAAACATCCATCCACTCTAACAAAATATTTCTTTTCAACATGACGTTTAGGAGATAAAACCCTGTGGCACATATCTCCATCATTTGAAATAATTAAAAGTCCAACCGTGTCTTTATCAAGCCTTCCTATTGGATATGGCCCAAGAATTTTATCTTCTTCACTCACAATTTCCAAAACCGTCCTATCAAATTTATCAAAAGTTGCTGAAACAAATCCAGGAGGTTTATTCATCATCAAATAAACAAACTCTGTATACAAAACCTCCTCACCATTCACACAAACTTTATCCTTCTTTATATCAATATGTACAGATGGCTTGTCTGCAATTTCTCCATTAACACTAACACTATTTTGCCGTATCAATTTGTGAACTTCCTTCCTACTACCATATCCATTATTCGCAATAAATTTATCTAACCTCATCATAAGTTCATTACTCCTATTTATTTCTAAACAATATTTTACTACAACAAAGATAATTTTTTAATAAAAAAATAAAGCAGCCAATAAAGCTACTTTAAAAACCATTATTATAATAGTGAATAATATTTGTAACGTGTACACGAGTTTCTTTAGGAAGCATAGAAACATCTTCCAAAGATCTAAATCCACTTTTGTCAAGAGCATTTCCACCACAATTATAAGCTGCAACTGCCTTAACTATATCTCCACTATATCTATCTATCATTCCTTTTAAATGTTTAGTACCTGCATCAACATTTTCATAAATATTATACGGATCTTGAACATTAAACTTTTTTATAGTATTTGGCATAATTTGCATAAGTCCAATAGCTCCAGCATGAGAAACACATTTAGGATTAAAATTTGACTCCTGCTTAATAAGAGATCTTATAAGCTTGTCATCAACTCCATATTTTTCAGAAGCTATCATTATTGCATTATCCACATCACTATGTACTTCACCTTTACATTTATCCTTTTCTAAATCATGATCAATTTCAATGCATTCAAAATTATTAGTTATATTGATTTTATAACCTTTCTTTTGTAAACAAAATTGATTCACCTCATTTTCAGCACCAACCACAACATGATCATGATGAATTATACTTGATGCCAAAGGACTATGTACATTATTGAAAATCACTTGTGATATCAGAAGTCCGACGGCACAAGCTACTTCAATGCTCTTAGCACCCATATATAAAAAATTCCTCCTAAATAATTTTTGTTAGTTTACTCATTTAGGAGGAATTTATTCATTTACTTTCAGGTCACATTAAATTCATATATATCATAATCTTCATAGTTACAAGTCTTATATTCACTCTTTGTAAGAACAAGTAACTTATATTGTCCTTCTTTAAATGGGATAAAGCTATAAGTATTCTTTCTACTATAAGCTTGTACTCTTCTCCACTCACCTTGCTCCATCAAATAAAATTCATATCCAATATCTCGTCCACCTTTTGTATTTACAACAAAGAATATTGAATTATTGACGAACAAATACTCATCTTTAACTTCACAAATAATTTTCGTATTCATAATTGGAAGCGAATCTTGAACATATATACGAGCTTCCTTCAAAGAATCATATTCTAATTTTGAATTTTTATTTTTAGCCATAACGGAAAGTGTATACTTTCCCTTAACCGTTGGAACATAATCAAACGATGTGTCGTTAATAAATTGAGTTTCAACTATAACCTGATCATCAATAGACAAAACATATTTAAATAACGTTTGTTTAGTGTTCTGTGCAATCAAGCTAAATATTATCGGTTCTCCTACAACATAGCACTCTTGTTTTTTATAAAGAATATAATCTATTTTTGCCGGATAATAATCCCATACTTTAAAATGAAGTATTGTTGAAGCATCATACTCCTGCACCGAAAACATATCCTTAACTCTTATCTCAAGCTCATAGTATCCCTTCTCTTGAGGCATAAAAGTCAAAAAATTCTTATCACTATACTCTATATATCCAACTTCTTTATTCTCTTTTGTAATTATAAAACTATATTGTAATTTTAATCCACCTTCAGCTTTAACAATAATTCCTATAGGCTTATTCTTAACGTGTTTGTTGTACGAATCTATTTGTACATCTAAAATTTTAACTACTTGAGAAATATAAGGCAATACGTCAAAATTCATTTCGCCATAAACATCGTAACCTTGTGGCGTACTCTCATCTTTTACATAAACCTTAACATTATAATTCCCAGAAATTTTTGGTACCCATTGATAAAAATTTTCCCTTAGATAACCACTCTCTTCAATAAAATGTTCATCATCACTGCTTGGACCATTTATTACATATTTGTACAATAAAGTTTTTCCACCTTCAACCTGTATATTAAAGTTTATTGGATGCCCTGTGTAATGTGGAGAACTTAAATTTGCAGATAGTTCTATTATTTTTATCTCATTATACGGCTTAACATCGTATATAATAATAGCTCTATCATCATAATTATTTATAGAATAAAGATCCTTAACAAGTACAAGCAACCTAAATTTACCATGTCTATTTTCAATAAACGAAACAATACTCTTGGTTGAATAATCTTGTATTACTTCTACCTTACCTTCCTCATCAACCACCAAGAATTTATACAAAACTGTTTTATTTTCTTCATTATTTATATCACATTGAAATATTAGTTCCTCACCTGAAATAAGTTCTTTACTTAAACTTTTCAAAGATAATATCTCAATCTTTCCAACATCATTAACGCTAAATTTTATTGTTGCAAAATCATCAAAATTATTTTCAGAATCTTGCTTTTTACACTGCACAAGTATTTCTTTTTCACCAATTTCATTTAAAGTTAAAATAAGCTTATCGTCATATGTATAATCTTTAAGTAATTCCCATCCATATTGACCATTTATCCAAAATTTATAAAGACTTGGTGAATATGATGAGTCAACACTCAAAACCAATTGTTCCCCAACTGAATAACTATCTTTATCTAAATGCACTGACTTTATTATTTTTTCATCTTCAATGTCTTTGCCGATTATATAATTTTCCCTAGCTATATAATCAAACGCCTTCTTGCTCGAAATTTTTTTAGCCTGAACCATAACTATATAATTACCATATTCCGAAGGAACCCATACAACTTCTTTTTGAGTAGAGAAATCTTGTATAGTATACCATACTCCATTAATTCCTACGCAAAATCTATATACCAATTCCTCATCTAATCCCGAAACCTTTATATTTATTGGCACATCTTTATCCTGTGGAGAGGCTAAGCTAAAATCCATCAATAATTCATTCACGGTTTATCCCCCTTGCGGCACGTAAGCATAAATCTAACCATCATATTTTTATCATATTTCTTAAAATTTTAAATTAATTTTACTAAAAATTATAATATATTTAGGTAAATTATACTTTATTTAATGTCATGTATTCAACTATAAACATACTAAATTTACCAAAATTTAGTATTATAATTATTTAAATATATTTTGATTGTAAAAATCACCTTCCATTTGCAATTTTTCATAAATATTTGAAATTCCATCTTCCAAATCTATATTTATAGATTTTTCACTTACAGCTTTAATCATTTGATTATATTTTTTACATTCTTCAAGTTTTAAAATTAAAGTTTCTTTATACTTTTTAGATTTTAAAAATTTTTCATTTTCGTATATGTTCTCAAATTTTAATATTTCATCTTCATATTTGTGTTCTATAACATCTAAATAATTTATCTTAAACTTCAAAAAATCTTCTTTTGAAAATCTATGAATATATGTTAATGCATTAATTCCATTATTCTTCCCTGAACAAAATTCAAAATAAATTGGGCATTTATTATAAATTTTTGAGTGAGTCTTAAAAAAATCTTTCAAAAAATAATTAACAATGTTCTCCCTATAACTTCCACTTTTAAAACCAAGAGAAGTGCAAATAAATTTTAAATTCTCATCAACACATTCTCTATCGAAAATAACTTCTAAAAATTTCAAAAGCAAATTATAAATATCATTTCCAAAATATTCTTCTGTTGAAATTATAACAAGATTATCCTTTTCTGGGTAAAATCTTCTATAACTTCTCTTAAAAATATCATCTACATTATCTATAACTTTTTCATAGTCTAGTGAATACCTTCCAAACACACATCCAACAAAATAACTCAAAAAGCTTTCAACAAATTTTTTCTCATCAATCTTTCTTATAGAAACATTTCCATCTTCAACTTCATGCGAAACTTCATCTGTAAATCCATAAATTTCTTTAAAAATAATGTTCATCTTCTCTTCATTTCTTTTGACTTCTTCAAACATAATTTCAATTTCTCTATAAAAATTCTCATATGAATCCCTAAGTCTTCCACTTATCCTAAACTCAATTGAAGGATGAGTTTTAAAATCCCAAGACGTTTCATAAAAATCCCATTCCTTTTTGCAAAGATAAATATTTCTATTAGCAAGCCTTGTTATATCATCCAAATACAAATCATTAATAATAATTGGAAGATCTCCAATATTTCCAATCTGAAAATTAACCGTAGGAGCTATAGAAGACAATAAATAAAAGCAAACATTTGAACACAAAAAAGCTAAAATATATTTTTCATACTTTTGATCTGGAAATAATGAAGATCCTGAAACATCAAAAATAAATCCATAGTCTTTATACCTAACACCAAAATTTTTAAAGCCAAATAGTGACCATGTAATTCCTTTTTTAAAATAATACTTTCTATTTTTAATCACAAACTCCGGATCACTTATTCGAGGATATTTTGACCTCACAAAATTTATGAGATTCTCACCAGCATTCTCATATTTAATTATGTACTCATTGTTGCCATACCACTTCCTATAATCTCCCCCTTTGTTGTATGGAAACCATTTTTTATCTATTTCCTTTACATCGTCATGATTTTTTGAACAAAATTCTATATCACTCTTGTTCAGTTCATACCAATACCTAACAAAAGTTTTATTGTCAGTTGTTGCCATTCCTTGTTTTGGTTCAAAATATTCCTTAAGAGGTTTATGCTCTCTAAAAATTTCTCTCGCCCTCTCGCTTATCCAATAATTTATTGGAGATCCTGGGACATCATCAAATGATCTTAATTTTATTTTTGAATTCCTATTTTGAGATATTGGAAAATTAAACGGCTCTCCACTCGCATTAATATCCTCATATTTAATATAATTGTAAACCCCTTCATAATCTTTAATTGCCTTCTTTTTAAATATTGTCGCACTCGTTCCAAAAGCAATTGACATTACATTATTATCCATGTGAAGAAGTGAAACTATTGTATTTTTATCTGAAATAGATTTTCTGAGTTTCTCAAACTTATAAAGGAACATCCATGATTGCATAGTAAGCATTACGTTGAATCCATTATCGTGCGTTAACTCAAACCCTCTTTCAATAAACACAGAAAATAAATCCATCTTACTATTTGGATAATTCTCTTTTAAATAAAGTGTGAGCTTCTCCCCCATTCCCCGACTACTCATATACGGAGGATTTGTCACAACAATATGATACTTACTGCTTAAGAGCTTTGAGAGATTAATTAAATTTTTCATACACTCAAGCTCTTCTTCATTTAAATATGGATACACAAGATCTCCTATTAAATCAAAATCAAGTTTTTTCACAGATAACAGCGATCCATATTCTTTTGAATCCTTAAAAGAATCTAATATGTATTTAACATCACAAAATTTATCATTATCGAGAATACTCGCCTTCGCAAGAACACTCTCATATATTTCATTGCTCTCAATAATTGGATAAAGATTAAATTTAATATTTCTACTCTTAAAAAATTTTCTAGACTTACTTCTACCTTTCATCATAAGAGCAAAATATGCAAGCTCATAAGCTCTATCATCAACATCAATACCGAACAAATTATTTTCAAATATTAAATAAGGAATTTCACTTTCCATATACCCATATTCCTTATAGATTTCAAAAAGGAGATCAAATGCGTAAACCAAAATATGACCGCTACCCATACAAGGATCAATTATTTTTATATCTTTAGGTAAAATATTTTTAAAATCCGCATTCCCAATCTCAGCATCAACAAAATATTTAAGTTCTACTGGAAATTCACTCTCGCCACTATTTTCTATGTAAAACCTACCAAGAGAATTTTCAACCATATACTTAACAATCCACTTAGGTGTGAAAATTTGAGTTACTGAAGGTATGTTTTCTTTAGATATTTTTATATTTTGTTTAAGCCTTTTAAAAATTTCATCCTTCTTCTCTGTTATGTAATACTGATAAAGCCAACCAATAATCTCAACATTATCAAAAAAATACTTTTCATCGATATCATCTATAATTCTCCTAAGGAAGCTATTTTCATTAGAAAGATTAACTGGAAAAATCAAATTTCTATAATCGTTTGTATTTTTAAAAATTCCCGGTAAAATTTCATTTAAAGCATTGCACTGCTCAATAAATAAATATTTGAATAATTCATCAGCCTTATTTTCACTTTTAAGTCTTAAAATATATTCCCTATCAACATAAAAATCCAAATCATCAAAATATGTAACTATATCAGGATCAATCTTACTTCTATTTAAAGATGACAACACACGAATTCCAGATGGAATATAATTATTAATTTCCATAAATCTTATAGCAATTACACGATTAAACCAAGTATAGGCTCCCTCCTCAACAATAGAATCAAACCCTCTTTCATTGATTTTCCTAACTAAGATTTCTCTTTTCTCTATATCTTGTCCAAAAATTCTATATACCTTATCTTCCCCTATTTTAAAATCTTCATATTCATTACCATACCTTACACCTTCTTGTATGTAATCTTTGGTTATTCCAATTAAAAGTAACCTATCACTTACCTCCTTTATTAAACTTTTTCTGGCCCAAATAGCAAAATTTTTAACTACATTTTTATTCATTAATGGTTCCTCTATCTTTTAAAAATATACTTTCCATCTTAACCCCATAGCTATCAAATAAACTAGTACATTTTTTAAGCTTCTCTTTTAAATCAATCAACAAACTTTCATCTATAAATTTTGAGATTTCACTATCTAAAAATTTACCAATAGATTTTATTGTTTGTTGCAAATATAAATTATGTACTTGATAAAAGTCATCAATATATCCTCTCAATTCTGCAATACTGCTATATAAAGATTCACTATTTAAAATATTTTTAATTTTGAATGCACACTCACACACATCAATTTTATCAACAATAAAATTCTTATCCTTATCAAAAATTTCTACAACTGCAACACCTTTTTTAAATATTTCAAGTTGAACACTTGTATAAAAATTATAAACAAGTTCAAATTTATCAAACTTTCGTAATATATAATCCTCATCTATATCATGTAAATTCCCATCTTTAACCTGAAATGTAAAACTTTCAAATTTATTTATAAATTGAGTATTTAAATACACACCATTATTTTTTGAAATATTTTTAACCAACTTAATACGGTGCAAAATCTCATTAAAATCATCACATGAACTTATCTTAAGTTCATCAAAAGTATTAACAAAATATTTTTTATCAAATATTTTTTCAAATAATTTTTTGTAAATATTAAATTTACATTTCTCTCCATAATCCAAAAAATTAATAATAATTTTATTTAAGCTCGATCTAGATAATATAAATTCTTCAAGTTTATTAAGACTGTATTCACATGATAACTTTCCTTCTTTTACAAGATACAGAATGCCAAACAAAACATCATTTTTATTAAACCCATACGGTATTTGCTTAAAATGAAAAATAACATCAGAAATGTTCATTTCTCTAGAATCTATCAAAAATTTCTCAAGTTCTTGTATAAATAGAGAATTACAATTTAATATTTCACTTAATATCTTATTATTATTTAACGCTTCAACTATATCTCTCGGAGAATCCAAAATTTTATCAACATAAAACAATTTATTGAACCTACATGATATAAGTTCATTTAATGCTAATCTAAAAATTTCATTTATGCTCGAGGAATTTTTACATAACATTTCTCCATTTACAAATATTTTGGAATTTTTAATCCCATCAAGTATCAAAACTTTAACCCTCTCTAAACGATTAAAATGTTCAATTTCCTTTTGATTAATAATTTCAAAAAATGATTCTTTATAAAAATCTTTATTATATTTCAAAAACTTATCTAACTTTAAATATAAGTTTATCTCTTCAATTAAATTTTTATCGTCATCTAAATAAACAATAACATTGTTTTCTATAATTGATGTTACTCTTATCAAATCCAAATTAAAATTCTCATCATAATTAGTCATAAGAATTTTAATTCCAATTAGATTTGACTTTGAAACTTTGTACTCCATATTATCAAACAATTGATTAATTCCAAAATAATTCTTACCTCGATACTTAAATTTAGTAATTCCTATAATCTCATCAAATATTTCCCTACACAATAAATCATTTATATCGTGCGAATTAACATTGCTTCTAATAATTTTATAATTTATATCTCTCTCATTCTTCGATAAAAAATAAAATTTATCCCCATCTCTATTAACAAACCCCTCATTGATAAGTTTAGATAAAGAGTTTTTAACTTTATTTAACATACTCTGCTCTAAACTAATATCAGAAATAATTAATGATAATATAGTATCAATGTTCCCAACTAAATTCGGAACATATTTAATAAGAAATAATACCTTTAATATATTGATATCAAATTCATCAAGCATCGTATAATCTTTCAAAATCAAAAATATGTACTGGTGATTATAATCAATGAAATCACTAATCGCATCATAAAACATATAAAATGGAACAACACAATTAATATCATTATCTTTAAAATTAATTAATACTTTCTGAAAACAATTTATAAGACTTCTTTCACCTTTTGATATATCTCTGCTTATAACATTGTTTTTCATCATATAAAATATAATTTCTCTTAAAAGCTCAAGTTGATAAGGCAGAAAAGGATAATACCTCATAAAACTATCTTTGTTTATACTATTTTGATTATTGGTAATACTCAATTCCGATCCAAACTTTGTCTTTATAAAGAATTTTTTCTCATCGTAAAATTCTTCTATCAAACTTTTAAACTCATCTTTCTTAACTAAAAGTCTATTACACAAAACTTCTCCTATATTAACACTCGATAAATAGAATTTATTTTTAAACCTACTCTGTATTTTTGAAAAATCATATTTCTTATTACTTACCATGTCTAAAATATCAACATGACTTGTAACAATTACAAACGCCCTTCCTAAACATTTAATAGAAAGTTCTTCAACAATCGTTTGGAGATTTAAAATTTTATTTACATCATCAGCTATAAATTGTGAAACCTCATCTACCATAAATACAATGCTATGATCTTCACCATTTTTATTTAAGTAATCATTAACCTTCCGAGCAAAATTGTCAATATTCATCTTATAATTCTTCTCAATATTTAAAAAATACTCTTGTGCTACATCTAAACCAAAATTCTTACAAACACTTAACGCTTTAACTAACTGTTCATTATAAAAGTAAAACTTATCTCTTCCTTCCTCCCAACTTACATTTGAAATCTTTAAAAACTCTTCTTTAAAATCATCAAAAATATTTTCGTCAGATAATTGTTCCTCAAGTTCACATATAAATCCATAGCGAGAAGAAAACCCTCTCATAGCATTAAACTCATTAACAAAAACATCAAGCATTGACTCCTCTTTAATATTTTTTGAATCTATATTGAAAATAATAACATCCTTAGAAATACCCGCTACAAATTCAAGTTCATTTTTAATTAATCCCAAGCACTCATTATTCTTAATTAATAAATCCAAATTAATTTTCTTAAGTATATAATACAAAATCTTAAGAAAATGTGACTTACCACTACCAAAGAATCCTGAAATCCAAAATCCAATTGCATCATTTTTCATAACAAAAGAATTTTTATAAGTATCAATAAACTTTTCTATGTACCCAAAAATCTCCTGAGTAATAACATACTCATCTATCTCAACTATCTCTTTCCCTATATTTTCGGAAACTTTAACTACACTTTGTATATTCCTACCTACATCTTTAACAAAAATATCTTTGATAAACATATTACACCCCAAAAAATAGCAACCTATAATTCAAAGAAATAAATTATAAGTTGCTATAAAATCTTTTTTAATTACAATCTTTTTTCAAGTTCACTTTTCAAATCCTCAAATCCTTTCTTACCAAGAAGTGCAAACATATTTTTCTTATAATTCTCAACACCTTCCTGATTAAATGGATTTACTGCAGACAAATAACCGCTTATTCCACAAGCCTTCTCAAAGAAATAGATCATATATCCTACATTGTAAGCATCTATCTTAGGTATAGTAACAACCATATTAGGAACTCCACCATCCAAATGAGCAAGTAATGTTCCCGCAAAAGCTTTTTTATTAACAAAATCAACTGTCTTACCACTTAAATAATTAAGACCGTCAATATCCCCATCCATATTTTTAATCGTAAGATCTTTCAATGGATTTTCTACATTTATAACAGTTTCCATAATATTTCTCATTCCATCTTGGATATACTGACCAAGTGAATGTAAATCAGTAGATAGGTTCACAGAAGATGGATAAATTCCTTTTTTATCCTTACCTTCACTTTCTCCATATAATTGTTTCCACCACTCAGAAAAGAAAGTAAGAGATGGTTCGTATGATGCCAAAATTTCCGTAGTATATCCTTTTCTATAAAGAATATTTCTTGTAGCAGCATATCTATAAGAATAATTTTTCTCTAAATCATCACATTCAAAATCTTTTACAGCATCTCTAGCTCCTTGCATAAGGGCGTCAATGTCAACACCAGAAACAGCTATAGGTAAAAGACCAACTGGAGTTAATACAGAAAATCTCCCTCCAACATCATCAGGTATTACAAAAGTTTCATAACCTTCGCTATCAGCAAGACCTTTTAAAGCTCCTCTAGCTTTATCAGTTGTCGCAATTATTCTCTCTTTTGCTCCATCTTTTCCATACTTATCTTCTAAGAAACTCTTAAAAAATCTAAATGCAAGAGCTGGTTCTGTAGTTGTACCAGATTTAGATATAACATTTACATAAACACTTTTATCTTTAATAAGTTCTAATAAATCAATTAAATAGGTGGAACTTATGCTATTACCTGCAAAAAATATTTGAGGTGCTTTTCTCTTATCAGAACTTAAATAGTTAAAGAAAGTAGTATTTAAACATTCAATGCAAGCTTTCGCTCCTAAGTATGAACCTCCTATACCTATAACTATCAAAACATCCGCATTATCCCTTATTTTTTGTGCCGTAACCTTAATTCTGTTATATTCTTCTTTATCATAATCATTTGGCAAATTTACCCATCCCAAAAAATCATTGCCAGCTCCACTTCTATTTTTAATCAATTCATGGGCAAGCTTAACTTGGGGTACTATTAAATCCAATTCATCACTATTTATATAACTACCTAATTTTGAATCATCGAATTTCAATTTATCCATAGACATTTAATTACCTCCTTGAGATTCTCATAAATTTATTTTAAGATAACTTTAGTTAAAAATAAAGTAAATAAAAAATAAATTAAAACTATAATAAATACAAAAGGCAAAATCGCCTTATAAGCTCCCTTAACAAGTAACCAAAAATCTTGCTTATCTATATCTATCTTCTTATTGATATCATCTTTTTTCTTATTTTTATTAAATAACATAGTTAAACTTTATCCTCTTAATACACTAATACATTAATTATAATTTTTAGATATAAAAAAAACAATAAAAAGCGTTAATAAAACAACTTATTTATTGTTTCCTAAAAATTATATAATATCTATTACACTCAAAACATTTTTACAATTAATATTAATGGTTTTATCTACTCCCTCTATCTTTCGTATATACCTACCATTTAATAAAACATTCCAAGATAAATCAGTATTCAAAACAATTTCACTCATGTAAGACTTTATATTACAATCAACAATTTGATTATACATAATATCTGCATTAGAAAAATCCAAACTAATATTCGATACGAATGAAACCACGTTTATGTTTGAAAGATTTCGTGAAACACCATTAATGTGCAGTGTAGAAAACACTTCTTTTATATAAACCTTATCTCTACTATCTTTAAATACTCCTTTTTTATTGGTAAATACTTTCGATTTCACACAGAGCAAATAAATTCCATAGCCTAAAAATGCTAATGCCAATATAAAATATAAACTAATTCCAGAAAATAAAGCAATCATACCTATACCAAATATGATAAATACCTTACCCACACTATTTGTATACCTATCTTTCAAAAGTGTGATACCATTATAAACAAGCAAAATTGAAGCTATATAAATTAAAACCCTGAAACTACTAAGCATCCTTACTCCACCAATTAGTAAAATAGCTCCAATAACTAAAAACAATATCCCTTTTAAAAAATTACTATCCTTCGAAAACATACAATCCCTCCTACATATGATCGTATAACTAAACTCACTTATTCTTCTTTAAATTCGTACCTCTAAACTTAATAACCTGTTTATTAATACTAATATTTATAAATATCAATATAACTATCGTAATTAACATTATTAATGAAGCAAATATATCTTTATATAAAATAAAACTACTCTCTGTAATTACCACAAATGGAGCGAAAAATGGAATGCATACTAATATATTTTTAAAATAATTATTAGGAAACTGTAAATTAAGCATCGACAAAAAATACCCAATAGAAATCAAAAACACAATTGGAATTATTCCTAACGATAACTCTTCAATCTTATCAATCACACTTCCTATAAAAACAAATAATAAACCATATATCATAAATCCCAATACAAAATACGATATATATTTTAACACAAATAATCCATCAAATACTATAATTTCTTTAATTAATGGGAAATACTTATTACTCATCATTCCTGTTATTAAAAATAAAATAATTATAAAGTATATCAGTTGTATCAGAGCAGCCAACAAATAACCAAATAATTTTCCTAATATAATTGTTGAAAATTTAACTTTAGTTATAAATATATCCATTATTTTTGAAGTTCTCTCTATGTTTACATTCATAGATATAAACTGTCCATATAATATAAAAATCATGTAAATAAATATTGTTAATAAAAAAGGATACGTGTAGTTCTTTATAATCCCTATGACTTTATTTTTAAATAGACTAAGAGATTCAACATTATAATTTGGATAACTTATATTCAAATCAGAATTTTGGTTTAAAATGTATCTATCTAATATAAATTTAATTTCAGGATAGTTCTCTTTTGTGAAAATATTAATCTCTGATTTGGAAACTACATCTATGTATCCGTCAATCCCACCATTATATAGCTTCTCTTTAAGTTCATCTTCTTTAACTCCTTTATCAACCAATTTAACATAATAGTTATTGTCCAAACTCTTCTCAATACTTCTTATATATAAATTCAATTCCAAATCATCTTTAAAAATATAATTTTTAGGATCAGATATATAAATCAAATATTCACTTTTATCTTTTGATATAAAATTAAATTTTATAATTAGATCTGGCAAAATTGATACAATTATAATTAAAAGAGATATTACCAAGGTAGATATCTTGAAAAAATTTCTACCAATAATATCTCTAAAATTGTAAGCAGCTATTATGAAAAATTTGTTCACCTATAAATCACCAGCCGTATCCAAAAAAATTTCATGTAATGATTTATATTTTAAACCAAAATTAAAAATCTTAACCCTGTTAGAATACAAAATATTTAATATATCACTTGTAATATTTTCATTTAATATATTTATCTCATAAACATTTCTATTTTTTGTTATTCCTTTGACTCCATATATATTTAAATTCGGTAAGTTACCATCTATCTCGAGAACCAGTTTATTCCTACCATATGATTTTTTAATGTTCATCAAGTTACCTTCAATGGCTTGAGCCCCATTTTTAAAAATAGATATTCTATCACAAAATTCTTCTATATAATGCGTCTGATGAGTACAAAATATAATATATTTCCCCCTATTTACAAGTTCAGTTACTATATTTCTTAAAATTTCAGAATTAACTGGATCTAATCCACTAAATGGTTCATCAAATATCAAGATATCTGGATCATGAATTATCGTTGAAATTATTTGTACCTTTTGTTGATTCCCTTTAGATAAAGTTTCTATTGGCTTTTTCACATATTCCTCTAACTGAAACCTCTCCAACCAATAATTAATTTTACTTTTTGATTCCTTAACATCAAGCCCCGATATTCTTGAAAAATAAAATAAATTATTCCATACCGTACTCTTATAATAAAGACTCTTTTCCTCTGGTAAATATCCTATCTTTTCTCGTATAACATCTAAATCATTATTTTTAAATAACACCCGACCACTATCTTTAGATATTATATCTAAAATTATTTTTATGGTAGTAGTTTTACCCGCACCATTTCTTCCCAATATACCATAAACTTTTCCAGCCTCAACCTCAAAATTAACTTTATCTACAACTTTTTTATCAAAATAAGATTTATTTAAATCTATAACTTTCAAACTCATAATCTACTTCTTTGTAATGTCAATTCCGTAGTTGTCTTTATAATAATTAATTATGTAATTCTCTGCCTCTGGAACTTCAACATTTTGGAATTCATCTCTCTTTTCAGTCAAATGCTTTTGAGTTTGTTCATTCTGTTTAGCATGTTTATTTGACATTTCTCTAAAAGCAGCTGTTTGTAAAATACCACCTACAACTCCTATTACAAGCATACCTCCAGAGAAAATACTAGCAGCGGTAATAGCTCTATTAAATGGATGATTTTGCTTTTGTGAATCAATAGTTCTTTGTTGTTCTAAATTAGTAAGTCTTTGATTCAAACTATTAACACTTACGCTTGATTGCAATGTAGAACTAACTGTTCTCACGTTAGAAACTTGATTCCTAACTAATGAAGAAGCTACACTGCTAACTCTTCCAACCACTGCATTCGCATTAACCATACTAGCACTTAAAACACACAAATTTGCTAAAGACAATATGGCTATAGAATTTCTCTTATTTAATTTAAATTTACATACATTACCCATTTATTTATCCTCCAATACTAAATCCCGGTTTTACTTCTTGGTTACTCTCCGGTTTACTTATTGGATTTTTATACTTATCAGGCATAGGTACTCCCCAGCTATCAAATAAATTCTTCATGTACTTTTCACGCTCATTATAAAACGCATCATGTGTGTTCTGAAGAATCGTATGATTCACTTTTTCAGCTTCATTATACTGAAGTTGAGTTAAAGTCATTCCAACAATTGTACCAACACCAGCAATAACAGAAACTGCGAAACCAAAACCTCCAATTACTTTCTCTCTGCTACTCAATGTATATCTAAGATTCTGAGCTTGAACTCTAGATACTGTAGTAGCCGCTCCCGCTGCCCTTCCAATAGATGCATGAACTTCTTGACCCTGACCTGCTAAAATATTAAATGATATGGGCCCTGCAACTAGTGTGCCAAGCATATATTTTACTAATTTCGCCTTCTTTCTATGTAACATATTCTCCTCCTAATTACTATAAAAATGATGTATCAACATCAAAACAAAAAATATTAATCTGCTAAAAATATTTTTAAAATTTTAGTATTACATATCAATTATAAAAATAATATGAAGTGTTAATATTTTAAAAAGAGGTTTGATTTAATGAATACTTTAACAGATACTATTAACGCAAAGTTAAATCATTTAAATTTAGATATTGAGGAATTCCTATATACAGAACTGTTGTTTATAACAAATCAATTAAAATATGATTTCAAAAATCACTCACTCAATAATCTTTCAAATTATATTGAAATATTAAATGAAATTAAAACACTGAAGCAAAACACATTATCATATACAAATTCTCCCGTAGAATCTAACCCATCTGACTTATTAAATGATATAGAAAACGCAATAGCTACATCTGGAAATGTCTATACAAAACCAAATCAGGATGACAGTTATTATTTTTATAATTTTAATCCTAACTATGGAGAAACGGATAAAAACTTAAATCTTATCTACAAATTGATAAATATCGAAGATTTTGATTTATTCCCTTTAAAAATAAGTGGACTAAAATTATTTGACAACGTATTTCTTGGACAAACTTTTAGAGATTCAATGAAAAAATTATTCTCTTTCTTGTTCATGTTAAATGAGCAACCGTTCATAGAACTCTGCAGTGAAAAATCAAAATATTTTTCAAATTCTGCTTCTGATATGAACAAACCTATAGTGCTAAAAGAAAATGAATGTTACTTCGAATCAAATATAGATGAAGATGAAGCTATAGAAATGATAAAAACATTTTTAAATTATATAAATATCGATTTATCTGCTTGTAAAGTCTTAACACAGTGCTCTACTAATAAATCCGATGAAAATTATATTACAATTGTTCTATAAAATAAAGGCAACATATAAACATATGTTGCCTTAAACTTTAAAGCTTATTATTTTATTACAAGCTTAATATTCAATATCTAATATACATATAGTATTATCTTCTAAGAAGTAATAAACAAACTCAACCATGTACTCATTTTCTAAACGAATTCTTATCTTATAGTATATATTACCTAAGAAATCAAATACATCCCTATATATATACTCAATAATATCATAATTTAAAATATCTTGAACTTTCTCTAAAAATATATCTTCATCTTTAAACTTTTTACATAAAAGAGTGTCCAATACCTCCACTAAAACTTCCCCCCATATCGATAATAATACAAGTCTAATTGCTAAATATGTAAATTCTAAACTATTTTTAATATTAATGTTATTACTATTATAACATAATCTTTTAAAATTTTCCACATATTAAAATAAAATCATTTTACTCTTAACTTCATCACTGTCATTATCACCCTTCAACACCGACAATAATTTAAAACCAAAATCAAATACAGATCCAGCACAATTAGACGTTATTACCCTATTATTTATAACAACCTTTTCTTTAACATACGTACCATTCTTTACATATTGCTCAAATCCTTCATAACAAGTAAATTTATTATCTTCAAGTAAACCAGCATCGCCCAGAATTACAGGAGCTGCACAAATTGCTGCTAAATATTTATTATTTGAATGCATATACTCAATAAATTCAAATATTGGTTTGAAATTTCTTATCTCCTCAACTCCTTTAACCCCACCCGGAAATATTGCCATCTCATATTCTGAAAAATCAATGTCTTTAAATAATTTATCACACACAATTTTTATATCATGTGCTCCAACTACTTGTAAAGAATCTGTTATGGATACTATATCAACATCTACATTTCCTCTTCTTAAAATATCTATAATTCCAATAGATTCTAGTTCTTCAAATCCATTTGCATTAAAAATACAAACCTTCATTATTTAATCACCTACGCTCAAAATAAAATTTTAATAAATATATAAACATTTACTTAAGTGTGCTATAATAGAAATATAGTTGCAAGTTATGTTTTGGGTAACTTCCATATATTATTAAATTAAACATATTCTTCTCCTACTTTAACCTAAAACATATCTTGTAACCTTATTTTATTCCACTCGATCCAAATCCATTAACACCTCTATCAGTATCATGATTTATATAATCCACTTTACATATTCTTACATCATATACAGGTTTTAATACTAATTGTGCAATTTTCATTCCTTCTTTTATCATAAAATCTTGTTTTCCATGATTTATAATAACTATTTTAACTTCCCCTCTATATCCTTCATCTATTGTTCCTGGAGAATTTAATACAGTTAATTGATTGTTTAATGCAAGTCCACTCTTTGGTCTTACCTGAATTTCAGTATTTTTAGGCAATTCCAATACAAGTCCAATAGATATTAATTCACTTTCTCCGCTTTTTATAAGTTTATTTTCTACAGAAAATACATCCATTCCTGCGTCACCATCATTTGCAAATTCTGGTAATTTAGAGTTTGAATATAATAATTTAACCTTTAATTCATACATTTTTATACCCAACCTATGTTATTTTTAATTATATATTAATCCTTAATTTCGTTTAAAACTACCCCTAATTTTACAAATTTATTTTAAAAATACACTGCTTCCACCTGTCGATAATTTCTTCACATCTAAATTTAAATTATTAATCCTAACTTCTATACAATCATCAATAAACCTAACACTACTAACATCCAAATCTAAATCTAAATTTCCAAACGCCTTCAACAAATCTTTAACAAAAATTTTTATAGGAATATGTTCTATATTAACTCCTGGAAAAACACAGTTTATCATCTTAACTTGTATATATAATAAATTTTCCCTTAACTCCTTTATATTTAAAGAAATATCTCCAACCTCAAATGAACCAATTATTATCCCTTTTAAATAAATAGCTTGACTCACATCTATTCCAGAGATAGAAAAGTTGCCACTCTTTACAAAATCTCTAACAAAAGACATTATATCATCACCTGAAAGTCTTAATATGGTCTGTGTAAGTTTCAAAAATATCCCTCCATTTTTGTTTGAATTTTTATTTCTTGGATTAATCTTTACATTTATATCTTTTGAAATAATATGAATAAAACCATTTTTAGTAACTACATTTTTCAAATCAAAACTAAAATTTGAATGTTTAATTAAATTATTTAAATCTATTTCAAAAGTATGTTTATTTAATTTGTTTTCACTTATAATATTCATTGGAAAAAGTTTTATAAATATATCAATTATGGACTTTGGGATACATATCCCATTAAAACTTATCTTTGTTATCTTAATATGAATTTTATTATCATGAACCTTAAGTATCTTAAAATGTAAATTTAAATTTCTAAATATTTTATAACTAATATTTTTTATTTGTACTTCATCAACAATCTTGATCTCTTTAAAGTGAATCTTCCTACTCGCTAAAAATTTAATTAAAATGTGTGTTAAATCTCTTTCACTGAGCAAAATAGAAATATTAGTTAACTTCATCGATCATCTCCTGAAACAAAAAAATAAAAAGCACATACCTTATATATTTAGATATATGCTTATCTTCTTCATTCTTATTCTATATTTAATTATTTTTCTTTTACTTCTCTTTTAACTGCTTCTCTAAAGATTTAAATCTAACATTTGTAAACATTTTTTCTATTATAGTTCTTATAGATTTATTCATTTCTTCGCTTTTTAAAATTTTATTGAAATCATTTACCCATAAATTAAGACTTTGGTCACTTGGACTACTACCATAAATTACATTATACATTATTTTTATTTTCTCAGAATTATCTATGTATTTATTTTCAAAATTTTCTTCCTTAATTACGCTAAAAATAAAATTTCTAAGATCAACTTCCTTTTTCATTAATTTGTTATACCAAAACCAAAATTCACCTTCACTTGGAAATTCAATACTATTTTCATTCTTGTCTACCCCATTTTTAATATTTATATAAGTGCTTGAAATAAAATTTTTAATGTCATCCTCAGATTTTGGACACTTAAACTCTGGTAAATTTATCTTTAGTGTACAACCTTTATCATTTTTAACTTCTATTTTAAAATCTTTATAAATTTTAAGTGGAACTAAATTTTTAATTGAAACATATCCATTTTCAATTTTAATTTCAACTTTTTCAATTCCACACAAAACTTGATCAACTTTAAAAGAGTCATCAATATGATATTTGAATTTAATATCTCCATCTCCAAATTCAATAGAATTTATATCTATAACTTTAATTTCTTCCTCATCGTCCATTATTTCTTCCTTATTTATAATTTTATCCGAAATATCTCTTTCATATTTTTTATCTTCTTTAATATTATTATTAAATTCTAATATAAGAAATTCTCTTTCACCATTTTCCAAATAATAATTCAAATATATTAAATACGAATTATTTTCTTCAAAGCCTATTTGTTTTGGAATGCTTAATTCTCCATTTTC
The DNA here is from genome assembly GCF_000283555.1 of Candidatus Arthromitus sp. SFB-rat-Yit. Lineage (NCBI taxonomy): Bacteria > Bacillati > Bacillota > Clostridia > Eubacteriales > Clostridiaceae > Candidatus Neoarthromitus > Candidatus Arthromitus sp. SFB-rat-Yit. The sequence goes on from NC_016012.1 coordinate 1,073,721, forward strand.
ATTTTTAGAAATATTTAAAATTGGTGTATCCAATAATTGAATACCTGTTGATTTATTTTTTATCCCAACAATGTCTATACTACCGCTAATATTTAAATGTTTTGAATTCAAAACTAACATATTTTCATTTGTAAAATATCCAGTGACATATTTTATATTGTTATTTTCTTCAATAACTATAGGTATAATTTCATCAAATTTAACTCCATTGATCTTAATTCTAATTCCATATTTATATTCAGCAACTATCGCACCTTTTAATTTTATAATTCCTTTTTTAGAATTTAATATCGTTCCTTTATCCTTGTCTATCAAATTAAAATTAATATCATCTAAATTAAAAACGCTGTCTATCTCTATCAAATCATAATTGCTAATACAATCTATATTTTTAAAACAAACTTCTACCTCATGACTTGTGTTTTTGCTTTTAGCAATTGCTCCTTTAAAAGATATATTATTATTAACACTTACTTTCAAAACATCATCAAGCTCAATATCATTAATTTTGAATCTCACAAAATAATTATTTCTCGTATCCAATGTTTGATTTATGAATATACTTCCATTTAACTTTTCTATCCTAGTATTGTAATTAGATTTTAAAAGATTCTTACCGTCACCTCCATCTTTAAAAACTCCAATCACCTTAACAACATCTGTTATTTTTAATCCCTTAGCATGATCCAAAGATATAAAAATTTTATTACTTATAACATCAGTTAACGCACTTGCATTTGATAAGTCTATAGGAATAACTTCAACACCAAAACCATTCATCAAAAATCCATTTATCTTAAGTATGAGTTCATATGAGTTTCCTGACTCAATCCTTCCAAGAATATCAATCGTATTAACTTTATTTGTTAATTGGCATGGAGAGATTAAATTTTTCTCTTTCTCTTTAATGTCATGTAAAGATACGACTTCTATAACATCATCTTTACTCAAATTATTAATTCCGCTTAAATCTACTCTTAAATCTTTACCAACTTTTTCAATAGCAGTTGCTTTAATTTTTGAAATATCAAGATCCGTAACACTCACATCACAATCATCTTGTGGATCCAAATCAATTCCGTTTACTCTTAATCTTACCTTATATTTTTTGCCATGAGTTAAGGCATTTTTTAATACTATCTCACCTTGAAAATTTGTAATTTGATTTTGATTACAATCAAGATTTAATAACATATTCTCATTTGGATTCAATTCATCATAAACACTAACAACATAAACCTTATCATTTTCACTAATTCCACTATCTTTATCTATGCATATATTTAATTTGTCAGATGCTTGAGAAATTATATTTAATTTCACGTTTCCTTTAACATTTATCTCCCTATAAACTGGGTTGATATGAAACGAATCTATTCCAACTATTTCAGATCCTTTTTTCAATAATACCGTATATGTAGATGTAGTTAAATCATTTATATCGTTTATATGTATAGTTGCCTTCCCTTCATTGTCTAATTTAGAATTGCCAATTTTTGAATCATTTTTAAAAATACTTACCTCTGAATCACACAATAATTTACTCGTATCTTCAATTTCCAAACTATCCTTTAAGTCGTTATATGTAACCTTAATATCTAAAAATTTATAACCTTGATCACATTTATTTACAATTTTATAAACCTGACCAAGCTCTTTTGTATTCAAAACAATCGTATATGTATCATCTTCTAAATTTGTCACAGGTTCACCTGATGAATCCAACAAAATTCTTCCATCATTTGAAAAAGTATATGAAATTGATTTATTTATAAGTTTGACATCTAAAATAGTTACATTATTTGGAATATTTATTAATTTGTATACAGCATCTTCCTTTTTGGGACTTTCGTCTTTCACTATGCTAATTCCTAAAACACTTTTGATTTCAAGTTTATTTACTATCTTTGAAATTGAATTTGCATTTAATTTATTGCCTATTAACATCATGAAAACCACCATACAAAAAACAAATGTTTTAATTGTATATCGATGTTTTATCTTCATTTGAACTACTCCTTTAAAATATGGTTTGTTTTTAGTATGGTAATTCTATTTAATTATAATTAGTTAAAATTTTTTCCATATGTAAAAACAAAAAGGCAAGTTGCTAAAACAATTTAACAACTTACCTTAAATTTTTAATATTATTCTTCTATATCTTCAACGACACTTCTTAAAGATTTATCAAAATCATCATCATCTCGTAGAACAAAATCATCAATATAGAAACTATCCAAATAAGTTTCTATAAATTCTCTACATCTATAACGAATTTGTATCTCTATATCCAAAGCATCACTCCCACTTTGTAACACATTGAATATAAAACTCGTCAAGTCATAAAATCCACCCCAAAGACTCCAATTATTTGGACTCATAAACTCAGGACAAACTTTCCTACTTGCATCATAGTGTCTAACAAGCCTATCCATTTTTAAGTCATGCTTAATTAGAAGCTCAGCAGCCAATCTAGCCATACCTAAAATATTATTCTTATGATCAGAGTCTTTATTAACACACATCCCTATTCCAATACTATTATCATTTGTTATCCCATATTTGCCTCGGCCATCCCCACAATGCCAAGATCTGTACTCTTCACCTACAAAATTATAAATTTTATACTCATTTCCTTCATTTCCAACTAAATAATGATAACTTGCATTATCAGATACATTTTCAAAAAAGTTGTAATGCCTATCTAATCCAGAACCTTCATCCCAATTTCCTGTATCATGAATTACTACATATTCAATTTTTTTATTTTCTCTATTTGAAAAATTATTAGATATTAATCTTTCTTTCAATAAATATTGTTTCATGTTTCACCTTAAAAAATTATTATTGTATATCATAATATTTATAAAACATTTTTAGTATTCATTTAATTTTTTATCAATCTCTATTAATCAAAAATTAATTTCTTCGTAATGCTTCTTACTCTCACAACAAAATTTATAAATATGAGCGATAAACCTTCAGAAAAAATTAAACTCATCCATATTCCAGTTAACCCAAACAATTTTGATAAAATTATTAGACTTATAGGTAGAAAAACAAAAGACCTAAATATACAAATTACATTTGAATATTTAGGAATCTCCATTGATTGATAATAAATACTTGTAGTTAAATTTATTCCCAAAATAAAGAATGCTAAATTTGACACATTAAGTCCAAAATATGCAATACTCATAATTTCCAAATCAGACGTAAATATTCCAATCAAACTATTTCCCCATATTAAACATATTAAAACATAAATAAATGTTAACAGAAATCCAAACTTTTTTGAAAATCCATAAAATTTAAGCATATCTTTCCCATTCTTTTCTCCAAAAGAATAACTTATAAGAGGCTGTACTCCAAAATTCATTCCAAGAAGTACCATATAAATGTTTGAATTTATATAATTTATAACACTAAATGCCGTTAATGCCTTACTACCTACAAAAAATATGAGAGCAATGTTATAGAAAAATATAATCATTGAGAATGTTATTTCTGCAAGAAACGATGGAAAACCAATCATTACTATACTCTTTAATATGTTTAAATCAAACGTTGATCTTTTAAATTTCAATAATCCTCTCTTAAAAATAAAATGATTCATCAAAATTATTATAGTTAATATTTGTCCAATTCCAGTTGCTAATGCTGCACCCTGTATTCCCCATCTAAATTTAAATATAAAAATATAATCGAGCACTATGTTCGTAATCGCCCCAAATATATTCGCAGTCATTCCAAGTTTTGGATTACCATCATTTCTCACAAAGCTATTTATAACAATACCTATTAAATTAAAGCTACAAAATAAAGAATAATATTTCAAATACTCTGAAGAATAATACAAAATTTCATCACGTGCCCCAATTAAATACATTATCTTATTGCATCCAAAGAAAGCAATTAAACTTAACATTAGACTCAATATAACAATGAGTCTTATAGTTTGTCCAAATATATTTTGTGCCTTAATCTTATTATTCTCTCCAAAACTTTTAGAAACAAGAGATCCACCTCCAACTGCTATCATAGTAGCCAATCCAAAATACATTATAGTAATTGGCAAAACCATATTCACTGCAGCAAGACCAGTATCTCCTATTCCTCTTCCTACAAAAATTCCATCCATTATCGTATAAAGTGATGTGACTAGCATAGCTATCATAGACGAAATTGAATATTTAAAAAACATTTTTACCATAACCTATCTCCAAATAAGTTTAAAACATAAATCTTTAAAGATAGTTTGTACAAATCCCAAAATAAAAACCACTAAATTTTAAATAATTTAGTGGCTTAAATCTATTTTGTTGTTTCGCTTACTATTCTGTAATACGAATTAGATGTAATTTTGTATATAATCATATAAAATATAGCAAATACAATAAAGCTACTTATTGTTGTTATAGCAAACAGTACCACATTATTAATACTAACTGTTAAAAGTAATCTACATATAATTGGAAAAGCAAATATCAAATGTATAAATGCTATAATCAGTGGCAAAAAAAATACAGTTAAAAGTTGTGAATTAATACTCTTTCTGATTTCTTTCTTGGTCATACCAACTTTTTGCATAATTCCAAATCGTGATTGATCCTCATATCCTTCTGAAATTTGTTTATAATAAATAATTAGTACTGCTGCTGCGATAAATACAATGCTTAAAATAATCCCTATATAAAATAACGCTCCAAAAAGACTATTGAAATTTTCACGTTCAAATTCCTGACTTCTTAAATAAACACTTTTATATCCAAAATTTTCTTTGATTAATTCATTTGTGAAAATATCCAAGAAACTATTATAAAGTTCTATTTGTTTACTCGGTTCCATTCCAGTATCAAAGTTATAAATAAAACTTTTCCTAGCTAATTTTTCCCCATAGAAATCTGATAAATTATCAAAACTTCTGATAACACTTTCTATATCTGGCACAATTAATATTATATTGTATAACATATCAATTGCACTGTCACCAATATTAACAAAATCATCAATCTTCTTTTTAATATTAAATATTTCCCCATTGCTAAAAGAAATCTTATCATCCTTATAACTATTTTTATAAGAATATAATAACGCCTCTCCATCATTTAATGTTTCATTTGAATTCATAATTTCATTGTAATCATCAAGTGAAATAAAGTTTATTGAATATGCATTTGTTCCATTTGATGAATTATAATTTATTAAGGTTGTTTCAACATAACTACCATTAACTATTCCATAGATAGCAGCATTGCGATAAAAATATCTATTTTCTGGTACAACATTACGCTCTCTTAACTCATCTGATAATTTATCTTCTAATTTCTCAATATTTCTATTTAAAAAACTATCTAATTCATCAAACCTAAATTCTAAATTAATATCACGTGGATATCTTGTATTTATTGCATCTTCTTTACCAAAATAAAGACAAGCTGTAGATGCCATCATAACCAAAACCATTGTAGCTAAAATACAAATAGACGCAAGACCTGCTCCATTCCTTTTCATACGATAAATCATTGAAGAAACAGATACAAAATGATTTGTTTTATAATAGTACCTCTTTCTCTTTTTTAAAATACGTAAAAATAAAATAGAGCCTGAAATCATTGTAAAATATGTACCTATAATTACCATAATTACAGCGATGAAAAATGTAGGAAGTGCTTGAATAGGATCTTGAATTATAACTGAGATATAATAGGAAACTCCCAAAATCAAAATCCCCATAATCCCAATGAACCAATTACCTTTTGGAGGTTTTTCTCCAACATTCTCACTTCGTATAAGATTAATTGCACTTGAAAATTGCACTTGACGGATTGAATTAATCAAAATCAAAATAAATATAATTCCAAAAACTTGAATAGTTCTTTCAATTGAAATCATCGAGATTGAAAAAGTATAATTTACAATACTACCCATAAGATTAACAAGTACAAGCTCAGCTAACTTCGAAAAAATAATTCCTGCCAACAGTCCAATACCAATTGATATAACTCCAATAATCAAAGTTTCCCAAAATAATATAATCCCTATATTTCTTTTCCCCATACCAAGGATATTATAAAGACCAAATTCCTTTTTTCTACGTCGAGCTAAAAAAGAATTTGTGTAAAACAAAAAAATTCCAGAAAATACTGCAATAACCTGACTACCAAGATGAAGAACCGTCCTAATTGTTTCCCTACCTCTCAAATTATTTAATATATCGCTCACTCCTAAAAACATAACAATATAAAACATCATTATCATGCCAATACAAGTAAAAATATATGGAACATACATCCTCTTATTTTTTCGAATACTACTCATAGCAAGTTTGAGATAAAAATTTATTTTCATTTTCTTGCTCCTCCTGTTATGAGTAAAGTCAATGTATCTGAAATTTTTTGATAAAATTGATCATCTGTATCATCCCCACGATAAATTTGATGAAATACTTCTCCATCTTTAATAAATAAAACACGATTTGCTACACTTGCAGCTCTAACCGAATGCGTTACCATTAGAATTGTTTGACCTATATTGTTAACCTCTACAAAAAGGCGAAGCAACTCATCAGTAGCTCTAGAATCTAATGCACCCGTTGGTTCATCAGCAAGAATTATTTTAGGATTATTTATCATTGCCCGTGCAACAGCAGCTCTCTGCTTTTGACCTCCAGATACCTCATATGGATACTTTTTAAGAAGCTTGTGAATACCAAGTCGTTCTGATATTGATACCAAACGATCATGCATTTCTGTGTAATGTTTCCCTGCAAGTACGAGAGGTAAATAAATATTATCCTCCAAAGTAAAAGTATCCAACAAATTAAAATCCTGAAATACAAATCCAAGATTATCTCTCCGAAAATTTGCAATAAATGATTCCCTAATTTTAGAAATATCATTGCCATCTAAAATAACACTTCCACTTGTTGGCTTATCAATTGCTGCCATAATATTCAAAAGAGTACTCTTACCTGATCCAGATTCGCCCATGATAGAAACAAACTCACCCTTCTCTACACTGAAATTTACATTTTTTAACACCTCAACTTTATTTCCCCCAAAACGAGTACTATAAACCTTTTTTAAACTATTTACTTCCAAAATACTCATAGATGTTGTTCCTCCACTCAATTTTATGATGTTATTTTAACAAAAAAGGGAAATGACCCACCATCGATTTGGCTTACATTTCCCAAGCTAAACCTTACATTTTTGTAAGGTACTAATCTCTTTTAAAATTATTTTGTTCTAAATTAATATGTACTATTGTTCCCTTATAAAGTTCAGATGTAACATAAATATCAATCTCAAGATTATTACAAATTCGTTTACAAAGGTAAAGTCCAATTCCACTAGCCTTTTTATAAATCCTTCCGTTATATCCCGTATATCCCTTCTCAAAAATACGAGATAAATCTTCTGGTGCTATACCAATTCCTGTATCCTCAATACAAAGTATTGCACCTTTAATATAAATTTTAATACTACCCTTACGAGTATACTTCAAAGCATTAGACAAAAGCTGATCGATTACAAAAGAAAACCATTTCTCATCTGTTACAATTATTCTTTCTATAGCGTCATATTCAATCCTAATCTTACGATCAATAAACTCAGAAGCAAATCTTGCAATTGAATGCTTTATAATATCCCCAACATTATGTTTCCTAAAAACATAATCATTATAATCTGACTCAAGTTTCATAAATGCTAAAACCATTTCAACATACTGACTTATTTGTGATAAATCCGAAGATAATTTCCTAGAAATTAAAGTATCTTCATTTTGTAAAGTAAGCTGCATTGAAGTAATAGGTATCTTGATTTGATGTACCCATAAAGTATAATATTCCATAAGATTTTTGTAACGTTCAGATGTAGATGCATTTAATTGTGAGACTTCACTCTTCAAGGATTCTATAACTTCTTGGTAATCACTATCTTCAATGCATTCAATAGATGGCATATAAGAGATCATATCAGCTGTTAATTTTTTCATTATTATAATCTGATTATGTTTACGCATTTTATTTAAAAATCCTATGCAAATAAATACGACACCAAAAATCAAACATATTAATGACGGATATATGACAGCTTTAAGTGGTAAACGATATAAAATAAAACTAACAATGAAAAATAAACAAAATAAGGTCCACACAAGAATTCCTTTTCTATGTTGTTTTATATATAACAAAAATAATTTCATTGAAACCTCTCTCATTTTAGTAATTCTCTAAATTTCACTCAACAATATATCCAACACCAACCCTAGTGGTAATAAAATTTTCAAGTCCTGAAGAATCTAATTTCTTTCGTAATCTATTAACATTAACTGTCAGTGTATTTTCATCAATAAAAGATTCTGTTTTCCATAATCTTTCCATAATTTTTTCTCTACTTACAACCTTACCCTTATTCTCCATAAGACATAAAAGAATTCTATATTCATTTTTTGTAAGAGCTATCTTATTATTATTAAACGTAAGCGTATCATCCTCCATATTCAAAAATGCACCTCTGTGCTCCAACACCGAAACACTCTGTATAAAATCATAGGCTCTACGTAACATAGCCTGTACCTTTGCCACCAACACATTCATATCAAAAGGTTTAGCTATAAAATCATCTGCCCCCATATTCATTGCCATTACAATATTCATGTTATCAGACGCAGAGGATATAAATATAATCGGAATATTTGAAATTTTTCGAATTTCCCTACACCAATGATATCCATCGAAAAATGGAAGAGAAATATCAAGCAAAACAATATGTGGATTATAAGATTTAAAATCAGTAAGAACCATCCTAAAATCCTCTATAACATATAAATCCAAATCCCACATCTTCATTTTCTCTTTAATTGCCTCAGCAATTCTAAAATCATCTTCAACAATTAACAATCTATACATTTTACATACCATTCCCCACCAAAAATTTTCACATAAAATGATATTAACTTTAAAAATAAAAACACCGTAACTGAAAATCAATTACGGCATTTTTTGGCGCACCTAGCAGGGTTCGAACCTGCGACCTTTGGATTCGAAGTCCAACACTCTATCCAGCTGAGCTATAGATGCAAAGTATAAGTAATTATACTAAAAATATCTTACCAAATTCAATACATTACAATCATAAAAAATTTAATTTTATATTTCCTCAAAATCTATAAGTGGTATTATGTTAATTAAAGGCTCATCATATGGATGAATATTTTTTATTTTCTCAATCACCATTTTTAAATCTTCTTTATTACAAATGGCTTCAACTTTATTTTCGAGGACCTCACAAAGTTTATTTTCAAATCCTAAATATGGATTTGATCCTTCAAGAGGTCTAAACACCCCTTTAACCTCAGATACACAAACACAATTATCATAATTTCCAACCTTACCGACTCCTGTAGAATTTAAAAGTTCACGTATCTTATCTGTAAAATTGTATGGTATATATACCTCAATTTTAAATCTTTTAAACTGCATAAAAACTCCTTAACACCTTCAAAAGAAAACCATTATAAAACTGTTTTCTTAAATTTGTATTTATTTTACCGGATATTGTTGAGCATTGACCACATTTCGTCTGCTGTGTTTATCCCCTTCGTTGCCATTTGGTATGCTCTTTGTGCAAGAATCATCTCGGTCATCTCTTGTGCAACATCAACATTTGACATTTCAAGATGTCCCTGATAAAAATCTGATTGCACTTGAAACATTATAACATTTTCTCCAGAAGGAACAAAGCTATTCTCTCCCTTAGATATCAAATCTCCATTACCAACCGCATCATAAAGATTTATCTTACAAATCCATTTACCATCAGATGTTGAAACCAATCCATTCTTATCTACAATCATATTTTTTGCTGAAAGTCCTGTGTTCATCGAATCTACTCCGTCAAAATAAGAAACCTCAACCAAATTTCCATTTTTATCAGTAATCCTTCCAAATGTATCAACATTCATAGCTCCACTTCTAGTATAAGACACTTGTCCATTGCCATCAGTTATTTTAAAAAATCCATTACCATCTATAGCAATATCTGTATTAATTCCAGTTGGCTGAAGTGATCCTTGAGATTTATTTCTTCCAATACCTGTTAATTTAACTCCGTTTCCAATCGATGAATTTAATTCTGTTACTGGTACTCCCTTTATATTTAAATCTTTGTGAAACAAGCTCGAAAATGAACTATCAATTTTTTTATAACCGTGAGTATTTATATTTACCATATTATTAGAAATTATATCTAGCTTCTGTTGCTGTGCTATCATTCCACTTTTACTATTGTTAAGGATATAAAACATATTTTACACCTCCTACTTAAATAATTTTAAATTAAACTTTCCCAATATCATTTGCAGAAATACGTAAACTTTCATCCAAATATCCAAGTATCTTCATAGTACTTTCAAAACTTCTAAGAGTATTTGTTAAATTTACCATTTCAATCGCTGGATCAACTTCAGAAACTTCAATATTATTATTACGAACCTTCGAAGTTAATATCTCCGTTACTCCATCTCCTTTATATAAATTGTTCCCAACTTTTTCTATAGTTTGCTTATCTTGAAAATCTGAAATCCTAATTCTATAATAAGCTTGATTATCTACAATTAAATTGTTATATCCATCCACAGAAATATTCGTTGCAAGTCCAACATTAATTGGTTCATAATTTCCATTTCTTAAATTCACTCCCATAACCGAAGCTCCTGTTGAAGTTTTTAAATTCCCAATTTCATCAAGAACAAAAGATCCATCTCTGGTATAATACTCTTGACCTCCTTGAATAACTGTAAAAAATCCATCTCCAATAAGAGCAAAATCTGTAAATTTATCCGTTTGTTTTAAACTTCCTTGATCAAATTTCGTTCTAGTAGAATCTATCTTTGATCCAATAGACATTCCTCCCAAATTTTTAAAACTGCTAAATCCATTATCTTTGTTAGCCATCATAACTTTATCAAACTGAGAAATAATTAAATCATCAGGCTTAAATCCAGGTGTACTTATATTGGTTAGATTATTTGTTATGACAGCTTGCTTAGCTTCAAGACTTACAAGTCCAGAAATAGCTGTATACATTCCTCTAATCATAGTCTTACCTCATTAACTATCATTATTTTGTTTTTGGATGTTATCCAAAGATGCCTTAATTTCCTCAATCTCTTTTTGAATTTCAAAAATTGTTTCTCCTATTTCATGTCTAAATGAAATTAAATCAGACTTTGTGACATTATCTCCAAAATCTGATTTATTTATTAATTCTGCAAATTTGCCTTTATTTTTTTGATTATTCATAATCTTTTCTATAACAAAACAACAAACTATTAATCCAAATGACAAAAATATTAACACTAGGTCTTTCCCCTCCTAATAGGATTACTAATTATAAATTCGTTTGTCATAATAATATTTTTCCATAATAGTTTTCAAATTTTTAAGAGCCCTATTATGAATTTGACACACTCTAGACTCTGATACTTTTAATATTTTTCCAATTTCTTTAAGAGTCATACACTTTATATAATAATAGTAAATAACTTTTTTATCTTTTTCTCTCAAGCTATCTATTGCTTGTCCTAAATATTCAACAACTTCTTTATCTTCAAGAGCACTCTCAGGGTTTGGACTATTTGTATCTTTTATTGTGTTTATAAGAGAAATATTATCATCATCCGAAAATATCATGTTCTCCAAAGACACTTTCGATACATAGTTAACATAATTTTCAATAGTACCTACCTCACCAACAGAAAGATCAAGGTAATTTGCTATATCCAAAACCCCGGGCTCTCTCATCAAAGTATTTCTAAGCACTTCTACTGCTTTGTTATACTTATTTAACTTGTCCGCAATTCCCTTAGATACAGGACTATTTTTTCTTATCTCATCAATCATAGCTCCCTTAATTCTAATAGAAGCATAAGTTGAAAATTTCATTCCCTTACTTTTGTCAAACTTACTAATTGCGTCCATTAATCCAATCATTCCATATCCTACTAAATCATCAAATTCCATATATTTTGATTTTCCCGTTATCACCTTAGATGCTATATACATAACAATAGGGATATAATTTTCAACAACTATATCATCATTATCTATCTTTTTAATGCTTGTACTCATTTCAGATTCATCATTGTAGTCATTTTGTTTTTTACTGTCCTCAACCTTAGTAACATCTGCTATCATAATAAATTTCCTCCTAAGTTCTCCAATCATTCCCCCATTTTGAAAATTTTTAGTCTAAAACATTAATAATAAAATCCAAAAAATTAGAATTCTTACTTCCATATTCGTTAATCGTATTTAAATAAATTTTTTCAGCTATTTTATAAAGCTCTATATTCAAAAATTTTTTATCTATCAAATCCAGTATTTTAAACTTTACACCACATTTTTTTGTGATAATATCTGTAAGATTTTCAAAATAATTTTTCCAATCTAAATCTTGCGTATAATCTATCAAAATAATCTGAACTTCTTGTCCACTTAATTTTCCATAACCAATTTTTTCAGTGATTCTATTTAAACTGTCCTCTGTATTATTTGCTAAAATCAAAATATTATCACTAATTTTTGAAATTTTAGAATAAACTTGTTCAAAGATGTCCGTAGCATCTAAAAGGATGAGATCTAAATTTTTAAATTGTTGTTCACTCATAAATCCACCAATTTTTAAAATTTCTTGATTATATTTACTTTTAAAAATATTATCTGAAAAAATATTTCTACCGATTAATTTATTTGTCTCACCTTCAACAAATTTAATACATTTATCTTCATGATTTTCATCATTAAAATCCCTAAATATCACACTTTCCTTGCTCCGTGATATACTTTTACTAATTACATCTAATAAAGCTTCATTATCATTGTCTGTACAATTTATAAACCCTATAACCTGCAAAGTCTTTTGAAGAGCACTAGCGCTCCTCAAAAGACTTACAAGTGAGCTTGCTTGACTTCCAATCATAACTCTCTTATTCTCCTAAAATCATATCTAAAATTTCCTCTTTATTTGGTTGCTTAATATCTAGCGGAACATCTTGACCAACTGTAACAAAACTTATTGGCAAAGATGTTTTATAACAAATATTTACAAACATACCAAAACTATTTGTTTCATCTAACTTTGTTACTATAACATTTTTAAATTTGATGCCTTTAAATGAATTTATAAATCCGTCTAAATCTTGCTGTTTCATTCCGGCACTAACAACAAGTGTCACTTCGTCTGATTGAATAGATTGAACAAACATATTAAGTTCATTTAAATGTATAATATTTTTGTTACTTCTTCCTATCGTATCTACTAAAACAACTTCACACGATTTCATATAATCAAAAACATTTCTTATATCCTCAAGAGTCGTAACATATTTGTACGGTATATTCATAATGTCTGCGTACATTTTCAATTGTTCAACAGCTCCAACTCTAAACGTGTCTATCGTAACTAATCCTACACTCTTGTTTAAATTTAGAGAAAGCATACCCGCAAGTTTTGCAATAGTTGTTGTTTTCCCAGAACCCGTTGGTCCAACTACTACTACTTTGCTTGAAATATTAGAGTCATAAATCTTAATTATGTTTGAAAAAATTCCCCTTAAATATTTTTTGACTGCCGATTTATTCATAAGCTCATCTTTTGTTAATGTACAGCTTGCTCTAATTTCATCACAAAGATCTTTGCATATATCTTGGCTATACAAAATTTCATCTAAATAACTTGGTGATGGTTTAGAAGTCGCAATTTCTCCTACAATATTTTTAATCTCATGTATTTCTTTCTTCAATTCATCAAGTGTACAGTTTTTATTATCTCCAATATTACTTTGTTTTATTAAATCAGCGTAATTATTTATTGCTTCATTTTGATTTTCATTGATTTGGTTTTGATTCGTAATGTTATTAATCTTAGATACCTCATAATTTGAATCTAAATTGAAATCCATGATAGATGAATTAGATTTCATATTGTAATTTTCTAACCTGTTCTTACTTTCCATATTAAATGGATTAATGTTAGCATTTTGATTAACATATGCTGATCCATCTTTGATTTGATTTGAAAACATATTTTCTGAAAAACCATTAAGTTCTTTGTGTTTCTCCTCGAACAATTTATTGTAATAACTCATAGATTGACTTTGTTCTTGGGGTTTATAAATATTTGATTGAAAAGAACTTGTCAAAGGTACATTCATATTTGTATTTTTAAAATTCGTTGCATTGTTTAATCCATTTATATCAGTCTGTGATTGTGCTTGATTAGAAGCTACCGAATTAAAATTGGCACTATTATCAAACTCATCCCCAGGTAATAATCTATTTTCATTAGTATTTGTAGGATTTACAACTCCTACCGTAACTTCCAACTTTTTATTTGTAAAAAGTCCTTTTATACCTGGTTGTCTGACTTGCTTTTTACTTATTATGTAAGCATCATCACCAAGCTCATGTTTAATACAAAATAAAGCCTCATTTATGTCATCTACTAAATACTTTCTAATTATCATCTATCTCTACCATCCTACTATTTATTATTTGTACATCGGGTACGATTTCATTTAAGGAAATAATAAACAAATCCCCAAACACTAATTCCGTAAATCTTTTAAACGCTGGCCTAATTCGTGGTGAAACAAGAATAATAGGCTGACTATAATTAAATTGAACTCTCTTAATTGCATAACTTATTGCTTCAAACACCTTTCTTGATAAGTTTGGTTCTAATGCAATAAAACTTCCTTGTGTTGACTTTTGAATACTATTTGTTAAAAGTTCTTCGAGTTTTGGACTCAGAGTAACAACAACAATTTTTTTCTCCTCATCGACAAACATGTTTGAAATAACTCTACTAAGAGCAAATCTCACATGCTCTGTCAAAACCTCAACATCTTTTACAATTCTTGAATTATCAGCAAGACTCTCAAAAATTGTTACAAGATCCTTAATAGGAATTCTTTCCTTAAGAAGATTTTGTAAAACTTTTTGGACATCTCCAATACTCATAAGATCTGGTACGAGTTCTTCCACAACAGTTGGATACTTCTCTTTTAGCGTATCTACAATTTCTTTTGTTTCTTGTCGTCCAATAAGTTCAAAAGCCTTAATCTTTATCATCTCAGTTATATGAGTAACAATTATTGTCGTCGGATCAACAACCGTAAATCCTAAAAGTTCAGCCTCTTCTCTTTGAGATTTTTCTATCCACTTCGCATCGAGTCCAAATGTTGGATCTTTTGTCATAAGCCCCTGTATACCATCAAGTTCTTCATTAGAAGTTGAAATAGCCATTAACATATTGGGAATAACTTCTACTTTAACCACTATTGTGCCCCAAATTTTTAGCACATATTCATTACTCTTAAGTTGCAAATTATCTCTAATCCTTATTGGTTTCAAAATCAGTCCAAGCTCAATTGCAATTTGTCTTCTTATTGATGCTATTCTGCTTAAAAGATCTCCTCCATTTCTTTCATCTGCTAAAGGAATAAGACCATATCCAATTTCAAGTTCAATAGGCTCAATCAATATAAGCTTATTTACATTTTCAGGTTCTGATTTAACTTGTTCTGCGTTCTCAACGTCTTGCTTTAAATTTTCTTCTTGTAAATCTTTTCCAGACTTATCTCCACTTTTTAAAATTAAAAATCCTCCCAAACCAGTCATAACTGCTAAAGCTAAAAACGGAATGGTTGGAAGCCCTGGAATTATTGCAAGAATTCCAAGTATTCCTGCAGATGTCAAAAGCACAATTGGAAACGATGAAAATTGTTCCGAAATCGCACGACTTAAACTTTTTCCATCTCCTGATCTAGTTACAATTACACCAGAAGCAGTTGAAATTAAAAGAGCTGGTATTTGTGAAACCAATCCATCCCCTACAGTTAACCTCACATATGTAGACGCTGCTTCTCCAACTTCCATTCCCATCATCATTGTTCCTATAACTATACCCGCAATGATATTAATCAAAGTTACAATTATCCCTGCTATAGCATCACCTTTAACAAACTTCGAGGCACCATCCATTGATCCATAAAAATCTGCCTCAAGTTGAAGATTCCTTCTCCTTCTTTTCGCTTCCTCTTCAGATATAATTCCAGAGTTTAAATCAGCATCAATACTCATTTGTTTCCCTGGCATAGCATCGAGCGTAAATCTTGCTGAAACTTCTGATACACGGCCAGAACCGTTTGTTATAACAAGAAATTGAATTATAACAATGATCAAAAAAATAATTACTCCTACTACATAATTCCCTCCGATAACAAACTCTCCAAATGCTTTTATGATACTTCCACCATCAGCCTTAGAAAGAATAAGCCTAGTTGAAGACACGTTTAATGCAAGCCTAAAAAGAGTAGTAACAAGCAAAATAGTCGGAAATATTGAAAACTCTAAAACTTCTGTAGAAAATATAGTAATCAACAATATCATTACAGAGATTGTTATATTAACAGCAATAAGCATATCTAAAATAAAAGGTGGCATTGGAATAATAATCATAAGTACAATGCAAATTATCCCAGCTGCCACACCAATATCTATTAAATCCTTTTTATTTAATCCCAGGGCTTTTGTATTTTCCAATCAAACAACACCCCTCTCTTACTAATACTTTTTACTTTTGTTATTAAGTTTAAATATGTACGTCAAAATATCTGCCACTGATTTATATATCTCTTGTGGTATCTCCGCTTCTAGCTCAACATTCTTATAAATAAATCTCGCAAGTTGTTTATCTTCAACAATAGGAACATTATTTTCTTGAGCAAGTTCCTTTATCCTATAAGCAACATGATTTATTCCCTTCGCCATAAGTTTAGGGGCCATATCCTCCCCCTGTTTATACCGAAGTGCTACAGCTATATGAGTCGGGTTTGTTATTATAACAGAAGAATTTTTAACATTAGACATCATATTTTGCATAATTATTTGTTTACCCTTTTGCCTAATTTGAGATTTTACCTGTTGATCTCCTTCCATTTGTTTAAATTCTTCTTTAACTTCTTGCTTAGTCATTTTAAGTTTTTTATTATAACGAAATTTCTCAATCATAAAATCAACTGCACCTATTGCCGCAACTACTCCAAAAATTTTTGTAAATATAGAAATAAATAAAGGTACAACAAATGAAAAAGATTGATTTGTTTTGAAGTTTCCAAGCCTTAAAAACGTTTCCATATTATCAATGATAAATTGATAAGAAAAATAACAAAGTACTATGACAATAATGAAATCTCTAAATAAATCAAACAATGATTTAATACTAAAAATGTTTTTAATTGTATTTAATGGATTAAAATCTTTAAAGTTTGGTTTTAAAAGTTTTGGCGTAATCAAAAATCCTGTTTGGATTATGTTTGATATAACAGAAAGTCCTATAAAAATAATTCCAGGTATAAGCACAACAATTAAAATCTTCGGCAAAACAAATTTAAAAATATCAACGACATCATATCCACCATAATTATAAGCAATCCCATCTCCAAGGAAATATGACATTATCTTTTGGAGTTCCCCCAAAATAAATTTTCCAAGTATAATGACTAAAACAACTCCAAGAATAGAAATTGCTGAAACCAAAAATGTAGATTTGGCAATATTACCTTCCTCTTTTGCCTTCTTCTTTTTATGTGGCGTTGCCTCTTCCGTCTTATCATCTGAAAATACAAATATCACTGGAGCAAATGAAAACACTTTAAAAATTAGATTATTAAAATCCACATAGATATCCATAAATCTTGTAAATATAATTTTTACCGATATAATCAAAAGTGATATTGTCACTGCTATCTTAAATGGAAAACTCACAACTATCATGTTTATCTTCGGAATTATCTTAGATATTATCCCTAAGATAATGTCGACAAAAATCAAAATTATAATAATAGGGATTATTATCATAAATGATGCTCTAAAAATTGTAAGCATTGCAAAAATAAAACTATTTAAAAAATCTGAAGAAATATTTAAATCTCCAATTCCTATCTTTTCATAGCTAAATATAAACGCCCGTATAAAATAATGGTGACCATTAAAAATTATAAATACGCTAAGCGAAATCCAATAAAAAATCTTCTCTATCACACTTGAATTATTATTTGTCATCGGATCAAATATTTGTGCTGAAGAAAATCCACCTTGGGAATCCAAAACAGATCCAATTCCACTAAAAAGTTGAAAAAGTAAATTAACAAAAATCCCAATCAACAACCCTATTAGCGTTTCTGATAAAATTAAAAATATGTACTGTTCATTTCCATAAAGTTTTATATCAACATTTTGATAAATAATAGGAAACAACATAAATGCAAATGCTACAGAAAACATAATCTTAAATACATTGCTTATACCTTTTGGAAAAAAAACTTGAGATATAACGATAAACGCACTAACTCGTATGATTATTAATAGAAGAATTTTATAATCGATTTCAAAATTCAATTAAACTCACCTAACCAGTTGTAATTTTTTGAACTATATTAAACATCTCATTCGTAAATTTAACCATCTGTTTAATCACAAAAGGCGCCATCATAAGTCCCATAAGCGATAATATTAAAACTTTAGGAACAAAAGTTAAGCTCTGATCATTTAAATGTGTAATAGCTTGAATTATGCTTATAGCTATTCCAATTATCATAGTAATCAACAAAAATGGAATTGATATTTTGAATCCTGTAACCAACGCTTTTCTTATTACTGAAATTGCCAAATTTTGACTCATCAAACACCTCCAAAGCTCATAAATAATGATTTAATTACAAGTCTCCAACCATCTACAAGTACAATGAGAAGTATTTTAAACGGAAGTGATATTATCGCAGGTGAAACCATCATCATCCCCATAGCCATAAGTATACTAGCAACAACCATGTCAATTATCAAAAATGGAATAAATATCAAAAATCCAATTTGGAATGATGTCTTAAGTTCACTGAGTGCAAAAGATGACATAAGAGTTGTAATAGGAACATTTTCTGATGTAACTTCTCCCTCATATTTTGAAAGCTCTAAAAATAATTCCAAATCATCTTTCCTCGTTTGCTTAAACATAAATTCCTTAATAGGAATAACTCCCCTATCATATGCTTCCTTACCACTAATATCCTTATTCATGTAAGGAACAATCGCATCATTATTAATCTTTTCTCCAATTGGCATCATTATAAAGAAAGTCAGTATTATCGAAAGTCCAACCAAAACCATACTAGGTATTGCATTCTGAAGTCCTGAAGCATTTTTCAAAAAAGCAAACGTTATAACTATTCTTGTGAAACTCGTTGTCATTATTATCAACATAGGCAAAAAAGTAAGTAGCGTGAAAAATATAAAAAGCTCAACATTTTTACTAATAAACCCTTCGTTGCTATCTGAAAAAATCCCCAACGCACTCACCTTAAAATCAATAAGTACAATCGCTAAAACAACTAACATACATACTCTATAGAAAGCCTTCTTCATAAAATAACTACCTTCCTTCTGAAAATGCACTCTTCCTCTTTTTCATACACTCCAAAACTCTACTCTCATCTAAATGTTCGATAAGATTAACTCCCCCATGACTTGAAGAACACAAATAATATTTATCCATAACTTTTATAATCAAAATATAATTATCTTTTGAAACACAAGCTCTTGAGATAACCTTTATAAATATATTTTGATTTTGCATACCCTTAAAATTCAATTTTATATAAACGATCATAAGAATTACTAAAATTAAAATTAACGCAAACACATTCATAACACTACTCATCTTAATATTTAATTCACTAACAAGTTTGTAAAATAAACAGATAATAATACTTCAGATTCAAGAATTGAATTAACAGCATTTTTAATCTCAAGTTTAATTGCTTCAATTCCTTCACTGGTTTCAACTTCGCTTAACGATTTATTTTTGAATATCGTTATGATCGTATCTTTTATTTTATAAATGTTTGAATTTATACTCTCGAGTGCTTTCTTATTTTTTGAATCGTAAGTCATTGCTAGTGATGCCTTTACATATTTTTTGTTAGAAGGATCTTTTATATTAACTACAATATCATCTAACTGCATAACTTCCTCAACTATCTTCTTAGGCTCATCACTATTATTGTTCATTTTGGAAATTATAAAAAACCCAGCTACTCCCCCAATGACAATTACTAAAAGTAAAACAATTACAATTATAATTACTCCTTTACCCGACTTCTTCTTTTCTTCACTTGCCATAAAATCACCCTTCTACTTTATTCAAAATCAAAATATTAACTCTTCTATTTTTAGCCTTATTCTCAGCAGTATCATTAAGTGCAATAGGTCTAAACTCTCCATAGCCTTGGGCAGATATACGTACTGGATTGACATTCGCAGACTCGACTAAAAATCTAGTAACAACAACCGATCTTGCCGTTGATAACTCCCAGTTACTCGCAAACATATATGTATTAATTGGAACATTGTCCGTGTGACCTTCAATAATTATCTGGTTATCAATTTCATTTAAAACATCTGCGATATCTCTTAATATATGTTTACTTTCCCCCTTCAGGTCAGCTCTTCCCGATTGAAAAAGCAATGAGTCAACAACCACAACAGAAACCCCTCTTTCAACTACTTCAACTGAAATAAAATCTTCAAGTCCCTTTTCATTAATTAAATTATTTAATATATCAACCAAAGAATCTTGAGTTTTCTCTTCTTCCTGTTCTTTATCTACATTATTAAATATATCTTCCCCAACTCCCTCGTTAGTAATGGGGTTATTCCCTCCACCGTTAAATATATTATTGAAAGCCTGAGTAAGCTGAGCTTCTTTCTTTGCATCTACAGTCGACATTGAAAACAACAATATGAAAAACACCATAAGTAAAGTCATCGCATCAGAGAATGTAACCATCCACTCAGGAGCTCCACCACCTTGTTCTTCCTCTTTCTTCTTTCCCATAAATTTTTCATCCCCAAACGAATTAATTATTTATTTGACTTTATATTCTCCTCGAGCTTAATCTTTTCACTTTCCTCTAAATATGTACTTAAAATTTCTTGTATCATTTTAGGAGTATATCCAGATCTAACACATCTTATAGCTTTATACTCAAGCATAATAAAATCCATAACTTTTCCTGCATTAAGAGAAATTTTATCTGCAAGAGGTAACATTATTAAATTCGCAGCAATCGCACCATAAAGAGTTGTTATGAGTGCGGTAGCCATACCGGCAACAAGTTTGTTAATATCTTCCATATTTCCAAGAAGTTGAATAAGTCCAATAAGCGTTCCTATCATTCCAAAAGCCGGCGCATACGCTCCCCACTGTTTAAAGAACTTAATTCCTTGCTTCATTCTTTCTTCATAATTTTCCATTTCGCTTTCCAAAATATTTACTATAGCATCTTCCTCAGCTCCATCAACAATTAGTTTAATTCCTTGTTTTAAAAAGGCATCATCCATGTTCTCAATCTCACCTTCTAAAGATAACATTCCTTCTTTTCTTGCTTTTTTAGAAAGATTTATTATTTGAACAATAAAAGCAATTTTATCTCTGTTCGTATCCCTAAGTACAACATTCATATAAGATCCTATAGCCTTTATTTCATTCATTGAAAAACTAACTAATAAGGCAGCAAACGAACCAACTATAACGATTACAAATGACTTAACATCAACAAATGCCATGAGTGAGGTTCCGGGCCCTAGCATACCATAGAGTAGCATGACAATACCAACTACAATCCCAATAATACTTAAATTATCTTTTTTCATTGTGTTCACTTCCTCAAAATCTAATTATTTGTATCTTTTATTATTCTTCTAAACGTTCATTATAATTCAACTTACAACAATGGAATTATTTCCAATATTATTAAAAAAGAAAGTACATACATAACGTATGTACTTTAATTAATTTTTGAAAATTTCATAAAATTTATTTCTCTAAAGAACTTAAACATTTATTGTAGAATTCTTTCATTTCCTTATCAAATCTAACGATCTTAAAATCTTTTTTTGTTACACAAACAATAGTAACAAATGCTCTAGTCTTTTCCTCATTCTTATCATTAAATATCCTTTGTTCATAGATCATCTTAACCTTTGATAATTTATGTATAGATGTTTCTACATGAATATTTTCATCATAACGGGCTGGACTCATAAACTTTATATCCATTTCATAAACAGGAAATAAAAATCCTTTCCGCTCAAAGTCCATCATATTAAATCCACTATCTTTTATGAAATTTGTTCTCCCAATCTCCATCCAAATTAAATAATTCGAATGATAAACAACACCCATTTGATCTGTTTCAGAATATCTAACTTCTATATCCTTTATCGACTTCAAACTATTTACCCCCAAAAAATTATTTCAATATACCAACCCTCTTCAAAATAATATCAACATTTTTCATATAATAATCAATACTAAAACATTCTTCAACTTCAAGAAGAGTTAAGTATTTCAAAATTTCTGAATCATTAATTAGCATTTCTTTAAATTCCAACTTGTTTGTAAAACAATTCATCGCCAAAGATTGAACAATGTCATAAGCCTCTTCTCTCGACAATCCTTTATTTATTAAACTATTCATAACCCTTTGCGAAAAAATAATTCCATAAGTTTTATTTATATTTTCAAGCATATTATCTTCAAATACAACCAAGTTCTCCAAAATATTTTTCATTCTATTGAGCATATAATCAATTAAAATCGTAGCATCAGGAAGTATTATTCTCTCTGCACTCGAATGCGAAATATCCCTTTCATGCCAGAGTGAAATATTTTCAAAAGATGTAACCGTATAACCTCTTAGAACACGGGCACACCCTGCTATATTTTCACTAGAAATTGGATTTCTTTTATGTGGCATAGCACTCGATCCTTTTTGTCCTTTTACAAATCTTTCTTCAACTTCACGAACTTCCGTTCTTTGAAGATGTCTTATCTCTACTCCAATTTTTTCAAGAGTCGATCCAATTAAAGATATAGTTGACATATAAAAAGCATGTCTATCTCTTTGAAGAGTTTGAGTTGATATACTTGATGAATTAATTCCAAGTTTATTGCAAACATAATCTTGTATAAATGGATCAATGTTTGAATAATTCCCAACAGCACCACTTATTTTACCAACCTCAACATCTCGTGATGATAATTTAAACCTCTCCAAATTTCTCATCATCTCATCGTACCATAGAGCAAATTTCAAACCAAATGAAGTTATGTCAGCATGAATTCCATGAGTTCTACCTATACAGGGTACTTTTTTATATTCAATAGCTTTTTCTCTTAAAACATCAAGTATTTCTTCTATATCCCTAAGTATAATTTCATTTGCTTGCTTTAAAATATATCCATATGCCGTATCAACAACATCAGTGCTTGTAAGGCCATAATGAATCCACTTCTTCTCTTCTCCTAAAGATTCACTAAGTGCTCTTGTAAAAGCAACAACATCATGTCTTGTTTCTCTTTCAAGCTCAAGCATTCTATGCACATCAACTTTACAATTTTCCCAAAGCTTTTTAACATCATCTTTAGGTATAACCCCAAGCTCACTAAAAGCTTTACTAGATAACAATTCAACTTTTAACCAAGAATTAAATTTATTTTCATCACTCCATACATTGGTCATTTCTTTCCGTGAATATCTCTTAATCATACTACTTTAACCCTACACTTCTCTGCACTACTACATTGTGCAGCTTCAATAATTTTCATAACATCAATAGCCTCTTCTGGTTTTACAAATAATTCTCCACCATCATTTATAGCATGATAAATATTGTCATAATATTTCCCATAATCACCTATCTCTGTTACTATCTTCTCTTCCAAAAATTCATTTTCACTGACTCTACAAAGAGTTCCAAAATATTTTTCTTCATCAACTCCCAAATCTGATTCCCAAGGTCGCATTCCCGAAATCAGTCTACCCTCTTGCAAATCTTTTCCGTATTTTATAAAACTTCCTTTTGTTCCATGAATTGCAAAATGAGGTCCAGACATCGCAACAACTTCACCAGATGATAACACAACTTTTTTATCTTTATAATATAAATACACTTGGAAATTATCAATTCCAGAAGACTCATTACGTTGTTTTCTTAAAT
Source organism: Candidatus Arthromitus sp. SFB-rat-Yit (assembly GCF_000283555.1). Lineage (NCBI taxonomy): Bacteria > Bacillati > Bacillota > Clostridia > Eubacteriales > Clostridiaceae > Candidatus Neoarthromitus > Candidatus Arthromitus sp. SFB-rat-Yit. The sequence continues at coordinate 1,097,851 of NC_016012.1, forward strand.
CGGCATAAACCTCATTTGGCATCCCAAATATATTGTAAGCTTGATCAATCAAATGAACTCCAATATCATATAAAAGATCTATCCCTTTTCCACCATCAACCTTCCATTGTTTCTTATTCTTGCCAGTTACAAATCGATCAAAATGGCATTCATAATCCAAAACTTCACCAATCATATTTTCATTTATTATTTTTTTGACAGTAAGAAAATCTCCATCAAATCTCCTATTTTGATAAACAGAAAATACAACATTCTCACGCTTAGATATTTCACATAATTCCATTACTTCTTTGCTCGTTGATGCAACAGGTTTTTCTACCACAACATGCTTACCAGCCTGCATAGCTTTCAATGACATTTCAAAATGACAAGGATTCGGCGTTGAAATTACAACAAGATCAATATCAGATGTCAAAAGTTCATCAAAACTTCTAACCACCTCAACTTCTGGATACTCTTTCTTAGAATTAGTCGAGGTTCTCTCATAAACTTTTTTAAGATTAAACCTACTATCTGCATGAAGAAATGGAGCTTGAAAAATTTTCCCCGATAAACCGAATCCCGCAAGTCCCACGCATATCATATTGTTATTAATTTTTTCCACACTACTCTGCCTCACATTCCTACAAAATTTTAAACCATATAACAATTTTAACTAAAATTAAACTTAAATTCTATATATTCTGTTATACTCAATATGTAGACAATTTTTATTTAATTTTTAAGTTGGGAGTTATTTATATGAATTCACTGATTGTTGTTGGAACAGGATGGGGAGATGAAGGTAAAGGTAAGCTTACAGATTATCTCTCAAGTAAATTTGACGTTTGTGTTAGATATCAAGGAGGAAACAATGCAGGACATACAATAAAATTTAATAACAAACATTTCGCTCTTAATTTAATACCATCTGGTATTTTCAATTCTACTACAATGAACATATTATCAAATGGTATGGTAATAGATCTCAAAGTTCTTATTAAAGAATTGAATTCTCTAATTTCTCAAGGTATAAATTGTGAAAATCTTTATATATCAAATCGAGCACACATAATATTTCCATATCATATTGCACTTGATGAAATATTTGAAAATCTAAAAGGAGATAAAAAAGTTGGGACAACCAAACGAGGAATTGGACCTTGTTATGTTGACAAATATATGAGAATAGGAATAAGATTTGGAGATTTACTAAATAAAAATTCCTTTTATGAGAAGCTTTCTTTAAATGTCGACTATGCAAATAAACTTCTATCACTATTTGGAAATACTACTTTTGATAAAGATGAAATCTTCAATGAATACATGTCTTACATAAATATTATAAAAACAAAAATAATAGATAGTTCTGTATTTATAACAAACGCTTTAAATGAAAACAAGAAAGTAATATTTGAAGGTGCTCAAGGTATAATGCTTTGTTTAGATCACGGAACTTATCCATATGTTACCAGTTCATCACCTTCAGCATCATCTGTTGCTCTTAATTGTGGAATAGCTCCTCAATACATTCAAAAAGTTTTAGGAATAACCAAAGCCTACTCAACTCGTGTAGGTGAAGGAACACTCCCGACAGAAATTTTTTGTGAAATTTCAAAAAAGATACGTAAAATTGGAAATGAATATGGAACTACAACTGGAAGGAAAAGAAGAATTGGATGGCTCGATACTGTGATCTTAAAACATGGAAAAAGAATTTCTGGAATTACAGATTTAGCGATAACTCTACTAGACGTTTTAACAGGATTTGAAAAATTAAAAATCTGCATAGCTTACGAGCTAGATGGAAAAACAATAGATTTTATTCCATCAAGCATAGAAGAATTCTCTAGATGCAAACCTATATATATAGAGTTAGATGGATGGAGCGAAGATATAACACAAATTAAATCATTTAACGACTTGCCTGATAATGCTAAAAAATATATAAAAACAATTGAAAACATTACTAAAATTAAAATTTCAATTATATCCGTTGGTCCAGATAGAAATCAAACTATAGAAATATAAATTTAATACTGAATAACTTTTAATCCTAAGGGACAAGATAATAATAGTGCCATTTAAAGTTATAAGAATTAAATTTTATGTAGTGTTTTTAAAAACATCTTTATTTAATATAAAATTTAAGCACGTTGATTATATATTTAAACTGCATCTTATATTTTAAATGGCTGTATTAATTTTTTGTTGACTTTATACAAAATTAATATAATAATATCTCCATAAGGAGGAGGTTATTATGTCAAAATCTGCTATTTTCTTTCTTAGAAGATTATCATTTGCAATAATTTTCTTTTTACTTGGTTGCCTTTTAGGATATATCTAATCATCTAGTTCTACATCATCAAGAACTGGAAGTTCTTCTAATTTCTCAATCCCAAATTGCTTTAAAAAATTATCAGTCGTTCCATATAGAATTGGTCGACCTATGGCTTCAAGTCTACCGGATTCTTTTATAAGATCCTTATCTAAAAGAGTTTGTATTGCTTTATCACTTCGCACACCTCTTATCTCTTCAATCTCAACTCTCGTTACAGGTTGTTTATACGAAATTATAGATAATGTTTCTATAGCCGCTTGAGATAGAGATTGTCGTTGATTAGTTTTCAATAACCTAACTATGTATTTTTCATTCTCAGGTTTTGTCCCAAATTGGTATTTACCATCTATATTAAATACTTTTAATCCTCTATCAGAATTTTTATATAGAAGTTCAAATTCATCCATAAGAGATTTTACAAAGTCTTCCTTCTCTTCAAGAACATCGCTTATATCCTTCAAAGAAATCGGATCACCATATACAAATAACAATGATTCTATAACAGAGAAAAAATTATCTCTAACTGCTGTATCCAAAATAAACCTATCATTCATCTTCACTTTCTCCATATTCCAAGCTATTTTTTTCAAGTATAATGTCTGTAAATTTACCTACTTGTATAATTTTAAAATAATTTTGCTTAACAAGCTCAAGTATTGCAATAAAAATAATAATTATCTCAACCTTATCAACACACGGCTTAACTATTTCATTAAATCTCAAAACAGATTCTGATGTATTTTTTAAGTCTTTTATCTTATCATCAACCCTGAACTTATCCAAATAAATATTAGTTTGTATTGGATTTGAATCATTCTGTTTTTCTATATAAGAATTAATCAATTTCTTATACTTATCATAGAAATATAAAATATCAATATCTTTAAATATTTGATTTAAATCAATTGCCTCTTCTTTAGGCTGATCAATTATTTCTGGCTTTTTAAAATATGTATTACCCTGACCTTTATATTTAGATAGCAATACCTCTGATACTTTTTTAAATTTTTTATACTCTATGAGCCTATCAAACAATAAATTTTCTGATGTTTCTTCCTCTTGTTCTTCAACTTTATTTAATTTTTCTGGAATAAGTTTTCGAGATTTTATTTCAATAAGTGTAGCCGCCATAACAATAAATTCTGACGCAATATCAAGGTCAAATTCTTTCATTTTATCTATGTACTCTATATATTGAATGGTTATATCATAGATATTTATATTGTAAATACTCATTTTATTTTTTGTAATAAGATGAAGTAGCAGATCAAATGGTCCTTCAAAATTTTCAATTTTTATATCCATTACTTAATACCCAATAATTTTAAAATTTTATTTAATTAAATACTATCACATATGCTCATATCGAGTAAATTCTCCAAAATATATAACTAATTAATTTTTTCGAGTTCTTTAAAAGTCAAAAGCTTGTCCCTATAATATTCATATTGTTTCCTCCTCGCTTCAATCTCTGCAGGGAGTCCTTCAGTTAAATCGTTACAAAGCTTATCAAATTTATCGAGGATTGAAACTATTCTTTCTTGTTCTTCTAATGGTGGGAGTGGTAGCACTAATCCTTTAACAATATTGGCATTTAAATTTTGAACGGCTCCACCAAAAGATGCCTTTTTCTTCATCTCATTTTGATAAATATTTGAATTCAACAAATAGTATAAAAAATCTGTTAAATAATAATTGGAAAAGTTACTTATTATAAGCCAACCATCATGAACGCATCCATTTATTTTCAAAATATAAGGTCTTCCAAAACTCATAGAGTTAGATAAAATAAGATCGCCTTTTTTAACAAACCGAGATTTTTCAGCACCTTCTTTAGTAATTCTTTCTTCTGAACAAGTTATATATTTTTCACCTATCTTTACATCACCAATTTTAATCCAATTAACTCCACTAGAATCTGTCGTTATAAATTCCCTTATCGGTCTTGGTGAAGCTCCGCGAAAAATAGTAGCACATTCTCCAAACTGTTTCCACTCAACCCCATCACCAAACATAAGCAATTTATCTCTATAATACTCATACTGTTTCCTTCTTGCTGTAAGCTCTGCTGTAAGCTCTTCTGTAAGATTTGTAAACAAATCTAAAATATGTACAATCTCTTCTTGAAGCTCTAACGGGGGTATTGGAATTTTAAATTTTGAATATTTACCTATCCATTGCCTTGTATGATCATTGTTTGAATATCCTATATTTTTCATACAATGATAAATAAATCTAAAATTTATACTATCTTTGGATTTAGGTGTTAACATTTTCATAGCAGATGATTTTATTTTAAATACAAAATCCACCCAATGAAATGAAGCTGTAAAATCATCAAATATAATTACTGGTTTATCTTTACTAGATTTATACAATCCATCTTTTTCATTTGTGTATCCTAAAACAAATGATTGCCCTGCTGTTAAAACTGGAATATCATATTTATCACTATACTCTGTGGATTTTACTATATATTTTGTAGGTTGTTCATAATCTAAAAACTCCCCAATCTCTTTCCACTCAACTCCATCAGGACAAAGTTCTTTTATCAATTTATCAAATTTGCCCATCTTTTTTTCACCCCTAACACACTCAAGATTAAGCACATTATATTATTATAACTATACATTAATAAAAATTGATACCAAAATAACAAAAAAGGATAGCTAATTGACTATCCTTTTTCCATTAAACTTCTATATTCTAAAAGTTTAATTGGTACTTTCTTCCTTATTATCTTTCTTAAAAATTGATAATATATTATCAAATATACTACTATTTTTCATATCACGATCGCTATATACTTCAACTCTTCCTACTTCTTTTCCATCAATTAAATATATAACTGTTCCCATAATATCGCCCTGTTTAATGTTCTTTTTATTCTTACTTATATCAAGTTTTGTTGATATTTTAAGGTCATTTGTTTTTTCAACAACTAAACTAAGTGATTGTGCTGCCTTTAAAATTATAAATTTATCCTTATCATTTCCTAATTGAAATTTAGAAACCTCAGAATCTTTTTGTACTACTTCTTTTCTCTCAAACAATGAAAATCCATAATTTAAAAGCATACTTGCATCTCTGTTTCTTATCTTATAAGTAGGTGCTCCCATTATTATACATAGCATTCTAACCCCACTTCTTTGTGCTGTCGCAGAAATACAATATTTTGCCTCATTAGTAAATCCAGTTTTTAATCCATCACATCCATTAAAAAATCTAACAAGTTTATTGTGATTAACAAGTTCTATTGGAGTTTTTCTATTTGTTGAAATCGTTTCCATATATGTACCACTATATTTCAATATAGTTTCATGCTTCAATAATTCTCTTGACATAATTGAAATATCATAAGCCGTAGTTAAATGATTTTCTGTTGGAAGTCCTGTAGGATTCTGAAATGTTGTATCTTTCATACCAAGCTCTTTTGCCCTATCATTCATCTTGTTAACAAAATTTTCAACCGATCCACCTAAATATTCAGCAAGTGCAACAGCTGCATCATTGCCGGATGCTATAGCAACACCTTTTAATAACTCCTCAACAGTTCTAAGCTCACCAGCTTCTAAAAGCATAGTGCTTCCACCCATTTTCTGAGCATTCTCTGTAACTGTAACTACATCATCTAGTTTTATTCTTCCACTATCAATAGCTTCCATTGTCAAAAGCATTGTCATTATTTTTGTAACTGATGCTGGAGCAAACTTTTCTCTTGAATTTTTATCAAATATGATTTTTCCAGTTTCAACTTCCATTAATATAGCCGAACGTGCCTCAACATCTGTTCCATTATTATTAGTATCATTTATAGCATAAACTGGCAAACAACCAACTATAAAGGAAAATAACACACCAAATAAAACCGATTTAAATATTCTCATGAATATCCTCCCTTTGATATAAAAAAATAACCATACAAATATAATCACCAATTTTTGTGAAAATATTTAGTACAGTTATAATGTTCAATATTATTTTATAATTCTATATATTAATTCACCTTTAGTTTGCTTTTGTTTTGAAATATTAATATTTTTATCAAGTTGCTCAATTATCATATTAATATCTTTATAACCATTATGATGAATTTGACATATTACATCCCCAACTTTAACATAATCAGAAACCTTTTTCTCAAAAATAAGTCCAACTGATGAATCAATAACACTTTCCTTTGTTTCTCTTCCTGCCCCTAAAAGCATTGCTATTTTTCCTATCTCCTGTGCATTTATAGAACCTATATATCCATCTTCTTTTGCAACAAAAGTATTAATCCTGCTAGCTTTTTTATATTCAGAAATATTATCTATTATAGATAAATCTCCCCCTTGGCACTCTATCCACTCTCTAAACTTCCTATAAGCACTTCCATCATTTATACTTTTTAAGACAATCTCCCTAGCATCATCTATTGAATTTGCTTTCTTACCTAAATAAACCATAATAGAAGATATAGTTAAACATACCTCTAATAAATCTTTTGGACCATTTCCTTTTAAAACTTCAATAGCCTCTCTAACTTCAATAATATTTCCAATCCCAAAACCAAGTGGCTCATCCATCCCAGATATTATACAAATAGTTCTTTTATTCAAATTTCTCCCAATATCAACCATGGTTTTTGCCAAAATTTCAGCATCTTCAATAGTTTTCATAAAAGCTCCACTTCCAACCTTTATATCAAGAACTATAGCATCAGCTCCCGATGCTATTTTTTTACTCATTATGCTAGCTGCAATTAACGAAATATTATCAACAGTTGATGTTACATCACGAAGAGCATATATTTTTTTATCTGCTGGAGCTAATGCATCTGTTTGACCACAAACAACAATTCCATGATCTCTAACATGAGATTTAAATTCATCAATAGTCATATTTGTCTTAAATCCTTCTATAGACTCAAGCTTATCAATCGTACCTCCAGTAAAACCGAGACCCCTACCGCTCATCTTTGCAACTGGTATTTTACAAGATGCAACTATAGGAGCAACAACCAAAGAAACCTTATCCCCAACTCCACCAGTTGAATGCTTATCAACTTTAATTCCTTCTATATCACTAAGATCCAAAACTTTTCCAGAATACGCCATAGAAAGAGTTAAATTTGCAGTTTCCTCAGGTGTCATTTTATTTATAAACATAGCCATAATAAGTGCCGATGCTTGATAATCTGGAATATTCCCATTTGTATACTCATCTACAAAATACTTTATCTCTTCCTTTGATAATTCTAATCCTTTTTTCTTTTTATCAATAATATCTAAAATTCTCATAACGTCACCCTAAAAATTACTATAAAATATCATCTTTAAAACTTTTTCCATGCAAATCATTATCTATTGAAAATAAATCTAAAATTGTCTTTCCTATATCAGTAAAACTTTCCCTACACCCTAGATCTGAAGCCTTTATATTTTTACTATAAACAATCAATGGAATTTGTTCTCTTGTATGATCAGTTCCAGGCGTTGTTGGATCACACCCATGATCTGCCGTCAATATTAATAAATCATCTTCTCTCATGTTATCAATTATCTCAGGTAACTTCGAATCAAATTCTGATATAGCTCTAGCATATCCTTCAACATCATTTCTATGGCCATACATCATATCAAAATCTACCAAATTGGTAAATATAAGACCATTAAAATCCTTTTTCATCAATTCAATCGTCTTATTAATCCCATCAAGATTATTTACAGTTTTAAATTTATCCGTAATTCCAAACCCATTAAAAATATCATTTATTTTACCTACACTTATAACATCTTTTCCATTTTCCTTCAAATAATCAAGCATCGTCTTTCCAGGTGGATCTATAGCATAATCGTGCCTATTTGGAGTTCTTTTAAATGAAGAAACATCTCCGATAAAAGGTCTAGCTATTACTCTTCCTACCAAATCATCTCCAACAAGCATCTCTCTTGCAATCTCACACATTCTATAAAGCTCCTCAAGAGGTATAATTTCTTCATGAGCTGCAATTTGAAAAACAGAATCTGCAGAAGTATATAAAATAGGACTTCCCGTTTCCATATGTTCCTTCCCAAGTCTATCTATAATTTCAGTCCCTGAAGCAACACAATTTCCTATAACTTTTCTTCCTATCTTACTTTCAAACTCATCTATAATTTTTTTAGGAAATCCATTTGGAAAAGTTCTTAATGGAATCTTTGTAACAACTCCAGCTATTTCCAAGTGTCCCGTAATAGTATCTTTCCCACGTGATAATTCATTACACACACCAACAGATGCTATTTTGTTTTCTTCCTTACTTAACTTTAAAGATTCTATCCTACCCAAACCTAGTTTCTTAAAATTTTCTATTGATATAGAACTCGACTTTTCAATAACATTTTTAAATGTATTACATCCATTATCTCCATACTCATGAGAATCATGCATCTCACCAACACCTAAACTATCCAAAATTATTAAAATAACTCTTTTTATCACAAACGTTAACCCCCTTACAATTTAAAATATCAATTTTATTATAAATGGTGTTATCAAACATTTAAACAACAAAGCAATTAAAACACTAAATATTATAAACAAAATTAAAAATCTTAAAGTGATTGATTTATCATTTTCAGAAAATCTTCCCCTAAATCTCGTTCTAGATATTCCACGTGATATACTCTTAACACATAACAATATATACAAAAAAATAATCAACATATTAGGCAACATTATAGTAAAAATAGTTAACAATACACCCTTAAGTTGAAAATTAGTTAATAAAAATGTTGTCGTAAATCCTAAAGCAAATCCCTTCAAAGACAAAGTAACCAAACTTAATGGACAAAAAATAATATTAGCACTAAACAACACAAAAATAATTATAGGCACAATAAGCATGATCGAACTTAACCTAAAATTACTTAAATAACTAAATTCACCTTCTTTAATCACGTTCATATACTCTATAAAATCATTTTTAATATATGTAACAAGTTCAGAATCTAAATATGTAAATAAATAAACTCCAATCAAAAATCCACATAACAAAAATAATAAAACCATCATATAAATGATAAAATTTTTATTATAACTGTCTTTTAACCCAACCGTTAGCGTTCTACTCTTTACCATATTTTCTCATCCCCCTTTATTAAATAAGTATGAGAAAAATTTTTTTATATTCTATTAAAAAAATAAATTTTAAAACATTTTATTTTTTTGTTTTTTCATAATTTCAAATAATTTTATGCCTGTTATAGTCTTACTATCTATTATTTCGCCTTTTGATATCATGAGATTTATTTCATCAAGTGTAAACTCATGCACATTTATAAATTCATCTTCATCTCCCCCCTTTAATCCTTGACTTAAATTATCCGCATAATAAAAATACATCATCTCATCACAAAACCCTGGAGTCATTGCACTTTTACCTAAAAACTCAACATCTTTCGATGTATATCCAGTTTCCTCTTCAAGTTCTCTTCTTGCACATTCAACTGGATCTTCATTTATTTCAAGTTTTCCAGCAGGAATCTCAAATAAAACTTTATCAATAGGTTTTCTAAATTGTTCAACAAATAATATTTTTTCATTTTTTGTTAATGCAATCAAAGCTACTGCTCCACAATGTCTTACAATCTCCCTCGTTGATTTATTCCCATCTGGAAGCAATACCTCCAATTTCTCAACTGTGAAAAAACTCCCATTGTATATTTCCTTTGTTGATAATGTCTTTTCAAACAAATCCATACATTTCCCTCCTATAGTAAAATTAAATAACGATAATAATAATAACACAAATAAGACACACCTTCTAAAAGATATATTAAATAATGACTATCACTTCAATTTTTTAAATAATTGAAAAAAATTTTTTAATGTGGTAGACTTACCTAATTAACCATTTTAAAACGATAAATAATTTAAAAAGGAGATACTAAATGTTAAAAACATTTTTAAAGCGTTCTTTAAAATACGCTTCTTTTTCATTACTAACAATAATTGTTTTATCAGGATGTTCAAACAACGCTAAGCCAAACAATAACACTGCAAACACTACACAAACACAAAACACCAAAGAAGAAACTACAAATTTTGATGAAATATCAAACAAATTTATAAGCCAAATTGAAGAAAAAATCGTTAAAAATTGGCCTAACTTAAATAAAATATGGCCAGATTTAGATTTTTCAAATAATAACACTGTAATATTTTTACTGGGAAATGATGGAAAAGCTATTAAGGCGTGGGCTATAGATATTTCAGGAAAAAAAGAATTGTCTTCCTCTGAATATTCAAAATTAAATTATCCTGATGCAAATGGATTCTCTAAGGATACTTTCAATGGTAAAGATTCAATATTCGTATCTTTATCAGCTGTAAATAATGAAATTAAAGAAATTATTGATACGTATGAATATGCAACTCATGAATTAATTCACGCATATCATCAGCCAAAAGATTATATAGAAGGATCTCGAAATCAAAAATATCCTATTGAATATGAGCCAAGAATTTATAGGACTATGATATATAGAAACTTATCAAATGCCCTCACAGCAGATGATGATAATATTTCAAAAAATCACATACAGAAGGCAGCTTACTGGTTTAACAAATGGAAAAATGAATATCCAAATGAATACGAAGATATTAGAACAACAGATATATTTGAGGGACATGCACAGTATGTAGCTAAACTCGCTGATCTTACAAACAAGGATAAAATTACTAAAGAAGATTTTAGTAAAAAGATAAATCCAAACGCTATCTTAACAAATTTAGGGACAGATAGTTATGATTTAGGTTTTGTTGCTCTTGCTCTTTTAGATAGAAATGATCCAAATTTTAAAAATGATTTCTTTAAATTACAAAAATCTCCAATTGAATTACTTCTTGAAAATGTTACTCCAGTTGAAGATATTGCAGACGAAAATTTATCAACTGAAATAAAGAAACAAATCGATAAAGTAAATAGTGAAACTAAAACATTTATCGAAAATATTTTAACATCTTTAAATGATAAAAGTATACCTTACTTAAAAGTTAATTCAGATTATATTGAAGGAAGTATTGGAGTAGCTGGATTCTATTCATACAATGACCTTGAAATTTTTTCAAAGTTTTCCGCAAAATATAATCAAGATTCATCAAACTCTTTAAGCGTTAATGAATTGAGTATTATTACAAACCCAAATAATAAAGTGGATATAATTCCTTTAACAGAAAAATTTGAAATCAATGGAGATACCTTAACTTTAAAAGGTAAAAATTTAAATGGAACTCTTAAAGTAACTACTTCTATTGAAGATGGAAGAACAGTTTATATAGCAAAGTAATTTTGGATATTCCAAAATTACTTTGAAAAAAAAGTTTTTTGGTGTTAAAATTTAATAAATATTTAAATAAAGAATAAGGTGAAAAATATGTTAAAAATATTTTCAAAACACTCTTTAAAACATCTTGGATTTTCATTATTGACAGTATTTGTATTATCAGGGTGTGCTAATAACACTAAACCAATTAACACTACACCTACACAAACTACTACTGAAACACAAAAAAATACAAATATTGAAACAATGGATAGACTTATTTCTGAAATCCAAAAAAGTATGGCAAAAAATTGGCCAAACATGAATAAAATTTGGCCAGATCTAGATTATTCGAACCATACTGTTATTTATGCTATATTAGGTACGGAAAATACAAATCCTATAAAACCTGTAAAAGTATGGCTCTTAACTCCAACTGAAAAAAGAGAACTATCTCCTGAAGAATATGCAGAAATTAAATTTACATCTGAAGGTGGTTTTAACGGAATAAAATTCCAAGGAAAAGATGCAATTGTTACCTCAAGGTTAAGTGATGCACCTATTGAAGAAAATGGATTTGATTCTACAGTTATTGATGAATATCAATTTTTAACTCATGAACTATTTCACTTATATCATCAAAAGAATATAGCTCTTCCAGATAATTCAAACAATTCAAGATCTCAAAAATATCCTATTGATTTTGAACCAAGACTTTATAGAAATATGATACATTATAATTTAGGAAATGCTGTTATAACAAATGATGATAATACAGCTAAAGAATTTATACAAAAAGCAGCTTACTGGTTCAACAAATGGAAAAATGAATATCCTGATGAATTTTCTGCCATTGCATCCACAGATATATTTGAAGGAGTTGCAGAATATATAGGTAGACTTTCTAATCTTGCAGGTCAAGATACTATTACTAGGGAAGATCTTTCTAAATTAATATCTATAGAATCTACTTTTTCAACTCTAGGATTGGATAGTTATGATTTAGGTTTTGTTACTTTATCAGCAATTGAAAGATTTAAACCTGATTTTAAGGAAGATTTCTCAAAATCTAAAAAATCTCCAATAGAATACCTTTTAGAAAATGTTACTCCTATTGAAGATACACCAAATGAGCAATTATCAAACAAATTAAAACAAAATATTAATGAAATAAATGATACTTTAAATAAGTCACTTGAATATATTATTTCTTCGATAGATAATAAAAATATCCCTTACTTGAGAATGAAGTCAGAATATAGATCAGAATACGGCTTTTCTGCAGGTGGATTCTTTAATTATAACGGATATGAAATCTTACATGGACTTGATACAGAATTCATACAAGACTCATCAAATATTTTATATCTTAAAAATGTTAATACCTTTGAGGAAAATTCAGGTTTTATTTTAATCCCATTAACTGACAAATTTGAAATAAATGGAGACACAATGACTTTAACAGATCCTCAAATAAAAGGAACACTTAAGGTAACTACTTCTACCGAAGATGGAAGAACAATTTATACCGTAAAATAAGAAAAGACTATTTACCAACAAATTTGGTAAATAGTCTTTTCTCATATAAAAATCAACTAAATAGTTTTATTCAAACAAAAAATATAATAACTTCATAACGAAATTATTATATTTTTATAAATGCTATCTTAAGTTTATCATAAAAAATGGTGCTATCAATCAATAATATTACATCCTTAAAATTAAGAATATAATAAAATTAATTAATATATTTTTTTAAAAGGAGTTCATTATTATTATTACCCCTTTATTAAAACTTATACATAAATAATTTTACATATCCCCTAACTTCAAATACTAATCTTTATACTACTTCCACTATTTGAGTCTATCACTTCTATCTTAGATTTTATAAAATCCTTGAGTTCCTGAACGTGTGAAATTATTCCAATAAGTTTTGATTCATCATTAGCATCTATTAAACACTCTAGAGCATTTTGAAGTGAATCAGAATCCAAAGATCCAAATCCTTCATCAATAAATAATGTATCTATAGAAACTCCTCCTGAATATCTTTGTACTACATCTGATAATCCTAATGCCAAAGCAAGTGAAGCCTGAAAGCTTTCCCCTCCTGAAACTGCATCAAGTCTTCTTTCTTGGGAAGTTTTATTATCAAATACGCTAATTTCTAATCCTTGTGGACTTCTCATATCTATACTCTCTTTTAGATGTCTAAACAAAAATCTTCCATTTGTCAACTTTAAAAGTCTTATGTTCGCAGCTTGTATTATTTCTTTAAAATAAATTCCAAGTATATATCTCTCAAAACTAATTTTATAACTATTATTCCCATTTGCAATTTTGTTTAGCTCATTTAAATTTGTCCTTAATTTTTCACGTTTCAAAATATCTTTATTTATCTCTAAGATGCTTCTATGTACATTTTCAAGCAAAGATTTATTTTTATGGTATTTTATTTCGCACTCTTCAATTTCCTTTAAATTATTGGTTAAATCTTCTATATGCAAAAATAATTCATCTCTATTTTTATATGGTGCATTATCTAACCCTCTTTCAAGCTCTTTTATCTTTAATTTAATAGCTTTATATTCTTCTCTTTTATCTTCTATAAATTTATTTCGATTATTATAGTTGTCCTCTGTTATTTTGAATTTTTGGTACTCTTCTACGTCTTTAAATTCATTTGAATTTAAAGACTTTATAAATATTTTTTCATTCTCATCAATCTTAAAATTCAAATCCTCTATATCTTTATTTTTTATATCTAATTTGGATTGAAGTTTTAAAATTTCATTGTTACATTTAGTTATGCTTGAATTTATAGTTTCTCTTTTATTAATTAAACTTTCCAAATTCCCGATTGTCTGTTTTAAAATTTTTGAATAATCACTCACTGATAAAATATTGTATTTTAATAACCTCAATCTTTTATCACTTAAAATTGTATTTAAAGCAGATACATCACTTCGTTTTTTAATATAAATTTTCTCATACTCATCAATATGTAATTTTACTTCTTTAATTTCACCCTCTATATTTAAAATTTCATCCTGAGATTTTATGAACTTATCATATATACCTTTACTCTCTTTAAGCAAATTTTTAAGAAAAGCTAAACTAAATTCAACTTGTTCTATAGAATCTTTACATGATTCAAATTTTTCAAAATTTATAAATTTCCTTTCTTTATCTCGTTTTAAAATTTCATCATAGATTTCACTTATCTTATTAGCCTTTGAACTTACATCTTTGTTTAAATTAATCTTATCAGTTACTATCTTCTCTCTTTCCTTTTCTATCTTTGAAATTTCATCTCTTGATTTTTTAAAAGAATCTTCGCTTATGTTGCTATCAATAAGAGTTGCTTTATTTGGATGAACTGTTGAACCACAAACAATACATGGCGATCCATCTTCAAGCTTTTTTGCAAGAAATCCTGCCTGATTTCTAAAATAAATATCTTCAATTTTTGAAAGATCCCTTAACTTTTCTTCATACAAAGTAGAAATTTTATTGTACTCATCCTCGCATTTTTTACATTTATCAAGTAACTCGCCATATATTCCAAGCTCGCATTCATACTTGTAAAATCCTTCGTTTATTTCCTCTGTATTTAATAATTCTGTTTCAATATGTACAATTTTATCTTTTACGTCCCTATTCTCAAGATTAAATTTTAACATTTCTTCATGTTTATTATTAAGAATATCTAATTTTGTTTTAAATAATTTCACTTCGTCATCAATTGATGAAATTTCATTTTCTAAGTTTTTAATTTTATTTTCAAGATTTTCCTTTTCATTTACAGTATCCTTTAAAGATTCAATATCTATAACCTTACTTCTTAATTTTTCAATCTCTTCATCATAAAATTTTATTTCTTCAAACTCCTTATTTAAAATTTCTAAATTCTTTTTATGATGATCTAAATCCGAAATTATCTTCTCCTTCTCTCCTGTATATCCACTCCTCGTTTCCTTAAAATTTTCCAAAATCCTCTCTTTGTCTCTTATTAAAAATGTCTTTTTTGCCTTATTCAAAAATTCAACTTCATCTTTTAATGAACTTATATCAATTGACATCAATTCTCTATTTTTATCTACCAAAGAATTAATACTCTCAAGAAAATTATTGTTATTTGAAATTTTATTTTTGTAATCTTCCTTCCTTGGTTTCAACTCTTCTAACTTTTTCTCGTAATCTTCTATATCTTTACTTAAAATACTCAATATCTGATCTATCGTAAAATCATCATATGATATTTTATTTATTGAGTTAATCGATTCTAAAAATCCTCTTATTCTCTGATCAGAATTTTCAAATTTCTTTTCATACTCAAGTGACTTCTCTTTTAAAATATTTTGAATATTTTTAAATTCCTCTGTATTAAATATATTTCTATATATACTCTCTCTCTTTTTTGAATCTGCAGATACAAGTTCCCTAAATTCTCCTTGAGCTATCATAACAATTTGTTTAAACTGAGAGCGATCAATTCCCAAAACTTCTTTAATTTTTTGATCAACATTTTTAATTCCATTTATCAACTCATCCTCAACTATAATTTGTGCACTAGCCCTCTGCAAAACCTCCTTACTTCTTGAAATCTTATATTGTTCAGGAAATCTAGTTATTGTATATTTCTTATTTCTATGAGAAAATTCAAATTCAACATATGTTACATCTTCTTTAGCTGCAAATTGACTTCTTAGAGTAGAAGCATCTCTATATTCACCACTAGGTTGTCCAAATAAGGCATAACACATTGCATCAAATATCATTGTCTTCCCACTACCAGTATTTCCCGCAATTAAAAAAAGTCTATCTTCAAAAAATTTACTAAAATCTATTGTTTCTTTTTCCTTATATGGTCCAAATGCTTGCATAGTGAGCTTTATTGGAATCATAAAATTATCCTCCTATTGATCTAAAGTATTTACCTTTTCTATAACATCCTTTAAAATATCTTTTTGATCACAATTAAGTTCTTTATCCGTCATGCTTTTATAAAAAATTTCAAATAATTCAAAAGGAGATTTAACTGTAATATCTAAATTACTTATTTCTTCTTGATTACCATCATTAAAATTATTATCTTTAAACCTAATCTCCATAAAATTTTTATAAACTTTTTTAATTTTAGCTGCAGGATCGCTAATGCCAATAGAATCATGAAGTATTATCCTAAAATAGTCTTCAAGATCATAATCTTTATAAAACTCTTCACTTATAAGAGTATCAATATAACCTTCAATTTCCCTCATATTATGTTTAAGTTTAAGACCAATTTGATTTATTTTAATATCACCTTTTCCTCCTAAATCAACAATAGTCACACTCTTTTTATGATTCATCTCCGAAAATGAATACTTAATTATAGATCCTGAATATCTTATATGATCTACAATAACTTTTTGATTCGCATGAAGATGTCCAAGTGCCACATAATCAAACTCTTTAAGTATCGATGCATCCATAACATCTTGTCCACCTATTGACAATCTCCTCTCAGAATCACTTTCAATCATTTTATCCCCATCTTTATTTGAAAAATATCCATGAGCTATGAATATATTTCTCTTACTATAATCAACATCCAGAGTTTTCATTATCTTAATTAATGCATCATTTGAATTCTTTATAGATACATCATTAAACAAATGTTTTATATGTACTTCATCAAAATACGATATCGGATAAAAATTAACATCTCCAAACTCATCATTTAGAGATATCTTATTAATATTTCCGTCAAATTTCCCTTCTATATAAATTCCTGAATCAATTAAAAATTCTTTTCCAAAAGATATTCTATCTGCACTATCATGATTTCCTGCTATCAAAATCACTTTAGCCCCACATTCATTTACAATTTTAACTAATACTTCATTTAAAAGTTTAATTGCATGAGTATCAACAATTGGTTTATCATATAAATCTCCAGCAATAATCACAACATCAATTTTTTCTTGCTTTATAATCTCACAAATCTGATCCAAAACATATCTTTGATCATCTATCATATTAAAATCATTAATCTTTTTACCTATATGCCAATCTGAAGTATGTAGTATTCTCATAATTTCCTCCTAAATTTTCATATTTTTCAAAATTTCATATGCAAAAACAAGAGCATCAAAAGTTGCTCTCTCACGAATCCTCATTCTATCTCCTATGATATTTAGCTCTTTTACATAAACCTCTCCAAGAACACAAACAGCTATATAAACAACTCCAGGCTTCTTCCCTTCGCTCTCATTTGGACCTGCAACTCCTGTTGTTGAAATGCTCACTTGAGATGATGTTCTATTTAAAACACCGATAGCCATCTCTTTTGCTGTATCACTACTTACTGCACCAAATCTCTCAAGAGTTTCAAAATTTACAGAAAGATTTTTCATTTTAGATTCATTTGAGTAGGTAATAAATGATTCTTCAAAAAATTCAGATGCCCCACTAACATTTACAAATCTTGAAGAAAGCATTCCAGCTGTTAAAGATTCACCAAAAGAAATCTTAAAATTTCGTTTTTTAAGTTCCATATAAAGAAGTTCCTCTACGTTAACTTCTCCTTCTGCATATATAAATTTCCCAACTCTCTTATAAACCTCTTCCTTTAATTTCGATATAACATCTCTTCCTTCCTCATCATTTCTACATTTAGTTGTAATCCTCAAAACTAAATCATCTTTTCCAACATAAGGTGCAAGGGTTTGAACACTATTTTCAAACAAATCACTCAAAATCCCATTTATATCCCCCTCATTTGTCCCATACAATCTTAAAAATTCCGAATAATATTTACACTCAGATTTATTTTTCAAATATGGTTTTACTAAATTGTTAAACATATCATAAAGTTCACTAGGAGGACCAGGAAGATTAATTACAATCTTATCCTCATTTTCTATTATAATTCCAGGTGCTGTTCCTTTTAAATTTTTCATAACTATTGATCCTTCCGGAACATATCCCTGTTTCAAATTTGCATCTGTAAGATTATCTCTAGAACTCTTAACAAACTTCTCAATATTTTTTAAACTCTCTTCATGAGATACAAGATTTAAATTAAAATATTTCGAAATACATTCTTTTGTTATATCGTCATCCGTTGGTCCAAGTCCACCAGATGTTATTATCAAATTCATTCCTCTATTAAAAGAATTTTCTATCGCACGAGTAAGTCTTTCAAAATTATCTCCAACAACTGTATGGTAATAAACATCAATTCCAATTTCTGCTAAAGATTTAGTAATAAAATGAGAATTAGTATTCACAATATCACCGAGTAAAAGTTCTGTACCGACACAAATAATTTCACATCTTAAATCCATAATAATGCCTCCGAAAAAAATTTAATTTTATTATATCACTAAATTTAAATCAAAAAAAATAATGGCCTATAAAATAGACCATTATTTTTTAAACGAAACAATAACTTCTGTAAAAAGACCAAATTCACTTATAATTTCTAATTCTCCCTGATAGAGCTTAACTAATTGAGCTGCTATAGATAATCCTATACCAAAACTATTATTATATTTTCTTGATTCATCAACTCTATAAAATTTATCAGTAACCTTAAGGATATGTTCCTTTTTTATACCGATCCCATTATCCTTTATAGAGATATAAATTCTATTATTTTCTTCATACGATCTTATATTTATAAACTTCTTATCTTTATCACAATACTTTATTGCATTATCCACAAAAATTATCACAAGTTGTTTTAAATGTTCCCTTAAAATTTTTAAATAGATATTATTTGTCTTATCAAAATTAAATTCTATATCTTCAGACAAAATATCAAAACCATATATAACTTCTTCAATAACCTGATTAACATCAATGTATTCATCAACCTTAAATGAAGAATGTGTTTCCATCTTATTTAAATTAAGGAGATCATTCACAAGTTTTATTAATCTTTCAAGTTCTTCAGATGCAATTTTAAGTGATTTATCTAAAGTTTCAGGATCATTTTTACCCCATCTATTCAACATCTGAAGATGTCCTTTAAGTATTGTAAGAGGAGTTCTAAGCTCATGTGAAGCATCGTGTACAAATTGTTTTTGCTGATTAAATAATTTTTCGAGTTCATCCATCATCGAGTTAAATACAATACCTATTTTATAAAACTCATCATTTCGATTTAATATTTCAACACGATTAGATATTCCCTTTTCCTTGACATTTTCCATTGTAACTTTTAAAAATTTAAGTCTATTCACAAACTTTCTCGATACAAACATACCTGAAAGCAAACTTATTACCAAAATCATAATAATAAATACTATCAGCATCGGAATCAAGGTATCTAAAAAATCTTGATAAATCTCAACTTCCTTTTCTATATAAACATAATAACTTTTCCCATTTAAATATAATGGAGTATTCAATATTACCTTTTCTTCACCATCTACTTTATGAACATAATTCATTTTCTTAGTAGGTAACTTTCCATATAAAACAGCATTTGGAATATCATCTGTCGATATCAACATGTTTCTATCGGAATCATATATCCAAAAATCAGCATCATTAAATTCAAAGAACTTAAGGTAATCTGCGTTCTCAATACTATGATAATAAAAAAATGACTCTATTTGCTCTAATGTATTTTTAACACTATCTTTCTCATAATCAATTATCCAAACCCTAGTTATGAAAAACTGAAACACATAACTAATAGATATAATAAATACCATAATAGAAAATATCATCATGGACATTTGCCAAAAAGTTGATAATCTATTTTTCATGTCATCTTACCACATATCCGATTCCACGAACAGTTTGAATATACTCATTATTATTTAATTTCGATCTTAAATGCCTTATGTAAACATCAACTACATTATTTTCCCCATCATAATCATATCCCCATATATTTTCTATCAAATAATCTCTCGACAAAACTTTATTTTTATTCTTTATAAGATACAATAAAAGTTCATACTCTTTTGTTGTTAAATTAATTTCTTCACCTGAACATTTAACAATTCTGGATTCTATATTAATCACAATATCTTTAAACTCAATGACATTTGATACTTCTTTAGAATTTTCTACACGTCTTAAGAGTGCTTCAATTCTTGCAAGAAGTTCCTCTATTGCAAATGGCTTTACTAAATAATCATCAGCACCCATCTGAAATCCTGAAACCTTATCCATAACACTATCTCTAGCTGTCAACATTATTATAGGAGTATTCTTACTTTTTCGGATTCTTCTACAAACCTCTAACCCGTTTAAATAAGGGATCATAAGATCTAAAATTATCAAATTAAAATTAGTATTTAATGCTTTTTCCAACCCTTCTTTACCATCATAAGAATTTTCAACCTCATATCCTTCATATTCAAGCTCCATTTTCAAAAAAGAAGCTATATTCTTTTCATCTTCTATAACAAGAATCCTACACATATACACCCTCCTAAACTTCTATTTCATTATATTATAACACATATAGATAACTTTATAAAAAAAGGTTAGCCTAAAGCTAACCCCTAATAATCGTTTTATATCAAATTTTAATATTCATAGTAAATTCCATTAACAACTTTACCCTCAAGGTCTAAATCTGTTATAGTTCCCCATTTAACTTCTACATCATAAACGCTTCCATCTGTTGTTCTAATAGTAAATTCATATTCCCATGTTCCATCGTCCCAATCTTGATCTATTTTCAAGAAAGTACATCCAGGAAACCTTTGTCGAACTATATTCTTAGCTCCCTCCAATCCACTAGTATTTGTTGTATTTGGAGTTTGAACTACTGGTGTATTTACTGCTGGAGTTTGAACTTGCTGTACTTGTTGTACTTGTGGTGTTTGATATACTTGCTGAGATACTGGAGTTTGAACTACTGGTGTAGCTGCTGGTACTTGATAAAAATCATAATCATCATTTCTTTCTACTTTTATAACTGTACCATTTTGTGTTTCAACATCTACCTCATATGCTCGTCCATCAACTGCTTTAACTATAACTTCATGTACAAATTTTCCATTTTCAGTTCCTTGCTTATAAGTTAAAACTGTTCCCCCTGGAAATTGTGCAAGAGCAACTTTTTGACACTCTTCAAATGATTTATTTACAGTAAAAAGACTTTGGTTTATAAATCTATTTCCATTTGCATCAATATCATGATCTATTTTCCAAACTTGTCCTGTTGCAACAACTAAATCTATTTCTCTTATTCTTCCACTACTATCTCTGATTTCAAACTCTATTATTTGTGTACCATTATCATAATCATAACTATACTTAACTACAGTTCCTGGAATTGCAGATAATGCTTTTTGTTTCAATTGATCAAAGCTTAGTCTAGATGTTGTTACTGTTGTTAAATTAGTCACAGTTCTTGAAAGTTGTGTATTGTCAACTGATGATTCAGTAACCGCACTCACTTCAGTAACATTACCTTTTTTACTAACAAAAGAACCAGCTGTAACTAATAAAGCTGCTACAAAAACACCAGCTACTATCTTAACTCTACTCTTTTTCATTTTAAATCACTCCTCAAAACAATTAAAAATTATATACTCACTTCTGAAATTAATTTTTATACTATTGTTGTTATCATGGTTACATTATATTATCGTAACAATAAAATAAAGTTAAATGTAAATTAATCTTAAGTAAATTATCAATTAAATATTTTTAATAATTCAAATTCAAAATTTTAAAAAGGAGCTAGTATCAACTACTAGCTCCTTTATAATACTACTTACTATAACATATTAATAATCATAGTAAACTCCATTAACATATTTACCTTCAGCATCTATCTCTGTTATATAATTCCCAGAAACTCTTACATCATAAACAGTTCCGTCTGTTGCTTTAACTCTAAATCTATACTGTAGTCTTCCGTCATCCCAATCTTGTCTAGCTGTTAAGAAAGTACATCCAGGAAATCTTCTTCTAACTACATTCTTAGCTGAATTCATTCCAGTATTAGCTACTACTTGAGTTACTGGCTGAGTTGATACTTGATCTTGTCCCACTGGTTGAGTTGATACTTCTCCATAATTATAGACGTCATTCTTTGCATCCACCCTTACAACTAAACCACTGCTAGTTTCAACATCTACCTCGTATACTTTTCCATCTGTTGATTTAATTTCAAAATCATAAACAAATCTTCCATTTTCAGAATCTTGCTTACTAGTCAAAACTGTACCACCTGGAACTTGTGTAAGAGCAATAGTTCTACATTCTTCAAATGATTTGTTTACAGTAAAAAGACTTTGATTTATAAACATATTACCAGTTGCATCAATCTCATGGTCTATCTTCCAAACTTGTCCAGTTGCAGCAACTAAATCTATCTCTCTTTTTCTTCCATTATTATCTCTAATTTCAATTTCTAATATTTGAGTACCGTTATCATAACCATACTTATAATTAGTTATAGTTCCTGGAACTATAGCTAATGCTTTTTGCTTCAATTGTTCAAAACTTAATCTAGATGCTGTTGCCGTCGCTGCTGCTGCTGTCGTTGATGTTACAGTAGCTGCTTTTACTTCGGTAGTTCCATTTGCTTGTCCAAAAACTGAACCGGATGTGATTAATAGAGCTGCTACGAACACACTAGCTACTATTTTAATTCTACTCTTTTTCATTTTAAATCATCCTCCAAAATGAACAAAAATCATATATTCATGAGCTTAATTTTTTAAATTAATATCATTTCCATATTATATTATAAAAAGAATAATATAAACTTAATTATAAATTAAAGTTATATTAATTATCAATTAAAATTTTTTAATAATTTGAAAAACCAAGTATATCAAATGCCTTCTTTATATATCTATTTTGACTTACAAGATTCCATATAAGCCCTGTTCTATAATTCTCAATCATAATCATGCTTATACCTTTATCAATACCTATTTCATAATCACAATACCAATTCTTATCCAAATTATAGGAATCTTTAAATCCATACTTACCCCATACATTATCTTTCAAATTATTAAAAATATATTCTATCGCACCAATACTTTCCTCTTCAGTAAAAACTAAAGAGGAAATCGATCCATATATTCCAATCGTTCCTTCATTTGTTGAAAGATTAAGACAAGGTTTTACTCCAAGTGTTCCAATATATCCCGTTGGAGTTTCACACGGAGTTATTCCCCAAGAATTCTCACCATATGACTTAGATTTATTAGAATTCTTAATGCAATACTCCCTATTTAAAAGAGTTGCTATCTTAGAATTTAAAAAAAAGTTTGTACCTTCCCTATCTTTTTTCCCTCTAAAATCAATAAACGCATGTGAAAACTGATGAGTAAACAGAGATCCGAATGGAGAAAATATAAACTCATGTCCATGTACAAATACCTTATGTCTATCAAAACTATAAAACATTTCTTTATTTATACTATACGTAGGAGAAGCTACCCCTAAAAAGTACATAATAAGCTGCTCAGCATAACTATCCCATTCCCCAAAATGACTTTTTTCTATATCATCATATCCCATATAAAATCTGTTAGTTTCTCTGTTTCTGAAAAATTCCCAATTAATTCTATTATAAATTTTTTCAAAATACTCACTTATTTCAGAACCAAAATATTCAGATGACACTAATGCCCCCATAACAAATAATGATGTATCTATAATTGAAACTTCTGAATTCCATGCTGTCTTCCCAGTTTCCATATTTAAAAAATGATTAAAGAATCCTTCTGTATTTGATGCATTAAAATAAACGCTTTTAAGCGTGTTTAAACTTCTTTTATATGCTGAGTCATAGTCTATATACCCTCTAGATACACCTATAACTATTGCACATAGCCCAAATCCCGTTGAGGCTATCGATGAAATATTCTTATGAGTTTCAAACTTAGATGTGGAATCTCTAACAAGTCCATATCCATTACAACTTCTACTTGATTCATTCCAAAAAAAGTCAAAACATCCTTTGTTTTCAAGTTCCAAAATAAGATCAATACCCAATTATAAACCCCTCATTTCATAGCTCTCATTAATACAATTTTCGTAATTCTTATTTGAAACTTCATATCGTAAAAAATTAAAGCCTTATAGAAAATTTCTATAAGACTTAAACTATAAATAATTCAATTACATTTTCTCGATCTCTAAGCTTTTCATTCAATATTTGTTTTTTAACAGACATAAACTCTTTTCCATAAATATTTTTTTCACATATAAAGTTTATCTCTTCTCCATTTAATTTTATCTTTAAATCTTTATCCCTTTTATATAAAATTTCACTCTCTTTTCCCAAAATTTTATAACTACACTTTAACTCTTCAAATGTCTTTGATATTACAGGATCAAAAATAATTTTATCTTTAACTTCTCTTATACCTATAATATTTGAGATAAGCTGACTTATATATATACCTGGTCCACTTGAATATATCCTCCATCCCCCTTTAACTTTAACATCTCCATTCCTAAGTTCATTAAACCTCTCATGAAAATCATACCGAGTGTTAAATGCTCCATCAGAACTAGAAAAATATACATTACTTTGCCTAAAGTTTGCATTCTCCACATAATCATTTAATTTTATTGGAGTTATTTTATACAAAGCTTCCCAAACTTTCTCTTCACGCCCAAGTTTACACATACTTTCAATAAATCTAATATGTGCATGCACATATTGAAGTGATATCTCTCTTCCAACATTTGAAGCTTGCTCTGCACGTTTAAATATTTTGGAGATTCCTCCATTATATTTAGGCGTATTATTCATAAGTCTTACACCATCATTAAAAGTTAAATGATCTTCTATAATTTTTTCATTTATATTTGCTTGATTCAAATCAACTATTTCTGAAATTATACTTCTTGTAAGTGGAAGAAGTCTGTACTTTATTCCTGTTATCTCATCTAAAGGATGAAGTATATATTCTATTTCATTATTTTCATTAAAATATAAAAATCCACCAATAACATCGTCTTTTATTGCATACTTCAAAAAACATTCTTTAATTCCTATAACTATCCCATATATTTCTTCTCTCAAATTCTCATCCTTCAAAGAAAGATATAAATGATTTAAAGTTTCATAAGCAAGTGCCATGGTCCAAGTTGACACCAATCTCTCTTTAAAATCATCATTAATCGGCTGAAGCGTATCATCCCAATCTCCTCCGGCGTAACTTATCAAATAACTATCCCCTATAAATCTATTTTTTATAGAACTAATCGCTCTCTTAACATGATCTACTATAGTTTCTTTGTGAGTTACATTACATAATGGAAAACTTCTATATACAGTTTCCTCATAAAAAATAGAATCATCGCCTGTATTCAAAACATATTCACTAAGTACTTTAAGAGGCCAAAATAGAATATCACCATGTGAATCATCTTGCTGCATATTATATTGATCAAACATAAACCATTGAGGAAACTCTCCATTTTCTATAAACTGATGTGAAAATACTTCAAGAAGTATCTCCCTAACCATTTTATAATTATTTGTACACATAAAAAATTCAATAGGTCCCTGACAAATATCTCGAGTACCCCAAGCAGCTCCAGAAGATTGTTCAAGTCCATGAGGAGAAGAAAAATGTATCAAGGCATTGTGAGTATAAAAATGTACCATCTCATTAAGTTTACTCACATCATACTTAGAACTTTTACCTTCAAGTTTGAAACCGTTTAATAATTTTGAATAAAAATCATTAAATTTATCTCTCTCACATTCAAGAGAACTCAAATCATCACACACACTCTCCCCTTCAAGTGATCCATTTATTGAAATAGAGAATGTACAACTCTTATCAATTTTAAAAGTTATTATACTTCTATCATGAGTTAAACCGTCTTTAAAGAAAATGCTATCGTCACCCATAGTAAATTTACAATCAAAAAGTTCAATTTCATAATTTATGTTTTTGTACACGCTTCTTATAAAAGATTCTTCAAGAGGTGTTATTTTAATCTTGTTTCCATCTTCATTTAAATAAAACCCATTGTTATATTCGCTATCACCCATAACAATTTGATTTGTAACAACAAATTCATACTCAATTCCTTTTTGAGATCTCACATTTAAAACAATTTTCGTATGATCCCTCAAAATATAATTTTCAACTACAATGATATCTTCATCAAATTTATAATACCACTTCGAAAAATTAACCCCCATTTCATAAATTCCTGAAAGTGTAAGCATTTTAAATTTATTATTTATCTTTATATAAATTCTCTGACCAGAATTTTTAATAACATTCAAGAGTCCTCTATTAACTGACATCATTTTATTTAAACTTGTATTTCCAATTGCAACTTGTGCATTGAAAAGTCCAAACATATAATTTGTTGATGTCATAATATTATTATTTATCTTTTCATTATCAATTTTATTTATGATTATATTGCCATGAGGTCTTTCACATAATATTTCCTTATCTTGAAGAACCACATGCGTATGATCATTTGTAAAAAATGAAAGGAGATTCCCACTTGAATACTCTTCAAAATTTCTTTCATTATATATAGAATTTATTTCACTAAGTGTAAACTTCTCTGAAGAAATTTCTCCTAAAAATTCCTCCTTCACACAAACCTTTTTTACCTTTTTGAAATTATTTTTGAGTTTTGAGACTTCTAAATACTCTTTCATAACTTCATCTTTATATTTAAGAGTTTCAATCGAAGCTTTATAATCTTCCCGAAAGATACCATAAAAACAAATATTCTTATCTCCATCTATTTTCATTTTTTCAGTTTGGAGAACAATGTATGCAAGCTCAAATTGATAATTTTCCTTAGGCAAATTTTTGTCTATAAGATATGGCACACCAGTTTTCTTGTACTCAGAAGAAAAAAACTGAGTTTGATCAGTTGAATAAGAAATAACCTTTTCATTCATGCACCCATGCTCAATGTATGGAAATCTTCCCCCCTGATCTTGATTTTGTCTTGAAGAAATAACAAAACCATTTGAAGAATTTATTGCTTTATGATCTATGTATTGACTCGTGTAAAGCTCATTATTTAAACAAGCATTCTTATTTGCAATTGAAATATCTTGACAATATAAAAGATCAACTTCAAAATTTTTACCATTTAACTCAACCTCATAAAACCAAATACAATTATTTGAAAGAGTAAATCTCACACGATACGATAGAGAAAAAGCACTTCCTTCAAACAACATGGAATTTGAATCAAAATAAATTTCCCCCTTCGACTTCCCTCCCATAAGTGGAAAAATTTTAATTCCATCCTCTTCATATATCCTCAAGTAAATATTATTTAATGAACCATCTCTAAACGTTCCATTAAACATATTGATCATAATGTCTTTATGTAAAATCTCAAAAATATCTCCACTCTTCAGAAATTTAAAAACCATATTATCCTTCTCAAAAGTTAAGAATTCAAAATTTGGTTTAACCTTCATCAAAAGTCCCCCTAAACACAAAATACTTAAGATTATTCTCTCTCACTTAAATAATAAATATGTAAACAAAAAGTGGATCTAAAAAGATCCACTCATCAAATAAAATTTTTAAACTCTACTATATAAACTTTTATAAATTCCACCCTTATTTATCAATTCCTCGTGACTTCCTCTCTCAACTATTCCACTCTTACCTATAAGTAATATTTCATCAGCATTTTGTATTGTTGAAAGCCTATGTGCAACGATTATATTTGTCCTACCTTTTGATAATTTCTCCAAAGACTCTTGAATCTCACGTTCTGTTATATTATCAAGTGCTGATGTCGCTTCATCTAATATCATAATTTTAGGATCTTTAAGAAAAACCCTCGCAATAGATATTCTTTGTTTTTGACCTCCCGAAAGTTTAAGTCCTCTCTCTCCAACAAAAGTATCATATCCATCTTTAAGACCAATTATAAAATTATGAATACTTGCCTTAATACACGCATCCTTAACTTCTTCATCGCTTGCATCCGGCTTTCCTATAACTATATTATCCCTTATAGTTCCCGTAAACAAAAATACCTCTTGAGATACAATTCCAATGTTTCTCCTTAAAGACTCCAAAGTAACATCTCTCACATCAATTCCATCAATCCTTATGCTTCCTTCATTCACATCATAAAATCTTGGAATCAAACTACATATAGTTGTTTTTCCTCCACCAGATGGTCCAACAAGAGCAATTGTCTTCCCAGCTTCAATTTTAAGATTAAAACCATTAAATACTTCCTCATTGTTGCTCTCATATCTAAACGTCACGTTATCTATACTAATTTCTCCCTTAACATTTTTAAGTTCTATCGCATTATTTGATTCTTTTTCCGTTTCAACTTTCAAAAGCTCTTGGAATCTTTGAAAACCACTCATACCATTTTGAAATTGATCAGAAAAGTTTATAAGCTTTCTTATTGGCTGGATAAACATCTTAACATACAAGACATAGGCAACAAAATCACCTATAGTAATATATCCATTAAATGTAAATACAGCAGATGCTATAAGTGCAATAAGCTCAAGAATATCAACCAAGAAAAAAGTTCCCGAAAAGAACTCTCCCATTTTTTTATACGCATATTCCCGTGCTTTTCTAAACATATCATTTGAATTTTCAAATTTATCGAGTTCACTCTTTTCATTTACAAACGATCTTGTAACTCTAATCCCTGAAATAGAATTTTCAATAGTTGCATTTACATCTCCTGTTTTAATTCTAGTTTCTCTAAATGCACTACTCATTTTCCTACGCTTAATTATTGAAAATGTAACTATGACAGGGACAAAAGCAAATATAAGTATAGTAAGAGGAACATTTATTCTAAATAATAAAGCAAATGAACCAACAAACATAACGATAGATACAAACACATCTTCTGGACCATGATGTGCAAGCTCAGATATTTCCATAAGATCATTCACAATTCTCGACATAATAACACCAGTTTTATTATTGCTAAAATATTCGTTAGGTAATCTTTGAAGATGTTTAAATACCTTTCTTCTCATGTCTCCCTGCATCCTAACTCCCATAACGTGTCCATAATACTGTATAAAATAATTAAGTCCAGCTTTAATAATAAAAATAACAAGCAAAACTATGCAAAATACAAATATCATTCTTATGTTTCTATTTGGTACAGCATCATTTATTATGCTACGTGTTATCATTGGATAAACTAAATCTATCATAGCAACCAAAAACGCTGCTAACATATCCATAAAAAACAATTTTTTATATGGAGCATAATAGCTTATAAAACTTTTTAACATATGTAACCTCCTTCTCTCAAATAAAAAAACCACATCATAATAATGCAGTTTCTATTCTATCTTAATTTCACAATTAATTATAAATATTTTTTATAAAATTTAGTCAAACTTTTTTATGAAATTTTCGACTTCATCTACCATTTTGTTTGTTGAATCAAATCCACCTGAAACCAAATACCAAACTTGTGCATTTAAATAAACAATATTCCCATTTTTATATGCATCCGTTGATTTAATAAGATCGTTATCCAGAACTGTCTGAGCAGTTCCTGTTCCAGATGTAGCTACTCCCCTATCTATAACAAATAACACATTTGGATTTTTATCAACTACATATTCAAATGACACCTGCTGTCCATGCGTAGAATCTTGGAGAGTATTATCAATATTAATAAAACCAAAATTATTATATAAAATACCAAATCTTGATTTATCACCATATGCACTCAAATTCCCTTCATTAACTAACAATGTTAATGCATTTAAATTTTTTGACGTCACTGATGCATTTAATGTATTTATTTTATTTTGAATTTCATCCAATTTTGATTTAACAATATCTTCTTTTCCAAATATGCTTCCCAAAATATTTGCATTATTAGTTAAATCTTCCATGTATTTTGATCCATCTAAGCTTAAAAGTATTGTAGGAGCTATTTGTGAAAATTTTTCATACATATCAGATTGCCTGCCACTTATTATTATAAGTTCTGGTTTAATTGAATTAATTATTTCAAAATTTGGTTCTTTTAATCCACCTAAATTTTCATATTTACTATCTTTATATTTTTCAAACATTGATGGTAAACTATCTTTTGGAAGTCCTACTACATCAATTCCTAAATTCTCCAAAATATCTAATGATCCAAAATCAAATGTAACAACTCTTTGAGGATTTTTCTTTACATTTGTTTCCCCATTTAAATGTTTAACTAAAATAGTTTCAGTGTCAGCTCCTTCAGACAAACCTTGATTATTATTTGTGGTATTACCACAAGAAACTAAAAGTCCAATAAGCATCATTGAACACACCATAGATAATTTTTTGATAAATTTCATAACTTTAAATTCCCCTTTCTTTTTAATAATAAATACTAATTTTATTACCATTTATATTTTTAACATCAAACTTAATTTGGTATATCTCTTCCAATACACTTTCATCTATTATGTCACTCGTTTTTCCCTCTTTGTATACTATTCCATCCTTAAAGGCAACAACATAATCTGAATAACAAGAAGCAAAATTTATATCATGCATAACAACAACTATTGTCTTTCCCAAATCATCACAAAGTTTTCTTAAAACTTTCATCATCTGAACCGAATTACTCATATCCAAATTATTTAAAGGCTCATCAAGAAAAATATATTCAGTTGCTTGAGCAATGACCATAGCAATAAAAGCTCTTTGTCTTTGTCCACCACTTATCTCATCTAAAAACTTATCTTGTATATCACAAAGTTTCATATATTCAAGAGCATCATCAATAAACTTTTCATCATCTCTAGTCAATCTACCCTTAGAATATGGAAACCTACCGAAACTAACTAGGTCACGTATAGTCAACCTGATATTTAAATTATTTGATTGTCTAAGTATGGATATCTTTTTAGATAACTCATCTTTTTTATAACTATTGATATCCCTATCATCTAAATAAATTTCTCCACTCTCTTTTTCAAGCAATCCAACTATTATTGATAAGAGGGTACTCTTACCTGCCCCGTTAGGTCCAACAAAAGATGTTAGCTTACCTTTCTCTATATCAAGAGAAACATTATTGACTACTCGGTTACTTCCATAAGACTTAGAAACATCTCTGATTTTTAACATACTTTACTCTCCCTTAACAACAAATACATAAAATAAATACCCCCGATCAAATTTATAATTACACTTACAGGAGTAGATATTTTTAAAACCCTCTCAAGTAACAATTGACCAAATAACAATACAAAAACTGATAATAGATTCCCTATCGCAACTATATGAGAGTGTTTATAGCTCTTCACAATCTGCTTAGTTGCATTAACAACAAGCAAACCTAGAAATGTAATAGGTCCAACCAAAGCTGTAGATATTGATATCAAAATAGAAACTACAATAAAAAACTTTTTAGTTAATCTATCATACTCAACTCCCAAATTTATAGCATGATCTCTACCTAAACTCATTACATCCAAATATTTAAAATCCTTAAATGTAAATATTAATGTAATGACTATCATTATCACTGATATAACTAAAATATTTTCATTTATATTATTAAAGCTAGCAAACAATTTATTTTGAAGTGTTAAATACTCGTTAGGATCAATCATTATTTGCATAAATTTTGAAAGACTTCCAAAAAGAGTTCCCAATATAACACCAACTAATACAATCAAAATAATATTGGTTCTATTTTTCTTCATCAGTGTAGAATACAAAACCGTAGATATTAAAACCATCATTACTATACAGATCATAAAATTAATTTTCTTATTACTTATGAATATATGCGTTGAGCCAAATACATAAACAATTACTGTTTGGATAAGCACGTAAAAAGAATCAAGTCCCATTACATTTGGTGTCAAAAGACGATTGTTTGTAATCGTTTGAAACAATATCGTAGAAAAGGATATTAAAGCCCCCGTCAATACAATTGCAATTAATTTAGGAATACGTTGGGATAATGAATATTCAAAATTTCCTTTTCTTATATTCATAAATAAATATAGTAAACAAACTATTGATATGAAAATCGTAAGCAAAACTATAGTTTTTTGAAAATATTTATCTTTATTAACACATTTATTTCCCACGCCCATTTCTCCTTAACACTATACAAAGAAATACTACACTCCCAATCACACCTACAGTAACTCCTATTGGCAATTCATACGGATAAATAATAACTCGTCCAATTACGTCACATACAAGTATAAAAATAGAACCAACAAGTGCGATGTCCAAAAGGCTTTTATTAACATTATCTCCTTTATACATGGCAACCAAATTCGGTACAATAAGACCAATAAAAGGTATACTCCCAGCAGTAACAACAACTATAACAGTTGCTAATGCAACTATAGTAACACCTATATTAACAATTTTGTCATAGTTAAGCCCCAAATTTGTTGCAAAATCTTTTCCCATTCCTACAACAGTAAACATATTTGCATAAACTATAGTAATTATAACAAGCGGAATACTTAAATATAAAAGTTCATAATTTCCTTTCAATATCATTGAAAAATTACCTTGTAGCCAAGAACTGACACTCTGTAGCAAATCAAATTTATAACCTAAGAAAGTGGTCACAGATCCAATAATATTTCCAAAAATAATTCCAACTAGTGGCACAAATACAATATTTTTTATCTTTAAGTTTCTTAAAAATATTATGAATATAAATGTT
Source organism: Candidatus Arthromitus sp. SFB-rat-Yit (assembly GCF_000283555.1). NCBI lineage: Bacteria > Bacillati > Bacillota > Clostridia > Eubacteriales > Clostridiaceae > Candidatus Neoarthromitus > Candidatus Arthromitus sp. SFB-rat-Yit. The sequence goes on from NC_016012.1 coordinate 1,131,100, forward strand.
CCAATCAAGGCAAATATAAAAGATATAATTGTTTTTTGCATTATACTTGCACTTGGAAATATAATTATGGCTACCATTATGCCCAATTGTGCCGAATCAATAGTTGCCCCAGTCGTTGGTGATACAAATTTATTTTGACTAATCTGTTGCATGATAAGTCCACATACACTCATAACAACTCCTGCTATCAAAATGCTTATGAGCCTTGGCAGTCTGCTTATCAAAAAAATCCTAATACTATCAATGTCCCCTTTCAAAATTTCTGATAACGTTATATTCTTAGCCCCTAAAAATAACGATGTCAAAGATAGAACAATTAAAATCAGTATTAAGATTAAATATCTCTTCTTCATTCTAATTTTCCCACACCTAACTAACTTGACTTACTTTATAAACACGAGTAAAATGATATTTGTTATCATTAATGATAATTCAATTATAATATTTAAAATTAAACTTGTCTACATTTTAATGATACTTAATATTACTTTCTATTTAAAAGGAGATATAATAAATGAAAATTTTTTCAATTTTCAAAACTGCACTAATATGTATCTTAGCTGTAGTTATTGTTGGATGTACATCATCAAACAAAAATGCTAATAGTGATAATTCTTCAAATAATACATCTGTGGAAATGATAACCGTTAAAGACTCAATTGGAGATGTACAAATACCTAAAAATCCTATGCGTATTGTAGATTTAAGTGGTAACAGCGATATACTAAGCATTCTTGGTTACTCTGTTGTAGGTACTGCAAATTCTGATGCTTATGACTACACTAAATTCCCATCATATTTGGAAGAAACTCTAAAAGGAGCTAAAATTTTAGGATATAGTTTGCAGGATACTGTAGATATTGAAGGTATTTTGAATCTTAATCCTGATTTAATTATAATTTCAAAAACGCAAGAAAAGATGTATGACCAATTGAAAAGTATAGCTCCGACGATAATGATAGAACTTGAACAAATAGATTGGAAAAAAGATATACTTAAAATTGCATCCATATTAAATAAAGAAGATATTGCAAACAAATGGCTTGAAGATTATAAATCAAATGCCATACAAAAAGGAAATGAAATAAAAGAAAAATACGGAAATAACTCAACTTATCTCTCAATACTTGCAAGTGGTGGACAAATATTTGTATTCGACTCTGCTGGAATCGGCGGAATATTGTACGAAGATATGAAATTAAATAAACCTGCTAATCTTCCTGTTCAAAACAACATAAGTCTTCCTGTTATAAACTACGAGGGATTGCTTGAGATAAATTCAGATTATTTAATTCTAATAGGAACTGATGAAGATATAAATTCACTAAAACAAAGTCCTATTTACAAAAATTTAAATGCAGTTAAAAATAATAAAGTTATAGAATTACCATCAAGCCCATACTTCAATATGGTTTATAGTTCTATTGGTAAAAATTTATTTGTAAATCAATTTGTTACTTTATTGGGGAATTAACTATGAAAATTAATAAGAAATTAATTTCAATTATTGGATTTGTTTTACTAATTATAGGAGTATTAGCTTCAATTAACATTGGAGCTAAATATATTCCTATTAAAGAAGTGTTTAATTCTATATTTTTTTATGATGGATCTGTAGAAGCTCATCTTATACGAGATGTTAGATTACCTAGAGTTATTTCAGCATTATTAAATGGTGGAATTCTTGCAGTATGTGGAGCAATGATTCAAGGAGTTATGCGTAATCCTTTAGCTGACCCTTCTGTAATTGGTATAACTCAAGGAGCTACTTTAGCCATATCCCTATCTACACTTTTTCCAATAGGTCTTGGAATCTATGGAAATTTTTTTATGGCACTTATAGGTTCTGCGTTTAGTGGTATAATAATTTTGATAATTATGAAGAATTCTTCATTAAACCATAACATATCTAAAGTACTTCTTGCTAGCACTGCAATGAGTACACTTTTCATATCTATTGCATCAATAATTGCTCTAATTAAAAATAGATCTCAAGAATTGGCATTTTGGATTTCTGGAAGTTTTAATCAAAATGGGTGGGTTCAAGTTATTTCACTAATAATAATAGGATCTATATTTTGTTTTATATCTTTCTTGATGATCGATAATCTTAATGTTTTAAATTTAGGAGATGAAAATGCAATAAGTCTTGGTGTTTCTCCATCTAAAATGCGTATAAAAATTATTTCTATAATAATTCCCCTTTGCTCAATTTGTGTTTCAACAGCTGGAAATATTAGTTTCGTTGGACTTCTTGTTCCTCACATAATTAGAAAATTAGTTGGTACGAACTACAAAGATATACTCCCTCTTTCATTTTTATTTGGAAGTGTTCTGCTTATCTTTAGTGATATAATAGCAAGAACAGTTTTATCTCCATATGAACTTCCTGTTGGCATATTTACATCTTTTATTGGGATTCCAATATTTTTATTATTAATTAGAAAGGAGAAGGTATAAATGAAGAAGAGCTCATTATTTTTTTTAATCTCATCAATAATACTTATCTTATCTATTCTCCTTTATTTAAATCTTGGAAGTTTCAAAATTACCATAACTGACATATTTAAAACTTTTTTAGGTCAAGGAACAAGCTCACAAAACTTTGCAATATTTAATTTGAGATTACCAAGAGTTATACTAGCTATTATCGTTGCCTTTTCTTTAAGTATATCTGGCGTAATATTTCAAACAACAACAAAAAATCCTTTAGCAGAACCTGGTATAATAGGAATAAATTCTGGAGCTGCACTATTTGTTATTTTATTGATTTCATCTAACACAACTTCATACTACTCAAAATTACCAATATCAACTATCCTATTAATACCACTTGTTGCAATAACAGGTGCAATGTTTTCAATGATTCTGATTTATGTATTTGCATATAAAAAACAATTTAAACCAATAAAATTTATTTTAACTGGAATTGCAATAAATACAGGATTTTCTGCAATAATTTCATTTTATCAACTTAGCGTTTCAAAAGGAGATTATAATCAGGTTTTAACTTGGATTTGCGGAAGTCTTTGGGGAAGCAATTGGAACTATATAATATTAACACTTCCATTTATTTTAATTTTAACAATCATCGCACTGATTAAAGGTAAAACGCTTGATATATTAACTCTTGGCGATGAACTATCTTATGGAGTTGGTGTAAATGTTAAAAAAGAAATGGCATTGTTCATATTTATTGCATCACTTCTTGCTGCTATCGCAACATCAGTTGCAGGAAATATTGCTTTCTTAGGATTTATAGCACCCCATATATCAAAAAGTATAATCGGATATTCTCACCGAAAAATAATTTTGCTATCTGGAATAATAGGATCAATAATTTTGGTTTTGTCCGATGCCCTAGCCAAAAATTTATTTTCCCCAATTGAAATTCCCGTTGGAATAATTGTGTCTATTTTATCTGTTCCATATTTTATATTCTTAATTATAAAAGATAGGAGGTTTAAATAATGGGAATAAAAACTCAAAATCTTCAAATCAATTATGATGAAAAAATTATAATTCCTTCTTTAAATCTTGAAATACCTGAAAATAAAGTAACTATATTAATCGGTCCAAATGGATGTGGTAAATCTACACTCTTAAAATCGATTATGAGAATCATACCAATAAAAAATGGAAAGATTTTTCTAAATGATAAAGATATGAAATCTTTATCGCAAAAAGAAATTGCTAATAAAATTTCCATACTGCCACAAACTCCTATTGTACCTGATGGTATAGATGTTAAAAATTTAATTTCTTATGGTAGATTCCCTCATAAAAAATCACTTTCTGGTTTAAACAAGGAAGATTATGAAATAATTAATTGGGCAATGGAAAAAACAAATATATTAAATATAAAAGATAGCATAGTTTCAGAATTATCAGGAGGTCAACGTCAACGTGTTTGGATATCACTCGCATTAGCTCAAAAAACAGATATGATAATATTAGATGAACCAACAACATACTTAGATATGTCACATCAGCTTGAAGTACTAGAACTACTTCAAGATCTAAATAGAAAAGATAAAACAACAATAATAATGGTAATTCATGAATTAAATCACGCAACTAAATTTGCCGATAACATTATAGGTATGAAAAATGGTAATGCTATTTTTCAAGGTAATCCTTCAGATGTAATAACTAGGGAAAATTTAAGATTACTTTATGAAATAGATGCTACTTTGATAAAAAATGAAGAGAAAGGATATCCAATTTGTGTGGATTACTCGATAATAGATGAGAAATAATAGAAATTTTAAACTAATTTTAATAGGGCAAATTATAAGTTTATTTGGGAATGCCATACAAAGATTTGCATTATCTCTTTATATATTAGACATAACCGGGAATTCATCTATTTATGCAAATATATTGGCATTATCCATTGTACCTTACATAATTTTAGCACCAATTGCAGGTAACATAGCAGATAATTATAACAAAAAATATATGATGATACTCCTTGATATAATAGCAGGAATTCTTATGATAATTTGTTTTATACTCTTTATATTTAAACTAGACTCCACGTTTCTTATAGCCATTGTCATGCTTTTATTATCTACTATATCTGTGTGCTACGAACCGGTTGTAACATCTTCAATACCTCAAACTGTAGATATTGATTATCTTCAAAAGGCAAATAGCTACATAAGTCAATCAGGATCATGGGCAAATATTTTAGGTCCAATACTTGGTGGAATTCTCTACGGATTTTTAGGCATAAAACTCATACTCATAATAAATGGATTAAGCTTTCTAATATCTGCTATACTAGAATGCTTTATAAAATTTCCTAAACATCAAAATACAACATATAAATCATTAAATCCCCTTTCAGCATTTATTCATATGAAAAATACATTAAAAACACTCTCAAAAAATTATAAAATTATTTTAGGAATCATTTTATCTTATGGATTGTATAACATTTCAATAGTGCCAATAATTTCTGTGTTGTTCCCAACAATAATAAATTTAAATTTTAATATGCCTCCACAAGTATACGGAATATTAGAAAGCATAATAGCAAGTGGTTTACTTATAAGTGGAGTTTTAATAAATCTAAAATCAAATTTATTTAAATTCAAAACTCATTATAAATGGAATTATCTTATGCCATTATCTATGTTCCTTGTTGGAACCCTTTTAATAATCTCAAATAATATAAATCTATCTATGCTCGGAATAACAATAGGCGGATTTATTATTATGTTTTGCCTCGGCATAGGAAACATTATAACTCTTACATACATACAAACTGTTGTACCTAAAAATATATTAGGAAGTGTAAGTGCATTATCTACTGCTATTGCAACCGCATCAATTCCAATTGGACAAGTATCTTTTGGATACCTTATTCGTGGAAATTTAAATATCGGATTAATTTTGGTATTATCTTCTATAATAGCCTTTTTTGTATGCAGTTTTGTAAAATTAAATATTAAAAATAATTATTACCTCAAAAAATAGAAGGAAAGAGCCTTCAAATCTGATTGCTCTTTCCTTTTTTAATTTTCCTTGCAATATAAACAAACGGCGTATCCATCACAGAAGTAATTACAAAAATTATATAACTTGATAAAATCATAGAAACAATTACATTAACATCATACACTCCACCAAAAGCAAACAATGTAAAAAGAACCGTATTAAAAATTTGACTTATAAGAGTAGATCCATTATTTCTAACCCATAAAAATTTATCTTTATTTCCGATTTTTTTTGACGTAAAATCCCACCATTTATGATATAACCAAACATCCACAAACTGACTTATAGCATAAACACTTAATGACGAAAAAATCACTCTCGGAACACTCGTAAAAATATTTCTAATAGAATCCATCTTCATATCATTGACACTTGGAGTATAATATATCCAACTCTGGGATATAACTAGAAAAAATATCATCATAATTATACTAATAAATACAGATTTATTTGCACTCTTCTTGCCTTCACATTCAGATAAAATATCTGTTATTAAGAAGGTCGATGCAAAAAGTATATTACCAAGGGTTTGTTCCATTCCAAAAGCATCTACAAGAAGTACAACCTCAATATTTGCAAGGATAGTTACAACTCCAATCATTACATAGAGTCCACTTTTCCCAAAATATCTATATGTAATAAGAACCATTCCATATATAAAAAATAATGATATAATAAGTAGAATTTCATTCATCATTAATCACCTACCCCAAATCCAGTATTATTAATCAGAATATCTAATCTATAATCTTCTTTATATTTTGGATAGATTTTTTCCATAAATTTCTCTATAACCTCTTTATCTGGAGTAATTGTTGAACTATTTTTACACATTATATTTACACAAATTCTTTCAAAATTTTCAAGACCCAATTCTATATCGTTCATCATACTATTTATGGTTTGTCCACTTATACCAAAAAGAAAATTTGCTTCATCAAAATATTCTGATATGATTTTAGGATCCTTATCATGTATTCCCTTATTAAAAATATTTTCCCTAAAATCATAATCAAACGTTTCGAGTCCAAGTTTCATTTTTAAATTAAATTCAGAAAACTCTTCCTTGAGTTTTGGAATTCTTTTTCTATAAATATAATGGCTTTCAAAATGAATAGTTGAAATTCCTTTTTCATTACACACGCTCTTAATAAGATCTATCGTTTTTTTATCAAGTTCAAATACTGATCCAGAATTAATAACTTCCAATGCATCATACTCTCCAGTAACATTATCAATTACTGACTTATTTAATAAAAAATTTTCGTGAAAATCATTAGACATATCCAAATAATAATCACAAAATGTGCATTTCTTATAAATACAACCTGATCCTCGAAGAAGAACTATTTCCCTCTTATTCTTTTCACTAATAACACTATATCTTTTCATATTTTTACTGTAAAGGACAACACCCTTTACTCCCTCCTAGTTTTGATTTAGATAAAACTTTTTATCCGAGCAGGATAGTTTCGAACTGCTCTTTTGAAAATATATACAAATTAATTTATTTTTCTTTATTAGTATAGAAAATTAAATCGTTAAAATCAACATCATATGATTTAAATATATTTCTTAATATAAATAACTTTTTCTCTGTACTTGTACATGAATTTACATATATCCCATCATAGATCTCAACACTATTAATAAAGTCAGATTTATTAAAACTAAAATAAGATTCCATACCATAATTTGAAGATGTTGCAAATTTTGTTATAACACTCCTATCCTCAATATAAAGTATTTGCAATACTTTTTGAAACATTTCTATCCATGATGTTACTGTATACTCTGCATTCCTAAAACTGAAACACTTAATTTTCTTTCCACTAAAATCAATATCTTCATCAATAAGCGAATAAACATCTGCTTGCTTCTTCTCAGGTTCAAATCCACTTGATGGTAACATCCATATTTTAATAGCTTGGTTAATAAGATATTTACTACGCTCTTCAATTTCTGCACTTGTCCACTTTTCATTTTTTGCAATATAATTATTCATACGAATACCACTATCTTCAAAACCATTTTCCATAGTTTTCTTTTCTTTAAAAGTCTTATTACTATATCTTGAATTATAAGCAGTTAATGTAAGATTCCCAATTCTATGTAACCACGTTTCATGAATTTCTCTATAATTATCTCCTAAATCTTTTATCCATGCTGGTGTCAACTCTTTAGGCATAATATGTTCAATTGAATAAATTCCCTTATCATATTTTTCATATACATCCTTACATTCTTTTGTTTTATAATTTTCAAAACGCTCTAAAATATAGATTTTATTTTTAGAAGTCATATTATAAACTTGTTTTTCCATAAATTTTTTCCTAAATTCTCGATTACTTGGAAAAGATGCCCTTCCATTTTTAGATAAAAGTACATATTTAAACTTCTCGAGATAATTTTTACAAGAACTATCATTATATCTCATAATTTCACGATGAAGATTTGAAAACATTCCATTTAAATATTAGTTTGCATATCACAAATTATCCTTCTAAATAAGTAACTCTCAGTAATCAAAAATATATCTGTTACTTGAGAAATACTTAATTCTCCCTCATCATATAAACGCAATACTTCAAGAAAAAACGGTCTAGTAACACTCTTCTCCAATCTATTCAACCTATCAATGCAATTATATAAACTATCATTTTTATTAGCTCCATTTAAAAGTACACCATATCTCTTTGCATAGTCTAATAAATCTTTAAATAAATCCTCAACAGTCAAAGATAAATCTTCAACATATTGTTTAAAATTAGTATAAATTTTTTTACTACTACACACTTCCCCATTTTTAATAGTAAGATAATCTCTTAAAAACGAGGTTACATCGTAGTTTGTAAATTTTTCTATTCTATTCCAATATTTTGTATAATAGTTCTCTTGTAAATCTACAGGTAATCCCATAAGAATAAAATTTCTTATCTTATCTCCTTCGCTTAAAGCAAGTCCAGTTGAATTAAGACTCTCAAAGATAAGTTGTGGATTATCTTCTCCACTTAGAGTAATATTAATTATTTCAAGTCTACATATAGCCTCATATAATTCATCAATTGTGATTTCATTTTTCTGAATTCTATTATAAAAATATTGATAATTTATAGTTAAATTAGATTCTCTAACATACTCATCTACATCACCATCAAAAAGTTTTTCAAATGCTACACGATCATCTTTAACAGGTCTTAACTTTATACGTTCAACACCTGTTTGATATTTATCAACAAGAAATTCTTCATAAATTTGAATGCCTAAAGAATCATCCATAGGTTTAATAATTCCTTTAGAAATCAAATTATACATAGCTAAAAAAAGTAATGAAATAGTAGTCACCCTCTGTTGACCATCTATTATAACATATTCTGTATTTCGTCCAGATCCTTCATGAACAGATACAATACTCCCAAAAAAGTGACTCCTTCTTTTACCTATTACAATTTTTATAAGATCATCAAAAAGCTGTTCACAGTTCTTTTCTTTCCAATCATAATTACGTTGATAAACTGGAATAACAAATCGTGTTTTAGAACCTTCTATATATTTTATTAAACTATCTTCTTGTCCCTTCATTACTTCCTCCAAAAATTACAATATAATTAGCTACGACTTTGCTTTTAAAAAACTATTAGTGAATTATTCCATCTTCCATAGTGTATCCTTCTAAAGAATTTTCTTTAACTTGGATACAAACAAATGTCATTGCTTCATTTTCTGATGCAAAAAATTGGCGTTGTCCTTTTGGAGAAATACGAATCCAATCTCCAGCTAAGAGATCTATATTTTCTCCATCTATGATTGCCTTTCCTTTACCAGATAAAATTGCGACAATTTCCTCATTTTGTTTATGTGAATGTATAAATGGAACTCCTGCACCTGCTGGAAGAGTGTTTACACTAACTTCTGCCCCTGTTAAAGAAAGCGTATTATGTAATTCTGTTCTATTTCCTTCTTTAACATGTGTTTTAGTATAATTTTTCATATCTTATATCCTCCTTTAATTTAAAAATTTCACAGAAAAATTATATTATTCTCCAATTTTAATGTCAATTTATTAAAAAAATAAGAACCTTGAGTTTAAACCCAAAGTTCTAATTTTTAATTAAACATTTAATGATTCTCTTTTAGGAATAGCATTTTTATCATTAAATCTCAAAAATCCAGCAATATTATCAACTAAACTATTAATTCTTTGAAAATCTATTTTATCTATAGTATCAGTAAACCTGTGTATAGTTCCACTAGGATACGTATCCATAAAGAAAATAGCTTGAATCCCATTATACTCAAAAGATGCATGATCACTATTATAATCTCTTATTTTTGTATCCTTTTTAATTTTTTCATTTGTTGAGTCCATATATTCAAATATTAACTTTGATAATTCAGGAGATCTCTTATCACTGCTATAAACAATAAGAGGAGATCCACCTTTGAAACCCACACAATCAATATTTATATTATAAATAGATTCATACCTATCTTTTATATCATTAACTAATGCTCTACTACCAACAAGTCCAAGCTCTTCATGGTTAACTCCTGCTATTATTATATCAGTTTCAAAAGGAGTTTCTTTAGACATTTCTTTAAGTTTATATGCAAGTCTTAAAAGAGTCGTAGTTCCAGAAGCATTATCTATTGCACCATAATAAATTTGATTTTTTTCACCAGTAGTACTTAATCCATAACCAACATGATCAATATGTGCTGTTATAACAACTGCTTTTTTCCTCTCAGCATGATTCGTTCCTTTAATTAAACCAACAACATTTTGTTCCTCTTCATTTGGACGAATAAAATGTGGAAAAAATTCCCCACTAAAATTATATTTATGGAGGTAAGTATCCTTAAATAAATAATCCAAACCTATATTAGTAAATTGCTCATTCAAATATTTTACAGTCTTATCATTTCCATCAGTATCATCTCCTCTACCCTTTAATTCATCTGAAGTAAGAGTTCTCATAATTTTTTCAGCATCATCTATAAGTTCAAGGTTTTGAATAGGTGTATTATCTGATTCATTAAATTCATTTTTAATTGGAATAATCTCAGACTTTAGAATTGAATTATTGTAAATTTCTTTAATATTATCCTTATTTCCAATACAAGAATTTAAGACAAACAAAATACAACACGCAGCTAAAATACACTTTATTTTTCTAAATTTTTTCATATAATAACAATTCCTTAAATTTTATTTATTTAACATAATTAAAACACATATTTAAAATTTTTTCCAGATCATTTTATAACTATAAAATTTTCAATTATCATTAATAAACTCCAACTCAAGTTTTCCCTCACTAACATTTAAAACTTTATATTTAGTATCTCTTGCTAATATTATTCCCTTATGATTTAACCAACCTGAATCTTTACCAACATAAATAGACTTACTATTTCGAGGAACCTTAATCTCTATCATCAAAGAATTTCCCCGATTTCTTTCATTATTTAAAAAACATTCAGCCACTTTTTTATCAACAGAAGTACTAAAATAATATCTTAGTTAAAAGTTCCGCCAACTTCAAGATATTTAAAATAGTTGCCGTTTACATCCTTAAAAACTATAAAATCAGACTCGAAACATCTTCATGATAAACCTTAACTATATGTTTTTCACCTGATACATTTCTATTTATATCCCTACTTCTATAAGTATACATTAAAAAGTCCTGCTGCTCATGAAAATCCAAACTATTAAAAAAGGTTTTCCCAAGTAAATTGTACTTTGTAATTTGAGTCTTAGATAAAACATTATATCTAATGTTAGTAGTTTTGTTTACTATAGACACCACATCCCCCCATTCATAAGACTCATATTTTTATTATTACTCAACCTATGTACTAATGAACTTATACGAACAATTGAATGAGAAACTTCCATATTAATTCCAAAACAACAATAGAGATATGCAAGTAAAGTTTTACCTGGTATCATAATTAACTCCTAAAAGAATTCAATACAAATATACAAAATTTATTCGTACATAAAAATAATTTCTTTATATAAATTATTAAATTAAAAAAGTCCCTTACCAACTCGATAGCAAAAGGACTTTTTGTTATACAAATTTATCTATTAATAATTATCAGCATGAACTTCAAAATAACTCTTAGAATGATTACATACTGGACATAGTTCTGGTGCTTTTGTACCAACTACAATATGTCCACAATTACGACATTCCCAAACTTTCACTTCACTTTTTTCAAATACTTGTTATATTTCAATTTTAAAGAAACGTACGATATCTCTCTTCACAATGCTTTCCAATTCCAATTAACGCTCTAAATTTTATGACAAATTTCCATGAAACCCTTCCTAACCCGCAACATCTTTAAAGTTTTTCCATATTTATGTTCCTAAATACCTGTCTACTGATGTTTCTCAACTCACACCACTTACAACTTTTTCAAAATCAGATACACCATGTTTACATATAGGACAAATAAAATCATGAGGTAACTCTTCGCCAACATATTCATATCCACAAATCGAACATCTCCATATAGTTTGTCCATCTTTAGTTGATCCAACTGCCTGAGGTTTCGGCTTAATATTATTTAAATAATATTCATAAGTTGCAGATGATACATGGCTCAATACCTCCATCTCAACAATATCACCAATAAACATCGTATGAGTTCCCAAATCTTGTATTCTGTTAACCTTAACAGATATATAAGCATTACTTCCCTCTGTTATATAATAAATTCCTCTAGAATCTCTTTCACATTTTTCATAATCTTCAAATTTATTAACTAATTTACCTGTTTGAAATCCAAAATGTTTAATTAAATCAAATTTTGCATCTTGACTCAAAACAGATACTGTAAATTCCCCAGTTCTTTCAATCATTCCATGAGTATAAGATGATTTATTCAAACAAATACTTAACTGACTTGGGGAATCAGTTACTTGAATAGCAGTGTTTATAATACACCCGTTATCTTTATCAGATTCCTTCGCAGTTAAAACAAATAACCCATAACTTAATTTAAAAAGTGCTTTTTTATCCATATCAAAACCTCCTATTACACATAAAATTCAAAATAATTATTATCTCTTTTTCAAATTTCGTTGAAATTCTTTAAATACTTTTTTACCACCAAACATACGATTTAACTTCTCTTGTTCACGTTGACGACAATTCATAGAATGATATCCTAACTCACGTTTCAATTTTTTATAGTTAATAAATCTATCTTCTTCTATTATACCATCCATAATTGCACTACGAACTGCACATCCAGATTCACCAGAATGAGTACAATTCCTAAATTTACACCTAGCTACAATCTCTTCAATATCCTCAAAAGTCTTTGACACATCTCCTGAGTAAATTGATAATTCACGCATCCCTGGCGTATCTATAACAACTCCACCACTTGGTAACAAAATAAGTTGACGATAAGTCGTTGTATGTTTACCTTTATCATCACTCTCTCTAATCTCATTTGTTTTGATAAAATCTTTTCCAATAAGTTTATTTATTATTGTAGATTTACCTACACCCGAAGAACCAATAAATGCTACAGTTTGTCCTTCACATATATAATTTTTCAATTTTTCAAAACAACTATCATCTTTATATGAGCATATAAAAATTTCCACACCTATACTTATAGTTTCTACCTCTAAAATCTTGCTTTCTATATTTTTGCATAAATCCGATTTAGTAAGAATAATAACAGGCTTGGCTTGACTATCCCAAGAAATAGTCAAATATCTTTCTAAACGTCTAAGATTAAAATCATCATTAAGTGACATACAAATAAATACAATATCAATATTAGATACTACAACTTGAACATTACTTGATGTTCCTGCTGACTGACGCACAAATACACTACTTCTTTTCAAAATATGGTGAATAGTAACATTGCCTCGAGTTTCAACATCTTTTACCATTACCCAGTCTCCAACAGCTGGATAATCTAATACATTGATTGCCAAATATCTAAATTTACCTGAAACATTAGCAAGTCGTTCCCCATTTTCACAAACAATTTTATATAAATTAAGATGTTGTTCAATAACCCTGGCCAAAACAAACCCTTCATACATTTTGGATTCTTGCTCAAAATAACTATTAAACCCATATTTTTTCAAATCCACACTTATTTTCCCCCTATGTTTTTATAAATAATGATACTTTTTCCTCTTTCCAATAATAAATGAAACCGTCATAATTACAGCTATAATTTCAGCAGCTACAACTGAAAACCATATACCATTAATTCCAAAAATCATAGGGAACACAATTACAGCTATAATTTGAAATACCAAGCTACGCAAAAATGAAATCAATGCAGAAGTTAAACCATCATTAAGTGCTGTAAAGAAAGATGAGCCATAAATAGCAACCCCAGAAAATAAAAATGAAATCGAATAAATTTTAAATGCCTTTGTTGCCATATTTAAAAGTTCAGAATCATATCCAACAAATATACTAGCTAATCTACCACCAAAAAACTCTGCCATCCCAAACATAATAACTGCAAAAATAGATATAATAACAAAACTCTTTGTTAACAATCTCTTTAACTCCGAATGATTCTTTGCTCCATAATTATAACCAATTACAGGTGCTATTCCAGATGAATATCCAATAAAAACAGAAAGGAAAATAGTATTAACATACATCAATACTCCATATACAGCAATTCCATTTTCACCTGCATATTTCATAAGCTGAAAATTATACAACATACCCACAATTGATATAGAAATATTGTTCATAAATTCTGAACAACCATTTGAACAAGATTTTAATAATGCCTTCACATCCATTTTTGTTTTTGTTAATCTCAATGCGGTATTATTTGGTATACAAAAATATAAAACTGAAATCACAGCCCCAATTATCTGACTTATCGTTGTAGCAATAGCTGCTCCAGAAATTCCCCAAGAAAAAACTCCCATAAATAATATATCTAAAACAATATTTGTAACTCCACAGATTACTGTAGTTATAAGACCTATATTTGGTTTCCCTGCTGTAACAAAAAAACTTTGAAATTCAAATAAAATCATATAAAAAGGTACCGCAAACAATATAATCTTTCCATATGAAACACAATTTTTTAATAATTCTCCCCTAGCACCTACGAGATATACAATCGGCTCAATAACTAAAAAAGCTATTACAGCTATAATAATTCCAAAAACAATTGTTGTATATACAACCAATGAAAAAAGATTTCTTGCTTTTTCCTCATTCCCCTCCCCTAAGGTTTTAGAAACAAGAGCACTACCTCCAGATCCAAACATCATTCCAATAGAAGCCAAAATTATAAGTATTGGAACAATAAAATTAATTGCAGCAAATGGTACCTTCCCAACAAAGTTAGAAACAAAAAATCCATCCACCACCATATAAATAGAAGTAAACACCATCATAACTATCGATGGAAATGTAAATCTTAGTAATTTTTTATAATTAAAACTATCTGAAAGTTGTATATCCATACTAAAACTCCTTTGCTTTCGTCTTAAAATCTCTTAAATATCGCTGTGTTAATCCTATGTAAATACTTCTTTCTTCATCAGACCATGAAGAGAATATATCATTTTCTGCTTCAATAACACGAAGAACTGTATCATTAACAAGTTCTCTTCCTTTTTTAGTAAGATATACTTTCTTCTTTCTTCCGTCAAAAGTTTTCAAATAAACGATATTATCTAACTCTAATTTACGTAAGGCAGAATTAATAGTTTGCTTGCTAGCTCCGACTATTATATCTTTAAGCATACATTCACCATTACAAGTACAAAGTGTGTATAAAACTAACATTACACTATCACTAATTCCTAGCTTAAGTGCCACCTCATGATAAACTGCATCTATCTTTGACATCAGTAAGTTAAATCGTTTTATTCCAGAATCACTGTAAAATTCCATAAATATTTCTCCTTTGTATGATTTCGTACACAGCGTTAATAAGTTTAGTGTAAATTCAAACTTTTGTCAAATAATTTTAATCTTCTAAATTCCTAAACATAAAATTCTTAAATTAAAAACACTACTAACTCTTTTATAGTAGTGTTTAAATTTTTAGCTTCAATTTTAATATATCTGTTAATTTAATCAACACAAATTCAATATTCCTATACATAGTAAAAACTAATTATACACATAAAACATTAAACTATTTAACTTCATTCATACAAATTCCTAAAGCATCTGCAATACCTTGTCCATATTCTGGATCTGCTTTATAACAATTTGATATATGCCTCATCTTAATTTCCTTTGGAATATCTCCCATAGAACGAGCAGTATTTTCAAATAAAGCTCTTTTTTGCTCTGATGACATCAATCTAAATAATTTTCCTGGCTGTGTATAGTAATCGTTATCATCTTCCCTAAAATTCCAACAATTAGCATCACCACTTAAGCCCAACGAAGGTAACTTATATTCTGGTTGTTCTTCCCACTCACCATAACTATTCGGCTCATAACCTAAAGTACTTCCAGAATTTCCATCTACTCTCATTTTACCATCCCTATGAAAACTATTAACCTTACACCTAGGTGCGTTAACAGGTATTTGGTGAACATTCACTCCAAGTCTATATCTTTGAGCATCACCATAGGCAAACAATCTTCCTTGTAGCATTTTATCAGGGGAAAAACCTATTCCAGGTACAACACTTGCCGGATTAAATGCTGCTTGTTCGACCTCTGCAAAATAGTTTTCTGGGTTGCGATTAAGTTCTAAATATCCAACCTCAATTAAAGGAAATTCAGCCTTATACCAAACCTTTGTCAAATCAAATGGATTATACGGCATATTTAATGCCTGCTCTTCAGTCATTACCTGAATATACATTTTCCATCGTGGATAATTACCTTTTTCGATGCTATCATATAAATCACGTTGATGTGCTTCACGATCTTTCCCTGTTATTATCTCTGCTTCTTCATCTGTTAAATTTTTAATTCCTTGTTGAGTAATAAAATGGAATTTAACCCAAACACGCTCATTTTTATCATTTATCATACTAAAAGTATGACTTCCAAAACCATGCATGTGCCTATATGATACTGGTATCCCCCTATCACTCATTGTAATTGTAACTTGATGAAGAGCCTCTGGAAGTAATGTCCAAAAATCCCAGTTATTTTTTGCACTTCTCATATTCGTTCTTGGATCCCTTTTAACAGCATGATTCAAATCTGGAAATTTTAGTGGATCTCTTAAGAAAAACACTGGAGTATTATTTCCTGCTAAATCCCAATTCCCCTCTTCTGTATAAAATTTTATAGCAAAACCTCTAATATCTCGCTCTAGATCTGCAGCTCCACGCTCACCCGCAACTGTAGAAAATCTTATAAATAAATCAGTTTTTTTACCAATCTCTGAAAATATTTTAGCCTTAGTATATTTCGTAATATCATGCGTAACAACAAAAGTCCCATATGCTCCAGAACCTTTTGCATGCATTCTTCTTTCTGGTATTACCTCTCTATCAAAATGTGCAAGTTTTTCTAAAAACCATACATCTTGAAGTAGCATAGGTCCTCTTGGTCCTGCTGTCATAGTATTTTGATTATCTGATACCGGTGCTCCAAAAACTGTTGTAAGTTTTTTATTTCTATTTTCTGGATTCATTTTAGCTACCTCCTTCAATTATTAATGTTAAATAATTTAAAATAATATATGATAATTAAACGGAATTACATGATCCTCATGCACCCTCTAATACTTGAATACACTCCGAACATAATCCTTTAACATAAACATCTTTTTCTTGAATATGAAATTTATTTAAAAAATCACTATAAATTTTATCAACATCAATTTCAAAGTCATATATCATATCACAATTTTTACATTTAAAATGGCCATGATTAGATGTAATTATGTCATATCTCAACTCATTCTCTTCAATACAAATACCTTTCAATATATTTGATTCCATAAAAACATTAATTGTATTATATACAGTTGATTTTGATAATGTTGGAATTTCTTCCAAAACTCTTTTATAAACTTCATCTGCCGTTGGATGATCATTGTATTTCATCAAATTTTCAAGTATTTTCACTCGTTGAAAAGATGGCTTTATATTATGCTTAACCAAATACTCAGTCAAATTTTCAATTTTATCATTCACAAGAAATCACTCTTTCTTAATAATAATTATCACTTTATATTGATTATAATTTAGTTTTTTATATTATGTCAATAAAAATATTAAACTTTAAAAAATATATTAAACCGATTTAATTCATTTGGAATGAGCAATATCATAGCCTACAAAGTTATTCTAGCTATTATAATTATCGTATTTATTGTTTTAAAAATAATAAATACTTTTCCAGAAAAAAACCATAAAACAAAATTTTCAATAAAAATATACTTTAAATAACTATATCAATTTATCTATTTTCCTACAAACAAAAATAGCTAATCCTAATTTTAATAGATCTGGAATTATGTATGGAAATACACACATTGACAATATCTTAATAATTGAATACTTAGTCCCAGAAGCTTCATATATTATCCCAAACCACAATGTACCTATTACATAACATATAATTAATCCAATAATAAGAACACCTACCTTAATTTTTGGATACTTTAAAATCAATCTCCCAAATAAACAATAAAAAAATGCAGTAAATACAAATCCAACAATGTATCCTCCTGTTGGACCTAAAATATGTCCGATTCCTCCCCTAAATCCAGAAAATACTGGAAGACCAACACATCCCATAAAAATATATAAAGAAATAGCCAGAAGTCCACATCGACCACCCAATAATAATAATGCACAAAAAATTGCAAAAGTCTGCATAGTAAATGGAACTGCAGACGGTATATTAATCCATGAACATACTGCTATAAGACATGTCATCATGGCTATTAAAATCATTTTCTTTATCGTCATATTTTTCCTCCGTATATTAAGATTCACTATTTTTTGTCATGAAATAATTTATTAACGCAATACCTCCTCTAATTGTTTGTAACTCCTCAACAACTACGTATCCTCTTTTTTCAAAAAAAGGTCTTGCGGTAATAGATGCATGTACACTTATAGTGCATCCACTAACCTTTTCTTCTAACTTATTACAAATTTCAGTTCCAATTCCTTTCCCTTGATAATCATGATGAACATACAATCGATCAATATATCCTAAATAATCAATATCTCCAAATCCAACAATAATTTCATTATAAATCGCAACCAAACTATAATGTTTTTGTAAAGATTCATTCCATTTCTCAAAATCTATTTGTTCTGTTGCCCAAACATCCAATTGATCTTTTGAATAATCTTTTGCATTTATTATATGAACTGTATTATAAAAAAGATTGATAATTTCATTACAATCAGATGGAGTATATTTTCTAACAATCATACATAGAAAGCTTATTAATAGCAAGAGAAACTGTAGATTGAAAATAAACATTATTACCTTTATTACTCTCATGCATAAAAGCTTTTAATGAATTACTTGTATATTTTGAAAAATCTCCATATATTGCAAACCTAACACGATAATTAATAAATTTCTGTAATATTTCCCCTGCTATACATGAACTTAGAATAAAAAAATCATCTGAAATAGCTTCTTTATTCAATGCAATATTATTACATCCTGTTTCATACTGAACCGTTGTAATAAAATCTAAAGCAGATTGGGTATCTCTAATTAATACCTTATCACTGCTAACAACTGCAACATCTATATTGTTTCTTTTTACAACTTTTATCTTCATCCTCAAACATCCTCCAATTTAATTAACATTTATTAAAATATAAAATTTGAATATTTTATATCTAAATTGCAATTACATCATTCTTAAGATTCTGAAACACCCTATAAATATTTCCATATATTCCCTTATTTAGTAAGTTTATAATATTATAAATTATTATCATGCATAAATATATTATTCAGATAAATTCCCAACCATTAGCAAAATCTCTTTATACATACTACCATTAAAATATTCCAATACGATTAATCCTCCAACTCTATTCTTCTACAAAAATAAAGCATTTCCTCCGCTTTTATCGTGAATACCTGCACTACTACCTACAGCTCCAATAACAATACTATCATATCACGAAAAATACAAACTTTATTTTTTATTTTAATAAACTAGTATTTTGAAAATTATTTTAGTAAAAGCTAATATAAAAAATCAAAGGAGTGTTTATATGTTTAAACATGAAAAACAACTATTATGTAATGTAGAAGTAGAAAGAGCAAACCCATATTATGCAGCACTTTTACAAGAGCAATTAGGTGGTGCAAATGGTGAATTAAAAGCAGCACTACAATATATGTCACAAAGTTTTAGAATAAAAGATCAAGAAATAAAAGATTTATTTTTAGATATAGCAGCAGAGGAATTAGGTCATTTGGAAATTATTTCCCAAACTATAATGTTGTTAAATGGACACGATGTAGATGCAACTTCAACACAGAGTGGTCAAATTCAATCTCATGTATTATTTGGTTTAAATCCTGGTTTAGTTAATTCATCTGGCTATTCATGGACTGGAGATTATGTTTCAGTTACTGGTGACTTGTGTGCTGATTTATTATCAAATATAGCTTCAGAACAACGTGCTAAAGTAGTATATGAATATCTATATAGACAAATAGATGATAAAAAAGTTAAACAAACAATTGATTTCTTATTAAACCGTGAAGAAGCTCATAACGCTATGTTTAGAAAAGCATTTAACAAAATACAAGAAAGCGGATCAAATAAAGATTTTGGAACAACTCCTGATGCAAAAATGTATCTTGATCTATCATCACCATCACCATCCAATAATAAATTTTCTAACATAGATGTAAATCACCCTTCATTTAATTAATAAAAAAGAGCCTTAAAAATTAATTTTTAGGGCTCAACAAATATACTAGATTAAACATAAATTTAAAATTTTTATTTTATATATTAGTAAACTAACTTTTAAATATCGTAATCATCATCTATATAAAAATTTAAAGCGTCCTTTTCACCTTTGGATAAAATGTCTATAGATTTAACACAATTATCAATCACATCGCTCTCAGATATTAAAATATCATGATCCCCTCTATAAAACATGAGTCCTTAAGTGTCCTATATGTCTTCCAAACAACAAGTAAATTAGATTTAGAATATTTTATAAGGTTAACTATATAATATAGAGCTGTAGTCTTAGATTTTTTACTAGCTCGACTACCTTCCACTCTATACCTTCCTCAAGGATTGCCAACGTGGATTTAAATATATTAATATCCTTCAAAGGCTCGAAGATTGTACCACTGTTTAATAAATGCTCTACATCATAAAACCTAACAGACCCATCATTAAAATAAACATACAAACCATAAGATTCATTAGGTACTACTTGACATACTTTCGGATAAAAATATATAAAGTCTAAATCTTGCATAGCTAAACACCTCCTAAATAAGTGGATTTATACAGTTAAGAGGTTTGTCTTGTCTAGACAATTCCCAATTCTGCATAAGCTCATCTCTATGGATCTCGCACCAAGCAAGTACAAGTTTTAATTGCCTATTAGGTATGTATCCCTTATCTATTCTACTTTCCTGTATCAATACAGTAGCTTTATAATCTGCATAGGACACATGAAAATGGAGTTGATTATGCTCGTTCCAATTCATCGTTATTCGTATACCATAAAACAAACTTATCTCATGCATTGAATCATCTCCTTTTTAGATCATTTTACCATATATGTTCATAATCAGAAAATGCTCACATGTCAAAATACAGCACATAACATTCCGTTGTATATAGAGCTTGTATTAGCTTGTTGATATAATTCAAGATCCCATGGAAGTCCAAACCAAACAATAATGTTACCACCATCTTGCAGATTCAAACCATAATCACTCGATGATGGATATGCGATAAGTAATTCAATCTCTCCCCTATTCCATCTATCAATAGTATCTGATGATAACTCTTCGACAAATGAAAAAGTGCTTTTAATCCTATCTACATCGTGATAATACTGATAAAAACATAAAATAGGACTATCTAAGGTACTCTAAACTATCTCTTCTAGCTTATTTAATTTATCATACATAACCATTTATATTTTTCGTAGCTTTTCACCCTTCCGCTTAAACTCTACAAAAAACATTCTCCCACTAGGTAAAAGGATCTCTTTCTGGTATACCAACAAATCCATTCAGTTTTATACACACCCCTCCATTAGATTCGATCTTAGTTTTAAAGTACTTCTCAATAGTTTTTTCTAGCATAAAAACTTCCCTAAATTTATTAATATAAACTGTATATCCTCCAAACCCTTATAATATATAGAATACCAAATACCGATGCCCACATTTATGACTACAAACATTTTGAAAATGTTTTAACTGTTAACATCGTTATGTTTAAATCCTCATGTACAATTCCTTCGAGTGGGTTGTGTTTGGTATGTCGATCCTGTTGTTGTTTTGCTAAGTCATTAGCCTATTTATCTAATATCAATAATTCACCAGTTTTGTAATATTTCACTGCTTCTGCCCATATCTGATCTACTTCATACATGTTTAGCTCTTTCCACAAATCTCTCTAAAAACTCTAATAAGCTTATCCTACTTAATTTTAATTTCCCGAATTTCAATACTGATAATAATCTTAACCGTATTAATGTATATACATACCCCGTATTAGTTTAAGTAACTTTGACACCTCAAGTACAGCGTATAAAATATCATTCACTTACTATTTTCTTTTATATTTATACAACACTACTACGGATACTTCTGATGTTGTGATAGTCAAAAAACAAAATGATATCAATTCAGCCAATATAGCTATAATCCGCGTTAATGGCGATGATGCTACATGTAAAAAAATAATAAAACACAAGGACTGTATAAACCTTGTGTCTCTAAATCCAAAATATGACCCTATTTACTATGATAGAAATGACATTGTAAACAAACCTATCCACATATTTACGCAACAAAAAGAAAGCTTTTTGATAAAGCTTTCTTAAAATAATCTTAATAAATATCTAACTCTATGCCAAAATCATCCTCAGTCAATAATTCCTCTTTTTCCAATTAATTCATATAATGCATCATTTCCTTAATAATCTTCCTCTATTAATTATTTCTCTAAAATTGTACTTCTTAAGAATTAATTACATTTGTAAATCTATCTGCCTTATCTTGATCTATATATCCAGCATATAAAATCCCTTGCTCAACATAATCATAATAATATTGAAATTTTGATCTGTAATAACCTCTTGTGTAGTTTGTGTTACATTAGTCATATGCTATAGATTTCACATTAGTAATTTTAAAAAATTATGTATTTAAACCGAAAAAGTGTATGAACCTAAATTCATATACTTTTTTAATATCACTTCCCAATTCATTATTAAATGGATTTTTAAATATGAAATGTTGATTTGGTCAAATATTTATTGTACAATGTAAACTATAGTTGTATATTATTTACATTTCATGTATCTATAATGTACACTACGAGCTAACTTGGGAAGGATTAAGGCTGGGTTCCTATTAGGAGTAGGTTTTATTTAAAACTTAGAATTCCTTTGCCCCTGGGGTTAGCTCATTTTTTTAATATTATCAGGATTTTTTTGTATTAATTCTACAATAAAATTTACACACTTCATTGAATACTTGTAAGATGGAGTATTGTCAATATTATTCACATCACAAAAATCTTTATTTTCCTTAATTTTATACATTTTATCGATTAATCCAAATGTACGGTTATCAATTCTAAACTTGATTTCCAATTTTTCTAATTCATTATTTATTTCCTTAAATAAATTCTTTTTGCTATAAATATATGTACTATTGACACTCTTCATCATTCCGTCTTTGATATGTTTATCAATTATACAATTGCATATATCAATCCCATGAAACTCATGCATTTTTACTGCAAAATTTACTATACAATGCTCTATCTTACTCATCAGACTTGAGTCAATTTTATCATTAACATAATGTACAATTGAGTTTCGGTATCTAATTATTTGCTCCAAATACTTACGTAGCATATCATTTTTATTCGTGAATACTTTTTTCACACATTCATTTAAACTAATAGTCCTGCCCTTATTTTGTTTATCCTTATAAAATATACCTTCAGGCCCATCTCTACTAATTAAATAGCTCTTTAGCATTAATTCCCAAGCATTACATAATAAAATACATACTGCCTCAGTTTTATAAGCAGGTTTACTATAACAATAATACATATAATTAACTATTGTAAAAGCCTCTCTAGACTTTTCGATCAATTTTTCCTTCATATTACACACCTCCTTTATATTTCACCAACAATTATAACAAGTTAATACTCAATAATAAACTAATCTTTACTTTTTTATCTACTTCCTTGTAAAGTTAAATCAAAAAAAGATGTGGAAGATAAAATGTAAAAGCTAATTGACAATCTTTCTGAAACTAGAACTGCTATTGTGAATACTACAGAAGGAAGTAAGGATTTACTAGCTACTTTACTAGATTTAAAGGAAAAAGAAACAGAAAACCAAGTTACTTATTGTCACTTTCAATCGCTACGAAGCCAATATACAGCTGATATAAAAATTATCATTTATTGTAAATGAAGAGGTACATCTAATCTCTGTTGGTAAAAATAAAAAATGTCCTTTTTGTGATGGTAATATGCAACCAGCAGAGAGAAAATCATACATTAAAGCATCAAGAGCTGAACTGAATCGCATAATTACTCAATTGCAGAGCTTATATGAAATTTAAGAAGATGTATTTCACCATTAATCATTAAAATGAGGTTCGTGGAAAAATCGATCATCTTGAAAGACAAAGATCATGGATGGATAAATTAATCGAAACTTAACTTACTCCTCAACCTAATAAACTAAGAATCAACTGCATTGCAAAACGTTTCACAAAAGTGGATTGCTGAATTATAAAAACAAGAAAGTTATGATTTGGATAACCCTAAGTCTAAACCAAAAGAACTCTTCCCTATCGATTTTAATACACGTATAGATGAAATATCATATTCAATTTTGGTTAACTAAAAATACGAGAATTTGAATACGGATCATTTCAACATGGAAACATTTGATTTAAAAATAAATAGCTATGCAAAAGAAGATATTTATGATAATGGTTACTGGGCTTTTATCAATACAGTTATCTGATTAACTTTTAGACAATATTTACATAAAAATGCCCGCATAAGCCAGGAATTTTTGTAGTAGATACACCCTTTACTTGGTATGGATCAAGGTGTTTATGATACTCCTACAAGTATGAGAACACCCTATTCCAGTACTTTATTGACAATCAATCCGAGGGACAAATGATAGTTGTAGAAAACACAAAGGAGCTTCCAGATTTAGATTATGAGGCTAGAGATGCTAAGGTAATAGAATTTACACATGGCAAATATGTAAATAAGTACAAAGAAAGTCGCTATGGTTTTTTACACAATGTATATAGCGATTAGGATAAAATCCAATAAAGCAGATATAAAAATGCTCAGAATTAGATGCAAAAAACTCTAGGAAATGCTAATTAATAAAAATATGAATAAACAAGATTTAAAAATGCCACCGGTATAAATTCTACCTCTATTCTATAGCAAAGCTTGGAAGAGACGAGAATATTACTACGGATATTCTGCTTAAAATATGTGAAGCTCTTAATTATAAACTTCAAAATATAATAGAGACGATAAAAGAATAATATAAGTGTATGGAGGAATTTACAATGATTACTAATATTGAAGAACTATTTCGAATAACTCAAGATAGGCTCGAAGGGCAACACGGAACTATAACAATTAATTTTGCAAATAGAAGCCATGTATATTCAGGAAATGATGTTATAGGTAATTGCCTGCAGGAATGGTTACCTAATTGGTTTGAACATTTAGGTGTTGATATTAAACCAGGTGATAACACTCAGTCATTTCCAGATTTCGTAGCTAACTTTGAAAATGTTAGCTATGATATCGAGGTTAAGGCGTGGAATTATAATAATTCACCAGCTTTTGATATAGCAAACTTCTCAAGTTTTTTAGCTACAACTTACGAAAGCCCAGGTAAATTAGATGCTTCCTATTTCATCTTAGGATATAGACCTATGAATGATGGTTTCTCACAAGGATTTGTCGTTGAAAAAGTATATCTTAAACACATATGGCAAATCACATCTCCTTCAACAAAATATACACTTGATCTGCAAGTAAAACGTAGCCGACCATATACTATACGTCCATTTAACTTCTCATGTAATTAAAGTAGATATTTTGATAACAAAATTTTAGCAATATCAAAAAGTGTTCTTCTTATATCTTGAAAACCTAGCCTTATACCCACTTGCAAAAAGACTTGACAAGTAAAGCCTGCTAATAAGAATTCAAAATTAGGCAAGTTAAATGATTTGACTTTTGTTATATCACATTCAGAGTTCTCACCAAATTTGAATTCATAAGCTTTTACTGCCAAAGCTTTGATATCATTTGAAAAAACTCATTTGCCTTTTATCCCTAATTCCTTAAATAACTGTTCAAATCCTAAATAGCATTATTTTTTCAAGTATTAAAAATCCCGATTTCTAGATGATTAAACTAGCAAGCTATTCAATATTTTAAATAAAATTTACTAGCAATCCTGTCAACTGACCATTATTTTGCCAACCATCTTATCAAATCACTTAATCATCAACTATATTTTCCATTATCTTTTCAAATTCACTATTCTTGGATAACTTCCCTTAAAACCAAAATCCGTGATTATCCTTCCAGCTTAGAACCAAACCTCAAACCACGGAAAACCTTTATTTACTTATCTTATTATACTCTTACTTCTCAACCCTTGACATCAATACTACCGTCTCGACATGATAAGTATTAGGAAACATGTCTACAGCTTGAATATTATTTACTTTATACCCATTATTTAAAAATTCCTTTAGGTCATCACGTAAAGTTTGAGGATTGCATGAAACGTATACTATATTTTCAACATCAAATTTACAAATATTTTTCACACCCTTTGCTCCAATTCCTGCTCTAGGTGGATCAACAACAATAAATGAAATTTTATCTTTTATATCTTTAACAACCTGTGAAACATCTCCACATATAAACTCACAACATAAATTATTTAGTTTTGCATTCTCTTTTGCCATTTTTACAGCATCTTCAACAATTTCTACCCCTATAACCTTATTATTTTTACTCAATACTTGTCCGATAGTACCAACTCCTGAATATAAATCAAGAATTGTTCCATTTGGATTACCTACTCTATTTTTTACCTCATTATATAAAACCTTAACACCTTCTGTGTTTGTTTGAAAAAATGAAAAAGTATTAATTTTAAACTTGAGTTCAAATATTTCTTCATACACAAAATCATTCCCGTATATAATTTCTATTTTGCTTGGATTTACAGCATCACTCAATGAATCAGATACAATATGCACAATACCTCCGATAGATTTTTTAAGATTAAGACTTAATATTCTATCTTTAAATTCCCTAAAATCCATATCATTTTGACTCGATGTAACAATACTTAAAAGTATCTCCTCTTTCCCTTCTCTTAAAACAAGATTTCTTAAATAACCCTTATGAGTTTTAAGCTTATAGGGTTCTGCCCCAATTTCCCTAAAATATTCAACTGTTGATCTCATTATTTTTCTGAAATCTTCACTTATTAATTTACAATTATAAGTTGGAACAACTCCAAATGGATTCCCTTTTTTATGAAGACCAAGCTCAAGTGGACCACCTCTAAACTCATCTCCAAAAGAAAATTCCATTTTATTTCTATACTCAAACTCCTTTGGAGATTTTAATATCCCCAAAAAGCTATCATAATTAATTTCATTTAAAAGATCCCTCAAAGCTTCTTCTTTTAACTTTATTTGATCTTCATATGAAATATTTAAATATGTACATCCTCCGCATTCCCCAAATTTATCACAAGATGGAGATATTTCTATATGGGATTTATTTAAAATCCCAACCCTCTTACAAATTTTTCTTCCACCTTTTGATTTTACAAATCTAACTTTTAATTTTTCATAAGGTATAGCTCCTTTAACAAAATATCTTTCTCCGTCAATCTCACCATAACCTTCTCCTTTGAAATCAAATCCAATTATATCTAATTCAAATATTTCTCCCTTTTTCAATCTCTTACCTCACAAATAAAAAATGATATAGAAAAACTATATCATTTTTTATTATAAATTTACACCATTTAAATAATGCTCGAATAGCTCTTCATTCATCTTTGCATTAAAATTTAAATAAGCATATTTATCGATTATCTTATTTTGGTAGATAAAATTAAGTGCAAGATTCTTAACTTTATCAAACATATCTAAATCCACCTTATACTCATTTAGATTATTCATTGCTCCATAGTTATTTTTATACTTTAAAAACAAATTTAAATCTATATTAATATAAGAATATAGATGCATTATAGAATACCTCTTTCTTATCTCGTTTATAAAAAATTCAATCCCGAGAGCATCTATTGTGTGTCTTGGAATAGAAAACACACTTTCAATTAAATTACCATAAAAATATAAAATACCATATCCAAATTCATCTATAAGTTTAGATACAGAAATACTACATTTCAATACAGTTTCTCGAAATAATAAACTATCCCCAAACTTTTCCCCATTTTCCAAAATTGTTTCCGCATCTCTTAAAATATTGCTAGCGAACTCTTTATGTTCCTTATCTACCCTATCATTTAAAATAATATCTACTAAATTCGCAATTACCGAAAACATATAGTACATTGTATAATCTAGAGAAGAAGCCGTTGCAATCTTTGCATCCAAAACTATCTTATCTATCTTACACATCTGATCTCCAAATATCGTAACTTGAGAAGAATCACTATCTATTAATTTAAAATATCTATGACTTTCACTTCCTCCTCCTGTTGTAGGAATAAAAATACTCTCTTTAAGTCTTCCATATTTTAAAAACATTTTGTTTTCTTCAAGCTTATGTAAACTATCTATATTTCTATTGTTATAAAAAACTGTGATAGCTTTTATAAGATCAGACAAAAAATCCTCACCAATACCAATTAAAGTATCAATTTCATATTTTTCCATAAAATCAACAATGTTAAATATACCTTTTATAGATTGATTTGATTGATCTCCTCCTTTGATTTTAAAATTGTGTATTCTTGCATTAGAAGATTTAAGCTTAATTATTAGATCATTAAGTACAGAATCTTTTTCATCAAAGTCATATGTGATAATCATAACAATTCTATCTGACATATCTATACTCTCTAAAAAATTTTTATAGCTATTAAATATTTCTTGAGATTTCATAGATTTATCCATAATTAAATTCATAAACTCACTCCCATCTTAATTTAATATTCTCAAGTAAAGTAAGTTTTATAATAAAAAATGCTATCTTAAATAATTAAGACAGCATTTTTATATAATATCCAAAATTTCAATTAAATTTTCTATATAGTAATCCGCATTCATCTCGAGTATTTTATCCTTCATGAAACTATATAAAACACCACAAGTTTTACTTCCAGCATCACGCCCACTTATAATATCATAAATTGAATCTCCAACCATAAGTGCCTCTTCAGGGGATACAGATAAACTATTACAAGCACTTAAAACTGGTTCCTTATGAGGTTTATGATTTTTAACATCATCACTTGTAACAATAACATTAAAATAATCCTTAATTTCCAAAAGTTCAAGTGCCCTAAGAGCCGTGCTCTTATTTTTAGAGGTTACAATACCAGCTTTGCATCCTCTTTTATTTAATTCTCCAAGCATCTTTTGTGTATTATCATATATAGAAATTCTTTCATCATGATATTTAAGATTAAATTTTCTATAAACATCCACGGCTTCATCAACATTATCAAAGAATTTACTCATAGTCACAAACAAAGGCTCTCCAAACCATGAAATAATTTCATTTCTATCAGGGTATTCATTTTTTAAAATCTCGAAAGTATGTTCAAATGATTCTATAATTAACTCATTTGTATTAATCAGCGTTCCATCCAGATCAAATAAAACTGCTTTTATCATAAAAATCCCCCTTTTAATTCTAATATAACTAAATTTTAACATTTTATATTTATAAAAACAATAAAAGTTTAATTTTTTTAATACTAAACATCTTTTCTGTGCATAATAACAGAAAAGATTTTTTAATATGATTTTCAGTTTTATCAATATAAGAAAATAAAAAACCAATATAAGGAGGTTATTACTATACAAAAGATATTTTTAAATAGTTTAAAAGGAAAATCCTTAATCAAGAAAATGCTCCTCCAAAATTTTGTAACAATGATAATTATGATTATATGTTCGGTATTCATATTCTTAAAAATCATGATAGGAACATCAGATAAGATATTTATAAATTATTATAAAGATATCCTCCAATCACTCAACTATGATTTGGATATAAATACATATAAAAGATTTATAGAAAATCCTACCAAAGCATCATTAGAATACAACAGTCTCTTTGAATACCTAAATAGTTATTCAACTACATTGGATATAAAAAATATTTATATCTCAACAATAAATGAAGAAACAAACACAGAATTTCTTCTCATTCATGGTTCGGACAAATCCGCATCAATTGGAGATACTATATCATCAAATTTAGGAAATAACGCTTTTAAATTAAAAGAAGTCAAATGTGCAAGAGTTAACAATAATAACCCAAATTATAGTTTTTACTCACCTATATTAAATGATTTTGGTAACCCCATAGGATTGATTGCGTTTAAAATACCAGTATCTACATTAAGTAATCTTAATTCACTTAAATTTATTGATAATATACTTTTAATAATTTTATCTACTATACTTTTCATAATTCTTTACATTTATATATCGACTATAATGCTTTGGAATATATTTAAGCCTATTTACATTATCAAAAATCAAGTTATAAGTTTATCGAATAAAATTCTATCAATAAATAGAAATATTTCATTTCCAACGTATGAATTTAACAAAATACAACAATTACTAACCAAAAGTATTGATATCATCAAAAAATTTATATTAAACCTTATAATTTATCTTGAATATGTAAAATTTTCTATTGCCAAAACAAAGGTAAAATCAATTGAAATTACTCATAAAATAAAATCAACAATTTCAAATATAACAAGTGTTTCTAAATCAACGGAAGATATTAATTCAAAAGTCTATATCTTAAAAAATGATATCAAACATTTTTCTGATAATATTCTTGAAATTAAAGATGAAATTAAGGAAACTCTGAGCTCAAATGTACTAGCAACAAATATGTGCCAAAACAACAACAATCTACTTAATATATTCCTTATGGAAATTTCAACACTCATTAAAAAGTTTAAAGTAGAACAAATTGAATGCAAAAAATTAAAGTTCTTATCAGATAAAATTAACAAAATATTATCTAACATATTAAACATAACTAACGAAACAAAACTACTTTCTTTAAACGCTTCAATCGTTGCAATATCTGCAGGAGAA
The DNA here is from genome assembly GCF_000283555.1 of Candidatus Arthromitus sp. SFB-rat-Yit. Lineage (NCBI taxonomy): Bacteria > Bacillati > Bacillota > Clostridia > Eubacteriales > Clostridiaceae > Candidatus Neoarthromitus > Candidatus Arthromitus sp. SFB-rat-Yit. The sequence goes on from NC_016012.1 coordinate 1,162,176, forward strand.
CACGGTAAAAGTTTTGGTGTAATTGCAAAAGAAATTGGAGAATTATCACAAAATATCATAAAATCAACTAGCTATATACAAAAAACATTAATAAAAATCAGTGACACCATAAATGCGTTAAATCAAGAATCAATAGAAATTTTTGAGTCATTCAAAATTCATTCTGAAAATTCAAAAGCATTTATCTCAAATTTATCTGAAATGTATACTTCAATAAAAAACATTACTAACTTCTTAAAAAACATATCATATTCTACAGATAAAATTAGCAACAAAAATAACCTGCTTATAGAAAGTATTACAAGCTTAAGTTCAAACTCATCGTACAATTTAAATTCTGTAAAACAAATAGAAAATTTAATTACAAAGATAAATGACAACACACTGACTTTCAAAAATAGTTTTGATTCTTTAAGTGATAATATAAACCAAATAAAATCTGAACTCAATAAATTCAAATTATAATTTTAAAAATTGGAGTAAAACTCATGAAACAATCAATATTTAAAAGGAATTTTTTATTAAAAGAATCCACTCTAAAGTTTAATTCTATAAAAATTAAAGTCTTAATAATAAATTTGTTATTATTTTTCATATTGTTTTTGTTTTTTCAAAAGTCATCTCTATATGTTATAAAAGCATCATCTCTTAACTCTATTAATACATTTGGAGAAACTCTCTTGAAAAACTTTACATCATCCTTCGATATAAATTCATACATTGAATTCATACAAAACCCTACTACATCGAATTATAATTATAACAAATGTGTGCAATCAATAAAAAATTTCAAAAAATATGTTGGTGCTCTATTTGTTCATATAATAACGATTGATAAATCAGGTAGAGAAGTTATGCTTATTGATTCAAGTGAAGAAGAGCTATATCTTCCTCCCGGATATATCCTTAGAGATAAACCATATGAAATTGTTAGTAAGACTTTTAAACAGGGAAATTTTATAGGCGCTCAATACATAAACAACTCTTGGGGTGAGTATCTCTCATTTTATTATCCATTAAAAAATAGCAATACAGGGAAAGTTATTGGAATTATAGGCATGGACTTGGATCTCAAATATTTTAACGAAATTCAGGAAATAACTAAAAATAAAATTGAATCATTTATAATTAAATTTTCAACTTCATTATACTTATTAGCACTCTTGACTTTAATAGTCTTTATATTTAAGTTTTCTTCTCCTATAAAAAATATTGAGATATTTTTAGATAAAATATCCCAAGGAAATTTATCTGAAAAATTAGAATATTACAATGAAACAAATGAATTTTCATCAATACAAAATATTTTTATATACATGATTGAAAATACTAAAAAGATTTTAAAATCCGTAATATCAACATCAAAAGAAATTCATTCAACTTTCATAGATATAGAATCAAAAAAAACAGACATTGTATCCAAAATTTCAAATATCAACGAATTAACTTCTACAATTTCTAAATCAAATGAAAAAATACTTTTAAATACAAATAATGTTAAAAATGAAATTTTCTCTTTCAATTCTTCAATTAGTAAAATGATAAAGGAAATATTTGATACAAAAGAAATCTCTGAAAATACAAAAAAAATATATAAATGCAATTCTGAAAAAATCGAATCATTCATTTTAGAAATTGAGCCACTTATTGAGAAATTTGAAAACTTTAGAGCAAAAACTATAATATTAAACGAACTCTCAAGCGAAATAAAACAGATATTAAAAGAGATTCATGATATTGCAACACAAACTAAACTCCTCTCATTAAATGCATCAATCGTTGCAGCATCAGCCGGAGAACATGGCGATGGATTCGCTGTTGTATCACAAGAAATAGGTGATTTATCTTATAAAAGTAGCCAATCAGTATCAACAATACAAGACACTTTAGCTACTATAATTAAAATAATATCATTCATGAATACAGATACAATAACAACTTCAGCAATTCTCAAAGAACAGGCTATAAAATCATCAATATTCTCTAAAAATATTTCATCAATAAATAAGTTAATAGAGAAGATGTCATTATCATTTGAAAGTATCTCCGAGAAATCAACTATACTTTCAGATAAAAATGATTTAATGCTATCGTCAATAAAATATATAAATGACAATTCAAAATCTAATAACTTTTTATTAAAATCAATATCTAAATCAACTAAACAACTTTCAGATATATCAGAGTACTTCAAAATAGAATTTAAAAAGATTAATAAATATATAAAAAATATCCGAGATTCATATAAAGTATTTAAAATCAAAAAAGAAGAAGAGTAGTTATTAACAACTACTCTTCTTCTCGACTATGCAAATATAGATAAAAGCACGCCAGCTGCAACAGCTGATCCTATAACTCCAGCAACATTTGGTCCCATTGCATGCATAAGCAGAAAATTTGACGGGTCTTCTTCCACTCCTATTTTATGAACAACCCTAGCAGCCATTGGAACAGCACTAACTCCAGCAGCTCCAATCATAGGATTAACCTTACCTTTTGTAAATACACACATTATTTTCCCAAATATAACTCCAAATGCCGTACCAAATACAAAAGCTATAAGCCCTAAAATTATTATCTTAATCGTACTAAACTGTAAAAAACTTTGGGCTGTTGCAGTAGCTCCAACCGTTATACCAATAAATACCGTAACTACATATAAAAGTGCATTTTTAATGTTCTCAACTAATTGAGGAACAACTCCACTCTCTTTTATCAAATTCCCAAACATCAGCATACCAACTAATGTTATAGAACTAGGTATAATTAATGCTGTCAATGCCGTTACAATAATAGGAAATATTATTTTTTCGGTTTTTGAAACTTCTCTTAATTGAACCATCTTTATCCTACGTTCTTTTTTACTCGTAAGAAGTTTTATTATAGGGGGTTGAATAACAGGTATAAGTGCCATATAAGAGTATGCTGCAATCGCAATTGATCCTAATTGATGCGGTGCAAGTTTACTTGTTAAATATATTGCAGTAGGTCCATCAGCTCCTCCTATAATTCCAATAGATGCTGATTCATTTACACTAAATCCTAAATACATAGCAATTAGAAATGCAACAAAAATTCCTATTTGTGATGCAGCTCCAAGTAAAAAATTCTTCGGACTTGCTATTAATGGAGCAAAGTCAATTGATGCTCCAATAGCCATAAAAATTAGTGGAGGAAATATTCCAAGTTTAACTCCCTGATATAAAATATATAAAAGCCCACCTTCATCCATAAGACCCTCTCCAACAGGAACCGGAAAATTGACTAAAAACATACCAAAAGCAATAGGTAGAAGAAGATATGGCTCATACTTTTTAAATATAGCAAGATACATAAACACCAACGAAATCAATATCATTATCAAATTACTAGGATTCTCTATTAAAAATTTAATTCCCGAAACACTATAAAGATTATATATCATATCTAAAAAATTAATATTCAAACATACATCTCTCCTAACTTATAACTAGCAACACATCTTGATTATTTACATTTTTACCTTCAGATACAAATATATCACTAACTACACCTGAAACTGGAGAAAGTATTTCATTTTCCATTTTCATAGCTTCAAGAATCAATAATACATCTCCCTTTGAAACTCTATTACCTTTAGAAACTTTTATTGATAAAATACTTCCTTGCATAGGTGCTTTCACAATTTCACCATTTCCTTCAATCTTATCACTTTTTATGGCATTTGAAACAATATCATCTCTCCTTGATGTTTCTGTTAAATTTCCTTCCTTATTTTCAACAAGCTCAACCTCTACTTCATAAGCCTTACCATTAACTTTTATTCTATAAACTTTCATGATGCCTCTTTCCCCCCTACAACCTTTTAATGCTCTTAATTCTGACTCTCTTATTATTTTTTTCATCAACTAAATCAATGGATGCAACAAAAGCTGCAATTAACATATTTTCATCATCTATATCTTCAAATCTAATTTTATGGTTATCTTCTATATGTTTTTTTACTTCACGCACATATTTTTCCTTGTCACTGATTTTATTATTACTATACAAAAAAATCTTAACTAAATTTACTCCTAATGAAATAACCATCAAAACAATAAAAACTATTAATATACAAAATATCGAAAGTATTACTGCATCTTTAATACCAATATCCATATAAATCCCTTCCTAATTTTAATTAAACTCTAAATTTATATTAATAACTTGATTATCATTTTGATTATATTTTTTCTCCAAAAATTTTTTTGATATCTGTGGAAATAAAATATAACTTAACACATCTTCATCACTTCTCGTAAAATCTGATGACTCTTCTTTTATCCTCAAAAACTCATCTTGAAGTAAATCCGCAGGTCTACAAGTTATCTCCTCTCCATCCTTTAAAATTTTATCTTTTAAATCTTTACTTATCTCATGTGGGGGACGACCATACAATCCTTTAACATAATCTTTTATTTCTTTTGATATCATCCTATACTGCTCTCCACTTAAAATATTCATAACAGCTTGAGTTCCAACCATTTGGGAAAGTGGAGTAACAAGTGGTGGATATCCTAAATCTTTACGAACTTTAGGTATCTCATCTAAAACTTCTTCGAACTTATCTTCTGACCCTTGTGCTTTCATTTGATTAATCATATTTGAAATCATTCCTCCAGGCAATTGCGTTTCAATTATCTGAGGATTTATAAAATATGACTTAGGAGTTAATACTTCAGATTTTAAATATTTCTCCCTTATAGGCTTAAAATAATCTGCTATTTCTTTTAAAGAATCATACTTAACATCGCATTTATGTTCTGACCCTAAAAACGTTTTAACTATCGACTCTGTAGGCGGCTGACTCGTACCTCCTCCTAAAGTTGATATAGCAGTATCAATTATATCTACACCTGCTTCAATCGCTTTTAAATAAAGCATCTCTCCAACACCACAAGTTGAATGAGTATGTAATTCAACTGGAATAGAAATATTTTCTTTAATATCTCGTATAAGCTCATATCCATTATAAGGTAACAAAATTCCCGACATATCCTTAATACAAATTGAATGTGCCCCCATCTCCTCAACTTGTTTAGATAAATTTATATAGTACTCATGTGTGTGTACAGGGCTTATAGAATAGCTCATAGCTACTTGTAAATGAGCTCCATATTTTATAGTTGCACCAATAGATGTTTTCAAATTTCTCAAATCATTTAACGCATCAAATATCCTAATTATATCTATCCCATTTTCAATGGATTTATATATAAACCTATCTACTACATCATCTGCATAGTGCCTATAACCTAAAATATTTTGACCCCTAAACAGCATTTGAAGTTTTGTATTTTTAACATTTTCTCTTATACGTCTAAGCCTATCCCATGGGTCCTCATTTAAATATCTAATGCAGGAGTCAAACGTAGCCCCACCCCAAACCTCTAGAGCATGATATCCAACATTATCCATTTTATGTAATATAGGCAAAATTTCATCCGTTGTTAACCTAGTTGCTATAAGACTTTGATGTCCATCACGTAAACAAGTTTCAGTAATTTTAAACTTTTTCAATGTTCCTCCAAACTCCTTTTGCTAAATTTTTATAATTTAGAGTTTAAAACAATATCGTATAGTCACATATTATATAGGATTCCCATAATAAAATAAAAAAATAACTAAATTAATTTGTTTACGATTATAACACAAAAAGAGCCTACGTAAAACATCGTTATACGTAGACTCCTTATTATTTTCAACTATTTTGTTTAACATAATCAAATAGGTTTATTGATGCACCAATAATTACAAGTAAACCAGGTATTATTAAAGGAATAAGTGAAAGTATACCACCTAATATCATAATGATACATGATGATATTCTCACTTCTTTCCAACTCATAAACGTTCCAACTATCGATAATATAAAACCAACCAACATAATAATAAAAATTAAAGTTGATATACCCATTGAATAATTATAAAAATTTTCTATCCCTTGTAAAAAATTTATCATTTCAAGTTCAACTAATATTTTTGTGATAAAAGAAGTCATAATATTTTTAGCTAATTTCCCAAATAAAAGTATAAAAAGTCCAGCAAAAAGAAGCATTAATCCTGAAATACTAGATCCAATTAAACCTAAAGTATATGCTAAAATCCCTTTTTTTGCTCCTCTATTAACCCTGTGTTGTTTTTCGTATTCTATAATATCCATATTTCCTCCTTAAAAACATAAAATAATATATATTTTAACATATACATTCTGCTATATAATTTATTGAAAATGATAATAAAATTAAATTTAATTAATAAACTCTTAATCTTGTATTATTTCATTGAGTGTGTGCCAAGCAAGTGTAGCACATTTAACCCTTGCTGGCATATTTTGCATATTTTGAAATACTATGCCATCTCCAAGTTCATTAATTTCATCTTCTGTTACTTCTCTCTTTATCATTCTTATAAATATATCGATAATTCGTTTTGCTTCTTCAACCTTTTTCCCTTTAACCAAATCAATCATTATAGATGTAGATGCCATAGAAATCATACATCCTTCTCCGATAAATGCAATATCATCAATTATGCCATCACAAACCCTCATTGATATTGTTATCTCATCTCCACAACTATGATTTACTCCTCTTTTTTTAAAATCATATGGTTCTACTTCTCTTTTATTTTCTGTATTTTTACCGTAATAAAGAATGGTATCCTTATACAATTCATCAAGATCCATAAAATTCACCTCAAAATTTTAAAATTTTTCTTATTTCTGATACCTTATCAAAAAAATAGTCTATCTCTTCATTTGTATTATAAAAATACAAACTAGCTCTCGTCGTAGAATTTAATCCCATTTTTCTCATGAAAGGTTGTGAACAATGATTACCTGATCTTACTGCTATCCCATATGAATCAAGTATAGTTGATACATCATGTGGATGTACTCCAACTACATTAAATGAAAACACACAAACTCTTTTATCATAATCTTCAGGACCGTAAACCTCTATATCGCTACACTCCTTAGCTTTATCAAGAAAATATTTCTTGAGTGAGTTTTCATATCTAACAATTTCCTCAAATCCCACAGAGTCTATATATTTTATTGCAGCATTAAGCCCCGCAATCGATGAAACGTTTTGAGTTCCACCTTCAAACGCTTCATGAAATTTTTTAAAGGAAACTTCATCCTCAAACACATAATCAATCATATCTCCCCCATATAAAAATGGATTCATATCATCAATTACATCATCTGATGCATACAAAACACCTATACCTTGAGGAGATAAAACTTTATGTCCAGAAAAGACTAAAAAATCTACACCATCATAATCCACATTAAACTTTATATGAGTCATAGATTGAGAAGCATCAATTAAAACTTTAGCTCCAATTTCCTTACTCTTTTTTATTATAGTTTTATAATCATGTACCACTCCAAAAGTATTAGTAACTGGAGTAAAAGATACAATTTTAGGTTTTTCATTAAGCTTTTCAAGAAAATCCTCGAATGTAATCTCCCCAAATTTGTCCACATAAAAATAATTAAGCTTAATTCCCTTATTGTCACAAATAACTTTCCATGGTACTAAATTCGAGTGATGAGAATCTATTCCAATTAAAATCTCATCCCCTTTTTTTAAATTGTTCATAGCATAAGAATATACAACTATATTTAAAGCCTCTGTAGCACTTTTTGTAAAAATTATATTTTTCCTATGTTTTGCCCCTATAAAATCCTTAACTCTATTTCTTGTTTCATCCATTATTGAGGCCGCTCTAACTGCCGCAATATGAGATCCTCTATTTGCATTTCCAAATGAATTTATGTAAATATCCTTCATTGCATCAATAACACAGTTTGGTTTTAAACTCGTAGCTGCATTATCAAAATATATTATTGGGGATCCGTTATCTGATCTACATAATAGAGCCGGAAAATCTTCCCTAATTTTAGAAATATCCAATCTAAATTGCCTCCATTAAAATATCCACAAATTTATCAATCATCTCTTTATTTCGTACGCCCTCTAGCATATTTAAAAATTTACCTTTTAATATCAAGCCCTTAGCCTGTTTTTCTGTAAAACCACGACTGAGTAAATAAAATATTTTATCTTTATTAATTGAATTAGCCGTAAATCCATGACCCCCTTTAACATTTTTCTCATCACATAAAAGTAGTGGGAGTGATTTATTAACTGCATTTTTACTCAATATAATAACTTCCTCACTCTCATTTCCAATCGCATTCAAACATCCCTTTTTAAAATCAATCGCTCCCCTAAATATTTTCTTACTATTATCAAGCAAAATACCCTTACCATTTATTAAAGCATTGCTCTCTTTACCAATCATAGCAGAAGTCAAATTATAATCATACTTGTAATCTTTTGAACAAATATAACAAACATTTGTCTTACTTGAAGACTTATTACCATTTAAATATAATTCACAATTTGTGTATACACTATTTTGGTTCACATTTATCAATAAAAAATCAACATGTGCATTGTCATCTATATCTCCCAAAACATTTATAAAACCCTTAGAAAATGAATTGATAAAAAGTACAAGTTTTACTTTCGAGTTTCTTTTAGCATTTATATAATAAAAATGATTAAATTGATCTCCATTACCACAAATCTCACTATTTATATATAAATCCTTACCTTCACCGCATTCTATATTAAAAGTTACAGTAGATACTCCATCATTTAAACATTCCTTCAGATTTAACTCAGAATTTTCATCATTAACTTTAACATTAATGAATTTTCCTTTGATTAAATCATAAATAACTTCTTTAGCTATCCCACCATTTATCCTAGAACACAAATTTGAGATATTATTTTTAATATTATCGTCAAAATCAATTAACAAACCCGAATTATTTATTACTACATTTGAATTATTAATGCTATTTGATATAAAATTTTCTTCACTAAAATTTCCTTTAAGATAACTATAAGTTCTTACAATTGTTTCATTAACCCTAACTTTTTGACTCATATTTCTATAACCCCTGCATTTCAACATTTATAAGATTATTCATTTCAATCGCATACTCAAGCGGTAATTCTTTAGATATTTCCTCTGCAAAACCCCTGACAATAAGAGCCTTAGCATCTTTTTCACTTAAACCACGAGTTTGAAGATAGAAAATCTTATCATCATTTATATTTCCAATTGTAGCCTCATGACCTACATCAACATTTTCACAATTTATTTCAATATAGGGTATAGTATCTGAGGAAGATTGCTCATCCAACACTAGTGAATCGCAAGTAATATTTGTCTTAGATCCCTCAGCATTTTTCTTAAACGTAACCATTCCTCTATAATTTCCTACACCACCCGATTTTGCAATAGATTTTGAGCATATGTTGGAAGAAGTATTAGGTGCAGCATGGACAACCTTAGCACCTGTATCCAAACATTGACCTTCTGATGCAAAAGAAATTCCTAAAAAATCACAAGTTGCATTTTCTCCTTTAAGTATACTCATAGGATATAGCATAGAAATTTTAGATCCAAACGATCCCGATACCCACTCAATTTTACCATTTTTCTCAACCATCGAACGCTTTGTATTTAAATTAAACATATTTTTAGACCAATTTTCAATCGTTGAATATCTTAACGTTGCATTTTCCTTAACAAACAATTCAACACAACCAGCATGCATATTATAAACATTGTGTTTAGGAGCTGAACATCCTTCTATAAAACTCAAATAAGCTCCTTCATCGACCACAATCAAAGTATGTTCGAATTGACCTGCACCTTTTGCATTAAGTCTAAAATATGATTGAAGTGGAATCTCAACTTTAACACCTTTTGGTATGTAAATAAATGATCCTCCAGACCACACCGCACCGTGAAGTGCCGCAAACTTATGATCGGTTGGAGGAACAAGTGTCATAAAATATTTTTTAACAAGCTCTTCATGCTCTTTTAAGGCAAGCTCCATATGCATATAAATAACTCCCTGAGCTTTCAAATCCTCACGAACATTATGATAAACCACCTCAGAATCATACTGTGCTTCAACACCAGCTAAACACTCCTTCTCAGCATTCAAAATTCCAAGCTTATCAAAAGTATCTTTTATATATTCTGGAGTATCCTTCCAATCATTTGAAAATTTACCGTTAGGCTTAACATATGAAACAATATTTTCTATATCAAGTTCATCAATATTAGGTCCCCAAACAGGCAAAGGCATATTATTATAAATTTCAAGAGATTTGAGCCTAAAATCAGTCATCCATTTAGGTTCATCTTTTTGCTTAGAAATTTCCATTATAATATCCTTCGATAAACCTTTGTTACTTACAAATTCTTCATAATTTTCATGTTTAAAATCATATCTGCTTCTATCAATATCATTTATTCTCATAACGAACTATTTCTCCTCCAATAGAACTGAATAACCATTTTTATTTACTTCATCAAACAATTCTATCCCTCCAGTTTTAACATTTTGACCATCTTTTAATATATGTACATGAGTCACATTAAGCTCACGGATAATCTCTTCTCTATGAGTAATTATAATAACAGCCTTATCTTTAGTTATTAAATTTTTAAGAATATCACACACAGAACGAACAGCATCTATATCAAGTCCAGAGTCTATTTCATCTAATATTATCAACTCAGGATTTAAAAATTTCATTTGAAGTAATTCACTCTTTTTCTTCTCTCCACCAGAAAATCCGGAATTTAAATATCTAAGAATATGAGAGTCTTGCAATCCAACATCCCCAAATTCTTTACTCAAACTCATATTAAACGCAAGATTAGGTTTTTCATTTTTAACCTTACTTTTAAGCTCTCTTAAATAATCTTTATATACAAGACCTTCTATTTCTTCAACTTGTTGAAAACATAAAAATATTCCTTTTCTCGCTCTCTCATCTGGAGTTAAATTATTTATTTTCTCTCCTTTAAAAAATATATCTCCATTTACAACTGTGTATCTAGGATTTCCAAGTATACTCATAGATAAAGATGATTTACCACTTCCATTTGGTCCAAGTATAACATGAACTTCTCCTGAATTAACTGAAAGATTTATATTATTTAAAACATTCTTTTCATTTACATTAACACTAAAATTTTGTATATCTAAAAAATTCATAAAATTAACTCCTCTAAATTTCCAAATTAATCTATACCTTTTTAGTATGAATTACATTTTTTATTCTAACTTATACAAAATATAAATTGCAATATCAATTAGACAAAAATATTTTAAATTATAAATTCACATTATTTTTCGCTTAAAAAAAAATAAAAGATAGCACCATTTAATGCTATCTTAATTATTAACCACTTCAATCAATGGTTTATTTTGAAATCCAAGTTCCTGATCTTTCAAACTCAAATCATTTATTTTAGCTAATTGTACATATGTATTTATATCATTTTCATTTTTAAAAAACATTAACATCGATAAATCATAATGTGTAAATACCATGATATCTAATTTATCAAAATAAAAACTAGTAAAATGAATCTCTCTTGTGCAAAGACTCATAAACATTTTAAAAACACCAAAATCATTAATTTTATAAACATCTTCATCTCTTACATGAGAACGTAAAATATTTATAAGTTTGATTGAATCCTTATAATCTAAATCTCTTAACATATATAAAATCTTCATATTATCTATTTTATCTATATTAAAATTACCAACATACATAGTTCCATGATTCAATTTAAAAATATCCTCAAAAAATCTAAATATTTTATCTTCAAATTTTAAATTATACTCTAATCCATGCTCAACAAAATCCAATTTGCTCTTATTATTATAAACTCTTTCTTCATCATTAATATATAATACTTTTAAAAAGTATTCATTAGTTATATTCTCCATCCCAAAATTCATAGAGTCAACAAACTTCTTTGTTATATCTCTTTCTAATGTATTAAGTATATGTAACATAGTTACCCCCTAAATTCCCAATTTTTTACCATGTTACATTTATTATACATAATTACATTTTATAAATAAAGTTAAACTGAACACAAAAAAAGTATCATTTTTTACAAAATTTACTAAAAGTGTTCTAATAATTTTTTTATAGCATATCCAACTCCATCTTTATCAAAATCAAGAGTTATGAAATCAGCTTTTAATTTCAATTCATCTATCGCATTATTTACAGCAACTTTATACCCACACTCTTTAAACATAGATATATCGTTCCCCCCATCACCTATACACATAATATGTTCTTTATCTATATTTAAATATTTTCTAAGTTCAGCAACTCCTTTTCCTTTCCCTTCACCTTTTTTCAATATTTCAATTGTATTAACCCATGAATACTCTACTTCAAATTCTCCTAATTCTATGATTTTTAATATTAAATCATTAAGCTTATTTTCATCATCACTCGAAACTAAAACCTTACATATCTTATCTCCATTATTTTTAAATAATTCATCCCACTCATCTTCATCTTCAATTACAACCTTCTTCATAGAGTGTTCATTTTTATTCTCCTCATCATGATAATCATCCAAATTATTATTAGAATAAATTGTATCTATTGTAGAATAATGTGTGTTAAAATGTTTTTCTTTTACAAATTTATGTATTTTAACTAAATTATCTACACCAAAAAAACTTGAATATACAATCTTATTATTTTCAATATCATATACATATGTTCCATTGTTTCCTAACGCATATGTAGGTATCCCTAAAACTTTTGAAAAATATAAACAATGTATAAATAATCTACCCGTAACTAAAGCTATCTTTATCCCATTATTGTACGCCTTATTTATATATTCTATATTTACACTAGAAATATTTGAGATATCTTTAAGCGTAGTACCATCCAAATCTAAACAAATTAATTTTATATTTTTCACAATTTACCTCCAAACAATATAAATCAACTACAAACCTATACTTAAACAACCTATATTAATCTCTGTTAATATAAAATCAAGTAAAACTATAAATACAAATATAATCCCCCCTAAATAATAAGCAAAATTAACTAAGTAGACATTTATTATTATAAATATCAAATTTATCAATAATAGCTTCCATAACACCTTTATTTGATTTTTAATATACTCAATTTTATATTTATTAAACCTTATATCAGCTAATCTAAATAATCTAATGTTATACATAAAATATAAAAATGTTAAAACTATTATCATAACTACCATAATTAAATATTTAATTGGACTAAAAAACAAGCCAATTAAAGATAACCCTAAAATTATTAATCCAAAAGACATAAATACAATAAAATTAATAAATAAATATTTTTTATACAATACTGTTTTTTTATCATTTGTATTATTTAATTTTAAACATATATTTTTAAATTTAATTCCCTGGATTAAAAGTTGAAACAAATAAATAAAAAATATTATGTAAAATGTTCTAACAAATGATAAATTATTCAAATAACTTTCAGTGAATCTTATTAATATACTACCAATTATATATGAAATTAAAATAAATATTAATTGATTAATCCTAATTGATTTTATATTGTTGTTGTGATTCATTCTTTGATACTCCTCTATTATTTAAAATCTATTAAAAATTTATATGATTTCAAATAATATTTTTATTCCATATAAAAAAGTACATAGATATACTATGTACTTTTTTATAATCATTCTATTGTTAAAACATTTTGTGATGTATTTTCATTTCCACACAATGTATTTCTATATAATAAATAATATGCAGCTGCACTCCAACTAAAATTCTTTGCATGAAGTGCTTCTCCTGTTAAAGGATTATAATTTTCATTAATAGGATTTGAAGATAAAATACCTTGTGCATTATCAAATAACTTATAAGTTAACTCAATTGCTTCTTTTTTGTACCCATAATTTTCTAATGCTTCAATTCCATATAATGCCTGGTCTAACCATACAGGACCTCTCCAATATACATTTGGATTAAAAAAAGGATTGTCCTTAGATGCTGTTGGAAATGGAACGTTTAAATTAAATTTTTCAGGATCTAATATATTTTGTACGACTTTCTCTGCTTTATCTGAAGGCGCAAGTTTTGCCCATAATGGTATATATCCTTCTGTACCTTTACCTCTATTTACCAATAATTTCTTATTATTGCCTGTTTTATCTATCTGTAAATCGTAATAAAATCCAGTTTCATCATCATACATAAATTTATTTATATAATCAGCTACCTCTTTAGCTTCATTCTTATATTTAACAGCATCTTCATTATTACCTAACAACTCAGCAAAATACTTTAAAAAAGCTTTTTCTGCATACAAATACGCATTTAAATCAACTGACTCTTGATTTATTGAATACCCAACTATATCTCCATTTTTATTTGTGTTTTTAAATACTTGTACTCCAATATCCCCTTCTCCGATACCTTCTTTATCAAATCTTATAGCATTATCCATACCACTTTCCCAAGCTGCAGCCTCAATAATTGCATCATTATTTAAAATTGGTGTATTACTTTCATCTTTTAAAATATTTCCATTACTATCATATTTATAATGCGCTTCATGAACCATAGCTCCATATTCAGCAATACCATTTTTATCTGTATCTCTATTCCTATACCACCACTCATGATAAGCCTTTAATTTAGGATACATTTCCTTTACAAATTCTATATCCTTATCTTCCTTATAAACATTATAAACAGCCCAAGCTGCTAGAGGTGGCTTTGAATTCCTTTTATTAAAAGATTCTTCTTGATAATATATAGCATCCAATATCACTCCCTCATCCTGTGGGCGCTTCTCATCTGTGGATTGAACTTGATAATCAAACATTACTCTTATAGAATCTTTTGCAAGTTCTGTATCAAATCCAGCAACTGCAACCGCATTTTTCCAAGAGTCCCATGCCCATAATCCATTAAACCATCTATATGAAACTGATGGAGTAATTCCAGAATTTTTTAAATCTCCAGCCTCACTCCTCCAATTTGTAGTAAGTGTCATAATAGATTTTATCGCAGCATTTTTATAAGCCTTACTAACACTTCCATCATCTTTTATCGTGTTGTTTATATAACTCTGCCACCTTATAAGATTCTCTGAAAAATATCTTTCAGGATTATTTTGTATACTTGAAATTTTGAATTGCTCACTCTTATACTCGTCATCTGTAAATGTAAAACTTTCAGTTCTGTTTATTGTATAAGAACCACCCTTATCTAAAATAATCTCATCTTTTAAATAAGTTTTATAAGAATTTTTATCTTCAGAAACCTCAGTACTAACATCTTTATCATAATTTACTAAGAACTTATTATATTTTGTATTTTCCGATAATCCCCCATTCTCCCCATCAAAATTTACTCTTAATCCATTTGATAGAGATTCTATGGAAGGGTTAATATTATATACCTTCTTATTGTGTGTAAAAGAATCAAATAATTTCCCTTCCCATGAAACATTAAACTTTACAGGATCATTGCTTAAATTTATAATTTGAGTTTTTACTATAGCAGTTCTATCTGTTCCAAATATCAATTCCATAATTAATTTAAAATCATTTCTAAATTCATAACTTTGAACTAATTTACCTGGATAATATGATAATGTTGGTTTAGCTAAAGATAAATCAACCTCATTTCCATTTTTAACCAGCTTAATTTTAGTAAGTGCCTCAGATAAATTAACCGCTATTGTTTCTGATGTACTCTCAAATAAAATCGTAGGTCCCGCGAATCCTCCCAGATTATTTTTATCATCTAAAGATGGTAAACTATATCCATGCCAAGATCCATTATCCATAAAAGTCGTAAAATCACTTACTTGATAATATCCATATGGTGTATCTGTCAACCTTGCTTGTACATTTAATACGTTTACAAAATCAGAAATTTCATATTTTTTCCCACTTGCATATACAGATGAAGAAAAACAGAGGCTAAAAATCATAAATCCCGATAATAATTTCTTAATAAATTTCCATTTCATTACATTTGCACCTTTCTTAATAAATTCACCTACATAGTTTACACTTATTAGAAAACATTTACAATAACTTGTATATTAGTTTTTAAACAAAAAAAATAAATAGGCTAGAAACCTATTTACTTAATATCAATATTTATAAGGGCAACCATTACTATATATTCTTTGCTATTATTTCCCTTATTTAAAACAGATTTTATTTTTATATTAAATACTTTAAAATTATCATTAATATTTATCTTACTTATAAATTCCTCAACATCCTTTATTATATCTACTTGTTTAGGTAATTTATCGTATACAAGAATTAATTTTTTGTATTTAAATACCGGTAAATTATTAAAAGTAACGGAATCATTGATTTTATCATTTTTATTATTTGTAAATAATGATTCACAATTTTTACTATAAGAATCATTTAAATTTATTTTTAAATAATCTTTCTCCTCTTTAAACATAATCTAGCTCCAATCTCAATCATTCAAAATATTGGTTTAATCTACTTGTATCTAAACTAAATAATATATATTATTTTCGTTATAAAAATATATTTACTTTACTAAATTAATTTATTAAATTATTTTAGTATAATAATTTATAAAAATTCTATTTAACTTTAATAACATCAATGTAAACAAAAATAGTTATTGCAAAATCTACAATAACTATTTAATACATATTCTTTATTAATTTCATACATTTTATCTTTAGTATAATTTATTTCATATAATAACGCACCTTGTAATACTTTAACTGTTATTATTTGCTTAGTAACTTCAATATAATTATTTCCTTAAGTTAGTACTAAAAAATTAGGTATAATATAAATTGTATATAATCAGTTATTTATTATAAATTTTTAAATTAATGCTGTAACTACAATGTGAGTATATAAATTATTCATAAATCTCAATGTATTTCTTACTCTATCTTTTTCATATAAACTATAAACATACGTACTTGAATCATCAAAAGTAAATCTAAGTTTAGATAAATCATAACTCAAAATTTTATTTAAAAGCTCAAGATCCTCTTTTGAGTTAATTTTAATTTTAAATTCATGAACTGAAATTCCTTTTTCATCATATTTACTTTGATCTTTATAGCTAACCTCCAAATCTAAAGATTCATTTCCTAAAACTATGTCCGCCTTAGTTATAAGTTTACCAAGATTTCTTGAAGTAACACTCAATCCTAAAGTTATAAAATCATTATTCTTGTCTCCATCTAATTCTATAAATGGTGAAATATATACAGATTTAGGAGTATCATTTGGTAATTCTACTTGATAATCGAGTGCATGTACAATTCGTTTTATATTTCCACTCGATACACTTTTTATATCTTCATACATCTTATCTTCTGTTTTATTTGCAAATATTGGAAACATGCCTAATATAGTTTCAATATCCCTATTACTATCCTCGCTTTGAGCTAACACAGCTTGTTCAACTTTTGTAAATTCTTCATATAAACCATTTATATACTCTATTTTTTCAGAATCATATTCCTCTCTTAATTCTGCAACACCAAAATTATTTAAATTTTGAAATTCTGGCGTAGTTCCAATTTTATATGAAAATTCACGAAAAGAATTCTCGCCAAACATCATTTTACTTACTTCATGTCTTGCAGAATTTTTATCATTTAATTTTTCATTTTCTTCTTCAATTTTTCCTATCCAATAATTACTCTCCTCATCGCTTGGGGATTTATTAAATAATAATTTATATATCATATCTATAAATTCTTTATCACTAACATCTTTTGATAAAAATTCTTCTCCCGTTACTAAAGAAATCATATAATTATATAATGATTCATTATGATTTCCAAGTAAATAACTCCAATACTCAATACCTGTATCATCTAAATTATTCCTATTTAAAAAAACCTCATAACTCTTTACCACAAAATCATTCACAGAATTATATATTGGTCCAGAATCAACATTAGTTTCAATATTAACATTTACTCCAGTATTATCACTATTTTCAGCATTAACCTTAATTAAACTAAAGCCGAATAATAAACAAATAAGTGAACTAGATAATATTTTACAAAATTTCCTCCTTAGCATAATTCCTCCTTGATTAAAAATGATAATTTGAAAGTTTAAACCCTCTAACTTCATCCAATGAAAACATATACTCTTCTACCTTTGATGGAGAAATTGGAAAAATAAAGCTAATCTTCTTAGATTTATTTTTCTTGTCCATTAATAATGCTTCATAAAATCTATCTTCATCTAAAATACTATTGTCAAATTTTATATCAAATCTTCTTAAAATTTCATATATAAATTTAAAATACGCCTCATCTATTAAATTAAGTTTCAGTGCAAGTAAGCACTCATAATACATTCCTATAATTACAGCTTCACCATGAGTATAAACTGAATAATTAGTAACACTCTCTATCGCATGCCCTATAGTATGTCCATGATTCAAAATTTTCCTAATTGAAGTATCATACTCATCTTGACTTATGATATTAATTTTAAACTCGCAACTTCTTTTTACTATCTCACGTATAATGTTAATATTCCCATTTAATATATCTATAAGATTTTTATCTATATAGTTTAAAAACCCATACTCGCATATTATACCATATTTTAAAACTTCAGCTAATCCAGAAATTATTTCTCTCTTCGGTAATGATGTTAAAAAATTATTATCTATAACAACAAAATGTGGTTGATTAAATGTTCCAATTAAATTCTTACACCCTGAAATATTAACAGCATTTTTACCACCAATCGAACTATCAACTTGAGCAAGAATGGTTGTTGGGATATTTATAAATTGTATACCTCTCATATATATAGATGCAACAAATCCTACTATATCTCCAACAATCCCCCCGCCAATTCCAATTAAAATAGAATCTCTTAAATACCCCTTATCACTAAGCATTTTTACAATTTCTGTTACCATAATTATATTTTTATTCTTTTCAATACAATCAATCAAATAAATATCATGGTCTAAATCAATGATTAATTCCCTCAAATATGTACTATAAAACCTTTCATAAACTATCTTATCTATAATAAAAAAACATCTCTTGCCTCTAATTATATCTTTAAGATTTTTAAAAGAACCTTCTCCTATTAATACTTCACATTTTCTTTGCTTTAGTTCAAGAATGAGTTTTTCCAATTTCTTAATACCTCCTTCAAACTATCTCCAGAGAACTTTCTTAAAAACTCCTGACATATAACAGTCATAGCAACACTCTCAGAAATAATTGATGCTGAAGGCACAACCGTGCAATCACTTCTTTCAATACTTGCACATTCAATCTCTTTTGATGATATATTTACGCTCTTTATAGGTTTATAAAGTGTCGGAATGGGTTTATGGTAACATCTAATCACAATTTCTTCTCCATTACTCATACCCCCTTCAATACCACCTGCTCTATTAGTTTTTCTTCTGTAATTTCCATTTCTATATTCAATTGCATCATGTGAATTTGATCCTTTATCTATAAAAGTTTCTAATCCATCACCAAATTCTATAGCCTTCATGGAGTTAACACTTATAAGTGCAGCTGCCAATAATCCATCTAACTTACGATCATAATGAACATAGCTTCCAATTCCTACAGGTACATTTTTAATCCTGATCTCATAGGATCCTCCTATTGTATCACCTTGAGATTTTATACGATCAATTAAAGATTTTATATCATCGATCCTTTTATTATCTAAAAATCTGAATTCATATTCATCACTTCTCTTAATTTCTTCAAAACAATATGTATTACTATTCCTAATATCTCCTATAGATAAAACATGAGATGCACTGTCTATATTAAAATTTCTCAAAACTTGTATACAAATAGCCCCAATAGCTAATCTAGTTGCAGTTTCTCTTGCACTACTTCTTTCAAGCACATTTCTACAATCATCAAAATCATATTTGATTATTCCACTTAAATCAGCATGACCAGGTCTTGGTTTTAAAACCTTTTTAGATGAAATATCACAGTTCATAGGATCCATATATTTCTCCCAATTTTTATAATCATAATTTTTTATAAAAAATGATATAGGGGATCCTAATGTCTTTGAATTCCTAATTCCAGATATAAATTCAATTTTATCATTCTCAATTTTCATCCTATTTCCACGCCCATAAAAAGACTGTCTTTTTTTTAAAAGATCATTTATTTCATCTACATCTATGTACACATTAGATGGCAAACCCTCTATAACCCCAACAAGACCTTTACCATGTGACTCGCCAGCAGTAAAATATCTCATATAAATAAACACCCTACCTCAAAATATAATTTAAAATTTCATAGAAACTTGGAAAAGATATATCAACGCAAGATTTATTTATAATCTTTATATCTTCACCACTTAAAACCGATAATATCATAAATGCCATAGCTATTCTGTGATCATTATAACTATTAACCTCACACCCTTTTATATTTCCTCCACCAACTATCCTAATTCCATCTTCAAATTCATAAATTTCAATTCCAAGTTTAACAAATCCATCTACTATACTCTTTACTCTATTGCTCTCCTTATATTTAAGTTCTTCTATATTTTTAATTATAGTTTCACCTTTTGCAAATGCAGCAAGCACACAAATAATTGGTATTTCATCAATAAGTGTAGGTATAATATCTCCTTCTATTAAAGTACCAAATAAGGAAGATGTGCCACGCACTTTTATATCGCACACTTCCTCAAAATAATTAAAATGAACATTTATAAATTCAATATCTGCTCCCATACTTCTTAAAACATTAATTATACCTGTTCTTGTTTCATTAATCCCTACATCTTTAATTAGAAGTTCTGATCCATCAATACAAGATGCTAGAACCATAAAAAAACTTGCAGATGATATATCTCCAGGAATTGAAATTTCTCGTGCTTCCATCTCCCCTCTTTGAATTGAAATAACATTTTTATCAATTTGAATATTCCCACCAAAGTAGTTAATCATTCGCTCAGTATGATCTCTTGTCTTTACATTTTCAATAATTTTTGTTATACCATCACAATATAATCCTGCAAATAAAATACATGATTTTACCTGTGCACTATCAATTTCCATATTATAAGAAATTGAATTTAATTTTCTCCCAGAAATATTTAAAGGTGCAAATTTATCTTTTTTAAGAGAATAAATTCCTGCTCCCATAAGAGATAAGGGTTTTATTATTCTATCCATTGGTCTAGCCCTTAAAGATTCATCTCCATCAATGATTGAATCAAAGCTACTTCCACTTAAAATACCGCTCATTATTCTAATTGTTGTCCCAGAATTTTTAGCATCTAACACATCATCATATTTTTTCAAAGAATATAATCCATTCCCAAACACCTTAATTCTAGAATCATCAATTTCAATTTTGACCCCCAAATTTTTAAGACACTCCATCGTTGCTAAGGAATCTTTGCTAAATAAGAATTTATGTATTACACTAACCCCATTTGATATAGACGAAATCATAAGAGCTCTATGAGATATTGATTTATCTCCTGGAATATTTATTACAGATTTTATTTTCTTACTTCTTATATTCACAACTTATCTCCTAAATAAATTTAAAATAAACTCTTCCTTATCTTATGTATTTTCTTATTCATATTATAGAATCGTTTGAATTTTAGTGACTGACACCCATCAGATAATGCATTTTCAGGGTCATTATGAACTTCAACCATAATTCCATCACATCCAGCTGAAACAGATGCCAACGCAAGGGATTCAACCAAATCAAATCTCCCAGATGCATGACTAGGATCAACTATTATAGGAAGATGTGATAATTTCTTAATGACAGGAACAGCTGATATATCTAAAGTATTTCTCGTACTTTTTTCAAAAGTTCTAATTCCTCGCTCACAAAGTATAACGTTCATATTCCCTCCAGATACGATATACTCAGCACTTAATAAAAACTCTTCAATTGTCGCACTAAACCCCCTTTTTAATAAAATAGGTTTATTGCACTTACCAAGCTTCTTCAATAATTCAAAATTCTGCATATTTCGTGCTCCAACCTGAAAAATATCCACATATTCATTAAATACTTCTATATCTTCTGTCGATACAATTTCACTAACAAGCTTCAAGTCCAACTCAAGGGTAATTCTCCTCATAATTTTTAAAGCATCTTTACCAATTCCCTGAAAAAAATAAGGGGAAGTTCGAGGTTTAAATGCACCGCCTCTTACTATCTTGACTCCGAATTCTTTTAAATTTTTTGCTATTTCCATAAAACCATCTTCATTTTCAAAAGAACAAGGTCCACCTATTGTTTCAAAATGTTCTCCACCTATCTTAACATTCCCAATATGTACAATAGTATCCTCTTTCTTAAACTCTCTGCTAACAAATTTATAAGGTTTATTAACTTGAACCATTTCTCTAATTCCATCAATATTTTTCAATATAAATTCCTTATCAATATCTTCTGAAATATATATACCTTTGTAATTTTCCCCAAAATTAAAATGTGAAAAATTTATTTCAGAAATATATATTATTTTGTCTAAAGCATCCTCTATATCTATATCCTTCTCAAAAAATATGATCATATACTTATATTCTCCTATTTAATTTCTTTTCAAAACAATTGCTATAATTTTACTCTCTTGAGATATTTTTTTCAATTTATTTATTTCTTTAAATATTTTTTGTGAATTTATCATCCATGTTTTTTATGTTAAAATATTTTCACGTTAGTTTTAAAAAGGTGGTTACTATGGAAAATATTAAAAATGTTTTTATAAGACATTTCACTCAAATACTTGAAAATAACAAAGACAAAGATGTATTTAGTTTATTTAAATGGAAAAAGGTAAATGTTCTACTTAAAGATTATAAAACTGGAAATACAATTTATGATATGAAAAACTTAGAGTTCCCTGAGCATTTTTCACAGACTGCTTGCGATATAATAGCTACAAAATATTTTAGAAAAAGTGGTGTTCCAAATGATTGTGGAATGGAAAACTCTTTTAAAATGATTGTACATAGACTTGTAAGTTTTTGGATATCATCTCTAAAAGATCTAGGATTAATTAAAAATAAGCAAGAAGAACAAATATTTTATGACGAAACTGCATACGCACTAATCGATCAAAAATTTGCACCAAATTCACCACAGTGGTTCAATACAGGACTTGCATTATCTTATGGTATAAAAGGAGAACCTCAAAACACATATTACTACGATATAAATGAGAAAAAAGTTGTTAAATCAATAGATTCTTACACAAGAACTCAAGCATCCGCATGCTTTATTTTATCAATTGAAGACAAGCTTTTAGGTCCACACTCCATCTCTGAGCATTACGTAACAGAAACTAAATTGTTTAAATTTGGATCAGGAACAGGAACAAATTTCTCAAATATACGAGCAACTGGAGAAAAATTATCTGGTGGAGGATCATCATCAGGTCTTATGAGTTTTTTGAAAGGTCTTGATAAAAATGCAGGTGCAATAAAATCTGGCGGAACAACAAGAAGAGCTGCAAAAATGGTTTGTCTTGATTTAGATCATCCAGAAATCGAAGATTTTATAAATTGGAAATCTATCGAAGAAGATAAAGTGCGTGCGCTTGTAAAAATGGGATATGATGGAGCATTTGAGGGTGATGCCTACAATACAGTATCAGGTCAAAATTCCAACAATTCAGTTAAAATAACAGATGAGTTCATGATGAAGGTTGAAAATTTAAAAAACGACCCCGACTCTAAAATAATACTAAAAGGTAGAATCGATACATCCGTAAATAAAGAAATAAGCACTAAACATCTATGGAATATGTTTAATGAAGCATCGCATAAATGTGCAGACCCTGCTCCTCTTTTTGATGATACGTTCAATGCTTGGCACACTTGCCCCGCCGGAGAAGATGGAGTATATAACGCAAAATATAATAGAATAAACTCTACAAATCCATGTGCTGAATATGCATTTTTAGATGATACATCATGTAATCTTGCTTCAATAAATATTTTAAAATTTTATGATGAAAATAATCAAATGTTTAAAATAGATCAATACTTACATATGATTAGAATCTCTCAACTAATTTTAGAAGCATCAATACATTTTGGACAATTCCCAACAGAAGACATCGCAAGAAAAACTCATATGTTTAGAACAACAGGTCTTGGAATATGCAACATAGCTTCACTGCTTATGATTATGGGTATACCTTATGACTCAGATGAAGCCAGATGTTTTACATCAAGCATAATCGGTATATTAACAGGAGAAAGTTACTTCATATCATCTATTATGTCAAAAGAAATAGGAGTATTTGAGAAATACTCCATAAACAAAAAATACATGTTAAGAGTTATTAGGAATCATGCCCGTGTTGCTGGATATTTAAAAGATGAATTCGAGAATTTAAACTATACTCCAATAAAAATTGACCATGACTTATTAAATAAAATGGGATTAAAATACATATCAACTTGTTTAAAAAATGTTTGGAAATCTGCTTATAATTCAGGTGAAAAATATGGTTATAGAAATGCTCAAGTATCTGTAATTGCTCCAACAGGTACAATTTCATTTGCGATGGACGCTGCATCAACATCAATCGAACCATTTTTCTCCCATATAGTCTATAAAAAACTATCAGGTGGAGGACATTTAACACTTTCAAATCCAATGATTGCATCCGCTCTCAAAAATTTGAAATACTCGGATGATCAAATTAGAGATATACTTGCTTATATTGAAAGAACTGAAACTGTTGAATCTAATGGATTTAAATACGAAAAATTAATTGATGGAAAAATAGAAGGTGCTCCTCATCTAAAAGAAGAACATTTAAAAATATTTGATACTGCTAACACATGTGGAACAGGTATAAGATTCATATCACCAGAAGGACACGTAAAAATGGTTGCAGCAATTACCCCACTTGTTTCTGGATCAATTTCAAAAACTATTAATCTTCCAAATAATTCAACAGTTGAAGACTTTAAGGAAATGACAATGCTTAGTTGGAAACTTGGCGTAAAAGGAATTTCTCTATATCGTGATGGAAGTAAATTCGCCCAGCCACTGAATAAAAATCTAGAAGATATTAATAATGACGAAAATTTAAACAACTTAAATTATAATGAGCTATTAATATTAGCTAAAAATATGAAAGAATCATTAAAGCACAATCCAAAGAGAAATAAGCCAATTGGGATAAGAAGTGGTACAACTCACCCTGCCGAAATTGAGGATATAAAAATATACACAACAGTAAATAGAAATACAAACAATGAAATATGCGAAATCTATATAACAACAGATAGAGAAGGAACTATCATAATGGGATTATTAAATTCATTATCAAAATCCCTTTCTGTAATGCTTCAACATAAAGTTTCTCCTCAAGATATTTCGTCAATGCTTAGAGGTCAAAAATATGAACCACATGGTTTTGTAAAAAAACACCCCTACATAAAACACGCATCCTCAATATCTGATTTAATATCAAAAATAATTGATATTGAATTAAATGATTATAGATTTTGTCAGGTTAAACCATCTGATTATGAAGATAAAGACAATGATTACAATTCTTCAGATTTAAAGCACAAACAAGATTCATCTGACTATGAAAAAATCTACAATAAAATATGTTCTAACTGTTCAAGTGTAAAAATGTTTAAAAACGGAACATGTTATGTATGTGCTGATTGTGGTTCAACGACAGGATGTAGCTAAATAATATTAGTATAATAATTTAATAAATTTATAAATATATTAAACTTAGAACAATATCTAAGGATTTAAATCATGCCAAAATCTTTTCTAAAAGGAACATATTATGTCCCTAAAGACATTAATGAAAACCCTTATTCTATTTTAAAGAATGCAAACAAAAATAATTTGAATTTTATAATAATTGAATACAGTAACAAATACCTGTTCGATGGTTTATCAAATGATAAAATATCTAGACTCAACTACATACAGGATAAAATCGATTCATTTGAAAAAAAATATAGAAACACGGTAGGTATCATTTGTTTTAAATGTCAT
The DNA here is from genome assembly GCF_000283555.1 of Candidatus Arthromitus sp. SFB-rat-Yit. NCBI lineage: Bacteria > Bacillati > Bacillota > Clostridia > Eubacteriales > Clostridiaceae > Candidatus Neoarthromitus > Candidatus Arthromitus sp. SFB-rat-Yit. Next base: position 1,188,170 of record NC_016012.1, read on the forward strand.
TCAATTATAGGTCCAATTAGGATTCTATTATCAAAAAGCATTTTTAAGGGAGATATATTTAAACTAAAAAATTTTTATTTATGGTGCTATTTAAATAATCCAACTCTAATACTTTCAAACAATAGTTTTATGCAAATATACAATGAAAACACAAAAAAATATTTCACATTATATAATGATAACTTTTTAAAATCTATAGATAATTATTTGAATTTATTAAATTTAGGTATAAACGTAACTCCTATATATGTAAATAATGGTTTTATATTTATAAGAAATAAATCTAATAATGTATTTGATTTCAGAAATTTAAAACAATATATAAGTTCTCAAATCAAAAACGGAAATTTCTACATTTCAAATTCAGATAAATTATATTTAGATTATACTCTCTCCACCTCAAATCTTAGTGATAAACAATATATTTCTCTAAACATAAAATTAAGTAGTACTAATTTCTCAAATAAAAAATTAGTACTACTTAATAATAAACATGACTTTATAATAGATCAAAATCTATACAGCCTAAAAAATATATCCTATAATGTTGATATAAAAAAAGGTACAAACAAGTTCTTTATACTTAGGATTTTATCCCATAATAACTTATTTGCACTAACTTCTCCAATTTATATTGATATTTAATGGTTAATTTTTATGCTTTATTCTATTAGGTTTTACTTTAGGTTTGTTCTTTACAACCTTAATATTTTTATTTTTAATTTTCTCACGTTTAACATCAACAAAAAGGTCAACAGACCAAAGTATTAAAACCAAATATAACCATTGTATTATATACATAACAAAGGTTGGTACTTTTAAGAAAAGTGAAGCTACACAAATGATAATTCCTAAAATCAAAATTAACCATCTAAATTTATTAGCTCTAATATTTGATAATACAAATATTTTTAATAAATTATATGTAATTAAAGTAATTAAAACAAATAACAAAATACCTAAAAAATTCATTTTATCTCCTCCTAAAATATATTTAATTCACAAAGGAAGTGGTAAAAATTTGAACTCACAAATTTTTAATAATCTAGATAAATTAGATTTGGACATACTTGATATACTCATCAAAGATTGTAAAACTCCATATCTTGAAATAGCTCGAATATGCCACGTAAGTGGAGGAACTATTCATGTTAGAATGAAAAAAATGGAAGATATGGGAATATTGCTCGGATATAATTTATCATTAGACCTAACAAAACTTGGATTTGATATATGTTGCTTCGTTGCTATATATACAGATAGTACTTCATATATTCCAGACGTAATAAACGATCTACAAAACATAAAAGAAATCACAGAACTCCATATAACTACTGGAGATTTCGAAATACTAACAAAAGTAATTTGTAAAAATATTGAGCATTTACAAGACATGCTTATAAATAAAATCAACAAAATTAAAGGAATTAACCGGACAAATACATTCATATCTTTAATTCAAAAAATTAATAGAAATGTAGCTCTAAATTAATATTCCCTAATCTTAATACTATATCATAATTTACATTAAAAATATTTTTAATGTAAATTATTTATAAAACCAAATTAAAGATTAAATCTTTAATTTGGCTTATTTTTTATTAGATCAAATAAATCTAATGCTGCATTTTTAGGTCCTTCTTTCTCCATACCATCTATGGCTAAACAAGTTTTTATTTCCCCAACTGCCACACCAAATTCAAACATCTTTTCAAAATATTTATCAAGCAACACATCTGTTTCATTCTGTTTTTGCATAGGTCCAAACGGATTAGCAAAATAAGAAGATACTAAACCTTTTTCGTGTGTTGTTCCCTTTGCAAATCTGTTACCATCCCTAAATATTTTTATTGCATCCTTTATTTTATCCCTACTGTATAATTTAATAGTGCCATCGTTTGCTCTCTCATAATTATTTGCATATAAAATAAAATCAATTTTATTTCCCATTATAATATCACGATAACTGGATACCGGCATAACAAGCCTTGCATTAGTTTTATCTGGATTCATAAATATACTTCTATCTATCTCCTTAAATGCATATCCCTGATCTAAGTCATCAAGTCTTACAAAAGCCCCTATTTCAGTACCATAACCATAAATTCCATCCTGAGCAATTTTTAAAACCCCCATATCATCAAAGATTACCGTCATATCCGAAATATACTCTTCTCCAAAACTTCTAAAAGCCTCAAGTGACTCTGACTTCCCAGCACCTGAATCTCCAACGATCACAATATTTGATGAAGTTCCATTCTTTAAAGTTATTGAAACCATAGCTCCATGAATTGGTAAATATCCCCTTTTAATCATAACCAAATTATGAAGTGTTAAAGTCATCTTTTTTAAATATCCAAAATAATCTACATCCTTGCTATAAGTAACAAGTCCTACTAATAAATTATTTTCTATATCATCATAGAAAACTGTTTTATACTCATTATTTCTATCACTTAAATCTTCAGCTCCATAAACATACATTATATCAGGATTCCTTCCAACATACTCATCCCTACTTGCCATTTCAAACAAATTAGATAATGCTATGCCATTAGCCATAAAATCTTTATGAAAATAAATAAATGCTAAGAGTTCTCCAACTTTCGCGGGATAACAAAACCAATTCTCATCATCTATTTCACAATTTTTAAGTGGATTTTCAAATACCTCTGTAAAAGATCCACTTCTTGTATTTTTAGTTGGATATGAAATAAATGGAGTCTCTAATGAAATCGTATCTATAAATTTTATATTTTCAACTAATTCATAATTTTTCAATTTCCAACTATACTCGTTCAATACAATTGATGCATTATTGCCAGACTTCAATTGTCTATAAACAAGTGGTACCTTCGCTGTAACAGAATTCTTTATTTTACGGTAAAGTTGCATTATTAAGTTTGTAAATTTTGAATTCGCATCAACAAATCCTAATTTTATAATTCCATCTCCAACGGACATTTGAGTAAGTATTGTATATCTCTCAAGTTTTATCCAATAAGAATAAAAATCTTCTATAAAATTATCAAAACTATATTTATCCTCAAGTATATAATAATACCTAACTTTCATATTGATAACTTCTTCTCTATCAAATATAGTCAAAAGTTCCAATATCTTTATAAGTGACATGATAAATTCATCTAAATCCTCTATTCCTCTTAAAAAATACTTATATACACTATCTCTTCTAGATATTTTCTTATTTAAATAATGCACAAGCACATTTTTAAATCCATTACTCTCAAGCACATCTTCAAAAGTACTACAATATTTTTTAGTAAAATTCATCATAACCTTATCATTGCTTATAGAAAATTCCTTAATCATAATAATTTCCCCCATATAAAATTTATTTTAACTGCTTGTATACCTCATTCATTCTGTCATGAACTATAACATGTAAATTTTTAATTTCTTCAGAACTTAAAGTTTTTAAATCTATAGGGTCTAATATACGAACTTTTATTTTCCCATCTCTAATTTTGTTATTATTATTTTCATAAACATCCCTAGTCCCATATAAAACCATGGGAAGAATTTTAACTCCTGATTTCAAAGCAAGTTTAAAACTACCTTTTTTAAACTCCTCAATTTGTCCTGTATCATTTCTCTTTCCTTCTGGAAAAACACACATACTAATTCCACTTTTTAATTCTTCAATTCCTTTATTCAACTCAATTATAGAAGCTCTAGCATCATTTCTATCAATAAAGATAGATCCTGCAACTCTCATCCATTCACTAAATGCCATAACATTTGATAATTCAATTTTTGAAACAAAGGAAGTAATTTTAGGAAATGCCTTTATTACAGTTGCAATATCTGCTAATCCCAAATGATTTGCAACAATTAAATAAGTTTCATCCAGATCAACTTTTTCTTGTCCAGTAATATCAAAATCTATATTAACACTCTTACAAAATACATCTGCAAATAGATTATAGGATCTTTCAAATAATTTCGTGAACTTTTCTCTATCATTATTTTTTTTAGCTTTTTTAAACGCCTTTAAATTTACACTTATATAAATATAAAATTTCGCAAAATTCATCCAATAACAAAGTGTTTTATACAAGCTTTATCCTCCATATCTTCTGAAAAAAATATCTATTTTTATATTATATTAATTGTATATTAAATTTTACAAGTGATTTTTTATTTTGTTTCTTAATGAATAATTTAGTATAAAATATGAAAAAACTCTTAAAAATATGCTAAATATATGCGAGGTAACATTATGAAAAAAATAAGAAAAATTTTTTTACTTATATTTTTCTTTTTTCTTATTTCATGTTCAAATAAAAATACAAAAGATTTATTTAATATCATATTCTTTGATGTTAATCAAGGAGATTCAAGCTTAATTTCCTATAACAATATATCAATCTTAATTGATACAGGTGAAAAAGAATTTATTGATAATGTTATAAATACTATAAAATCTAGAAACATCAAAACACTCGATTATGTAATACTCACACATGATCATTCAGATCATTCGTCTGGATTCCCCGAGATTTATAAAAATTTCAAAGTAAACAATGTCATTTTACCCGGTATTTTTAAAAATGATACTTTCAATGAAGTTAAATCCTTAATAAAGAATTCAAAAACTAAACTACTCTATATAGATAAACCTTCAATATTAAATTTAAAAAATGATTTTAAACTCAAATTCCTGTGTGATTTTTCTAATCCTGTTGAGGAATTTAACGATTCATCTCTTGTATTTCAGGCTTCAGTTAAAGATTTTGATGTTTTATATACAGGTGATATTGAAGAGGATAAACAAATCGAACTTTTAGATATGAATATAAAAAGTGAAATATTAAAGGTGCCTCATCATGGTGCTTATAACAATGATAAAAACAATGTCAAAAAATTTATTGAAAAAGTCAATCCATATATATCTGTCATTAGTGTTGGAAATAATTCATATGGACATCCTAACAAAAACACTTTAAATATTTTAAACGATGTAAATTCAAAAATATTAAGGACAGATCAACTCGGAAATATTATTATAAGCTGTGATATGAAAAATAATACACTAACTATAAACTCAATTATTTAGTATTTAATGATTTATTTTTTTTGTGTATAATTTCTATATAAAATTTTATGGAGGTAATGCTATATGGTGGTAAGAACACGTTTTGCTCCAAGTCCAACTGGATACATGCACATTGGAAATCTCAGGACTGCTTTATATACATATTTAATTGCTAAAAAAGAGAACGGTAAATTTATTTTAAGGATTGAAGATACAGATACAGAAAGATTTGTTGAAGGTGCAGTAGAAATAATTTTTAACGTTTTAAAAGACACCCATCTTAATTATGACGAAGGTCCTAATGTACCTGGTAATTATGGTCCTTACATACAAAGTGAACGCAAACATATATACGAAGAATATGCTGAAAAATTAGTTAAAAATGGTCATGCTTATTACTGTTTTTGTACAAACGAAAGGTTATCAAAATTGAGGGAAGAATCTAATAAGAAAAATGAAGTATTTAAATATGATAAACATTGTCTTAATTTAACTCCTGAAGAAATCAAAGAAAATTTAGCCAAAAATATACCTTATGTAATAAGACAAAATAACCCAATCGAAGGTACTACTAAATTCAATGATATTTTATACGGTGAAATAAGTGTTCCAAACTATGAACTTGAAGATATGATACTTCTTAAAACTGATAAAATGCCAACATATAATTTTGCAAATGTAATTGACGATCACTTAATGAAAATTACACATATAGTTAGAGGTAAAGAGTATCTTTCATCTGCTCCTAAATACCAAAGACTTTATGAAGCTTTTTCTTGGGAAGTTCCAACTTACATACATTGCCCTCATATTATGAAAAATGAAACAGAAAAGCTCTCAAAAAGAAATGGAGATGCTTCATATAATGATCTAATAGATAAGGGATATTTGAGCGAAGCAATAATAAATTATATAGCTCTACTTGGTTGGAGTCCTGAAAATAATGAAGAGTTTTTCACTCTAGATGAACTTATAAAAAATTTCAATTATAAAAACATTTCAAAATCTTCATCGATATTTGATATTAAAAAACTTACTTGGATGAATTCTGAGTACATCAAAAAAATGGATAAAGACAAATTTTACAATATCTCAAATAAGTACTTGGGAAATCTTCCTTCACAAATAGATAAAAAACTATTATGTGAAATGATACAAAATAGGATAGAAATATTATCACAAATTCCTGAAATAATAGACTTTTTAATAAATCTCCCTAATTATGATTTAAGTATATTTGAACATAAAAAAATGAAAACTACAATCGAATCATCTAAAGAAATTTTAATAGATGTACTTCCTATTTTTCAAAATACAAATGATTACTCAATAGAGAATTTAAATTCACTTATAAATAAATATATAAAAGATAATTCATATAAAAATGGATTTGTGTTATGGCCAATAAGATGTGCCTTATCTGGTAAAAATTCAAGTCCTGGTGGTGCAGTTGAACTTGCACATTTACTTAAAAAGAAAGAAACATTAATCAGATTAGAAACTGCAATAAATAAATTATGTTAAAAATTAATAGGACTTACAAATCATCTTGTAAGTCCTCTTTTAGATTTAAAATATATTTTTCAATATTTCTCCACCTAATATATATATAAAATAAATTAACTACATCATCTAAATTATAATTCAATATCTTCTTAACCTTATCTTCAGGTATTCTATTTATATAATCGTGATCTTTAACAATTTTTGCAAACGTTTTAGCAATAGTAACTCCGCTCATAAGCTCATTTTTCCTATCAATTCCCGCTATCTTTTCCAAATTTTTAAGACCTATATTATCTTTGTTCTTAGAAATTTTAGAAAATTCTTTCTGAAGATCAATCTCTTCAAAATAATTTTTTATATAAAAGTCTACATTATATTGATTGAACAAATAATTTATAACGGTAAAATCATTATTCCCTGAAAACGTTACAATATATTTCTTATTAAGCTCCGAATACATCTTTTTAAAATAATCTTTAGCTAGCAAAAGCAAAGTATGTATTTCATATTTGTTTTCTATCATGTACTGAGTAACCTTCAATTTATTTAAATTATCATCATAATAGCAACATCCAAAAACTCCTATACAAATAGGTTTCTTATATACATAGTGTTCTAAGTCAAAATAAATAGCATGTTTGTAAACTTCAACATCCACACTTCCATTCAAAACACTACCTACATCAAATTCCTCAACATTGCAATACTGCTCCAATATTCTCATAAAAATTACCGCTCATTTCTCTTCACAGATTACCTTTACTATTATAAAATTAAGATAATAATAAAACAATATAAATTTAAAAATATTTAATTTGTATTATATTTACATTTTAAAAATATACTTGTATATTATAAAACTTTTTTATTTTATTTATACGAGGTGTTTGTTGTATGAAAAATTTTAATAAAATATCAATTAATGAATCATATAAAGTTGAAGATATAATATGTACAACATCCATAAAAAAACGTCTTAATTCACTTGGTATATTAAAAAACTCTTCAATATCTATATATAAAAAAATCCCCTTAGGTGGACCTATAATAATTAATGTTAATGGATGCAATATAGCACTTGAAAAAAAAATATTCGATACTCTAATACTTAATAAAGCTACAGGGGAATAACATTATGAGATACGCTCTAATTGGAAATCCAAACGTTGGTAAGACTACTATATTTAATATACTAACAGGATCAAACCAAAAGGTTGGTAACTATCCAGGTGTTACAGTACAAAAAAAGGTTGGTAAAATAACTAATAACATAGAATTAATAGATCTTCCTGGTATTTATTCCTTGGATTCCATTTCTATCGAAGAAAGAATATCACTTGAATATCTCCAAAATAAAAATCCAGATTTAATTATAAATGTTCTCGATTCATCAAATCTTTATAGAAATTTATTCTTAACGCTTCAATTGATAAATTTTAATATACCTATGGTGTTAGTACTTAACATGATAGATGTAGCTGAAAAAAATAATATAAAAATACATACAAATAAACTATCTACATACTTAAACTGCAAGGTATTTACTGTTAATGGAAATAAGAAAAATACCATATCATCTATTGAAAATTTCATTAAAAACTATGAACCAATAGATATTCAAAAAAGCAAAGTTGATAAATCTAAATCATCTAATGAAATTTATGAAGAGATAAATTCAATTTTAAAATTATGTGTAAAAACCAGTAAATCTAAAAATAAAAACAAATCCAAATATGTAGATAACATTGTTTTAAATAAATACTTATCATTTCCAATACTAATAATAATCTTCTATTTAATATTTAAAATAACCTTCTCTTGGGTTGGAGGACCCATGTCCGATATATTGTCTAATTTAATATCAAATAAATTTGTACCAATAATCGAAAACCTATTATCGCATTCATCACCTATAATTAAATCATTTATACTAGATGGCATTATAAATGCAGTTTCTACTATTATTTCATTCTTACCACTGATATTATCTATGTTTATATGTTTAACATTTTTAGATAATTGTGGATACATAGCTAGATCTTCCGTTTTACTAAATAGGTTTATGAATATGTTCGGACTATCCGGAAAGGCATTTTTCCCTTTGCTTATGAGTTTTGGATGTACCGTTCCTGCTATAATGGCAACACGTACATTCGAAAATGACAATGATAGAAAAATATCTATATTCTTATTGCCACTTATGAGTTGTAGTGCGAGATTACCCGTTTTCTTACTATTCACAAACATATTTTTTAAAAATCATAAAGAAATCGTACTATTATTTCTATATGCATTAAGCATAATTCTCGCTGTAATTATCGGAATTATAATGAACAAATTTTCCAAAACAGATAATTTAGAAAAATCTTTCATCTTAGAGCTACCAGACTACAAACTTCCTTCGTTATCATATATTTTAAAAGAATCCTTAAACAAAATATCCTCGTTTTTCAAAAAAATAGGCACACTTATATTATCAATCTCAATAGTAATTTGGTTTTTATCTAATTTTAATATATACGGATTTTGCTCTATTGAAGATAGCTTTTTATACTCTATAGGTTCATATATTTCAAAAATATTTGTTCCATTGGGATTTGGTTTTTGGCAAGCAGGCGTGTCTTTAATAGCTGGACTTATGGCAAAAGAATTTATAATAAGTTCTATGGGAGTTACATTTGGAGCAAATTTAACTCAAATAATTCCAACATTTTTCACTTCACATTCATCAATATCTTTTTTGGTTTTTGTATTGTTATATACACCTTGTATATCTGTATTGTCTACAGTTAAACATGAATATGGAATTAAATTTACACTTATATTAACGGTATATCAATTATTATTAGCATATTCCGTATCTTTTTTAGTGTTTAATATTACAAATTTATTATGGTGATATAATGGAAATTTTAATTATACTGATTATTGTTTTTGTAAGCTTTTTACACATCTTAAAAATAATTTTTAAAAAAGATAACTCTTGCAAAAATTGTAATAAATCATGTAAAAAAAATGATATAATAACAAAAATTAAAAAAAATGGATAAATTTTATAAACAATTTCTATTTAATTTTATATATCTTAAAATATTGTAAAATCTATATTGTTATTTTTTAATATCAAATTATTCCACAATGTCCACATATTTATTCACAATTTTTATTAATATTTTGTTATAATTTATCAATTCAGAATATTTTTATATGTGTTTTAAATAAAAATAGCTAAGTTATTCACAATGTGTTGTTAACTATGTGTATAACTTAGCATAATTTTTGTTAATATATGTTGATACTTTAAAAATATCTCCTCCATACTATTTAAAATAAACTTCAACATAATACTCACTATTTCTTTTTATATCTTTTATAAGATTCCCAACTATTTTCTCTTTATTTACATAAATTTCTAAATATTTCACATTTTTCCGTTTAAAAATTATATTAAATTTTGAATCTCTATATTTTTTTACTATAGAAAATTCATTCCACTCTTTAAAAGGTTTTGGATCTATCAAAAGCCCATAAATAGTTCCCCTAACTCCTATCACAAAATTTGTTATAATCCTATGAAACCAAACAGAAGAACCCGTATTAAAACTCCAATTTCCTCTTCCAAAATCAAAAGAATAATCTCCCTCAACACTAGATGGCATAACATATGGTTCTATTTGATATAAATCAATTTTATCACTCTTCCTTATTGGATTTATTTTATCTATTATCTCTTTTGCAATATCAATGCGATTAATTAAAATAAACGAAAGTATTCCCCACATACATGCATGATAATATATAGATCCATTTTCTCTTATACCTTCTGCATATCTTGTGATATATCCTATATCTTTGTTTGAAATTTTATATGGAGGATTTAAAATTTTTAATCCAAACTCTGTATTTAATAATTCATATACTTTATCCATTATATTTTTGCTTCTTTCAAAATCGCATACTCCACTTATAACTCCAAAAACTTGAGGAAGTAAAAATATACGTTTATCCTCATCACAGCATCCTATTTTTATTCCATTGGATATTCCTCTTAAATACCATTTCTTATGAAATCCAAATTTATTTATCGAATTTTTTAAAAACTCAATATAATATGTAATTTTATTTATAAAAAATAAATCATTCATAATTTCACATATCGGTTTTATTTCTTTCAAAATTAAATAAAGAAACTCACTTACAAATATACTATCTCCATTAAAATTACTTAAAGCATCATTCCAATCATGTTTTAAAATTAGAGAAAGACCCCTTTCACTTAAATTTTTTAAAGAATAATCTATGCTCCTCTTTAAGTGATCATATAAACTATCCTTTATAAAACTATCTAAATAACTAAGATTTTCATTTAAAATACCAAAATCTTGAGTTTCATTTATATATACTATCGTTGCATATACAAGCCATAAATGATCATCACTAGAATTAGTATCTATACAATATTCAGATTCATCCAAAAAATAATGAACAACTCTACCATCTATAAATTCCATATTCCCATGCATTAAAATTTGTTTTCTCATCAATTCACTTTTAGAATTTAAAAATATCATAGAATCTTGAAGATGATCTCTAAATCCAACCCCTTTGTTTATTTGATAATAAGATGCTTTCCCCAAAAACCTACACGAAATAGTTTGATATTTGCACCATATATTAACCATAAAATCTATACTTTTATCGGGAGTTAATATAATTTCTTCATCTATAAACCCCCTCATATAATTTTTAAACTTTTGAAACTCAGAAATTATATCATTAAGTGATTTATATTTAATAAGAACACTTTTAATTTCATCTTCTGATTCGCATATTCCCATATAAATAGATGTCTCTTTTTTATCATACGGATTCAAATTTAAATGCGTTTGAATACAAGATACTATATGTAAATTTTTACCGCTCTTATTGGATAAATATTTTTCTCTAAGAGATTTAGGATTTTTTATAGAATTATACATTCCTATAAAACTCTCTTTACACGTGTCATAAGAAACTATCTTATCCAAAGATGTCATAAAGAATTTATATCTATATTCCCTATTATTGTAATTTCCATCTTTATCCATTACTCCCCAAAATGTTTTATTACAAATAATAGAATTTAATTTTGAATCAAACCTACTTTTTATAAATAATTTATCAAACTCCCTATTTTCTTCAGGAAAATTTGATAAATACGGCTCTACGTAACTAAAAATACTAAGTCTTCTATGAATCCCCGATAAATTTTCGAGCTTAAATAAAT